>DASZIQ010000073.1:0-53866 GCA_035948945.1 Solirubrobacteraceae bacterium
TTCGAAGGGAAGCTGCGGGTTGTTCGTGAACGTCGTCGTGATCTGCCCCGACGGACTCAGCGTGATCTGACCCGCGAGCTTGACGATCACACCAGAGACCGGGTCCTTAGCGACGACGTAGATCGCGACGAGCGACTGGAAGGGGTTCTCCTGCGGGGACCCGGGGAAGTTCTGAGGCTGCGCGAGATACGCGAAGCCCTTCAACGGGTTCGGCAGCAGCGGCGTGTGGATCGTGACCGTCGCGACCTTCGACGCGTTCGGGCACGCCACTTCCAGGCCGTTGTCCAGCCCGACCTGTTCTTCGCTGCACGCCTGCAGACCATCCGCGGCAGCCGCGTTCAGTGCAATCCCTTCGGGGAGCACGACCGTAATGTCACGCAACGAGGAGGGCGCTAGGCCGGTCGCGTTCAGCGCGTCCTGCTGGGGCACCTTGACATCGACGCTCAACCCGCTCGGGGTGCTCGCCGCCTGCTCATCCGGCGATACCTCGATTTCGCCGCTGAACGGGAGGCTGGAGCATCCGCCGAGAGCGGGCATCAGCGAGGTCCCGAGCTCTTTGAAGGTGCCCGCGTGCTGCCAGCTGTCGCCTTCGACGACGCTCTGCAGTTCGCTGGTGCACGATGTCGGCAGGATCAGGAACGGCGGTGGGTTGACGATCCCCGCCGGCGGACACGTGCTTTCCGCTGCCAACCCTGCGGCCGCGTTGATGCACTGCAGGCTGCGCTCTTTGTCGTGCCTGGTGTCCCCGGGGACACCCCATAGCGTGAGCGTCGTGTTCATGAACCCGATCCCCTGCGGGATGTTCGTCACGTGCACCGTGACCCTGTAGTCTTCGCTGTTGCTCACGCTGGCGCTCAGGTAAACGGGTGCACCTGGCGAGAACGCGAACCGCGCTGCTTCGCCGACCGCTGGTTCCAGGTTGTAGACCGGCACCGGCGACGTGACGAGCCCGGACTGGCCGCCGATCTCCCCCTCGTGGAACGTGACCGACGTGTACCCGATGATCGTGTCCGCCGCGCATTTCTGTTCGGCGACGAACGCGTTCAGAGGGCACCGCGGGATCGCCGTCGGGTTGCCGATCAGCCCCGCCGGCAGCTTGAACGTCAGATCCTTCACCAACCCAGCGGGCTTCGCTACTTCCTTACCGGGCGCCCCCCCGTCGGGGCCGAGCGCCTCGTTCAGGTTCACGGTCGTGGTGTACTGAAACGGGTGCGACCCCGCCTGCTGATCGGGCACCCCACCCACTTCTTCAGCATCCTGTTCGAACGCTTCCGCGCCGAACTGGGTCGGAGAGCCACTCACGACGATCGCGTGCGTGCTCCTCGCCGACGGCGCGCCCGCCCCTGAGACGCTCACTTCGTTGAGCTCGCCCGAGACCGCGCCTTCCACTTCAACACCAACCACGACTTCCACCTGATGAAACATCAGGACTTTCTTGGGGACTTCTCGCCCTTCGAGCTCGTAGCTGCCGCCCAGCACACATTCCACGAGCTGCCCCGCTTCCTGCACCAAACACCGCACCGCACCAAATTCCTGGCTGTTGACCAGCGTGTTGCCATGCGCGAACAGCGCCCGCAAACCTTTCGGCAGCCGGTCGACGATCCGCAGCGGGTCGCTCCCCGCTTCCGCGGTCGCATCGCCCACGTTCGTCGCGGTCACCGCCAGCTCGGAGCCCTTGAACACCGCGCTGGTCACGACCCGCGCGCTCGCTGACCCGGTTTCGATCACCCCGACTTTCAACTGCCTCACGGCTTCATAGGCATCTTCGCCGACGCTGCGCACCACCAGCGCGCTTTCCGGGCCACTGACCTGCACATTCCCCGACCCATACACCCCTTCCAACGCCGCCTGCACATTTGCAGCGCTCGCACGCGGAACGGCCCCCCCGAACGGATACGGCGCCGTTTCAAAATAGCCGATTTCCTGGCCGCCGACATTCAATTCGAACACCGCCCCCGAGCCCGTCGTCACTTCCTGCACCTCACTCGCCGCCGCCGTCGACGGCCCCAGGTTCCCCGGACGATCAACCGACGCCAAATGAAACCACGGCATCAGACCTTCCGCTGACGCCGATACGGACACTACACCCGCCAGTGCGACACCTGCCAACCACACGACCACCGTCATCCTCACGCGCCGCATCTAACCGGCCCTCCTTCCGTTGCCAGGTCCCTTGCGCGCCCGCAGCGCACCGTAGCGTCCCCGCGCCTGCCGCTCGCACGCTGCCCGCCGACGGCGAGAGCGCTCCCGCGCGCAGACCCGCAACGCCCGCGTCAACCGTTCACGACGAACCTGCGCCGCGCTCTTGACCTTCTTCGCCGCCACCGGCACCACCGGCGAGGAGACGAGATCGCCCGGGCCGCTGAACGTCGCGCTCGCGGGCGACCCGAAGATCTCCGGCTGCGGCGACGGCGCCGCTTTACACGACGCTTCCGTCACACACGGCGGCGACACCGCCGGCGGCGGCGCCGCACAGGGCACGCTCGCCGTGCATTCCTGCGCGTCATACAACGTCCGTCCACCTTCCACATCCAACGGCGAGAGCTGCGAGATCGAGAGAAAGAACACATCCCCTCCCGTTTCGCTGGCATCCAAGAACGCCGCTTCTTCGCTCCCGTTCCCGGAGGAGATCAACCCGACACACCCGGCGCCTTCGGCCCCACTCCCGTCTTCCCCGGCAAACGCGCCACCCGCCTTGAAGACCACCGCACCATCCCCCGCGCCGGGACCGCAATCACCGATACCTTCGGGCTCATACTCATACACATCGCCAGCCCCATCGACATCCTTCGGTACCAGTCCGTCATGGCTGTCGAAGAACAACCGGCCGCTGTTCGAGAGATACCGCGACTGATACACGCTCTTCCCGTCTCCGTATTCGTTCCATCCCGGCACACTCGCCGCGACCCACATTTCCCCTCTCCAGGTGGTGCCGTCACCCGCCAACGGCATGTTCTGCTCTGTTTCATTGGTCGGGGAAACGTCGAACCGCACGCCGAGCGGACGCGCGCCGGTCGGGTCGCACGACGCGCACGACAACCGCCCAGTTTCCCCGTCATACAGATACACCTCCTGGTCAGGTTCGCCGCTCACCGCATCGCGATTGTCATACCCGGTCAGCGAACGCCGCGACATGAACGCAAGCCACCTCCCATTCGGCGAGACACGCGACGTCAGGTGCGGTATCTGGTTGGTTTCCCAGTCCGAGTCGTCAGCGCCCGAGAGAACCGCGACGAGCTTGATCGGTTCCCATTCCCGGCCGTTGTAGTGCCGCACATACAAATTGCACGATTGCCTCCCGAGAGTACCCAACTTGATGGCGGGATCTTCAATTCCGCACGTATCGTCTTTCGCGCCCGCCGCGAGCGCCCCTTTCGCCGTGAAGTACACGTAACAGCCGCCCGAGCCCCCTTCGCAACCTTCGCCGCCAGCCCCGAGCACCTCATCGTGTACCCCCCCCGACGGCGTCAGATCCCGCAGCGTGCAGGCATCCCCTTGCAATTCACACTCATACAGATCACCTACACCTTTGGGGTTTTCGGGGTAGGCCTCACCATCGGCCGTCAGCTTCTGCGGGTCGGTGAAGAAGACCGTCGAGCCCCCCGGCGTCGCGAGCTGAAAGAGCGGCGCCGCCTGCCCGCCGCCACAGCCCGCGCACCCCGCTTCCGGCACATCCACCTGGACCGTGCACGCATCCCCAGCCACCGTACACACACCGCCCGCGACCGGGCTCTGCGGCTGCATCGGATTCACACGCACAAACAGATGACCCTCAGTGAAGAACACCCGCGAACCATCCGCCGAAACCGCACCCCGGCTATAAGGAGCGTAGCTCCTCCAGGACCCGAGTACGCCTATAGCGACATTCGCCAGACGCCCACCCGCCCACTCATACAGCCCCGGTTCCCTTTCCCCCTGCCCCGCCCCTGAGCCTTCGACCAGCGGCACCTGGGATTCGAACACGATATGGCTCAAGTCCGGCGAGGCATCCAGGAGGTGCGGCCCGCACAACGGCGGACACTCTCCTCCACCATTCGCGCTGTCTTCGCCGAACACCGTGCCCGACGGCACATCGGCATGCCCGGCGACACTCGCTTCACACGCTCCCACCGCCGGACAACCACTCACCAACGGCACGAACGCCCCACCAGCGAGTTCGTCCACAAACGGTGTCTGTTCAGAGGCCTCCGCAGAGATACACGGCTGCGCAGCGCCCTGCGCGTCCCGGCACGGCGTGAACAACCCCACCGGCTGCACCGCGCCCCGCGACAGATCATCAGAGAAGAACCGATACTCCTGCCCATGAGTCGACACTTCCGTGCTTTCCCCATGCGGGACCGAGAGATCTCGCGAAGACCACCCCCCGCCAGCACCACGCGTGGAGAAAATCTGCGTGAACAACGAGAGCCCACTCGGATCGGCTTCCGTCGGCGCACCAGCGACATACGCGATCGCGTCACCATTCGCGGACGCCTGGATCGCCGAACCGTTGTCGAAGGTGCTGTTGAGCGGTTCGATCACCGAACCATCCAGCGCCGCTGGCGAAACCATCTCCCACTGCCTGCCATCCGGCAACGCGAACCCACCACCACCACGCGTCGTAAAGACCTCTTCCGCACCAACCTCCTCACCCAGCCCGTTGTGCGCCACGACCCGGAAGTGATATGCCGTTTCCGCGGACAGACCGAGCACGTGCGCGCGCACACCTTCCACTTCGAAACTCGCCGTCAACGTGCCCGACCCCACCGTCTGCGTGTACGGGCTCGTCGCGCACACCGCCACCGAGCCACACGCGCCGTATTCAAAAGAGTACTCTGTCGCGGCTTCGCCAGCCAGGCTGTGCGGGTCGATTTCCGCGGCGAACGTCGCGCTTTCATCCGTCGCTTCGGCGAGCGACTCGCTCTGCACCCCCGGAACAGTGGGCGCTTCTTCTTCAAAGACCTGCACCGTCCCGGCAGGAGGATCGCTGACATACACATGCCCCGCCGCCGAGTCCACAGCGATACCACCCCTACACCGTTCTTCTTCCCCACCAAGCGTATATTCTTTTTTGAGTTCAAGCGCCGTTTTACCTTCGCAACCGTGGACTGCCAGATACCCAGCGCCGAAACGTTCGGCTTCTGCCGCTTCACCCGCGTGAGCGCGAACCACCGCGTTGCCTTCGTCCACGTACACATCGCCACCCGCTTCCACAGCGAAACCGAAAAAGGCCACCGCCGAGACTCCCGGTCCACCCACATCTTCGCTCACCGTAGCGCCTTTAGAGTTCACCTCGAAAACATCACCCCCTTCCGAGACGAAGGTGCTGTGTTCGTTTCTTATATAGAAATCTCCGTTGGAGCCAATCGCAAGCCCGCGCTGTTCTCCACCAAACCCCGTATGGGGTCCTTTTTCTATAAAAGATCCCCCAAGCGCATTTTCGCTTGCATTGGTGAACGGGTACAGACGACCTTCGCTCCCGGATACAAGTGCCAGTAGCCAAACCCTGCCAGTGGAATCAACTGCTACGCCTTTTTCAAGGGTGAAGGATCCTAGCCCCGCCGTCTTGGCTGTGATCTGCCCGAGATATTCCCCCGAGGGAGAGAACTTATCCACCACATTCGGATATATGTTTTCGACGTACACATCGCCGTCCGACGGATCGCTCGCCTTGCACGCAGGTTCGCTCAACCTCTGCTCCACACACGAGTTATCGACCGCGATCCCTTCGGGCTTCGAGAACACGCCGGTGGGTTCTTCGTCGAGGCGGCCACCTTCGCCGGCCGGAGTGGTTTTTTTTACGGTTTCCGCCGCTTCGAGATCTTCATACGTCCCACCGCCGTTAAACTGCCCCTCATACACATACCGCTTCGTCGCCGCATCGAAGCTGAACCGCTCCACGCGGAGGTTGCCCCGGTCGACGACATACACATCCCCCGTCGCTTCGTTGACCGCCACCGCCGACGGTTCCTTGAACTCTCCCCCGCCCGCACCTTCCTTACCGAAAGAGCCACCAAACACATGCCCACGCGTCGCGAGCGCGACACCGGGCAACAACAGCGCGACAGCCACGCCGGCGCACACCCACACCAGCCCCGCGGACAGCAACCGACGAGCACCCACACACATAACTCCTCCTCTTGCTCCAATAAGAGGAGCGACGCCCCTCGATCCGATGAAAACACCCGGGACGCGCATCACTGCACCCCACCATCGAGCCGGCCATGCGCACGAACACAGCGCGCGGGCATCAAACACCCACCCCACGCGTGGGGACCGAAAAGCGGCGCGAACGCGCCCGACGAGGAACCTCAGCGGCTAGGCCGCTAGCCGAAGAGAGAGAGAGAGAGAGAGAGATGCGACAGCGCCCAGCTGGCGCATCTAGCATCACTCCCCAACGGGAAGGCGCAAGCCCCCATCACGTTTCTCCCTCTAGAAACCACGCTCAAACAACTCCCTCATCGCTCCGATCCAGCCCCTCTCCCATACCTGCAACCCTGCGAGCGCTCGAAGCCAGCCACAAAGTGGCATGACCCCAACCAGACCCTATGTGCACCGGGCTCCCAGCAGCGGGACCACCGGCCTGTTGACGCAGCGTAGCGCGCGGCCTTATAAATGTCAAGTCCCAGGTGAGTCCGCGCGCAGTGGCGGTCTGCCTCCTGTCAACCTGCGCACGGTCCGCTCCGCGCGGCTACTCCTCCGCCTCGCGCCACACCTCGACGGAGACTTCGGCGACCGGGAGCGGGATCGGCGGCTCGGGCTTGGTGGCCTTCACCCACACCCCTTCGAGCTCGTAGTCGGCGAGCAGGCGATCGGCGATCGAGCTGCACAGCCGCTCCAGCGTGCGGTGGGAGCGCTGCTGGGCGACGAGCGCGACGAGCTGGCACACCTCGCCGTAGTCGACCGTGTCCTCGATGCGATCGGTGACGGTGGCATCCGTTTCGCCGATCTCCAGACGCAGGTCGAGCATCAGCCGCTGGCCGATCTCGCGCTCGGCCGCGCTCACGCCGTGGTGGGTGTAGAGCGACAGTCCGGTGATCTCGATCGTCACCGACTCGGCGCTCTCGCGCTCGTCCTCGTCGAGCTCCTCGTCTTCGTAGCGCTCCGGCTCCTCCCCCCCCGCCGCCGCCTCATCGTCGTCGGGGTCGTCGTCCGCGTCGCTCTCGCTCATCGCGTCCTCGCTCATCGCGCGCCCAACGTAGCAGCGGCCACCTCGAGCGCGGCGCGTACAGGGGCGACGTCGTGCACGCGCAGCACGCTCGCGCCGCGCTCGTAGGCCAGCACGCACGTGGCGATCGTGCCCGGGAGTCTGCCTGCCACATCGGCCGGCTCGCCCTCTGCTCCGGCTCCCGCAAGGATCCGCCCGAGAAAGCTCTTGCGCGAGGTGCCCACCACCAGCGGGCGGCCCAGCGCGGCGAGCTCGCCCAGGCGCCGCAGCAGCTGCAGGTTGTGTTCGAGCGTCTTGCCGAAGCCGATGCCGGGGTCGAGCAGCACGCGCTCCTCGGCGACCCCCTCCCCCACGGCAAACGCCAGGCGCTGCTCGAGGAATGCCCTCACCTCGTCGACGACGTCCCCGTAGCGCGGTTCGCGCTGCATCGTGCGGGGCTCGCCGAGCATGTGCATCAGGCAGCACTGCGCGCCGCTCTGCGCCACCACGCCCGCCATCTCGGGGTCGCCGCGCAGGGCGGTCACGTCGTTGACGAGCGTCGCGCCCGCCTCCAGCGCGGCGCGCGCGACGGAGGCCTTGGCGGTGTCGATCGAGATGGTGGGGCGGGCGGAGCTCGGTGCGTGGGCGGGCATCGCCTCCGCCAACCCCTCCACCACCGGCAGCACCCGCCGCAGCTCCTCCTCGGCGGCCACCGGCTCGGCGCCGGGTCGCGTCGATTCCCCGCCCACGTCGAGGATCTCGGCCCCCTCCTCGACCAGCTCCAGCCCGTGCGCCACCGCGGCGCGGGGGTCGAGGAACAGTCCCCCGTCGGAGAACGAGTCGGGCGTCACGTTGACCACGCCCATCAGGCGGAAGGGCATCTTCATCTCGGTCATCCCGGGCGGATCAGATCAAAAACACCTGCCTGACGAGGGGCGTCCAGACGCCGTCAGGCAAGCTCGGGGCGCTCGGGGTCCGCCCCACGCATGTCCGCCGTGCCACCGGCCAGCCCGGGCCGCGGCAGCGGGCGCGGCACTTCACGGCCGGGACGCTCCGCCGGCGCCGGCGGCGCGGGCGGCAGCTCGGGCGTATGGGGCTCCTCGGCGCCGAACACTTCCTGCTCGCTCTTGCCCTCCAGCAGCGCGTTGAACTCCTCCTTCTCGAGCGTCTCGCGCTTGACGAGAGTCTCCGAGAGCGAGCCGAGGTGATGGCGGTGCTCGGTGAGGATGTCACGGGCGCGCTGGTGGGCCGCCTCGATGATGCGCCGCACCTCGTCGTCGATCTCGCGCGCGATCTCGTCGGAGTAGTCGGGCTCGGTGGAGAACTCGCGCCCGAGGAAGGGCTGGCCGTGGTCGTGGCCGAAGACGCGCGGGCCGAGCTTCTCGCTCATGCCGAAGCGCATCACCATCTGCTTGGCGGTGGCGGTCACCTTCTCGAGGTCGTTGGAGGCGCCGGTGGTGATCTCGCCGAACACGATCTCCTCGGCGGCGCGCCCGCCGAGCGTCATCGCCATCGTGTCGTTGAGCTCCGCGCGGGTCGTGAGGAAGCGGTCCTCCTGGGGCATCGAGATCGTGTAGCCGAGCGCCTGACCGCGGGAGATCACGGAGATCTTGTGCACCGGGTCGGAGTGCTCGAGGTAGTGGCCGACGATCGCGTGGCCCATCTCGTGGTAGGCGGTGATCAGCCGCTCTTTCTCGCTCATCACGCGCGTCTTCTTCTCGGGGCCGGCGATCACGCGCATGATCCCCTCCTCGAGCTCTTCCTGGCCGATTTCGCGCTTGCCCGTGCGGGCCGACAGCAGGGCGGCCTCGTTGATCAGGTTTGACAGGTCGGCGCCGGTGAAACCGGGGGTCTGGCCGGCGAGCGCGTCGATGTCGATCACCTTCGCCAGCGGCTTGCCGCGGGTGTGGACTTCGAGGATCTTCGCGCGGCCCTTGCGATCGGGGCGGTCGACGGCGATCTGGCGGTCGAAGCGCCCGGGGCGCAGCAGCGCGGGGTCGAGGATGTCGGGCCGGTTGGTGGCCGCGATCATGATGATGTTGTCCTTCGCCTCGAACCCGTCCATCTCGACGAGCAGCTGGTTGAGCGTCTGCTCGCGCTCGTCGTGGCCGCCGCCGAGACCCGCGCCGCGGTGGCGGCCGACGGCGTCGATCTCGTCCATGAAGATGATGCAAGGGGAGTTCTGCTTGGCCTGCTCGAACAGGTCGCGCACGCGCGAGGCGCCGACGCCGACGAACATCTCCACGAAGTCCGAGCCGGAGATCGAGAAGAACGGCACGCCCGCCTCGCCGGCGACGGCGCGGGCGAGCAGCGTCTTGCCGGTGCCCGGGGGCCCGTACAGCAGCACGCCGGTGGGGATGCGCGCGCCGAGCGCCTGGAACTTCTTGGGGTTCTCCAGGAACTCCTTGATCTCGTGCAGCTCCTCCACCGCCTCGTCCACGCCGGCGACGTCGCGGAAGGTGATCTTCGGGGAGTCGGCCGACAGCCGCTTGGCGCGGGACTTGCCGAACGACATCACCTTCGAGCCGCCGCCCTGGATCTGGTTGAGCAGGAAGATCCAGATGAAGACGAAGATCAGGATCGGCAGCACCGTGACGAGCAGCGACAGGATCACGCTGCTCTTGTTGGCTTCGACGTTGAAGTGGACGTTTGCGGCTTCGAGCTTTTTAAACAGTTCGGGCGCGGCCTGGTCGACATAGCCGATTTCGTACTTTTCTTTGTTCTTCAGTTCGACTTCCAGGGCGCTCGACTTGGTCTTGAACTCGACCGATTTGACTTCGCCCTTCGGGATTTCCGTGGAGACAAGCGTCTGGTAGGAGTGCTGACGCCCGTTGCTGGAGCCGCTCGGGAAGAGTTTCATGACGAAGAACACCAGCACGACCACGATCAGGATCGGGAACGCGGCGCTCTTGAAGAAACGGCTCATAGCAAGATCGTTGGTGTTGGGGTGCCGGCTGGCCCGATTGCCAGAAGAGGGACCCGGCCCGTCAGCCTGCGGCCGACTGCGCCACCCTCCGAGACCGCCACCAGCCGACTAGCGTACCACGAAGGTTCGGATTTTCCGGGGTTCCCAGGGGTCTGAGCACGCCTCACGAGAGCTCCAACGCGGCCACGAAGGGAAGGTTGCGGTGGCGCTCGGCGTAGTCGAGGCCGTAGCCGATCACGAAGCGGTCGGGGATCTCGAAGCCGACGTAGCGGGGCGGCTGGTCGGCTTTGCGGCGGCCGATCTTCGAGCGGTCGGGCTTCATCAGCAGCGCGCACACCTCCAGCGTGCGGGGATCGCGCGAGCCGAGGTTGCGCAGCAGGTACTGCAGGGTCAGCCCCGAGTCCACGATGTCCTCGACGATCAGCACATCCCGGTCATCGATCGCAGCGTCGAGATCCTTGAGGATGCGCACCACCCCGGAGGAGTCGGTCGCCGAGCCGTAGGAGGCGACCGCCATGAAATCGACCTCCACGGGAATCTCGATCAGGCGCATCAGGTCGGAGAGGAAGAACATCGCGCCCTTCAGCACCCCCACCAGCAGCAACGGGCGGGCGGTGCCGGCATAGTCGCGCGTGATCTCCCGCGCCAGCTCGGCCACGCGCAGCCGCAGCCGCTCGGCGTCGACCAGCACCTCGCCGACCTCGGCGGCGTGATTGGGAGCGCCGCTCGGGCGTGCGGAGGCGCCGCCAGGGTCCGGGGAGGCACCGCTTGGACGTGCGGAGGCGCCGCTCGGGTGGACGGGCGCGACGCGCTCCGGGGGCATGACAGCCACGCCGGGGAGTGTAGGGGCTGGGTCTCAGGAGCGCGGCGGCAGCCTCACCATGCGCAGCCGGCCGCCCTCGATCACGGCGGCCACCAGCCCGCCGACATGCAGCTCCGCGCGCCCGCCGCGCGCCGCGAGATCGAGGATCTCCCCCACGCGGGCGCCGGCCTGCGGCACGTACGCGCCGGCCGCCTCCTCGGCGAGGCGCACCACGAGCAGGCGCGCGAGCACCGGCGGCAGATCCCGCAGCCGTTCGATCGCGACGCTCGGCTCGCCGCCGCGCCCGTGCAGGCCGGCTGCCGAAGCGGAGCGAGTGTCTCCCCAATCGGCCCCCGTTTCGGCCAGCGCGGCCAAGTCGCGTTCCAGCTCCGCATCGACAAGCGCGTCGAGCACCACCCCCTCCTCGCGCAGCAGCCGGGCGGTGCGCAGCACGTTCTCCCGCGCCGCGGGGTGCACCGCGTCGAGCGCCGGCAGCAGGCGGTTGCGCACGCGCGCACGCGCGTACCGCTCGTCGTCGTTGCTGGGGTCCTCCCGCCACGGCAGCCCGCGCGCGCGGCAGTAGGCGGCGGTCTGCTCGCGCGTGAGCTCCAGCAGCGGGCGCACGAGGCGACCGTCGCGCGGCGACATCCCCAGCAGCGCGCGCCGGCCGGGCGAGGCGGCGAGGCGATAGAGGATCGTCTCGACCTGATCGGTGGCGGTGTGGCCGGTGGCGATCGGGGTCTCGCCGCGGGCATCGCCGCTCCCCGGCCGCTCACCCTCCGGCCGCTTCTCCCCTTGCCGCCCGTCCACCGGCCGCTCACCCTCTTGCCGCCCGTCCACCGGCTGCGCGTCCAGCTCACGCGCAAGGCGCAGCGCCTCGCCGTAGCGAACCTCGCGCGCCCATGCCTGCAGGTTGCCGGGCCCGGCGGGGCGCTCGGCGCGCACGACCTCCAGCTCCACCCCCAGCCGCTCGCACAGCGCGCGGCAGTGGCGCTCCTCCTCGTCGGCTTCCGCTCGCAGCCCGTAGTTGACGTGCAGCGCGTGCACGCGCTCCGCCCCGCAGACGATCGCCGCCAGATCGAGCAGGCACACCGAGTCGCGCCCACCGGAGAGCATCGCGATAACGCGATGTCCGCCCCGCTCTCCAGAGGGCAGCAGGCCGCCCGCCCGCACCCGGTCGAGCACTTCGTCGGGGGTCATGATCGCTGAGGATGCCCGATCGGCGACCAAGGTGGGGCAATGTCATCCAAACACGCCTCGTGGTGGATCGGCCCGGGAGAGGACCGTATAGCTATTGCAATGACAACGTGATGATGCATAACCCGATGACATCAGGCGGGTGGCCGACGCTATTGCAGGCCCTGGAGTGTCGCGTCGCCGGGCGGCAGAGCTCAGTCAAGCCAGCTGAACTTGCGCTTGCGGCGCAGCGCCTTGGCGAGGCGGTCGTTAACCTCGGCGGGCCGTTCGAGCGCCTCGGTGAACGCGGCCGAAGCCTGAGCTGAGAGCCGAATGCGTGAGCGCTCAGCGAGGACCTCCTCAGCCTTCGCTGCCGCGGCATGGACCACGAACGCCGACATGTTCAGATGTGATGCGGCAGCCGCTCGTTCAAGGAGGGCTTTGTCGGCAGGGCCGACGCGGATCTGGAGGCGTTCTTCCTTCGTCGTTGACATGTACTCACGATGGCAGTATTGCCAGCGGTTTGTCAAGCATCCAACCAAGGGAGGGCTCATCACCAAGGCCACGGATCGCGAGCCACCCATCGCTCGCCTGAACGAGCTGAACAACCTACTCAGGAACTACAGCTGCCTATACATACTATCGCTATACTCAGCCCCCCGAGGCGAGAAACAGCTCGGTGGGCTCGGAGAAGCCCTTCAGGCCGACCTCGCCGATCAGCTTGAAGGAGAGCGCCGCGACGCCCTCGGCGAGGTTGACGACGGCACGCGTCACCAGCACCTCACCGCCCGCCGCGCGGGCCACCACGCGCGCGGCGAGGTTGACCTCGCGGCCGTAGTAGTCCCCGTCGCGGTAGAGCGCCTCGCCGTAGTGGACGCCGATGCGAGGCGGCGGCACCCCCGCGGGGGCGCGGACCTGGAAGCCCACCGCCCAGCGCGTGAGCGCAACCGAGTCGGCCGCGACGATCATCACCTCGTCGCCGAGCGTCTTGAGCACGCGCGCGTCGATCGGCAGCGTGCGCTCGACCTCTTCCACGAAGCGCTCCACCGCACTCACCGCGTGCTCGTCGCCATGCTCCTCGGTGAGGCGGGTGTAGCCGGCCAGGTCGGCGAACGCGATCGCCACCCGCAGGCGCCCCGCCTCGGGCTCCTGCGCGTCGATCGTTTCGGCCTCCATGTGGCCGATCACCTCCTGCTCGACGAAGTACGCCAGGAAGCGACCGTGCAGGGAGTTCATCAGCGGGGCGGTGAACGGCACCAGCTCGCGCGCGATGCCGTCCATCTGCTCGCCGATCTCGCGGCCCGAGACGCCCTGGCGCATCAGCGGCTCGTGGATGTACATGCGGAACAGCCGCACCTCGGTTTCGGCGATCTGCGCGAGCGCCTGCCCGTAGACGCGGGCGATCTGGATGAATGCCACCTCGGGCATGCCGGCCTCCAGCACGGCCGCCACGTACTTCAGCATCTCCAGGTCCTCGTCGGACATCGCCTCCACCGCCAGCGCGCTCAGGCCGAGCGCCACGAAGATCCGCTCGATCAGCTCGGGCGTCAGGCCGGTCGCGCGCGCGGCCTGCCTGAGCGTGTGGCGACCGTCGGAGCCCGAGAGGAAGTCCTCCAGATCCCCCAGCGCCAGGCGCCCGCTGTCGCTCGCTTCGCGGATCTGCTCGAGCGTGTAGCCGCGCTCGCGCAGGCGCGCGACGATCCCCACCTGCCTCGCGGCGGGCGCGCTCCAGCCCCCGTTGTACTGGGGGATCAGCCCCTCCTTGACCCAGCGCCGCACGGTCCCCGGCGAGACGCCTGCGCGGGCCGCGACCTGCGTGAGGGTGAGCGTGCGCGTGCTCGCCTCGGGGGTTGCCATGGCGAGCAGTCTAGGGCCACATCTACGGGCGTGAATCAGCCTGGTCTATCGCCGCAGTGCGAGGAGGTCGAGCGGTGCGTCAACCGAATCGCAACACGCACCGAACAAGACGCTCGCGCTCGCGCGCGGCCGAGAGCAGAAGGGAGGCCCCCCGCGGGGGGCCTCCCACAACGATGCGTCTGCGTCAGCGGACTAAAGTCTCTACCAGCAGATTGCTCCTTCGAAGGGGAGTCCGCTAGTGGTGAACGACTCGCCCGGCGGGGTGGAGCCGAAGTCGCCGAAAGTGACTTTCAAGTTGGTGTTGTTCCAGCCGGACTTAAAAGTGAGATTGAATTCGTGGTTGTGGCAACCGTTGTTCGTTTCGGCCCACCGCGAGAACGTTCCCGAGTAGCTGCCTTTTTCCCAAATGCAGACAGAGTTTGCTGGACATTCGCTTTTGGCAGCAGATGCCTTCGGGGCAATGGTGAACAGAGCGCCAGCAAACAACGCGAGCGTGACCAGCATGCCCAGAAAGATCTTTTTGTCAACCTGAACAGCGCGCATATGCATGAACCTCCTGTGAGGGTTAGATAACAACTAGCAACAACCGGGGGAAAGATCTACCGCCGCCTACCATGCGGCTCCGCCCGAAACAGACTGCACCCGCCAACCGGCATTCGCCAACCTACTAGTGGCGCTGCGCAGCGGTACCTACTCCTGGCCTCCTCTCCCAAATTCGATCTTTGGGGAAGACCCGCATTCTACACGCGGGTCGAGTTATTCTAAACAGATCGGCGCGCGAAAGTCAATCCTTTTCGTATATGTGTGGAGATTCAGATTGCCTTTTTAGCCGTCTCGTTCGCGCTATTAGGAGTTTGCCGAGCTAATTAGCCACAACTCCCGGCTCGGACCCCAGTCAGGCTCCGGGATGTGGCGCTAACCTCCCTGCGGATGCACCCGCGCATGCCAATCCACCTGCGTCCCACAGCCAAACTGGCCGAGCGCGTGCTGCTGCCCGGGGACCCCGGGCGGGCGCTGGCGCTGGCGCAACTGCTGATCGACGGGCCGCTGATGTTCAACCACCATCGTGGCCTATGGGGCTACACCGGCCCGACGATCGCCGACGGGGAGCCGCTGACGATCCAGAGCACCGGCATGGGCGGGCCCTCGGCGGCGATCGTGCTGCACGAGCTGATCGCGCTCGGCGCGCAGCGCGCGATTCGCGTGGGGACGTGCGGCGCGCTGGCCGCAACGGAGATGCTGGTCGATTCGGGGATGCGAGCGGAGCTAGTGTCTCCTGAATCGGTCAGAGGCGAGTGTCACCCGGCTCCGGCGGGGGGCCTTGCGCTCGGCGACCTAGTGGTGGCGCACGAGGCGCTCGCCACAGACGGCGCCAGCCGCAGCCTGGGGGCGGGCGCGCGGATCGCGGCCGACCGGGCGCTGACAGCCGCGCTGGCGAGGGCCGCGAACGGCAACGGGAGCGTGGCACGGACACACGGCAACAGGAACGCAGCGCAGACGGCGGGCAGCGAGAGGCAGTCGCCTGCAGAGCGGAGCCCGCACCCCGGAGCGACCATCGTGAGCACCGACCTCTTCTACGAGCCCAACCCCGACCGCGAACGTGAGTGGCGGGCGGCGGGGGCGGTCGCCGTCGAGATGGAGGCCGCCGCCCTGTTCGCGGTGGGCGCGCGCGCCGGCATCCCGGTGGCTTGTGTACTCACAGTGTCAAACCTGCTCGGCGGGGATCCCGGGGAACAGCAGGAGCACATCGACGACGACACGCTGCTCACCGCCGCTGAGGCGATGGGCCGCGCGGCGGTCAGCGCGCTGGTTTAGGGCGTTTTGCCGATGCCCGTTTGGCGGCCGTCGGTTTGCCAGCGGTCGGCCGTTTGCCGGCCGACCGTTTGGTGACGGCAGACCGTTTGCCGTCCGTCGGTTTGCCGTCCGACCGTTTGCCGTCCATCGGTGCGCTCGCTGTCCGGTTGCCGGCGGCCGCCGGTGGGGCGGTGGGTCGCCGGGCATCGAGCTTGCCTGAAAGCGTCCGCAGCTGCTCCTCGATCGCCGCCAGGCGCGCCTCGATCGAGGGGCCGGAGAGCGTGCGGCCGAGGCGGTGTACGCCGTCCTCGATCCCCTCCAGGCGCTGGGAGATCGAGCGCAGGCGGCGCGTGAGCCGTTCGACGTCAGCGGCCGACGGCAGGTTGAGCGCCCCCATCGCGAGCTCCTGCGCCTGAGCCGCCTTCTCGCGCGCGTCGGAGGCGCGTCCGAGCGCGCCGTTCAGCAGCGGATTGTCGAACAGCTCAGTGATCGCTTTGCCCAAGCGATCCTCCGTGCCGCCGGCGATGCGCTCGCGCAGGCCCTTGGCTGATTCTGCATCGGACATCTGGCAAAGGATACGGTGCCGGGGTGGCCGAGCGCCTGTTCCTCTTCGTGCAGATGGAGTTCCCGTGGGAGCTGGGGCCGGCCGACGGCCGCTACCTGCTGCGCGTGGGCGCGGACGCGGAGCCCGAGCGCGTGGTGATCCTGGAAACCGTCGGCGCCACCCCGCGGCGCGGGCGGCTGGGAGCGCGCCGGCGCCCCCCGGTGGAGCCCGAGCCCGAGCCGACAACTGTGCCGAGCACCCGCGCGACGGTCATCGATCCCGTGTCGGTGTCGGCGGAGCACCAGGCGCGCGCATGGCTGGCGCAGCTGGACGCCGAGCGCGAGGCGCGCTTGGCCGCAGTGACCATCAACCGCCTGCTATTCGCCCACCGCATCGCCACCGCCGACCCCCACGTGCGCGAGCTCTCCCCCACGCAGGCGCTGACGACGCGAGCGGGTTGGGGCGAGGGTGAGCAGGTCGCCTACGGGCAGTGGGCGCACGCGCGCGAGCTGCGCTTCAGCGAGCGCCGGACACGCCGCTCGGCGGCGCTGCGCCCGCAGGAGCGTTTCGCCGCGCTGCTCGGCGCGCGCGAAGCGGCGCTGCTGTGCGAGGAGCTCACGCTGCGCGCCCACCTGGATCTCGACCAGGGCCGCCTCGCGCACGCCGCGATCGAGCTCGAGCAGGCGTACACCGCCGCCCTGCTGGAGCTGCCGGCGGAGGACCGCCTCGACCTCGCGCCGCGGATCGCCGAGCTGGAGCAGCTGCGCCCCGCCGTGAGCGCCGCCGCCCGCGCCGCGCCGGCCACACCCGACGAGCAGGCGCTCCGCCACGCGCTCACCCGCCTGGAAGCAGCGCTGCGGGCGCGCACCGCGGGGGGGCTCGGCCGGGGGTAGCGGACGACGTAGAGTGAGGGGCAACATGGACCCCACGACCACAGCTCTCGGCACCTGGAGCGGCGGACGCTTCATGCACTTCGGCGAGCCCGTGGAGGAAGAGCGGCTGAAGACGCTGCTGCGACCCGGCGGCGGCATCGACACCGTGATCACCGCGGACGTGTACGGGGAGGGCGCAGCCGACCGGCTGCTGGGCGAGACGCTGCGCGGGCTCGAGCGCGACAGCTACTGCCTGGTGGGGGCGATCGGGCACGACTTCTACACCGGCGCGCGCGAGGGCGCGAAAGGCTTTCCGCGCTTCACCGACCCGCGGCTGCGCGGGGAGAGCGAGTACGCGGCGTACATCCGGATGGCGACCGAGCGCGGCCTGGAGCGCATCGGCGTGGAGCGCTTCGACCTGCTGCTGCTGCACAACCCCGACCGCACCGGGTACACGAGCCCCGCGGTGTGGGAGGGGATGCGGGCCGTCCGCGAGGCCGGGCTCACGCGGCTGCTGGGCGTGGCGCCGGGGCCCGCCAACGGGTTCACGCTCGACCTGATCGACTGCGTCGAGCGCTTCGACGAGACGATCGATTGGGCAATGATCATCTTCGGCCCGCTGGAGCCGTGGCCGGGCAAGCTGGTGCTCGACGCCGCCGCCGCCCACGGTGTGAGCCTGATCGCGCGCGTGGTGGACTACGGGGGGCTGTTCCACGACGACGTGCTGCCAGGCCATGAGTTCGCTGCCTACGACCACCGCAAGTTCCGGCCCGCGGGCTGGGTGGAGGAGGGCCGTGAGACGCTCGAATGGATGCGCCCCTATGCCGCCCGCCACGGGCTGACGATGCTTCAGCTCGCCTGCCAGTGGGCCCTCGCGCACCCCCCCGTACGCTGCGTGGCGCCCACGCTGATTCAGGAGGCGGCAGCTTCGCAGGAGGCGGCAGCTTCGGGTGGGGAGGGAGGGGCGACACAGGACTCGCAATTCGCTCCCCGTCCGATCGAGGACAAGCGCGCGGAGCTGGCGGCGCTGGCGGCACTGCGATCCACCCCGGAGGCTCGCCTCAGCGACGACGAGGTGGCGGCGCTGCGCGCGAAGGGCGACAACGCCGGTTGCATGGCGCTGAAGGGCGCCAACCCCGACTTCGAAGGCGAGCCGCAACCCGACCGCTGGCCGCTCACGGGCGAGCTGGCGGCGTTGGCGGAGCGCTGGCGGATCGAGCCCGAGCGCGATCTCAGCCACATCACGTAGCCACGCCGACGGGGCACACCGCATCGCTCTGAAGCCGGGCCCACCAACAGCAACAATCACCATCCGTATGCGCTAGAATAAGCATCTACGTATACGTTTTTGCGCACTAAAAGGAGATGTCATGGCTGCGACTGCAACCATCCGAGTGCTGCCCGAGACTCGCGAACGACTGAAGCGTCTCGGTCATGATAGAGGGCTCAGCACCCCCGATTTTCTCGACTCACTGGTACGTAGGGCCGAGGATGATCAGCTTCTCGCCGACCATGAGGTCGCAATGGAGCGGATCATGGCCGATCCCGAGCAGGCGGCGTCCTACCGCTCAGAGCTGAGCGCCTGGGACAGCACGTTGCTGGATGGGTTGAAGGATCTGTAGGTGACCGAAGTCCCGGCCTGCCGTCAGGGCGATGTTTGGCAGGCACGCCTGGATCCCGTAGTGGGCCATGAGCAGGGTGGGATTCGCCCTGCTCTGATTGTCAGCGTCGACCAGGTCTCCTCCGGCAAGGGCGAGATGTGCATAGTCGTTCCCTTCACACGCACCGATCGCGGCACACCGCTTCACGTTCGTGTCGATCCGCCTGAGGGTGGCCTGACCTCAGTCAGCTTCGCCCTACCCGAGAACGTGCGATCGATCTCTCGCGAGCGCCTCGCTGAGCGCTTGGGTGGCGTGCGCGACGCAACCCTCGAACAGGTGCTCCACCGCATCCACCTGCTGACTCGGAAGCCGAAGTAATGGGGCCATGCCGATCCGGTCTCGTATCACGCTTTTTGTGGTACGACATCACAAAAAGTGTGATATGGCTACGGCCGCGCGCTACCGGGTGGGTGGGCCTTTGAACCGCGGCGCGCGTTTGCCGAGGAAGGCGGCGATCCCCTCGCGCGCGTCGGCGGAGGCGAAGACCGTGGCAAAGCCCGCCTTCTCCGCGGCGATCCCCTCGTCGAGGTCGCCCTTCGCCGAAACCCGCTTGATCTGCTCCACGGCGAGCGGCGCCTGACCGGCGAGACGGCGCGCCCACGACAAAGCGGTGTCGAACAGTTCGTGGTCGTCCACCACGGCGCTCGCCAGCCCGTACTCGTAGGCCTCCTCGGCGAGCATCGGGTCGCCGACGAGGTTCATCTCGAGGGCCTTGCTCTGGCCGACGAGCCGCGGCAGCCGCTGGGTGCCGCCGAAGCCGGGAATGATGCCGAGCTTGATCTCGGGCTGGCCGAACACGGCCGAGCGCGCGACGATCCGCAGGTCGCAGGCCATCGCCAGCTCGCAGCCGCCGCCGAAGGCGAGGCCGTTGACGGCGGCGATCGTCGCGATCCGCTCGGTGCCCAGCTCGCGGAAGAGCGCGTGGGTGCGCTCGACCAGCTGCCGGCCGGCCGCCTCGTCCATCGCGGTGAACGCCTTGATGTCGGCGCCGGCGGAGAAGAGGAAGGGGTTGGAGGAGGCGATCACGAGCGCGCGGACCGGCGGGTCGGCGGCCTTGACGTGCGCCCACACCTTGCCGAGGTCCTCGATCACCGCCGGGGCGATCGCGTTCATCTGGCCGTTCGCCAGCCACGCGATCGCGACCCCGTCCGCCCGCGTCTCGAGCTTGACGACCTGGGTGGATGGGGCCGAGTCATCTGGGTCCCACCCACCCGCATCGTCGGCGTCGGGCTGCGGGTAGGCGTAGAAGCCCTGGCCGCTGCTCCGCCCGAGGCGGCCCTGCGCGACCAGGCGGCGCAGGACGGTGGGCGGGGCGAAGCGCTCGCCGTGGCGCTCGCAAAGACCCTCCAGGCGCGCGAGCAGCACGTCCAAGCCCACCGCGTCGGCGGCCATGAACGGCGGCAGGGCCCCGCCCTGCGGGTCCATGCCGGCGCCGGCCATCATCCCGGAGTCGATGTCGCGGTGGGTGGCGACCCCCTCCTCGAGCAGCAGGCAGGCCTCGACGAACCCCTTCGAGCGCAGCAGCTCCGCGAGCTCCTCCACATCGGGCACGGCGTCGCCGGGGAGGTTGGGGTTGCCCTGCGGGTCGTAGCAGCCGTCGCCGCCGGTCTTGGCGCCGAGCC
This sequence comes from Solirubrobacteraceae bacterium, assembly GCA_035948945.1. Classification (GTDB taxonomy): domain Bacteria; phylum Actinomycetota; class Thermoleophilia; order Solirubrobacterales; family Solirubrobacteraceae; genus Palsa-744. The sequence goes on from DASZIQ010000073.1 coordinate 20,381, forward strand.
GGCCTTCGGAGACGAGCTTGCGCAACCCCTTGGAGATGTAGAAGCGCTCTTCGCCGTAGGACTCGGCGAGGTGTTCGGCGACGTGCATCACCGTGTCGAGGCCGAACAGCCCGGTGAGCAGGTAGGGGCCGAGCGGCAGGCCGCCGCCCTGCGCCAACCCCTCGTCGATCAGCTTGATCGAGAGCCCCTTGGACTCCTGTGCGCGCCAGACCTCAGAGATGCTGGAGGTGAGGATGCGGTTGAAGACGAAGCCCGGGGCCTCCGCGCAGACGATCGGCTGCTTGCGGATCGCCTGCGCGAACGCGAACGCCGCGGTGACGGTCTCCTGGGAGGTCTCGTCCCCTTCGACCACCTCGACCAGCGCCAGCACGGAGGCGGGGTAGAAGTAGTGGAAGCCGACGACCTTGTCGGGGCGCAGCGTCGCTTCGCCGATCTCGGCGATCGACAGCGAGGAGGTGTTGGACGCGAGGATCGCGTGCCCGGGCGTGGCCGCGTCGAGCTCGGCGAACACGGCGTGCTTGACGGCCATCCGCTCGGGGACGGTCTCGATCGCGAAGTCCACGTCGCCGAAGCTCGCGTAGGACGTGGTGCCCTCGATGCGGCCCACGACCTCCGCGATCCGCGCGTCGCCCTGCTCGGCGGTGAGCTTGCCGCGCTCGACCAGCTGGCCGACCTGCCCGGCGGTGACCCCCCGCGCCTCGTCGATGCCGGCCCGCACGAGCTCGTCGTCGATGTCCTTGAGCACGACCGGGAACCCGGCGGCGGCGATCGTCTGCGCGATCTGCCCCCCCATCGTCCCCGCGCCCACCACCGCTGCCTTGAACACGAACATGCCGGCCTCCTCGATTCTCGCTCGCTGGACGCCGGAGCCTAACGATCGGCCTGCGCAACGTCGCACCCACCCGCACGCGGCAGCGCATCTCTTGGCACGCCACCGGGTTACACGGACGAGGGGGAACCGCTACGAAAGGGTCGGTGCACGATGACTGGACGCGCAACATTGGCAGTTCTCGTCGGGCTGGTGTCCGTGGCGCTGCCGGCAACCGCGCAGGCGGCGGCGATCCCGCCGCCCCGCGTCTACACCGGCACGGCGACGAGCGTCAGCTACGGCACGGCCACGCTGACGGGCTCGATCGACCCGCACGGGAGCAACACGTCCTACTACTTCCAGTACGGCCCCACGAAGGCATACGGCGCACAAACGCCGCTAGCCGATGCCGGCGCGGGCGCGACTACGGTGAAAGTCGCCGTGCCGGTGAGCGGGCTGCTGCCGGTGACGATCTACCACTACCGCCTGATCGCGGTCAACGCCGCGGGCGCGGCAACGGGCGCCGACTGGTATTTGAAAACCGCGAAGGTGCCGCTGACGCTGCAGATCACGGCCGGGCCCAACCCGACGATCTTCGGGGGGGTCGCCACGATCCAGGGCACCCTCTCGGGTACCGGCAACAGGAACGTCCCGGTGGCGTTGCAGGCCAACCCGTTCCCGTACACCCAGGGTTTCGTGAACACCGGCAACCCCGAGCTGACGAGCGCCACCGGCGGCTTCTCGTTCCCGTTCGTGGGCCTCACCGAGGCGACGCAGTTCCGCGTGGTCACGACCACCACCAAGCCGGTGGTCATCAGCACCGTCGCGACCGAGGAAGTGGCGGTGAAGGTCGAAGCCCACGTGGGCCGCACGCGCCGGCGCCACCACGCGCGCATCTACGGCACCGTGACCCCCGCGATCGACGGCATGGAAGTCGGCATCATGCACGTCGTCGGCGGGCACGAAGTGCTGGTCGCGGGCACCGTGCTGCTGCACCACAACGCCACGAGCTCGCGCTTCAGCCGCGTGATCCGCGTCCGGCGGCACGGGCTGTACCGCGTGTTCGTGAAGGTCACCAACGGGGCGCAGACGTCGAACTACAGTCAGCCGCTGTTCATCCGCTGAGGCAGAGAGGGCACCGTCGCCGCGGGGCACGGAGGCCCCGCGACACTGGCTCGGCACCCGCGCTGCGTCGCGCGGACGATCCCAGATCTCCCTGCCGAATCTCTACGCCGCCACGGTCTCCGCGGCCTCGATCCGGCGCGGCAGCAACGTCTCGCGGGCGATCACCAGGCGCTGGATCTGCGAGGTGCCCTCGTACAGCTGCATGATCTTCGCGTCGCGGAACAACTTCTCCACGGGGTAGTCCTTGATGAAGCCGTACCCGCCGTAGATCTGCACGGCGTCGGTGGCGACCTTCATCGCGGCGTCCGCGGCGAAGCGCTTGGCGTGCGAGGAGACGAGCGTGTTGCGTTCGCCGTTGTCCAGCATCGCCGCCGACTTCCACGTCAGCAGGCGCGCCGCCTCGACGTCGGTCGCCATGTCCGCGATCATGAACTGCACGCCCTGGTGCATCGCGATCGGCACGCCGAACTGGACGCGTTCCTTGGCGTACTCGACGGCGAACTCCAGGGCCGCGCGCGCGATCCCCGTCGCCATCGCCGCGACGCCGGGGCGGGTGCGGTCGAGCGTCATCATCGCGAGCTTGAAGCCGTGGTTCTCCTCGCCCAGCAGGTTCTCCGCGGGGACCTCCACGTCGTTGAAGCTGATCGTCGCGGTGTTCGACGCGCGCTGGCCGAGCTTGTCCTCCTTCTTGTCCACGACGACGCCCCACTCGCGCTCGACGACGAACGCGGAGATGCCGCGGTGGCCAGCGTCCCTGTCGGTCTTCGCGTAAACGGTGTAGTAGTCCGCGTGGCCGCCGTTGGTGATGAAGCACTTCGAGCCGTTGAGCACGTACTTGTCGCCCCGTTTCGCGGCGGTTGTGCGCATCCCCGACACGTCGCTGCCGGCGTCGGGCTCCGTCAGGCAGAACGACACCAGCTTGAGCTCCTCGGTGGCCGCCCCCAGGTACTTCTTCTTGGTCTCCTCGCTGCCGCCGAGCACGATCGGCGCGGTCGCGAGGCCGTTGCAGCCGAGCGTCGTCTGGATGCCGGAGCAGCCCCACGACAGCTCCTCCTCGATCAGGCACCCGTCGAGGTAGCCGAGGCCGGGGCCGCCGTACTCCTCGGGGATGTGGGTGTTCATCAGCCCCACCTCCCACGCCTTCTGCAGGATCTCCTGCGGCCACGTGCCCTCCTTGTCGTACTCCCATGCGACCGGGCGAATCTCCTTCTCGGCGAAGTCGTGCGCCAGCTCGCGCAGGTTCTTCTGCTCGTCGGTGAGCGTGAATTCAACCATTCTGTTCGTGGCTCCTCGGGCTGGCGCGGGGCGGGCCTCCCGGGTGGGCGTCCGTTCGCCGCGCGAGTAGATTGACTGGTCAGTCAACGCTGACATGAGGGAGGGTAGCGGAGCGCGCGCCGTTGCGCCACAATCCATCGATGCAAGCGCTCTTCCCCGACGTGCTGTTCGGCGCGATCGGACTGTTCGTCGTGGTGGGTGTGCTCTCGATGCTCACCCGCCGCAGCCTCCACGACCAGATCGGCCAGGACGGCATGTTCACCGGCGAGAGCCACTCCCGCCTGCCCTCGTCGCTTGGGGTGCCGGACGCGCCGCTGCCGTACGACAACATCGAGCGCGAGGCCGAAATCCGCCAGCTGCTCACCGCCCGCAGCGAACGGCTCGTGCGCCGCGGCGAGGCGCCGCTCGACATCGACGCGGAGCTGGCCCGCATCGACGGGGGCGGACGGGGTGGGCGGGCTCCCATCGCAGGCCCGCACGACCCCGCGCTCGCCGAGGAGGTGCGCCAGCTGGTCCGCGCCCGCAACGAGCGCCTCGCGCGCCAGGGCCTCGCCACGCTCGACGTCGAGGCCGAGGTGCAGCGCACGCTTGGCGAGCTGAGCTCGTGAGCCCGCTACGGGTGTCGGAGATATACAGCGCGCAGCGCCTCGGCGTGAGCGGACGAGTACATCTCATCCAGCAGCAGCTTCAAAACGTCTCAGCGGAGGCCGTCTCGCGGCGATACAACTCGATGCGCGCCACGATCTCGTCCGGGTATGCGGCGCGGTAGCGCAGGGCAGCATCGATCTGGGGGCGGGTGAGGGTCGAGTCCTCGACGAGCGTGGCGAGAGGGTCGGGCTCCGCCGCCAGATCGTCCAGCCACATCGCGACCTCCCACACATCGGGTCCGCCCAGCAGCCCCGCGCGCCGGCCCGTCGGCCCATCGCGGAACGTGATCAGCGGATGCTCCTCCCGGCGCGCGCCCTCCTCGGCGTAGCGGCGCAGGCGCTCCGAGAGGCTCTCGCCGGCCGCTCGCGCGCGCATACGCAGACGCTCGGCGAGAGCGTCGTCCAGGCGCACCGAGACGTTCACCGACATGTATGCAGTGTCGCAGCGTCCACAGGCCCCGGTTGCATGCAGGCATGCAGGTCAACAACCCGCGGTCGCCAGGAGGGACTACCGTTAGCATCTTCTCGGTGCGCTCCAAGACGCTCGGCGCGCTCGCCCGCGGACTGCTGCTGGGCGCGCTCGTCATCCCGCAGCTCGCCTTCGCGCTCCCGGCCCAAGCCGCCGCCGCTCCTCGGCCGCCCGCCAGGCCGGCCCGGTTTGCCACCCGCTCGGCCCGCGTCGCCGCCGGATCGGGCTACCACGTCGCCCGCCCGGCCCGCATTGCCCCCCGGCCGGCGCGACCCCCAGCCCGCGCGGCGCGTGGCCCCACGGTTTACGGCGCGCTGCAGAGCCTGGAGCACAGCGGAGCGCTGAGCGCCGAAGCGTACGGCGAAGACGCCGCCACCTACACCGCCGCCCTGAACGCCGTCAAGCGCCTGAGCGGCACGCGCCGCGCGGAACTGGAAAGCGTGGTCGCGAACGTGCAGCAGATCGCCGCCTCCGGGCAGCTGAGCGCCTCGCGGCTGCCCGCGGTGATGCTCACGCTCGAAAGCAACGTCCAATGGTGGAGCCACGAACCGCTGCCGGCGGCCGACCAGCACGTCACCGTCCCCGGCAGCCACCTGGTGTGGGAGCACTACCCCGGACAGGGCATCGAGATCCAGTGGCTGGCGACCTTCGGCGAGGCCAACGGCTACTACGACGACGGGCACGAGAACGCGCAGCTGCGCGAAGTGCTCGAAGAAGCGATCCCGCTCGCCACGCAGCGGGCCGGGGGCATCGCGTGGGAGTACCTCTTCCACTTCGACGGCGGTGCCCCCCCGTGGACGAGCGGGCTCTCGCAGGGCACGGCGCTGCAGGCGCTCTCGCGCGCGTACGTGCGCCTGAAAGAACCGGCCTTCCTGACGGCCGCCAAACAGGCGCTCGGCATCTTCCAGACCCCGCCGCCGGCGGGAGTGCGCGTGGCGCAGCCGGCCGGGACGCTGTACGCCGAGTACACCTACGCCCCCACCGACCGCATCCTCAACGGCTTCATCCAGGCGCTCAACGGGCTGTACGAATACGCCAAGCTCACCGGCGACCCGCTCGGCCGCCAGCTCTTCGAAGCGGGCGATGCCGAGGCGCGCGCGATCACGCCGTCATACGACACCGGCGCCTGGTCGAAGTACGACCAGTACACCGAATCCAACCTCAACTACCACGAGCTGCTCACCGAATTCCTGCAGAGCCTCTGCCAGCGCATTGATCAAGGCCCACCCACCCCGCCCACCTCGACGGCCGCCACGCCCCCTACGGCCCCCACCACGCCGGCCCCCGCCACCCCGCCCGCGTCCACGCCCACGGGGGGCGCTACCGCCTCGGCCGCCACCGCCGGCGGCGGCAAGTCCTCGGGCGGGGCCCCCGCGTCGGCCGCGGCGGCCAACCCACCGCCCACGCCGATCCCCGGAGACGCGATCTACTGCACCACCGCGCAGCGCTTCACCGCCGACCTGCACACTCCGCCGGCAATCGCGCTGCTGACGCGCAAGCTGCCCGAGGGGGTGCGCGGCGGCGTGCAGGTGTCGCTCTCGAAGGTCGCCACCGTCAGCCTCACGGTTCGCCGCGGCGGGCGCGTGGTGTGGACCGACAGCGCGCTCGTCGAAGGAGGCAAGCCGCGACTGCTGTGGGTCACGCCCAGGAAGCCAGGCACGTACTCGGTGAGCATCACCGCCGTGGACCTTGCCGGCAACACCGCCACCACGAGCGGGACGATCACCCTCGGCGCCCCGCACCCCCCCGACCATAGTCGGTGACCATAGTATGATGGAACAATGGATACGCTTTCGATCTCACACTTCAAGGTCACGTGCCTGGCTGCGCTGGAGCGTGTCCACCGGACTGGGCGGCCGCTGCTGGTCACCAAGCGGGGAGTCCCCATCGCCCAGGTCATCCCCGCGCCCCCGCCCGACATCGAGGAGGATGCGTTCGGCGCGATGCGAGGCACCGCGGAAGAGCTTGATGACATCGTGACGCCCCTGCCGGAGGAGGCATGGGAAGCCTTGCGATGAGCTCTCCCAACGCGGATTCCCCCTACCTGTTGGACACCCACATCTGGTTCTGGTACCTCACCGGCTCCGAGCGTCTCCCGGTGGGCTTGCGCACAGCGATCGGCTCGGCATCCGGAGAACTGTGGATCTCCCCGATCTCCTTCTGGGAGCTCGGGGTCCTGGAGCAGCGTGGTCGCATTCGGCTGGACGGCGGATTCCGTACATGGGCACAGGGGGCGCAGCAGCGCTTTCCACTCCGGGAGGCCTCGCTCACAGGAGAGGTGGCTGTGACCAGCTGCGAGCTCGATCTCCCGCACCGCGATCCCGCCGACCGCTTCCTGGCCGCGACGGCTCTCATCCACGAACTCACTCTCATGACCGTCGACGAGCGACTGCGGGATGCGCAGTGGCTGTCCACCCGCTCCGCCTGATGTGCCGCGGAGAATTGAAGCCCGCCCGCCGCCGCTGAGAGGGGTGGGCGGGACTCCATACAATTCGGTGTGTGCCCAGCGAAGCGCGCATCCGTGGCGGCGCAGGAGACCCGGACCCCGCCCACCCGAGCCGCCCCGCGGGCTCAGGCATCGCGCACGCCTGGGGCGCCCTCGATCGCGACCGGCGCCTGGCGGCGATCGCCGCGATCGCGCTGTTCGTGACGATGTTCCTGCCGTGGTACCAGCAGAACGCCGTGGTCACCGCCGCGAAGAGCCAGCCGCTCATCAGCCGCAACCTGAATGCCTTCCAGGTCTTCTCGTTCGTCGAGGCCGCCGTGCTGCTGGTGGCGGTCGCGGTGCTGGTGCTGCTGTACATGCGCGCCGATGGACGCCGCTTCCAGCTGCCGGGCGGCGACGGCGCGGTCGTGCTCGCCGCCGGCCTGTGGAGCGCGCTGCTGCTGATCCTGCGGCTGTTCGACAAGCCCGGGATCACCCAGCACGGCGTCGCCGCCAACGTCGGCATCCAGTGGGGGATCTTCTTCGCGCTCGCCGCCGCCGGTCTGCTCGCCTATGCGGGCTCGCGGATGCGCGCCGGGCAGCGGCCCGAGCCGCCGCTGCTGCGGCGCGACCGGCCGCGCGAGCCGCGCAACGACCCGCCGCGCTCGCCCAATCCCGATCCGCCGCGGTGGGACGCCGACCTGCCGGAGCGTCAACCAGCACGCGCCCAGTATCCGTCCCGCCCGCCCGAGCAGGAGCCGACGGTTATCGTGCCTCGCAGGACACCGATCCCCGCGAAGCCGCGCGGGCGCGGGTGGGCGGGTCCTGATCCGCCCGTGGAGGAGCAGCTCTCCTTCGAGGACACCCACCCGATCCCCGAGCAGTAGCGCCGGACCTCCCGGCAGCGCCCACGGGCGAGCCCCTACCATTGCGATGACGATGCCCCCCGCCTCCCCACCAGCCCCCACCTCCGCCGCCGAGGTGGCGGAGGGCCTGACCGCGGTGGGGTACCTGCCCGCCGAGTCGACCGCGCTGGTGGCGTACCTGGCGACGCGGCTGGGCAAGCCGGTGCTGGTCGAGGGCCCCGCCGGGGTCGGCAAGACCGAGCTGGCGAAGGCGCTGGCGCACTACCTGGGCCGCGAGCTCGTGCGGCTGCAGTGCTACGAGGGCCTCGACGAGGCGAAGGCGCTGTACGAGTGGAACTACCGCAAGCAGCTGCTGCGCATCCAGGCCCGTGGCGGTGACGCCGGCTGGAGCGAGGTGCAGGAGGACATCTTCGGCGAGGAGTTCCTGCTCGCGCGACCGCTGATGACCGCGATCGCCTCCGAGCAGCCGGTGGTGCTGTTGATCGACGAGATCGACAAGACCGACCAGGAGTTCGAGGCGATGCTGCTGGAGGTGCTCTCCGACTTCCAGATCTCGATTCCCGAGCTCGGCCGCGTGGAGTCGCGCACGCACCCGGTGGTCCTGCTGACGTCGAACAACTCGCGCGAGCTCACCGAGGCGCTGAAGCGTCGCTGCCTGTACCTGTGGCTGGACTATCCCGAGCTCGAGCACGAGCTCGCGATCGTGCGGCTGCACACGCCCGAGCTCGCCGAGACCGTCGCGCGCCGCCTGGTGGAGGTGGTGGGGATGGTGCGCGAGCTCGACCTCAAGAAGCCGCCATCGATCGCCGAGTCGATCGACTGGGCGCGTGCGCTGCTGCTGCTCGGCGCGCACGACATCGACTCCGACACCTTCATGGAAACGATGTCGGTGATCGTCAAGCACCGCACCGACATGGACGTGGTCGCCGAGCGCGTGGGGCTGAAGCTGGGGCGCGACGCGTCCGTCGCCGGTGCCGGCGCGGCCTGAGCGAGACCGTCCATGGCCCCCTCCGGCCCGCCCGTCCCCCCGAGCCCCACCGGCCCCTCCTCCCTCACCGGCCCGCCCGCCAAACCCGAGGGCATCGCGGCGCGCCTGCTGGAGCTGGGCGAGGAGCTGCGCAGCGAGGGCGTGGCGGTCGGCACCTCCGAGCTGCTCGACGCCTTCGCGGTGCTGCGCGAGATCGAGTGGACCGCGCCGCGGGACTTCCGCGAGGCGCTCGCGGCGACGCTCGCCAAGAGCCAGGACGACCGGCGGATCTTCGAGCTGGTGTTCGAGCGCTTCTTCTTCCGCGCGGTCGAGCTGGCGGCCGTGCGCCAGGGCGTGCGCGAGGACTTCGCCGCGCACCAGTTGCGCGACGGGGACACCGGCGAGCTCGACCTCGAAGAGCTCTCCGAGCTGCAGCTCGACGAGTTGCGCCGCCAGATCGCGGCCGCCCTGCGCGACGGCGACGATGGCGCGATGCGCGACCTCGCGCGCATGGCGATCGCGGCGCTCGCCCGCCGCGACGGCGGCTCGGGCGTGATCGGGGTCGATGTGCAGCGCATCCGCCGCGCGCTCGGCCTGCGCGCCGAGCCTCAGCCGGAGCTGCCCGAGGACGACCCCCGCCGCGAGGGCCTGCCGCGGGCGGAGCTGCGCCGCTTCGAGGCGATGCTGCGACGCGAGCTGGAGCGCGCGCAGGTGCAGCGCACGGGTACGCTGCCCCCCGCGCGCCCGCTGGGGGAGCTCGACCGCGCGCTGCCCTCCGGCCCGCTGGCCGACCTCGCCGCGGTGCACCGCGTGGTGGCGCAGCTGCGCCGGCGTCTCGCCACGCGGGGCCACCAAACGCGCGGGCACCGCCACCACGCGCACGTGGACGTGCGCCGCACGATGCGCGCCTCGCTGCAGACTGGCGGCGTGCCGGTCGTGCTCAAGTACCGCCCGCGCCGCCCGCGGCGCCCGGAGGTGTACGTGCTGTGCGACGTCTCCACGAGCGTCACGTCCGCCTCGGTCTTCTTCCTCTCGGTGCTGCACGCGCTGCACGACTCCTTCCGCAAGATGCGCTCGTTCGTGTTCATCGAGCGGATCTCCGAGGTCACCGACATCTTCGAACGCGAGCGCGACTTCAAGGCGGTCAACGAGCGGATCGCCTCCGACGCGGGCGTCGCCGACATCTCCGGCTACACCGACTATGGGCGCGTGTGGTCGGAGCTGCTGGAGCAGATCGGCGACGACCTCAACCCGCGCGCCACGGTGATCGTGCTCGGCGACGCCCGCACCAACGGACGCCCGCCCCGCGCCGACGCCTTCGCGACGATCGCCGCGCGCGCGGGGCGCACCTTCTGGCTCAACCCCGAGCCGCGCCTGTACTGGAACTACGGCGACTCCGTGATCGCCGCCTACGAGCAGCACTGCACCGCGTTCGAGTGCTGGACCACGGCGCAGCTGGAGGACTTCGTGCGGGCTTTGACGCGGCCGGAGCTGGCGGCGGGCAGCCGGTAGGTGAGCCGGCAGGTGTCGAGCGCCTGGCGGTGGCTGCGCTGCGAGCTCGCGGGGCGCAAATGGATCGTGTGGGTAGGGCTGCTGTTTCTGCTGGCCGTGGCCTTTGAGATCGGTGTGGCGCTGCTGCCCCATCACGTTCTCAACACGATGCTGGAGTTTGAAGAAAAGTCCAACGGCATCCGGGAATTTCCCAACGGAGTGCGGGAAGGCCCCATCACAACGAGCCGCTAGACCGCCTGCTCCTCCGTCACCGTCGCCATCAGCTCCCGCGCGAGGTACCGGCGCTGACCCCGCGGGCCCGCCCTCCCCTCCTCCAGCACCCCGACCCCTGCGAGCTGTCGAAGCAGCCGCAGCGCCGTCGGCCGGCTCACGCCCAGGCCGGCCTCGACCGCGCGCGAGGAGACGATCGGCGTCTGGCATACGAGGTCGACGAGGGCCATCGCACTGCTCGAAGCGATCTCCGCCGCCGCCACGCGGTAACGCTCGCGCAGCTCGACGATGCGCTGCGCGCGCACGACCGCATCCGCAGCCTGCGAGCGCACGGCGGCAAGGAAGAGCTCGATCCACGGCAGGGCTTCGCCGCGCTCGCGGATCGCTTGGAGGGTCTCGTAGTAGCGCTCGCGGTCGCGCTCCAAATATGCGCTCAGGTAGAGCAGCGGCGCGGGCAGCCGGCCATGATCGACGAGCATGAAGACGGACAGCAGGCGACCGATGCGGCCGTTGCCGTCGAGAAAGGGGTGCAGTGTCTCGAACTGATAGTGCAGCAGCGCGTTGTGGATCAGGAGAGGAACATCGAGCTCCGCGTGCGCGTAGCGCTCCCAGTCGGCCAGCAGGCCGGGAAGCTCCTCCGGCGGAGGCGGGACGAAGCGCGCGGTCTCGATCGTCGAGCCGGCGGCTCCGACCCAGTTCTGGGTGGTGCGAAACTCGCCCGGCATCCGCTCCCGGCCGCGTACTCCGGCGAGCAGGCGCCGGTGCATCTCGCGGATCAGGCGCACGCCCAGCGGCAGCTCGATCTGACCGAGGCCCCATTCGAGCGCTTCGATGTAGTTGACAACCTCCTCGACGTCCGCACTCGGCGGCTCGTCGCTCGCCTCCGCTTCGAAGACGTCCGCCAGCGACGCCTGCGTACCCTCGATGCGCGTGGATGAAAGCGCCTCGCGTAGGAGGTACGGTCGAATCAGCAGGTGCGGGTTCGGCACCAGCTGGCCGACGCCGGCGAGCCGCCCGAGCGATGCCTCGGCGTCTGCAAGCAACCGAACCGTCGACGCCGGCAGCTCGATCGTGCGCGGGATCGGCGCGGGGAAGTATGCGACGTATCCGTGCCGGCCGATCGTCCGCCGCGGCTCGCCGAATGGGGTCGATGCGTAGTCGCTGAGCTCCACGGTCATACCCTAGCGTCCCTAACGCAAAAGCCCAAATCCTTTAGGGACGCGGAGGGACCGTAACGCGCGTTTAAGGGTCCATCTCAGCGCCCGCGCGCCCCGCGGTAGGCTTTGCAAAGAACAGACAACACCAGGGGGGCTGGCGGGCAGGCCGGCTGAGATGGCGCCACCCAAGAACCCGGCGCCGACCCTTCGAACCTGTGGGGTAATGCCCGCGGAGGGAGTGGCGTGAGTGTCGATAGGACTCAGAGCCGAACCGCAGCCGCTTGAGAGGGCCGGGCTGCCGGACGCCGTCGCGGTCAGCGGCGCGAGTCGCGTATACCCGGCGCGCGACGGCGGCGGCGGGATCGGAGCCCACCCATCCGGGGCGCACCGATCCGAAGCCCACCCATCCGCGAGCGGAGGGGTGCCCGCGCTCGCCGACGTCTCGCTGCGCGCCGGGCCGGGGGAGCTGGTCGCGGTAGTCGGCCCCAGCGGCTGCGGCAAGACCACGCTGCTGGAGCTGATCTGCGGATTGCAGCGGCCGGACGCGGGCAGCGTGCGCAGCGCGCCGGCTGCGCTGATGCCCCAGCACGACCTGCTGCTGCCGTGGCTGAGCGCCGTGGACAACGCGGCGCTGGCGCTGCGGATCGCGCGACAGCCGCGCGCCCAGGCACGCGGCCGCGCGCAGGAGATGTTCGCGGAGCTTGGCCTGGGGGGCTTCGAGGCAGCGCGCCCGTACGAGCTCTCGGGCGGGATGCGCCAGCGCGTGGCGTTCGTGCGCACGCTGCTCTCGGGCAAGCCGGTGCTGTGCCTGGACGAGCCGTTCGGCGCGCTCGACGCGATCACGCGCGCGGAGATGCAGGGGTGGCTGGCGCGAGCGCTGCAGCGTGAGCCGCGCACGGTGGTGCTCGTCACGCACGACGTCGAGGAGGCGGTGCTGCTCGCCGATCGCGTCGTGGTGCTCTCCCCCCGCCCCGGCCGCACCGTGGCGGAGCTCGAGATCGGACTGCCGCGCCCGCGGGCACGTACCGATGCGGCGGTGACGGCGTTGCGCGAGCAGGCGTTGATCGCCCTGGGGATGACCGAAAACGAGGGGCCCGGCTGGCTGGGCCACCCTCATGCCGAAAACGAGGGGCCCGGCCGGCTGGGCCACCCCCTGGGATCCGCGTGAGACGCCGCGCCGCCCACCTCCTCCCCCCTCTCCTGCTCGCCGCGGCGGCGGCGGGCGCGTGGGAGGTGTACGTGGACCTCGGCGGCGTCGACCCCGCGGTGCTGCCGGCACCCCACGAAATCGCGGCGGCGCTGTGGGACAACGCCGACCTCCTGTGGCAGAACTTCAAGATCACCGCCGAGGAGGTCGTGCTCGGCCTCGGCCTCGCGCTGCTCGCCGGCTTCGCGCTCGCGGTGGCAATTCACTTCTCCAAGTGGCTGCGCCGCGCCGTGTACCCGCACGCGGTCGGCTCGCAGGCGGTGCCGATCGCGGTGATCGCCGCGCCGCTGGTGTTCTGGTGGGGCTTCGGCATCTTCCCGAAGCTCGTGGTGATCGCGCTGATCTGCTTCTTCCCGGTGGTCGTGACCACCGTGGACGGGCTGGCCTCGGTGGACCCCGACCAGCTGAAGCTGCTGCGCACGCTCGACGCCTCGCGGTGGCAGGCGTTTCGCTTCGCCGAGCTGCCGGCCGCGCTGCCGGCGGCGCTCAGCGGCGCGCGGATCGCGCTCGCGGTGGGGGTGATCGGCGCGTTCATCGCCGAGACCTCGACGGCCACCACCGGGCCGTACTCGGGCCTCGGACGGGAGATCATGAGCGACCTCAACAGCCTGCAGACCCCGCGCGAGTACGCCGCCACGGCCGTGCTGTTCGTGTTCGCGATCGCCTGCTTTCACACGCTGACGCTCGCCGAGCGGAGGCTTGCCCCTTGGACCAATCGACCGACAGGAGAACCACGTTGAGAAAGCCTCGAATCACCCGCCTCCCACCCTCGCGTTCCCGGGCCTTGCGGCGCGCGAATGCGCTGTCGATGGGGGGTTTGGCCGCCCTGCTCGCCCTCGGCGCCATCACGCTCGCCGCGTGCGGCACCGCGCAGAACGTGACGACGGCGCCGGCGAGCGCGAAGCGCTTCACGGTGATGCTCGACTGGTTCCCTAACGCCGACCACGCGCCGCTGTACGCGGCGATCGCCCACGGCGACTTCCGCGCGGTCGGGCTCGACGTGCAGCCAGTGATCCCCTCCGAATCGGCCGAACCGCTGAAGCTGCTCGCCGCGGGCAGGGTCGACATGGCGATCTCCTACGAGCCGGAGCTGCTGCTGGCGCGCGACCAGGGCCTGAAGGTGGTGTCGATCGGCGCGCTCGTGCAGCGCCCGCTGACATCGATCATCGCGCCGGCGAGCGCGCACATCAAGAGCGTCGCGGACCTCGCCGGCAAGAAGGTCGGCACCGCCGGGATCCCCTACCAGGCGGCGGAGCTGAGCGCGGCTCTGCAGCACGCCGGCGTGGACCCCGCCAAGGTGCAGGAAGTGAACGTCGGCTTCAACCTCGTGCCGGCGATGCTCTCTCACGAGGTGGGGGCGACACTCGGCGGCTTCTGGAACTACGAGGCGATCCAGCTGCAGCTGAAGCACCAGCACCCGACCGTAATCCCGATCAACGAAGCCGGGGTGCCCAACTACGACGAACTGGTCGTCGTCGTGCGCAGCGAAGAGGCGCACCACGACGGCGTCGACCTGCGCGCCTTTATGCAGGCGCTGACCCGCGGTGAGCGCGCGGTGCGCGCCGACCCGCGGGCGGCGGCGAAGTCGATCATGGCCGCCAACCCAAGCCTCGAAGAAAAGCTCCAGGTCGAGTCGATCGAACGGACGCTGCCGGCCGCACAGCCGCCCGCAGGCAAGCCCTACGGCTACCAGAACCCCGAACAGTGGGCTGCGTTCGGCGCGTGGATGTACCGCAGGGGCCTGCTCGAGAGCAACCCAAACACGACCGGGCTGCCGCCGTTCACGAACGAGTTCCTGCCGGGGGAAGGGATCTGAGCTCTTGCCGGGGGAAGGGATCTGAGCCACACCCGCGCGAGCGTCCCGTCCCAAGCCGCGAGTAGCCTCGGCGACTACCATGCAAACCATGAGCAGACAGGCCCATGTGACGCTCAGCGGCGACATCGTCGGGGAGTACGTGGTCGAGAACAGAGGGCCCGATGGGCGCCTGGTCCTCGTGCCAGACACCTCCGCGGAGGCGATCCGCACGCGCGGTGGCGCTCGCCGCCTTACCGCGCAGGAGTGGCAGGACTTCCTCTCCGAGTACGGGCCTCACATGCTCCCTCAAGACGACGAGGGATAGTTCGTGCGCGACACTCCGCGTGCCCTCCCGGTGCGATTCGATGACGATGCCTGGAAGGAGGATCTCGCTCGTGCGAGCAGAGCCGGCCGTGACGCGGCCGAGAGCGCTCGACGCGACTACGAGCAAAGCGGGGTACCACTCGATCAGCTCCGCCAAGTCCACGAGGAGGGCCCTGACGGAACAGTCTTGCCCCAATGCACCAAGGTTTACCTGCCGCCCCCCGCCGGCAGATTCGGAATCGTCTTTGAAGTCGTGCGGACGGCGCGCGGATTGCGACTCGAACACATCGCCTTCGGTTCGCGCCATCACCCACGAGGATCAAATGCCCTGACCGTCTACCAACTCGCCCACAAACGGCTACACAGCTGAGCAGAGACGTCTCCCACCCATAGACTGCGCAGCATGAGCATCGCAACCCCGGACACCACCCCCCTGCGCAACCGCCCCGCGTGGGCGGCGCTCGCCGCGCACCACGAAACGGTCAAGGGGACGCACATGCGCGAGCTGTTCGCCGCGGACCCGACGCGCGGCGAGCGGATGGCGACCGAGGGCGCGGGGCTGTACCTGGACTACTCCAAGAACCGCGTGACCGACGAGACGCTCGGGCTGCTGATACAGCTCGCCGAACAGTCGGGCGTGGCCGCCCGAACCGAGGCCATGTTCAAAGGCGAGCGGATCAACGTGTCGGAGGACCGGGCGGTGCTGCACGTGGCGCTGCGGATGCCCAAGAGCGCCTCGCTGGTGGTGGAGGGGCACGACGTCGTCAAGCAGGTGCACGAGGTGCTGGAGCGGATGGCGGCTTTCGCCGCGCGCGTGCGCTCGGGCGAGTGGCGGGGTCAGACCGGGAGGGCGATCCGCAACGTCGTCAACATCGGCATCGGCGGCTCGGACCTCGGACCGGTGATGGCGTACGAGGCGCTGCGCCACTACGCACAGCGCGACATGACGTTCCGCTTCGTGTCGAACGTCGACGCGACCGACTTCACGGAGGCCACGCGCGACCTCGACCCGGCCGAGACGCTCGTCATCGTCAGCTCGAAGACGTTCACCACCACGGAGACGATGACCAACGCGCGCTCGGCGCGGGCGTGGCTGTTGGCGGGATTGGGGTCGGAATCGGGGCCGGGACGAAGTCGCGACGAGGAGGCGATCGCCAAGCACTTCGTCGCGGTCTCGACCAACGCCAAGGAGGTCGCGGCGTTCGGGATCGACACCGAGAACATGTTCGGCTTTTGGGATTGGGTGGGAGGCCGCTACTCGATGGACTCGGCGATCGGCCTCTCCACCATGCTCGCCATCGGCCCGGGGCACTTCGAGGAGCTTCTGGCCGGCTTCCACGCGATGGACGAGCACTTCCGCAACACCCCCTTCGCGCAGAACGTACCCGTGCTGATGGGGCTCCTCGCGATGTGGTACGGCAACTTCTTCGGCGCCGAGACGCACGGGGTGATGCCATACGAGCAGTACCTCGAGCGCTTCCCCGCGTACCTGCAGCAGTTGACGATGGAGTCGAACGGCAAGCGCGTGACGCTCGCGGGCGCCGAGGTGGACTACCAGACGGGCGCGGTGTATTGGGGCGAGCCGGGCACGAACGGACAGCACAGCTTTTACCAGCTACTGCACCAGGGCACGAAGACAATCCCCGTCGACTTGATCGGCTTCGCGCAGAGCAACAACCCCCTCGGCGAGCACCACGACCTGCTGATGTCAAACGTGTTCGCCCAGGCGGAGGCGCTCGCGTTCGGCAAGACCGCAGAGCAGGTGCGCGCGGAGGGCACCCCCGAGGCGATCGCCCCCCACCGCACGATGCCCGGCAACCAGCCGACCAACACGATCCTCGCCACGCGCCTGACGCCCCACACGCTCGGCGCGCTCACGGCCCTGTACGAGCACAGCGTGTTCACACAGGGCGCGATATGGGACATCGACTCCTTCGACCAGTGGGGCGTGGAGCTCGGCAAGGCGCTCGCCAAGAGGATCGTCCCCGAGCTGCAGAGCGAGGCCGAGCCCGAGCTGAACCACGACAGCTCGACCAACGCGTTGATTCGCCGGTACCGAGCGCTGCGGTAGCCGTTGGGGTGGTAGTGCGGGATCGTCCGCGCGAGTCGGTGCGCGTCCCGAGCGTATGGGCGCGGGGCCTCCGTGCCCCGCGTCGGAGGTGGCGGCACCACCACTACAGATAGGTGACCTCGACTCCAAGCTGCTCGTAGGTGGCGGTGGCCCGGCGGTCGCAGCTGAGCAGGCGATACCCATGGTGAGCGGCTGTGGCCGCGACCATCGCGTCGTAGACGGCGCCGCCGGCGATCGACAGCCCGGCCAGTCGCGCGATCAGGTCGCGCCGCGCAGGCGCCGGCAGGACCATCCGCTCGCCCGGGTAGTCCGCACGCAGGTACTCCGCCACAAGTGCTGGCTCAGCACGGAACGGCTCTGGCAGGCGCGTCAGAACCGAGTAGGACTCGAGCTCCGCGTGAGCCACCAGGTCCCGCGCGTCGCCGAGCGCCTCGATCGCCGTCTCATGGTGCTGATTCCAACTGGCGAAGGCGGCGATCACGACACTGCTGTCGGGAGTTGCCCCCGGCTCGGAGCTCACCGGCGAATCTGTTCCAGCGTCTCGCGCACGAGCCCCGGCGTCAACATCGGCATCGGACGGTCGGCAACAGCCACAAGCCGTCCTTCGCGCTCCTCCAGGTGCATGGGGGTGGTGGGATGCACCACCTCGAGGCGCCCGTCCACCGCGCTCAGCTCCAGCCGCTGCCCCGGTCTGAAGCCAAGCTCCTCACGCAGCCGCTTGGGAACCACAATCCGCCCGGCAGAATCGATGGTGGTCACCATGGCATGAATCCTACCATGTCACCTGCCACCCAGGACGAACCGCTCGACCGCGTTGGCGAAGCCCTCGTCCTCGTTGGAGGTGCTCACCAGCCGCGCGGCGCGCTGCACCTCCGGGGTGGCGTTGCCGACCGCGATCGGCAGGCCGGAGGCGGCGAACATCGACACGTCGTTGCCGGCGTCCCCGATCGTCGCGATCGCCTCCGTCGGGATGCCGTAACGGGCCGCGAGGAAGCGCACGACGCTGCCCTTGTTGGCCTCGGGGTGGGTGACGTCGAGGTAGTAGGGCTGCGAGCGCGAGGCGGCCAGGCGTGCGCCGAAGCGCTCGGCGGCCGCCGCCGCGGCACGCGCGACGGCGTCGTGGTCGTCGCTCACGCCGACGACCTTGGCCACCCCGTCGCGGATCCCCTCGAAGCTCGCCACCAGCGTGGGAGCGAACTGCACGGTGTGGCTTTCGTGCTCCACGCGCGGGCCGTGCAGGTCGCGCACGTACCACTCCTCGCCGCGGTACACCCACGCGCTGAGCGCGAACGACTCCAACAGCGCGATCGTCGCGCCCACCAGCACGGCGGGGATCGTGCGCTCCTCGATCGCCGTCAGGTCGGGATCGACCATCGCGCCGCCGTTGAACGCCCCCAGCGGCGTGCTCAGCGCCAGCGGCTGCACGAACATCTGCAGGCCGCGCGGTGGGCGGGAGCTCGTCAGCGCGAAGCTGATGCCGGCCTCCCCCAGCGCGCGTACGGCCGCGACCGCCCGCGGCGTAAGCTCCTTCGCCTGCGTGACGAGCGTGCCGTCCACGTCGGAGAGCACTAGCTCGATCGCCGGCGCGGCGCCTGCCTGCGGCTCGTCGGTCGGCTCCATCGCTTCGCATGATGCCGGTTTCCCGCGCGCAGGGGCTCCTTGAGCAGCCCGATCGCCTCGCCCTCCCCCGCGGCGTGGTTATGCCAGCGCCGCGACGCCCTTGACCACGAGGTAGGCCCCGAGCGCGGCGAGCACCCCCGTGATCAGGACGCGCGCGTTGGCGTGCATCCACGCGTCGAGGCGCGCGATCGCCGACCTGGTCTCCTCGGGGCGGAACGACAGCATCGCGAGCGGGACGATCGCGGGCGAGAGCATCAGCACGTTGAAGAGCAAGATCGCGAGCACCTGCTCGTGTTTGGAGACTTCGGCCACGACGATCTCCTTCATCGCCTCGATGTACCTGACGCTGGGGAAGTTCAGCACCACGCCGGCGAAGAAGGCGAGCGAGACTCGCCCCGAGAGCAGCCGCTCGGCGAGCGGGGGCTTGGCGGGCTTCGCCGGGTCGGGGGCCGGCTTGGCGGCGGCCCTCGTCGCTTTGAAGCGATCCACGCGACCGGTGCCCTTCAGGAACGCACCCACCAGCAGCAGGCAGCCGACCACGAGGTCGAAGATCGGCCGCGAAGAGGAGGAGTGCCCGCCGAACACTTCGACTTCGCTGGCGACCGTCACGACGCCGACGCCGAGGCCCACGCTCCACGTGAAGGCGCCGGCGAAGTAGGCGCCGAGCATCCGTTTCGGGTGTTCGGAGGCGAGCGTCAGCAGCACGACCGCGAGCAGCACGGGGTTCAGCGCGCAGCTCGCACCGAGCAGGGCGACGTTGAGGATCATGGTGAGGGTCTCCCGCCCCGCATCCAGCCGGCAGCCTAACCTGTGTCGATGGCGCGCGTGGGTCTGCTCACCGGCGGGGGGGACTGCCCCGGGCTGAACGCCGTGATCCGCGCCGCCGTACGCAGCGGCTTGGCGCGCGGCGAACACACCTTTCTCGGCTTCCGCCACGGCTGGGCCGGGGTGCTCGAGGACGAGGCCGTCGAGCTCGATCTGCAGAGCACCGTCGGCATCCTGCCCCGCGGCGGCACGATCCTCGGCACCTCGCGCACCAACCCGTTCGCCGAGGGCATGGGCGGCCTCGAGACGATCCGCGCGACGCTCGAGCGCCGCGGCGTCGACGCGCTAATCCCGATCGGTGGCGAGGACACGCTGGGCGTAGCGCTGTGCCTGCACGAAGAGGGGGTCCCGATCGTCGGCGTGCCGAAGACGATCGACAACGACCTCGGCGGCACCGACGTCACGTTCGGCTTCAACACCGCCGTGCAGATCGTCACCGACGCGATCGACCGCCTGCACACCACGGCGGAGTCCCACAACCGCGTGATGGTCGTCGAGGTGATGGGCCGCCACGCCGGCTGGATCGCCACGCACGCCGGGATCGCCGGCGGCGCCGACGCGATCATCGTGCCCGAGCGCCCGTTCGACGTCGAGGAGGTGTGCGCCCACCTGCGCCGCCGCCACCAGCGCGGGCGCTCCTTCTCGATCGTCGTCGTCTCCGAGGGCGCCACCCCGCGCGAGGGGACGATGCAGACGGTGCGTGGCGACACCGCCAGCACCTTCGCCGGGCACGGCGACACCACCCACACCCTCGGGGTGCGCAGCGACACCCCCCACACCCTCGCAGTGCGCAGCGACACCACCGACGCCTTCGGCCACGCGCGCCTCGGCGGGATCGGCGTCACGCTCGAGCACGAGATCGAGCAGCGCACCGGCTACGAGACGCGCGTCACGATCCTCGGCCACGTGCAGCGCGGCGGCACCCCGACCGCGTTCGACCGCGTGCTAGCCACCCGCTTCGGCGTCGCCGCGATGTACGCCGTCGCCAGCGGCCACTTCGGCAAGATGGTCGCCCTGCACGGCGCGCGGATCGCCGAGGTCGATCTCGCGCAGGCGCTCGCCGCCCCCAAGCTGCTCGACCCCGAGTTGTATGCGACGGCGGAGCTGTTCTTCGGCTGAGGGGGATCGGTGCGCGGGGGAATCGGTGCCCTGGGGGGACCGGGTGCGCCGGGGAGACTCCGTGCGCCGGCGGGGATCGGTGCGCTGAGGGGGATCGATGCCTGGTGGGGGTGTGCCCGGCGACGAGGGTGTGGTGTTATTAAAAAAATAAAAGGCGATAGCCATTGCTATCGGCAATTAAAAAGTTGAACACACCACGCACCCCCTCCCCACCACGCACCCCCTCCGATCCTGAGTAGATACGAATGCGCGCAATGGTATTCGAGCAGGTCGGTCAGCCGTTGCGGGCAGTTGATCGCCCAATCCCCGAGCCCGCCCCCGGCCAGCTGCTGCTGAAGGTGCACGCCTGCGGGGTGTGCCGCACCGACCTGCACCTGCTCGACGGGGAGGTGCAGATCGCCGCGCCGCCGCGGATCCTCGGCCACCAGATCGTCGCCACCGTCGAGTCCGACGGCCGGCGCGTCGGCGTCCCCTGGCTGGGGTGGACTTGCGGCGAGTGCGCCTACTGCCGCTCCGGCCGCGAGAACCTCTGCCCGCTCGCGCGCTTCACCGGGCGCGACATCGACGGCGGCATGGCCGAGTACGCGCTCGCCGACGAGCGCTTCTGCTTCGAGATCCCGCCCGGCTACCCCGACGTGCAGGCCGCCCCGCTGCTGTGCGCCGGGCTGATCGGCTACCGCGCGCTGCGAATGGCCGGCCGCGCGCGGCGCCTCGGCCTGTACGGCTTCGGCGCCGCCGCCCACATCCTCGCCCAAGTCGCGCTGTGGCAGGGTCGGCGCGTGTTCGCCTTCACCCGCCCCGGCGACATCCCCGCGCAGACCTTCGCGCTGGAGCTCGGCGCCACCTGGGCCGGCGGCTGCGACGAGCCCCCGCCCGAGCCGCTCGACGCCGCGATCGTGTTCGCCCCCGACGGCGCGCTCGTCCCGCTGGCGCTGCGCGCCCTCGCCCCGGGCGGCACCGTGGTGTGCGGCGGCATCCACATGAGCGACATCCCCGCCTTCCCCTACGCGGACCTGTGGGAGGAGCGCACGATCCGCTCGGTCGCCAACCTCACCCGCCGCGACGCCGAGGAGTTCCTCGCGCTCGCCCCCCGCGTCCCGGTCAAGACCCAGGTCACCGCCTACCCGCTCGAGGACGCCAACGGCGCCCTGGGAGACCTGCGCGCGGGGCGCTTCACGGGGGCCGCGGTGCTGACGGTGTGAGGCTCTCGCCGGGCGCGCCGCGACTCTCGGTGTTAAATTCTCGCACGGCTTTTGTGATCTCGTACGATCTATGCTACTCTCGCCCTAGATCAACGTCAGGGGTCTGCCATGCATACTCGCGTCGTCACCGCCAACGAGGTCCGCATTCCCGAGCCGGTCGCCGGCGAGGCCATCGTCATCCAGCGCTACGGAAAAGCCTACGCGGCCGTCATCGACGCTGCGACGTTCGAGCTCTTCCAGCGCCTGCTCAGCATGTTCGGGGAGCACCAGCCCGCCGAGCTCTCGCTTTCGGATGCCGCGCTCGAGGTCCATCGCGCCTCCGAGGCCGGGGAGGACATCGACGAGTTCGACTTCGGCCTGCTCGACACGCACGCCGTGGCGTGAGCGCATCGCCACCGTCGCGCCCGGGGCTGCGCGGTGCCGTGCTCTGGGCGTTCACCGCCTTCCAACCCGAGGCGCCGTTCGAGCTCGTCGATGTCGAGGGCGACGACCGTCTCTACCCCGACGCACCCGCGGTCGCGCGCGCGATCAAGGACGGCGAGCTGACCCAGGCTCCGAAGTTCAAAGTTGCCGCGAAGCTCCGCCCGCTGGTGGTACTGCAGGACCGCCCGCGTGGTGTCCTGCCCGAGTACGCGGCGCTGAAGCTGACGCGCTTTACGAAGCTCGACGCCGGCGACCAGCAGCGGGTCCGCGACGGGCTGGAGCCGGCGCTCTTTCACCTCCCGCTCAACAGGGGCAAGTATGGGCTGACCCAGGAGAACGCGATCGACCTCAACTCACTCGTGCGCATCCATCAGTCAGCGATCGTCACCAGCCCGGTCGGCCGCCTCGACGAGAACGAGATAGACGTGCTCGGGCGCCGTCTCACCAGGTTCCTCGACATCGACCTGGAGCCCGCCATCCGGGAAGGCGTCATCGAGCGCTGGGAGGCGCTGGTCGCCGCCCAGCGGGCCCGCCGGCGGCCCTAGAGCTGACACATGCCGCCACCTCATCCGAGCGTCCTCCAGGGCCTCTCGACGAGCCGGCCAGTGGCTCACATACTCATCATGTGCACCACCGCCAGCCCCGCCCACTCCTCGTAGGGGGCAAAGAACTCGCGCACCTCGGCCTCCTGCGCACGTGGATGAGAGGCCCACCCACCCTTGCCGCCGCTGAGCGCCCGCCCCACCAGCTTCAACAGCCCGACGTCCCCCGCCGGCACCTGGTCGTGGCGACCCTGGCCGTGCAGCGCGAGCATCTCGACCGTCCACGAGCCGATGCCCGGGATCGCGCGCAGCCGCTGCCACGTCCGCTCGTGGTCGGGGGAGTGCAGGTCGATCCGTCCCCGCGCCACCTCGCGGGCCACGCGCACCAGCGTGCGAGCCCGCGCGCCGCCCAGGTCGAGCGATTGCAGCAGCGCCGGCGCCACGCCCGCGAGCGCCGCGGGGGTCGGCACGTCGCGCAGGTCGCCATTTCGCCCCTCCCTCGCCCGCGACCGTCGCGCGCCGGTTCCCACCTCGTCCGCTCGCGCGACCACCTGCCCGTCATGTGAAGTCCGCCCCGGGCGCGCCCCCGCGCTGGACCTGCTCGCTGGCCCGTCCTCCGCCGGCCAGCTGCGTCCCAGCCGCCTCACGATCCGCCGCTCGATCGCCGCGGCGCGCTCGAACTCGATCAGCTGCTCGCACACCGCCCACGCGAGCGCCTCCCATGGCTCGGGGCGCCGGCGCACGCGCAGCCACGGCCGGCGGCGCACCGACGCTCCGATCAGCGGGTCGCGCGCGAAGCGGGTGTGGAACGCGCGCAGGTCCTCGTCGACGCCGAGCGCGAAGCGCATCCGCGCGATCCCGTGCTCGGCGGCCTCGCTGGTGGGGGCGCTGGCGTCAAACACCACCCGGTCGGCTGACGGCTGCGCGACGCGCACCACCACCGGCTGCTCGCCGTGGTGCAGCAGCCGTTCGAGCACGCCCTCCTTGTAGCGCAGCACCCCGTCCACGCCGCCGTGCGTGGGCAGCCGGAACGGCCACGGGGGCGTCACCTCGGTGCACACCTCCGCGCTCGAGCCGGCCACCGCCTCCCAACGCGCTGCGCGGCCGGAGCCCTCCGCTGTGTACGGGGGTGCCGCCGCAGCCGAGCGTACGCGCGGCGCTGGGCGCACGCGCGGCCCGACGGTCCACACGGCTGAGGTACTGCTAGTCGCGGCCACCGAGCAGGTGCACGTCCACGAGCAGCGAGCGGCTGCCCACGATCTGCACGAGCTCGCCCATGCTGCGTGAGCCGCGCCCTGTGTTCGCGCCGCGGCGCCCTCCGCCCCGGGCGAGCCCTCGCCGTGCGCCCGCGCGCACGAGCTCGCGGCGCCGTTGGCGGCGGTGCGCAAGCCCCACCATCGCCGCGCCCGCGACGAAGCTGCCGGCGGCCACCGCCGCGGCCTGCACGGCCGGCACGACCGCGCGGGCATCGCGGCGCTCAGGGAGCCCGTGCGCCGCCGCGGCCACCACGACGGCGTCCACTTCTTCAGTGTCGCCGCCGGCGCCTGAAGCCGGGGGACGCTCGCCTCGGGCGAACATCCCCGTTTCAACCGAAGCCGGGAGACATCCGCTTTCAGCGGGCATCCCCGTTTCGGCCAGCGGCGCGTCGGGTTGGAGCGAGTCGCTCACGGCCATCAGTGTAGGGAGCGCCTCGGACCCCTGGTCGCGACTGTCCCTCGTGCGCTGCGTCGAAGCGAGCGCCTCGTCGGCGGGAGGCGCCGCGAACGGGAACGACGAGCATTCAGCCGGCGCGATGGCTACACCGAAGCGAGTGCGGCGTCGGCGGGCGGGGCCTCGCTCGGCACGCCGTCGAACACCCGCTCATACATCCGATAGCGCTTGACGACTCGGCCCCCCATCGCTTCCATGCCACGGTTCATCGCGGTGTTGGTCTCGAGGATCCAGCCCATCTCGCCACCTTTTTGGGGGCGGGCTTCGGCGGCGTCGAAGTGCATCTGGTAGAGCTTCGCCGCGACGCCGGTGTGTTGGTACTCGGGCTTGACGCCCAACCAGCCGACGCGCACCCGGGTCATGATGCTGCCCTTGCGCAGGAAGTACCACCAGCCCAGCGGCAACAGTCGCCCTTTCATCTTTTCCAGCGCCTGGTTGAGATCGGGGATCGTGATTGCCATGCCCACGACCTCGCCGGTGTCTTCGCGCTCGGCGATCATGAACCAGTGCTTGTCGAAGGCGAGCTGCAGCTCCTGGGCGAGGGCGTCCAGATCCTTCTTGGTGTACGGCACGAAGTCCCAGTTCTTCGACCACGCGGCGTTGTAGACCTCGCCGAAGAACTCCATGTCTTTGCGCAGCTGGCGGCGGCGCATCGGGCGTACACGGATCCCGTGCTCGCTCTGCGCCTTGTCGGCCAGCTCCCAGATCACCGGCAGCACGCGGTCGCGTTCGGTCACCTCCAGGTTCCACATCTGGAGGTCCATCGCCTTGGCCATCCCGGCCTCCTCCAGCAGGCGCTGGTAGTAGGGCGGGTGCCACGGCTGGTGGATCATCGGGCGCAGGTCGAAGCCCTCGATCAGGATGCCGCACTCGTCGTTCATCGCGAAGTCGGCGGGTCCGACCATCCGCTCGCAGCCGCGCTCCCGCAGCCACCCCTGCGCGGCGTCGAGCAATGTCTGGACGACCTCCAGATCCTCCTCGAACTCCAGGAAGCCGAACCAGCCCCACTTCGAGTCGTGTTGGGTGTTGAAGGCGTGGTTGATCTGCGCGGTGATCCTGCCGACCACGCGCCCGCCGCGGCGGGCGAGGAAGTATTCGGCCTCGCCGTGGCTGAAGAAGGCGTTCAGGCGCCGGTTGAGGAAGATGCGCCGTTCGAGTTTCAGCGGCGGCACCCACAGCGGGTGGTTAGCATGGAGGCGAAAGGGCAGGTCGACGAACCGCTTCAGGTCACTCCCGCCCGCCACCGGGCTGACTTCGACGCTCACAGCCACGGCACCCTACACCCAACGCGCCTCCGACCACATGGCCACAAGCACCAATCAGCCACCCGCCGCAGGCAAGAGCCAGCCGTCCCCCCGCAACCCCACCGGCAGTGAGGACCCGACGGCTCCCGGCGACCCCACCGGCAGTGAGGACCCGACGGCTCCCGGCGACCCCACCACCACGGCTGACCAACCCGCCCCCCACGCCCCCATCGCGGACGGGGCCCAGCCGACCACCGCCGGCAAGAGCCGGCTCCCCCGCGACGTCTTCGCCAAGGCCCGCCACCACGAGCGCGCCGAGGTGCTGGCCGCGGCGCGCGAGGCCGACATCCTCCCCTACTTCCACGTGCTCACCTCCCCCGCGATGCCGGTGGTGGAGATGGAGGGCGCGCAGCGGATCATGCTCGGCTCCAACAACTACCTCGGCCTCACCGGCGACGAGCGCGTGCTGGCCGGCGCGCAGGAGGCGCTGCACCGCTACGGCACCGGGCTCACCGGCTCGCGCCCGCTGAACGGCACCACCCCGCTGCACCTCGAACTGGAGGCCGAGATCGCCGAGTGGATGGGCAGCGAGGATGCGCTCGTGTTCACGACCGGCCACCAGGCCAACCTCGGCACGCTCGGCACGATCCTCGGCATCGGCGACACCGTGATCGCCGACTCCGGCGACCACGCTTCGATCCTCGACGGCTGCCTGCTCTCGCGCGCGAAGCTGCGCCCCTTCCGCCACAACCGCCTGGAGAAGCTCGAGAAGATGCTCGGGCGCGCGGCGGGCGACGGCGGCGGCGTGCTGGTGGTCGTCGACGGCGTCTTCTCGATGGAGGGCGACATCGCGCCGCTGCTCGACATCTGCGAGCTGTGCGAGCGCCACGGCGCGCGGCTGATGGTGGACGAGGCGCACGGCGCCGGGGTGTTGGGGGCGCGCGGCGCCGGCACCGCCGAGCTGCTCGGCCTCGAGGATCGCGTGGACCTGCGCGTCGGCACCTTCTCGAAGTCGCTCGCCTCCTGTGGCGGCTTCGTGGCGGGGCCCGCCGATGTGCTCGAGTACCTGCGCTACTACTCGCGCGCCTTCATCTTCACCGCCTCCGCCGTGCCCGCTGCGCTCGGCGCCGCGCTCGCGGCGCTGCGCGTGCTGCGCTCGCCCGACGGCGCCGCGCTGCTGGCGAGGGTGCTCGACAACGCCTGGCGTCTGCGCGATGGGCTGGAGCAGCTCGGCTTCGCGGTGGTCGCCCCCCAGCCGCTGCCCACGCGCCCCTCCGTGATGGGTGCGCAGGCGGCGCCCGACCGAAGCCGGGGGACACTCGCCCGCGGCGAGCGGGCAGGTGGGGTCCAAATCATCGGCCAGCTGAGCGCACAGGCCGTGCCCGCCCCGGCCGCCGGTGGAGCGCTTCATCCAGCGGGCGCCGCACCCGGGGTGCGACTCGATGCGGCCGGCGCCCCGACGATCGTCACGCCGATCGTGCCCGTACTGGTGGGCGACGACTGGAAGGCGGCGCTGCTGTGGCGCGCGCTGTACGACGAGGGCGTGTTCGTCAACACCGCGCTGCACCCCGCCGTGCCCCCGGGCGGCGCGCTCTTGCGCACGAGCGTGATGGCCACCCACGACGAGGCCGTGGTCGATCGCGCGCTCGATGCCTTCGCGCGGGTCAAGCGCGCGTTCGAGGCCGAGCACGGTCCGCTGCCGGGGCCGGGGAGCGATTGAGCATTCCTCACGAAGACCGTGAGAAAAGAAAAAGGTCGCTTTTAGCGCACGATCTGTCTGAAATGTATTGACCGCAGCGCGCCGCTGGCGTAGCTTGATAGGGCGCTTTGCGTCAACGCTCGGAACTCGCTCCGTGTCGCCGGTAGAGGGGTGCCGAGGACGGATGGGACGTCCAGTGAGCGAACGATGAGCGGTCGATGCGAGCGCGCTACTCGTCAAAAATCAAGCAAGTATGTTGTGCGCTGCGGTGGACCTCCCGTAGCGGACAACGGGGAGTGAGATCCAATGAGCGCGACAGCGACGCTGGCCCCTGCCGGCCCTCAATACATGCGTGCCCTGGAGCGCGCCAACAAGGTGCGCCTCGCCCGCGCCGACCTCAAGCGACGAATCGCCACCGGGGAGCTCCCGGCCGGCGACGTGATCCTGCAGTGCCCCTGGGAGGCCCACAGCATGACGATCGCCGACCTGCTGATGAGCCAGCGCCGCTGGGGCGAGAGCCGCTGTCGCAAGCTGCTCGCGCAGCTGCAGATCTCCGAAACCAAGACCCTCGGCTCGCTCACCGACCGCCAGAGACACACGCTCGCCACCGTCTGCCGCGAGCAGTGCGCCATTCCCGCGCTCAGCCGATGAGCCCGCCTTCAGCGCGGGGTTTTGGACCCCGCCGGCCGCGCGGCGCTCGCATCCGCGGAGACGAGGTGTTCTGTCGTACGCCGGTCAGCCGCGCGCCGGGGGCGCGCGGCTGCGGTAACGGACAGCCCGAGGAGAGCGTCAGCTGCCACCACCCGGCGAGCATCCCGATCAGCCCGAGGCGGGGACGCACCTCCCACACGCCGCAGCCGCGTTCGCCGAGGTCGGTGACACGCAGGCGCGTGAACTTGTAGCGACCCGGTTCCAGCCGCATCCGTTCCAGCTGATCGCGCGCGCGCAACTCGAGCTCCGCGCGCTCGCGCGCCTGTTGCTGTGCTCGGCGCAGGCACACCACCAGCCCGTCGCGCTCACGCTCGAGCTCGGCCAGCGAGAGCAGCCGCGGACCGGCGTACTCGGGAACCGCGAACGGCGCCGGTGAAACATGCGGGAAGCCGCGGGCGACGATCCCCGAGAGCTCGCCCTCCAGCCTGGCCACCTGGGCACGCAGCGACTCGCGCGCCGCACGCTCGTCCGTCCGCGGGCGGGTGAGCGGCGTCTCGCGATCAATCGTGAGCTGCTCGGTTGCGACCACTTGCCCCAGCTCCTCCTCGGCTCTTACGCTTCGCCGATTCTACCAGCGCGCCGGGGTTCGTAGCAATCGATGGTGGGACGGGGAGCGAACTCCAGCGCGAGCTCCTAGGCGAACCCCTGGACGAACTCTACCGCGGGCCTTCCAGCGTTGCGCGGCACATCCACAGCGCCTCCTCGACGTGCAGCGAGGGCACGCCGGGAACCTGTAGCGTGAACAGCACCACCTCGTCAGCGTCCACGCCGGCGGCGTGACCGGGGGCGATCTCGCCGAACAGCACCGCCACCGCACGACGGGCATCGGCCACGACCAGCCGGCCCGCCGGCAGGAGGCGATCGTTGGAGGAGCGGGCGGACGTGCGCGCGGGCTTGAGTGCGGACGTGCGGGCAGGCGGGTGAGCTGGTGACTGGGTAGGCGCATGGGCGAGCGGGCCTCCGAACTGCTCGCCCTGGCGACTAGAGCGGATGCCGAGCGGCTCCTCGACCGTCGCGGCGTCGAGCGCCCACACCGGCACACCGGTGTCCACCAGCGTGATCAGCAGCGCATCGGCGAGCAGGTGGTTGGAGTGGAACCCGCCCTGCATCATCCGCGCGAACATCGCCTCCTCGATCGGAGTCCGCACCACGTCGGGATCGAGCCCGATGTGCCGGAAGAACACGCGATACGCCGCCGGCACGGGGCGCTGCCGCAGGCTGACCGCGTGCGCCCCGCCCCAGCGGTTGGAGAGCGCCGCCAAGCGCCGCTTCACCGCCGGCGGGGAAGCCCGGAGGACGTGCGCCACGTGCGAGTGAGTGTGGAGCAGGTGCAGCCCCGGCAGCTCTTCGGAGACCTCGCGCTCGCACCAGCCCCGCGCGAGCTCGGGCCGCTCGCTCCGATCGCGGCTGGCAGCCGCCGACTCGGCCTTCACCGCGGCGGCCTCCACCCGCGCGCGACGGCCGCCGCCACCAGCTCGCTGACGCGCTGGCGCAGCACGGCGGGCGAGGGCGTGGTGAGCAGGGCCTTGCTCTGCACGATCCCTCCAGGGTAGGCGAACGTGACCTGCGGGCAACTCGCCATCGCGTACAGCCCGGGCAACACCCCTTCGCTGTCGACGCCGACCGGGAAGGTCAGGCCGCGGGAGCGCACCAGCGCGCGCAGCGACGCACGTTCGCCCTTGATCGCCACCGCCGCGAAGCGCACGCCCGGAAACCGCGGGACGAGCGCCTGCATCTCGCCGAGCACTCCATCGCACGCGCTCGCGTCGACGAACAGCGCCAGCACCACCGGGCCCTGTTCGTAGAGCTGGCAGATGTTGAGGATTCGCGGACCCCTGACCGTGCAGGCCGCGCGCTTGGCGAGGCCCTCGTTGGGATGCGTGGCGACGTTGACGGAGCCCTGCAGATCGCCGGTCGCGAGCGGCGCCGCGAAGGGCGGCAGGGGCCGGCCGGGCGCGATCCCAGCCAACCCGTTGGATGGCGTGACGATCGTGTTAATCGTGATCAACACCAGAATCACGATCGCCAGCAGCCCGATCCAACGGCCCTGGCGCTGTTGGCTGAAACGGGGATGCCCGCCGAACGGGGGATGCGAGCCGGAGGCGAGTGTCTCCCCGCTTCGGTCGGAGGCAGGTGTCCCCCGGCTTCGGCCGAACAGCCCGCCGTGTCGCTCAGGCGGGCTCGGTGGGCGAGCCGGCCCGCTGAACCGCGACGTGCGCTCAGGCTGGTTCATGGCGCGGGCGCCGGCGCGCCCGTAGCGCGCGGAGTCGTGCTCCGCCCGCCCGCAGCGTGATACCCCGCCGCGCCGCCTCGCCGGGCTCGGCGAGCAGCAGCGCCGCGGGCAGCGCCACCAGCACGCCGACGAGCGAGACGGTGAGATCGATCAGGGTCACCACGCCGAAGTCGCGGAGCATGGCGATGTCGGAGAGGATCAGCACGCCGAAGCCGACGATCGCGGTGACGCCCGAGGCGGCGACCGCGGCGCCGGTGCGGGCGTACGTGCGGCGCAGCGCCTCGGGCAGTGGCCGCCCGACGCTGCGCTCTTCGCGCAAACGCTCGGAGAGCAGCACGCTGAACTCGGTGGAAACGGCGATCACGAGCGCGGACAGCGTGACCGACATCGGGTTGAGCGGCACCCGGATCGCGAACACCACGAGCGCCGACCACCCGGTCGCGAGCAGCACCGGCAGCAGCGGCGCCAGCGCCCGCCGGCGATCGCCGCGGAAGGCGGCCAGCAGCACCAGCGCCGCCGCGGCCAGCCCCGCGAGCAGCGTCAACACGCGCCGCCACGGCGAGGCCACGAGCGCGCCCGACTGCGCGGCGAGGACGGGCAGGCCGACCAGCTGCACGCTCACCCCGCGCGGGGGGTGCAGCGCGGCGCGCATCGCTTCGATCACATGCTGCTGTTCGTCGAGCGGCATCAGGCGGATGCCGAACGCGAGCGTGGCGACCCGCCGGTTGGCGGTGATGGTGTTCTGAGAGAAGTACGGCGGGATCGTCCGCAGCAGGCCGTTGACCTCGGCGGCGGTGAGCTTGGACGTGGTGGGCGAGGACCTGGCAGGGGTGGAGGATTTGGACGTGGATTTGGACGTGGATTTGGGGGAGGGGGACGAGGGAGGTGTGCCGGCCGCGGCGCCCGTCCCGAGTGCTCCCCCTTCGAACAGGGTGGGCAGCGAGAAGGCCGGGCACAGCCGCGCCCTGCCGCAGCCGCGGGTGGGGGTGTAGCCGAAGCGGCGCAGCACCGCGCTCTGGTAGGAGCTCATCCATTCGATCGTCCTGGGTGTCGCAACGTTCTTGCCCGACACCATCAGGTCGATTTCCCCGCCCACCCCGGAAGCAGCCTCGAGCGCGTCGAGGGCGCGCAGCGAAGCCAGGTTCTGGGGAACCAGCTTTTCGAGGTTGGTTTCGACGTGTGTCTGTGTGTCGAGCGCCCAACCGAGCACAGCGAAAGCAAGACCGACGGCGATCACGCGGCCGGGGTTGCGCACCGCGTATCCGAGCGCAACGCGGGAGAGCAGGCGGGTGAGGGGGTTGTCGCGCACCAGCTCCTGCGCCCCACGCCAGGAGGACACCAACCAGGCGCCGACGGGCCGGAGACGAGGACGCCACCCCCCTGCGCGTGCGGAGGGCGAACCGTCGGCGGTCCCGAATTGACCAGCCCCCGCGGGCGCAACCACCCCGGCGGGAGCGGCGGCCCCCGCGGGCGCAACGATCCCAGCAGCAGAGGCCCCCGCGGGAGCAGCCCTCCCCGCGAGCGCCAGCACGGCCGATCCCGCGGTGAGCGCGCAGAGCAGGGCGATTCCAATGCCCACAACCAGCAACAGCGCGAAGCCCCGCACCGTCGGCACGGGCGAGAGCGTCATCACCAGCAGCGCGGCAGAGCCGGCCGCGGCGGCGGCGAGGATCGTGGGTCCCGCGGCGGCGGCCGCCTGCCGAATCGCGACCGAGGCCGGGAGACACTCGCCTCTGGCTCGCATCCCCGTTTCGGCCAGCGCGTCGGGCGCGCCAGCCGCGCGGGCCTCCTGCACGCGCGACTGGAACTGGATCGCGTAGTCGACGGCGAGTCCCACCAGCACCGGCAGGACGGCGACCTGGGCGACCGTCAGCGAGGCGCCCACCGCGGCGAGCGCCCCGAACGTGAGCGCGACGGCGAGCACGGCGACCGCGAGCGGCAGCAGCCGCGGGCGCCCGCGGAAGACGAGGCCGAGCGCGAGCGCCATCGCCAGCAGCACCGCCACCAGCAGCAGCTCGATCGAGTGCGCGATCGAGCTCGTGAGTTCGGCGACGATCACCGGCTGGCCGGTGAGCAGGTAGTGCTCGCCGTGCTGCAGCCGCCACTGGGGCATCGCGAGCGCGCGGCGGATCGCCCCGATCGTCCGCGTGCGCTGCGCTTCGCTCAGCCCCGCCTTCATGCGCACCGAGATCAGCGCCGCTTCGCGGCCGGGGAAGAGGTAGGCGAAGCGCTGCTTGGGGGTGCCCGGCAGCTTCGCAGTGTTATCGAACACCAACGTGTACACGAAGCTCGGGTCGTTGAGCGTGGGCGGCGCGCTGATGCCGTACTCGGCCCCCAGCAGCTCGAGCTGCTGGGCGTAGCGTTCGCGCGTGATCGTGCCGGCTTCCCTGCCGAGCCTGCTCGCTTCGGCGGCGCCGCGCCCCTTGCCGAGCGCGAGACGGCTGACCGCCCGTTCGTTCTGCGCGGCCTCCTGCTCCGCCTGGCTGCCCCGCGTGGTGAGCATCCCGTCGATCTGTTCGACGGCCTCGTTGACGAACGTGCCGGGGCCGATCACGACCTTCACGGTGCCCAGCCGATCCAGCTGCGCGCAGGGGCCGTTCGCCCCCCCCTCGCGCGGCAGCCCGGCGGCGGGGACCTTGCCCGCGAGGCACCCCTCGAGGCCCAGCAGGCGGTCGATGTCGGCGCTCAGCAGCATGTCCTGCAGGTTGCCCTTCACCAGCACGTCCACCGGCTCTTCCCCGAACGAGCCGTAGTAGCGCTGCGTCGCTCGGTAGCCCGTGGAGGAGCGCCCGACGAAGGTGTCGGTCGCGGCGCTCGGGCGCAGGCTCAGCGCCAGCGCGGCGCCGCCCAGCCCGAGCGCGGCCATCACCGCCACGACCAGCAGTGGCCGGCGGGCGGCGCTGCCGGCGAGGGCGGAGAGGAGTTTCGCAACGGTGCCAGGTTGGGCAGCGGTGCCGGGACGAGGAGCGGTGCTCACGAAGAGAGGCTAGCCAGACTTGCGGCGCGCGGGCGCAGTTGGTGGCGGCGGGTAAGTACTAAAACCTGGAAGGTGTGCGCAAAAGTTATACGCACCCCCGGCTGGTAATACTATCGCGCACGCCTTTCAAAATTATACCCAACACCAAACCCCGATTGCAATCGTATTACATCCTTATTAACGGGTAGTGGGTCAGTTTCAATCGAGTAGCCCCGCAATCTCTTGATGGGTCCAGACGTGATCGGCCACGCCGGCCGCCATCGCGGGAGTCCGAGGGTAAGGGTTCGCGAGCGTCTGGTGCGGCCGAGCGAAGTTGTAATGCA
>DASZIQ010000074.1:0-95503 GCA_035948945.1 Solirubrobacteraceae bacterium
TGCATTACAACTTCGCTCGGCCGCACCAGACGCTCGCGAACCCTTACCCTCGGACTCCCGCGATGGCGGCCGGCGTGGCCGATCACGTCTGGACCCATCAAGAGATTGCGGGGCTACTCGATTGAAACTGACCCACTACCCCTGAAGGGCTTGGTATAGCAATAGTATACACCTGAAGAGGGGGGGTTGTTATAAAAAATTAAAAGCCCGATAGCTATTGCGCACGGCTTTTAAAAAGTTGCATACACACCCCGCGCCGACGATGCATCCGTCCGAGGACTCTCGTGCGCAAAAGGTAGGCTGCTGCGAGATGGCCGACGCCTCCTACCGCATCGAGGTCATGCACGGAGTCAACCTCGACATGCTTGGCAAACGCGACCCCGCGCACTACGGCACGCTGACGCTCTCCGAGCTCGAGCAGCACGTCGACGCCTTCGCCGCCGAGCTGGGCCTGCGCGCCCGCTTCTTCCAGACCAACTCCGAGCGCGAGCTGGTCGAGCGCCTGCATCTGCTGCGCGATGACGCCGACGGCATCGTGATCAACCCCGGCGCGTGGACGCACTACGCGTGGGCGATCCACGACGCGCTGGAGATCGCCGGGCTGCCGGCCGTCGAGGTGCACCTCTCCGACGTGAAGGCGCGCGAGCCGTGGCGGCAGCTGTCGGTGATCGAGGATCTCTGCGTCGCCTCGATCTCCGGGCAGGGGCTCGACGGGTACCGCCTGGCGCTGCAGCGCCTGCGCGCCGCGCTCGACGGAGCCGCGGCGTGAGGAGCGCGGGCGTGGCGGGGAATGCCGGGAGCCGGCCGGGGAGTCGAGCGGCGTGGCGGTGAGCGAGCGGTCGGGCGCCCCCCCCGAGGTCGAGCGCACACACGCGCTCGCCGCGCTGCTGCGCGACCACGAGGACGAACCCGACCTGCTGGTGATCACCAACCCGGTCAACCTGCGCTACATCACCGGCTTCAGCGGCACCAACGGCCTCGCGCTGATCGCCGCCGCGGACCGCGGACCGCGGTTGTTCCTCACCGACTTTCGCTACGAAACGCAGTCCGCGGCGCAGGTGCCCGAGCTGTTCGAGCGCCAGATCTACAAAATCGACCTGGCGGAGGCGCTCGCCGGGGAGCTGTCTCCCCGCGAGGAGTCCACCGAGGAGGGCGCTGAGGAGAAGGTCGAGCCGCCTCGCACGAACCTCGCCGAGCGGTTCGCGCGCGGCGGTCGGCTGGGCTTCGAGGAGGGTGCGATGACGGTCAAGTGGCACGCACGCCTGCGCGAACTGCTGAACGAGAAGTGGGAGCTCGTGCCCTGCGGCGGCCTGGTGGAGGAGCTGCGCGAAGTGAAGCGGCCGGCCGAGCTTCAGCGCATCCGTGCCGCCTCCGAGCTCGCCGACGCGGCGCTGCGCGAAGTACTCGAAGCGGGCCTCGCCGGCCGCAGCGAGCGCGAGGTGGCGATCGACCTGGAGCTGCGGATGCGCCGCCTCGGCGCCGTAGGCCCAAGCTTCCCCTCGATCGTCGCCGCCGGCCCGCACGCGGCGCTGCCCCACGCCGAGCCTCGTGACGAGCCGATCCCGCGCGACACGCTGGTCACGATCGACTGGGGCGCGCTGCTCGACGGCTACTGCTCCGACTGCACCCGCACCTACGCCACCGGCGAGCGCCTCCCCGAGGGCGCGCGCGAGGTGTACGAGCTCGTGCTCGCGGCCCAGCTCGCCGGTCTCGCCGCCGTGCGCCCGGGTCCCAACGGCAAAGAGATCGACGCCGTCGCCCGTGAGGTGATCGAGCAGGCCGGCCACGGCGAGCGCTTCGGCCACGGTCTCGGCCACGGCGTCGGCCTAGAGGTGCACGAGGCCCCGCGCCTCTCGCGCACGGCCGGCGAGCAGCCACTGCGCGCCGGCACTGTGGTGACGGTCGAGCCCGGCATCTACGTGCCCGGCCGCTACGGGGTGCGGATCGAGGACCTCGTAGCGGTCACCGACAACGGGCCGCTCGTGCTCACCGGGCTGGCAAAGGAGCTGACGGTCGTCTCCTGATGCTACGCCCGGCCAGATCGTGGGCAACCGACTTTAGGAAGCATATAAACAGAAATATTTGTTGATGGCCTTGGTATAGAGCGCGCCGCTCTGATAATTTCCGGTCGTTACGTAGTCGGCGCCCACAAATCTTGCGCTATTTGCGGATTTCAGGAGCGCCCACGTTTGGTGTCACCCGCCGCGTGGTACCCAGGTCCTTAAGACAGGGCCGGCGGGCCGTGTCTGCTGGCCAATGAGCCAAGCGGGAAGGTTGGCTGAGAAGCGCGAACGGATCATTCAATAGCACGAAGGATCGTGACTCGAAGGATCGAGGAGTGCGATGTCGCTCGAAGGATCGAGGAAGTTGGTGAGATGACTTCCGGGGCCGCGATGAGTGGTCGCGAGACTGGCGCGATCGCCGGCCGGGCGCGAGGAGTCGAAGAGCGCCTCGGGGAGCGCGCCGACGATCTCGCCCAAGGCGGCGTTCTGTTGACGGGCGCGACCGGATTCGTCGGCATGGAGCTGCTGGCCCGCTACCTGGAACGCAGCGAACGTCGTGTGTATGCCCTCGTGCGAGGCGCCGATCGCCACGAGGCGGCGGCCCGGATGCAGCGCACGCTGCACTTCCTGTTCGGCGCCGATCATCCCTATGCGGAGCGTGTGGTTGCGGTTCGCGGTGACATCACGCGCCCCTGTCTCGGCCTCCGGGGCAGGCGCGATGCGCTCGCCGAGGAGGTGAGCGAGATCGTGCACGGCGCGGCGTCGATCTCTTTCGAGCTCGGCCTGGAGGACTCGCGCGCAATCAACGTCGAGGGCACGCGGCGGGTGCTTGCGTTCGCGGAGCGCTGCGCCGCGCGCGGCGGCCTGCGGCGCCTCTCCCACATCTCCACCGCGTACGTCGCCGGCGATCACGGGGGGTGCTTCAGCGAGGACGACCTCGACGTGGGCCAGCGCTTTCGCAACGCCTACGAGCAGTCGAAGTTCGAGGCGGAGGGTCTCGTCGCCCGCGCGCGCGGGCGACTGCCGATCACGGTGCTACGTCCGAGCATCGTCGTCGGCGAGCGCGACAACGGCTGGACCTCGTCGTTCAACGTGCTCTACTGGCCGTTACGGGCATTTGCGCGCGGCGCCTATGTGGCGTTGCCGGCACGCCGCAGCGCACCCGTCGACGTGGTGCCGGTCGACTACGTCGCCGACGCGATCCTCTACCTGAGCCAGGCTCGCGAGGCCGAGGGCGCCACCTTCCACCTCACCGCGGGGGCGCACACGAGCAGCGTGGGTGAGCTCGTTGAGCTGGCGACGGCGTTCTTCGAGCGGCCGGCGCCGTACCTGCTCGATCCCTTGGTGTATCGCCGTGTGGTGCACCCCCTGCTCGTTCGCTCCAGCCGCGATGCGCGCTACCGCCGGGCGCTCGAACGCAGCGAGGTCTTCTTCCCGTACTTCGCGGCGAGGGTCCGCTACGACGATCGTCGCTCCCGCGTGGCGCTGCGCGGCAGCGGCATCGGCCCCCCGCCTCCGCTGCGCGTCTACTTCGAGCGGCTGGTCGAGTTCGCGCTCGCCGCCGAGTGGGGCCGCCGGCAGATACCGCGCGCCCACGCGTGGAAAGAGGTAGTGGAACCCTCCGCTGGCCTGGCGGAGCTGTTCCCCGACCGGGTGGCGCGCTCCGACCGCGTGTCGCCTGCCGAGCGCGTGGAGCCTCCCGACCGGGTGGCGCGCTCCGAGCGCGTGGAGCCTCCCAATCGCGTGGAGTCCTCCAGCCGCGTGGAGTCCTCCGAGCGCGTGGAACCCTCCCACTACGACCGGTGGGCGATGGGAGTCCGCTCGCGTCGTGCGGCGCCACTGGTGCCGGCGGGATGACCAGCGCCCGCCTGTCGGCGCTCGACGCGTCGTTCCTCTCGGTGGAGACGCCCACCGCGCACATGCACACGGGCTGGGTCGCGGTGTTCTCGCCGGACGCCGACGGCCGGCTGCCGAGCTTCCCGGAGCTTCGCGACCACATCGAGCGCCGCCAGGCACGCGCGCCGCGCTACCGCCAGAAGCTCGCATCGGTACCGCTCGGCCTGCACGCGCCGGAGTGGATCGACGATCCGGCCTTCTCCGTCGATCGCCACGTCTACTGGGCGCCCGGTCCGCTGCACGAGCTCGTCGACGAGGTGATGTCGGTGCCGCTGCGCCGCGACCGCCCGCTGTGGGAGATGTGGATTTGCGAGAACGCCGGGGATCGGCAGTTCGCGATCGTCGGCAAGACGCATCACTGCATGGTGGACGGCCTCGCCGCGGTCGAGCTGGCCTCGCTGCTGCTCGACCCCACGCCCGAGCCCCCCGCCTGCAAGCTCGACCGCTGGCGGGCCGAGCCGGAGCCCGACAACGCGCAGCTGCTGGTCCGGGGGGTGCGCGACCTCCTCGGCGAGCAGCTCGGCCTGCTGCGCTGGCCGCTGCGCGCGGCCGCGTCCCCTTCGCGCGCCGTGTGCGAGCTCGCCGGTGGCATCCCGCGCATGGCACGGGCGCTGGAGCACTCGCTGCACGCCGCCCCCGCGAGCTCGCTCAACAAGCCGCTCTCGCCGCTGCGCAGCCTGGCGTGGGCGCAGCGCCCGCTCGAGGATCTGCGCAGAATCAAGCGCGCCCACGGAACGACCGTCAACGATGTCCTGCTCGCCGCGGTGGCGGGCGGGGCGCGCACGTTCTTCGCGCGGCGCGGCGAGGAGCCCGTCGCGCTCAAGGCGATGGTGCCCGTCAGCGTCCGCGACGATGACGCCGTGCTCGGCAACCACGTCTCGTTCATGTTCGCCGAGCTGCCGTGCGAGGAGTCCGATCCGGTTCGCCGCCTGCAGCGCGTGAACGCGATGATGACCCGCAGCAAGCACGACCGCGAGCCCGAGAGCGCCGACCTGGCGTTCAAGGCCGCCGCGTACACGCCCGGCGCCGTCCAGCACGCGATCTCTCGCATCTTCGCCAGCCCGCGCACGTTCAACCTCGTCGTCTCCAACATTCCCGGCCCGGCGCCGCCGATGTACATGCTCGGCTGCCCGCTCGAGGCCGCCTATCCCGTGGTCCCGCTGGCCGACCGCCACGCGCTCTCGGTCGGCATGACGAGCGTGCGCGACCGCGCCTGCTTCGGTGTCTACGCCGACCGCGAGGCGATACCCGACGCGGGACACTTCGCGCGCGACATCGACGCGGCGATCGGCGAACTGCTCGCGGGCGCGCCTATGAAGAGCAGCCGGGAGGCACGAGCTGAGCCGCTGTGCGCTCGGACAGACGCGCAACCGCTGACGCTGGGCAGGGAAGCCCAGCGCTCACGCGCCCGTTGAACAACTGACCCACGCGGACGATCTCCAATGAGTACCACCGTCACCACCCCCCCTCTGAGCAGTGACCAGACTGAGGCTTTCGGCCGTGAGCTCGACGCGATCCGCGAGCTCGTCCTCGCCGACCTCGGCGAGCGCGACGCCGATTACATCCGCGCGGTGATCCGCGCGCAGCGGGGGTTTGAGCTCGCCGGACGCGGCCTGCTCTTCTTCAGCCTCGTCCCGCCCGCGTGGCTCGGCGGCGTCGCCGCGCTGTCGCTGTCGAAGATCCTCGACAACATGGAGGTCGGCCATAACGTGATGCACAGCCAGTACGACTGGATGAACGACCCCGCGCTGGACGGCAGGCGCTTCGAGTGGGACAACGCCTGCCCCGGGGACCACTGGCGCCACTCGCACAACTACATTCACCACACCTACACCAACGTGCTCGGCCGCGACCGCGACGTCGGCTACGGCATCCTGCGCATGTCCGAGCTCCAGCCCTGGCGGCTCTACTACCTCGGCAACCCGCTCTACGCGGCGCTGCTGGCGCTCTTCTTCCAGTACGGCGTCGCCCTGCACGACCTCGAGCTCGATCGGGTCCTCGCGGGGGAGGTCGGGCTGGGCGAGAAGCGCGTGGAGCTGAACGCGGTCCTGCGCAAGGCTCGCCGGCAGACGCTCAAGGACTAATGTCCTGTTCCCGCTGCTGGCGGGTCCGGCGGCGCCGCTCGTGCTCGCCGGCAACGCGACCGCCAACCTCGTGCGCAACCTGTGGGCGTTCACAATCATCTTCTGCGGCCACTTCCCCGACGGCACCGTGCAGTTCACCGAGGCGCAAACGGCCGAGGAGACCCGCGGCGAGTGGTACTACCGCCAGCTGCTCGGCTCCGCCGACTTGACCGGCGGCGAGCTTTTTCACATTCTCTCGGGCAACCTCTCCCACCAGATCGAGCACCACCTGTTCCCCGACCTCCCCTCCCACCGCTACGCCGAGATCGCCGTCGAGGTGCGCGCGATCTGCGAGCGCTACGGCCTGCCATACAACGTTGGGCCGCTGAGCCGGCAGTTCGGCAGCGTCGTGCGCAAGATCGGGCGGCTCGCGCTCCCGGCCCGCCCCCTCGCGCGTCGCCTGCTCGGGACTCCCGAGCCCCCGGCCGCCGCGGATTGAGCCGGTCAGCCGCCGCGAGCGTCCAGCCGTCGCAGATTGCGGCCGGTCAGCCGCCGCAGACATACAGAGCGGTGGGGGAGCCGCCGCCTTCGGCTCCCTGCCTGGCGCAGTGAGCATGGATCCACACGACGCGGGGATCGTCGCTGTGGACCGGCACCAGGAACGCGCGCACTTCGCCCGCCGCGATGTAGCGCTGCAGCCGGGCGAGGGTGGGGGAGGGGCCCCCGCCCTGGAAGCCCCCGATCGGCAGCACCTCGCTGCCGGTCGCGAGGATGAAGGGCGCAGCGAGGATCGAGGAGTCGGTCGCGAGCGGGATCGGCGTGTTGTAGGTGGAGGCGAGCTGCGCGACCACCTGTTCGTCGGCGATGTCCGCGCTTCGCGCCTTCGCCCTGGAGATCGTGGCGGATGCCGGCTCGTACGGGGCGGCGAACGGCCCGAGGCCGCGGGTCACCATCAGCACAGCGGCGACCCCGGGAAGCAGCAGCACGCATACCACCGCGAACGCGGCCACGCCGCGCGTGGGCGCCCCGAAGCCGCGGCCGAGGCGGGCCGCGCTCGACCCTCCCCCAGAGGTTGCCCCGCTGCTCGCGTGCAGCGCCACGTTACCGGCGGGCGATTCGGTGTCTTTGCCTCCGACGCCAGAGGTGCCGGGCTCCGCGCGGCGCGGTGCCCACAGCGCCAGCGCGCCCGCGCCGCCGAGCACGGCGGCGACCAGCGCCAACCACCCCGGGACCGCGGTGCCACCCTGCAACAGATAGATCCCGTAGCCCACGCAACACACCAGCGTCCCCGCGAGCGCGGCCGGCGCCGCGCGGCGACCGCGATACCGCCACGCCAGCGCGAGGCCCGCGCCGCACAGCGCCCCGGTCGCCGGCGTGAGCGCCGCCACGTAGTAGGAGTTGGGATAGCCCCCGGCGCTGAAGAAGGCCCACAACACCACCAGCCACGTGCCCCACAGCACGACCGCCGCTCGCAGCGGGTCGCGCCTGTCGGCCCGGGCCCGGCGGCGCTCCAGCAGGATCGCGACCGCGGCGATCAGCGCGGCGGGCAGCAGCCAGCCGTCGTCGCGGCCGAACACACCGCTGAGCAGCCTGCCCGGGCCCGGCTTGACGGCGTGTGTGGGCGCCGAGGCCTCTTCGGAGAGCTGCACGAGGAACTGCGCCGGATGGCCCGCGCCGGCGAACACGTTGCTGCGCCCGAGGCGGGAGAGCCCGTCGTATTCGAACACCTGACTGAACAGCGAGTCGTTCTGTGTGCCGTCCACGTACGGGCGCTCATGCGCGGGCACCAGTGAGACGACCGTCATCCAGCTCAGCGACACCACCGCCGTCACCGCCCCGGCGAGCGCCACCTGCCCCAGGCGGGTGCGCAGCCGCGGCGCCGCCGCCAGCAGGTAGGCCGCGGCCAGCGCCGGCAGCACCAGCCAAGCCGCCAGCATCTTCGCCTGAAAGGCAAGCCCCATCCACACCCCGGCCAGCAGCAGCGTGCGCAGCCGGGCGGGCGGGGCTTCAGACAGCGCGGCGGAGGTGGCGTCCGCGGCGAGCACGAGCAGCAGGATCAGCAGCGAGTCGGCCACGTTGCCGCGGTTGAGCGCGACCGTCACCGGGCTCGTGGCGAGTACCGCGGCAGCGACGATCCCCGCGAGTGGCCCCGCGAGGCGCCGCACGGCGCGGTAGAGCACGAGGATCGTGAGCACCCCCTCGAGCACCTGCGGCAGCACGATCGCCCACACGTGGAACCCGAAGATCCGCAGCGACAGCGCCTGCGGCCACAGCGCCCCGGGCAGCTTGTCGACCGACACCGTGCCCGCGGGATCGAACGCGCCGAAGAAGAAGTCGTGCCAGCTGGATGCCATGCTGCGCGCCGCCGCCCCATAGAAGTCCTCGAGCGCCGCCCCATTCATCCCCCACCCGTACGCCAACCCGGCCACCGCCGCGATCGCCAGCAGCGCCGGTCGCGCCCACGAAGGCTGGCCTGCCGGCGAGCGCCAGAAGCGCGGCAACGAGCGCCACGCGCGCTCCACCCGGTCCCACCTCACGCGCACCCGAGTCGCCGCCGGCAGACCATCACGCTCGCCGGCCGATCGTCCCACTGCCTCCCGCATGCCCGAATCTTAGTCGGATGGGTTCCTTGGGATGCTTCAGACGGGTGGGACGGAGCCGTGGTGCGTGAACCGTGGTCAGCACCAACTAATTCAAGAGTGTGTCCAGACCATAAACACCCATTCTCGCAATGTCTGCGACCTGCTTCCCGAACGCGACCGGCCCGCTGTCCTGGCGAAATCCGCGGCGCGTGGGGGCTCAAGGATCCGATCTCTAAGGGCGGAGCAAAGATTGATCCCGAGCCAGCTTGAGGACCTGCTCGCGCAAGCGGGGGTGACTGCTGACCCTGTAGGAGTTGGAGACAGCAAGCCAGAGAGGAGTGTCGGGTAGGCAAAAAACGATTGTGCATGACGTTCCAGCCTTCCGCCGATTTCTGATATGACAGTCGGGATGTCCCGTGCATTGATATTTGTGGTGGCCTTTGTGTGGTTAGCTCGGGCGCGGCTGGTCGTGCGCGCGAGGCGGCAGGCTCGCATGGCCTCGACGTTGACGGCGCGGAACGCCGCGCTGCTGTTGGCTTCGCAGGCTGTGGTCGTGTCGGTGGGGGGCTTGGGTGTTGCTGGGTCTGGGGGGTTTCGGAGTGTGGATGGGGGTTCTGGGTCGCGGGCGAGTGGGTCTGTGGTGCTTGCGTCGTCGCGGCGGGGCGTCTCTTTGGCGTTGTCTCGCCGCCACGCGAGGGCGTGGGCGGTGCGGCGGCGGCGTTGGCTTGGGGGTCGGGCGGCGCGTGCGCAGCGGGCGGTGTCGGGGATGGCGTTCCACGGCGTGTCTGTGGCGCGGTCGCGGCGGCTGTTGGTTGAGGATTTTGGTTTGGTGCTTGCTGGTGTGAGCGCGAACCCGGCAGTTTCGGTGGCCAGCAAGGGCCGGATCGTCCGTTATCTGAGCGACTATCGCGCGGTCGTGAGGACCTCGCATGGGTTGCGGGTCGAGACCTCGACCGCTCCTCTGAGGGTGGCGGACGGCGGGGGGGTGAAGCGCCCGGTCGACCTGGGCTTGCGGGCGGACGCCGAGGGGTTTGCGCCCGTGAGGCCGTTGGCGGCGCTCTCGATCGCGGGAAGCCTGGACGGCGGTGTAGGGGTCGGCTCTGAAGGTCTGCGCGTGAGGATGGAGGGCGCGGACGTGCGGGGCAACTCGCTCGGGCAGAGCGTCTTTTTCGGGGATGCCGGCCCTGATGTGGATGCCGTGGTCACGCCGACGTTGGGCGGTGTGGACCTGTCGGCGGTGTTGCGCTCGAGCGTCAGTCCCGAGCAGTTGCGCTACCGGCTGGCGCTGCCAGCGGGTGCGAGGCTGCGGTCGGCCGGCGAGGGTGCTGTGGTCTTGCTTGGGGGGAGGGTGCTTGCGCGTGTGCGGGCGCCGAGCGCGCGAGACGCGCACGGTAGCGAAGTGCCGGTCGTGATGGGTGTGGTTGGCGACGAACTGGTTTTGACGGTCTCTGATCGTGGGCGCGGGATGGCGTATCCGGTGCTGGTCGATCCGGAAGTCACGGTTACCGAAGGCGCTGAAGGGTGGAAGTTCACCCAAGAAGGCTCCGACATTTCGGGCACTGCGCCGGGTGGTGGGGGAGAACTCTCGATTACGGCGGCGGAGACGTCCTATCTCCAGGAAGGCGATTTTTCGGAGGGGCAGTGGGTGTGGAGGCCTCCGCCGCGGCCCGAAATCTGGTCGGTTGAATTTGATAATACGTCGTTCTCGGCGGTTTCGACGAGCGAAGGCAAACCGTCGGAGGGCGCTGAATGGCATTTCACCGCGTGCTCGCACGGCACGGGGGGCATCAGCAACTTTTCGCCTCCGCCGGCGCCAAGTCTCACGCTTGTCGGTTCGCGTTCGTCGGAGTATAAATGTGAAACTCCAATATATATGCGTCTGAGGGCCGGGCTCCTGAACGAAGAAAAAGAAAACACTGTCAGTGCTTCATTCTCTGTCGGGGCGATCGTGTTGAGCGGGCCGTTGCTGACGGCCGAAGAAGAAGCGCAGGAAGCCGAAGAAGACGGGGAAGGAAATGAAGGAGAGCCTCACCGGCACAAATGTCAGTTGGGACGCCCGGTCGATTGTGCGACTGGCAACCAGGTGGTGAGTCAAAGCGATCTCTCGGTTGGGGGGCGGGGCTTGGGGTTGCACATGGTGCGTACGTATAACTCTCTGCTGGCGGCGGATCAGGCCGAACACGGTACGGGGCCGGGTCCCTTTGGGTATGGGTGGACGGGGTCCTACAGCGCGCATGTTGTGACCGGGAGTCGCTGCCATCTGGAAGTTTGCACGGAAACGGCTGCTGTGTATCAGGATAACGGGAGCGCTGTGTTGTTTGAATACGTAGGCGAAAAATGGGTGGCCGAGTCTCCTCTGGCGCAGGCGACACTCGCCAAAGAAGGCAGCGGGTATCTCTATACGTTGCCGGACCAGACC
Source organism: Solirubrobacteraceae bacterium (assembly GCA_035948945.1). Taxonomy (GTDB): domain Bacteria; phylum Actinomycetota; class Thermoleophilia; order Solirubrobacterales; family Solirubrobacteraceae; genus Palsa-744. The sequence goes on from DASZIQ010000074.1 coordinate 10,964, forward strand.
AAACTGTATTTCAACAGTTCGGGGTTGCTCACCAGCGAGGTGGATCGCAACGGCAACACGACGACGATGAACCGCAACACCGAAGGTCGCCTTGAATCGGTCAGCGCTCCCGCTGGGCGCAAATTGACGCTGGCGTATGACGGTGAAGGGCAGGTCGAAAGCGTCACCGATCCGCTGGGGCACACCGTCAAATACACGTATGAAAGCGGGGCTCTGGCGAGCGTGACGCAGCCCGGCGAAGCGGGTCTGCGTTGGCAGTTCAAATATAACGCGTCGCAGGAGATGACCTCGGAAACGGATGGGCGCGAACATACCGTGAGCACCGAATATGGCCTGTATGGTCGTGTGATCAGTCAGACGGACGCGCTGGGCCGGACACGCAAGTGGCAATACGAGACGACGGAATCGGGCTCGGAAACGACGGTGACCGAACCGAACGGCTCGACGACGGTCGAGCAGTTCAACAGCGAGCGACTGCCGACCAGCGTCACGCGCGCGTCCGGGACGTCCTATGCGGCCACCACGACCTACGAATACGACGGGTCATCCAACCTGATAGCCGTCACCGACCCGGACAAACACACGACCAAATACGGGTATGACAGCGTGGGTGACCGCACGAGCATGGTCAATGCTGAGAAAGACGAAACGCAGTGGACGTACGATTCGACGCACGATGTGAAGACGATCACGCTGCCGGACGGGGAGATGACGACGATCGTACGCAACAGCAACGGGGACCCTGAAACGGTGGCGGTGGCAGCGCCGCAGGAAACGAGGCAGGTCGCGCAGATCACGAACTACACGTATGACTCCCACGGCGATCTGACGAGCGTCACGAACCCGGTGCGTCACACATGGAAGTACGTGTACGACTCCCAGGGCGACCGCGCGGGCGAAACCGACCCGGAAGGCGACACCCGGTCGTGGGTGTACAACGAAGACTCGCAGGTCACCTCGATCGTCAGTCCGCGAGGCGAGGTCAAAGGCGCCGAACGCTCAAAGTTCACGACGACGGTCGAAAGAGACGACCAGGGTCGCCCATTGACGGTGACCGACCCGCTCGGGCACACCACAAAATACACCTACGACGCGGACGGAAACGTGGAAACCGTGATCGACGGCAACGGTCGCAAAACGAAGTACACGTATGATGCCGACAACGAGCCGACCAAGGTCGAAGAGCCCAGCGGAACCGTCACCGAAAGCGTGTACAACTCCGAAGGGCAGGTCGTCGAACAGTACGACGGTAACAGACACGACGCCAGATATGTGCGTAACCTGCTCGGGGAGGTCACCGAAGTCATCGATCCGCTGGGTCGTAAGACGACCAGGGAATACGACGATGCGGGCAACATGACGAGCATGACCGATGCGGAGAAACGCACTACAACATACACGTACGACCCGGCGAACGGGCTCACCGAAATCACATACTCCGACGGGAAAACGCCCGATGTCAAATACGAATACAACGGCGACGGGTATGTCACGAAGATGGTCGACGGCACCGGCACGACGAGCGACACCTTCGACCAGTTCGATCGGCTGATCGAAAGCAAAGACGGGCACGGCGACATCACCAAATACGAATACAACCCGGTCAACCAGCCGACCAAGATCACCTACCCCAACGGCAAAGCCGTGACCCGCGAATACGACAAGGACGGCCGTCTGGAAAAGGTCAACGACTGGCTCTCACACACCACCAAGTTCTCCTACGATCCCGACTCCAATTGGACGACGACGTATCCAACGACGGGTACACGCGGCGAAGACCGCTACGCCTACAACGACGCGGACCAGATGACCGAAGACGAGATGAGCTACGGCACCGAAACACGCGCCCTTCTCGTCTATACCCGCGACGATGACGGCCAGGTCAAAACCATCACCAGCAAAGGCCTCCCCGGCGAAACCAACCCAAGCTACACCTACGACTCCAACAACCGTCTCACAAAAGCCGGCAGCAGCCCGTGGGAATACGACGCGGCGAACAACCCCATCAAGATCGGAACGCGCTCCTATGCCTACAACGCGGCAGACGAGCTCGAAACCCGCGGCGGCTTCTTCTACAACGCCGTCGGAGAGCGCACCGAAAACACTCCAACACGCGCCGTGGCCACCACCTACGGCTACGACCAGGCAGGTAACCTGACCTCGGTCAAACAGGGCAAAGAAGGCGAAACACGCGCGATCAGCGACGCCTACACGTACAACGGCAACGGCCTCCGTGGCTCCCAAGCCAGCGGCGGCACGACTAGATACATCGCCTGGGACACCGCCGAAGAACTCCCGCAGATCCTCAGCGACGAAACCAGAAGCTACATCTACGGCCCCGAAAACCTCCCCATCGAGCAGATCGGCAGCGAAGGCAAAGCCCTCTACCTCCACCGCGACCAGCAGGGCTCCATCAGAATGCTCACCGGGACAACCGGCGCGACCGAAGCGACCATGACCTACGACCCATACGGCAACCTGACGGGCTCGACCGGCTCCGTGACGACACCGATGGGATACGACGGCCAATACACCAGCAGCGACACGGGCCTGATCTACATGCGGGCACGCAACTACGATCCGGCCACCGCGCAGTTCACGACCCCGGACCCTTGGGTAGCGCTTACCGGCGAACCCTATAGCTACGTCGCCGATAACCCACTTACCTGGGCCGATCCCACAGGCCGCTGCGGCGTCTGGTGCGTCGGCGGCATCGTACTCGGAGGCGTCGCACTTGCAACCGGCGCCGGAGAGGTCGCCATCGGCGGCGGTGCGGTGGCAGAGGGCGTGCTAGGCGGGATCTCTGCTGTTTCCGGTGCTGTGGGAGCGGGTGTAGACGCCAAAGAATGCGCTGGTGGCAGTGGCATCTCATGTGTCGGAGCTGGGGTAGGCATCGCTGCGACTGGAGGTGCCGGCGCCGTCGCGCTTGGCGTCGCTACCGGTGAGGCCGCAAGCGGGGCGACCGCGATCAGCATCACGGCCGGCGGCATAGGTTTTCTCGGCGACGTAGCCGGTGCTTTTGCTTCACCCAACCCACCAGAAGGCTCCACAGCGAGGGGTTGTGGATAATGGCCAAACCAGACTTCGAGGCCACCTGGTATCCACGAATCGGCAAGGATGCCGCTGAGGAGCTACGCCGCGGCAGGAAAATTGTAACCTTTGGCATCGCGTCGCCTGTGTTTGCAGTCGCTGCTGGCCTTCTGATCGGAACAGGCACGCTCGACGACGTAATCGGAGCAGCATCGGCTGCTGTCGTCGTCGTCTACATCGCGTTGTTCATACGCGCCCAGGTGAGGATTGCCGCGGCATTGTCAGAGTGGTACGGGGTTAAGATTCGCGGGCTACCCAAGATGAATCCGAAACGGTTCGACGCGTGGTGTGAAGCGCGCGGCCTGCACCATCCTGGCGAGCACGTTGCGAGTGGGTAGGCAGTGCGGTCCGCAAATGTCGCGCCGGGGCAGTCGCGCCGTCGGAGAGCGTTTGGAGCAAGCGTTATGCGGCGTTCTGGAGCGTCGCTACCCTGGCATGCGGTTCACCATGAAACGCCAGCTCGACGCGATCGGGGAGGGGGCCGCGTCCTCGGGTGACGCGAACGGTCTGAAAGACGCTCCGTAGGACGGTGGTCAGCTCCTCGGGTGTGAGGGTGTCCAGAAGCTCGACGGGTGGGATCTCCACATCGTCGGCGCGCATCGTGTCGACGTGTTCGCGGTAGGCAACGCGCGCTGCGGCGGCGCGTTCAGTGCGAGTGCGCAGAGCGGCGGACCACGCGACCTCGCCCAGCAGCTCGGCGGCGGTCGGATCGGAGGCGAATCGCTCGACCTCACTCTCAGCGGCCTCCAGCTCGCGCTGGGTGTCCTCGAAGGTACCGTCCGTGTCGGTAACGTTCGCGGCTACGTCGGATGTGCCGCTCTGCTCATATGCCTGCATGATGCGCTCCACGAGATAGCTCTCCAAGCGGTCGGCGGCGACGTTTGCGGGGGCAGAACACCGCTCGCCTTTCCAGCTATTCAATGACGCTCGGCAGCGGTAGGTACGTTTCGCGTTCCCATCCTTGTCGAGTCCTCCGCGTCCGCCAACGAGGATCTCGCCGCAGGCGGCGCAGGTGGCAAGTCCGCTGAGGGGGAATACGGCGGCTGCCCGGCGTTTGGGTCTCTCCTCGCCGGGGTGGGCGCGCTCGAAGGTGGCGCGGTCCACGAGTGGGGGGTGGGAGTCGCGCACGAGGCGGTCGCCGTAGCGTGTCTCGCCGAGGTAGGTGCGGTTGCGCAGCAGGCGTCGCACGGTGAAGGCGTTCCAGGTGCGCTCGTCGGGGACTTGTTCGCGCAGGTAGGTCAGCGCTGCGTCTACGCCGTGGAGCGCGGCGCGTCCGAATGCCTCGGCAAGGATCGGGGCGTGGGTGGGGTGGGGTTCGATGGTTGCGTCGGGTGCGCGCTTGAAGCCGAATGGGGTTGGTCCCATGCGGGCGCCGCGGTCGAGTGCACGGGTCTTGGCGATCTCCCATGCTTCGATGTGGCGTTCGTGCTCCATCGCGGCCATTGCGAGCATCATCGTGAGGGCGAACCTGCCGAAGGTGGTGGTGGGGTCAATGCCGAGGTCGAGGGCCGCGATCGATCCGCCGGCCTCCGTGATCTGCTCGACTAGGCGCAGTGCGTCGGCGACGCCGAGGCGGCTGAGGCGGTCGAGTTTGGCGACGATCACGCCATCTGTTTCGCCGGACTTGATTCGCGCCAGCAAGGCGTCGAGGCCGGGCCGGTGGACCTTCCCGCCGGACTGGTCGAGGTCTTCGTGGATCATTGCTATCTCGACGCCGCGAGATGCGGCCCAGTCGGCGCCCTGCTCGCGTTGCAGGTCGGGGGAGATGAAGCTCTCGCCTGAGCGCCCCGCAACTCGGCTGACCCGCACGTACTGATCCATGCGGCTAGGCTTCTTGGCTGTCGGGTCCACGTAGAACAATGTTAGGCTGAATACGTGCTAGGCACAAATCAATTCAAGAACGGAAATCACATTGAGGTGGAAGGCACGGTCTTCAAGATCGTGGAGTTCCAGCACGTCAAGCCCGGCAAGGGCGGGGCGTTCGTGCGCACGAAGCTGCGCCGGGCCTCCGACGGCGCGGTGATCGACCGCACGTTCAGGGCGGGCGAGAAGTTCCGCCCGGTGCGCACCGAGGCGCGCAAGATGCAGTTCCTCTACGCCGACGGTACCGACGCGCACTTCATGGACACGGAGTCCTACGAGCAGCTGGCCGTGCCTGAGAGCAGCTTCAGCGAGGCGCTGCGCTGGATCAAGCCCTCCAGTGAGGTCGATCTGCTGTTCATCGACGAGCAGCCCTCCGACGTGCAGCTCCCGAGCGCCGTCGACCTGGAGGTCGCCGAGACCGAGCCCGGCCTGCGTGGCGACACCGCCTCGGGAGGCGGCACCAAGCCGGCGACGCTCGAGACGGGCGCCACGATCAATGTTCCCCTGTTCGTGAACGTGGGGGAGCGGGTGCGCGTGGACACGCGCTCGGGCGAATATGTCTCGCGCGCCTGAGCCCCACCCGGCGAGGCCTGGACTCCACGTGGCCCGGTCTGAGCTCCATCCGCAGGGGCCCAAGCTCGACCCCACGAGGGCTTAGCATGCGCCGCTCCGAGCAGCGCCAGGAGGCGGTGTTCGCGCTCTACCAGCACGATCTCACCCACCTGCCGCTCGCGGACACGCTCCCCGCGGGCGCCTCGCTGATGACGCGCGCACTGGCGCACGCCGCGGCCGACCGGGCGCCGGAGCTCGACGAGGCGATCGACCGCCACGCGCACGGCTGGTCGGTGGATCGCATCCAGCCGCTGGAGCGCAGCATTCTGCGGGTGGCGCTGCTCGAGATCCTGCACCCCGACGCGACGCCGGGCGAGACTCCGATCCCGCCGGAGGGGGCAATCGAGGAGGCGGTGCGGAGCGCGAAGACCTTCTGCGGCGCGGATGCCCCGGCGTTCGTCAACGGGGTGCTGGCGGCGGTGCTGCGCGAAGTGCGGGAGAATGCCCCGATCTCATGAACGACGCGACGGACTCTCTGGATGAGTTGATCGGGCGCCTGGAACGCGCGGCGGAGCAGCTGCGCTCGGGCGAGCTCTCGACCGACGCGGCGGCGACGCTGGTGGACGAGTGCGCGGCCCTGGCCAACCGCGCGGGGGCCGAGCTCGAGCGCCGTGCGCGCGCCGAGGTGCTCGCGCCTCCCCCCGGCCAGGACTCGCTGCTGTAGTGCCCGCCGGCTCTGCCCCCGGGGCTTCATACCCCGAACACCTGCGGGTTGAGGTGGAGCGCTACCTGGAGAAAATGCGCTTCTCCGAGGAGGACCTGACGGCGGGCCTGGACGAGGCGATGCGCTACTCGCTGCTGGCCGGCGGCAAGCGGATCCGCCCCGTGCTCGCGCTCGCCACCGCCCAGGCGGTCCGGCTCGAGCGTCGCGCGGTGCTGCCGCTGGCGGGGGCGATCGAGCTGATCCACACCTACTCGCTGATCCACGATGACCTGCCCGCGATGGACGACGACGGGCTGCGCCGCGGCCAGCCCACCTGCCACGTCGCCTTCGGCGAGGACGTCGCGATCCTCGCCGGGGACGGGCTGTACGCGGAGGCGTTCCGCCATCTCTTGACCCACCAGCGCGCCGCGCCAGAGCGGGTGCTGGCGGCGGCGGCGGAGCTCGCCGCGGCGACCGGCGCCGGGGGGATGGTGGGGGGCCAGTACGCCGACGTGCGCGCCACCGCGCCGCCCGGTCCTGCCGGCCTGCGACGCCTGCACGAGCTGAAGACCGGCCGGCTGATCGGCGCGTCGGTGTTGTGCGTGCTGACGTTGGGCGGAGTCGACGGACCTGCGACAATGGCGTTCAACCGCTTCGCGGCGGAGCTGGGCGTGCTGTTCCAGATCGTCGATGACATACTCGACGTGACCGGGACCGAGGATGCGCTCGGCAAGCCCCAGGGAAGCGATGAGCGTCACGGCAAGCGCACCTACGTGAGCGAGTTCGGAATCGACCAAGCGAAGGATCTGGCCGCAGAGTCCCACCGCACGGCGCAGACGGCGCTGACGGAGGCTGCGCACGCGGGCGTCGAAGCGCCGCGTGACACGGGCGAGCTCGAGCGGATCACGGACTTCATCTACACCCGCACCTCATGAGCAAAGACAAGCCCAACAGCGACAACGGCGCCAGATCGAGGCGATCCCTGCTGGGCGCGGTCGAGGGCCCGCAGGATCTGCACGGCCTCTCCGATGAGGAGCTGCAGCGCCTGGCGCAGGAGGTGCGCGAGTACATCATCGACACAGTGGGGGAGATCGGGGGGCACTTCGGGGCCAACCTCGGCACGTGCGAGCTGGCGGTGGCGCTGCACTCGCTGCTGGACTCGCCCCGCGACAAGATCCTGTGGGACGTCGGCCACCAGGCCTACCCGCACAAGGTCCTGACCGGCCGGCGCGATCGGCTGGACACGATCCGCCAATACGGCGGCCTCGCGCCGTTCTGCTCGATCGCGGAGTCCCCACACGACATCATCGGCGCCGGCCACGCCTCGACCTCGGTCGGGTACGCCGTCGGCATCAAGGAGGGGATGCGCCACCTCGGCAGAGCGGGTGGGGACAGGGTGGGTGGGGACTCCCATCCAAACGGCAAGGTCGTGGCGGTGATCGGCGACGGCGCGATGACCGGCGGCGTGGCGTTCGAGGCGATCGGCCAGGCGGGGGGGCTGGGCACGCCGATCGTGGTGGTGCTGAACGACAACGGGATGTCGATCTCCCCGAACGTCGGCGCGCTGTCGCGCTACTTCAACCGGGTGCGCCTGAACCCGAAGCTGTGGCACGCGCGGGAGGGCGTCGAGGGGGGGCTCGCGCGCCTGCCGGGCGCGGTGGGGGCGGCGTTTGAGAAGCTGGGCCCCCAGCTGAAGGAGTCGTTGAAGGCGTTCTGGGCTCCGGGCCTGTGGTGGGAGGAGCTCGACTGGGCCTACATGGGCGTGATCGACGGCCACGACGTGCGCGCGCTGCGCGAGGCGTTGCGCGAGGCGCTGGCGGCTGGACGCCCGGTGGTTGTGCACATCGCCACGGTCAAGGGCAAGGGCTTCGCGCCGGCGGAGGACGGGGGCCTGGAGGGGATGGAGAAGTGGCATGCGGCGAAGCCGAAGTCGATCCTCAATGGCTCCCCGACCCCGACCCCCGCGCCCGCAGCGCCGCAGGCCTCGAGCGCAAGTCCCGCCGCAGCGGGCGGGCAGGCGGCGAAGGCGCCGGCGGGGGTGGCGAGGCCGCAGTACACCCAGGTGTTCGGCGAGGCCTTGGTGCGGGAGTGCGAACGCGACCGGCGCGTAGTGGGAATCACCGCGGCGATGAACTCGGGCACTGGCCTGAACATCCTGCAGAAGGCGCTCCCCGAGCGCTACTTCGACGTGGGGATTGCCGAGCAGCAGGCGATCCTGTTCGCGGCCGGTCTGGCATTGGAGGGGGTCAAGCCGGTGGCGGCGATCTACTCCACGTTCCTGCAGCGCGCCTACGACCAGATCGTGCACGACGTGTGCCTGCAGAAACTGAACGTGGTGTTCGCGATGGACCGCGCCGGCCTCGTCGGCGACGACGGCCCAACCCACCACGGCGTGTTCGACATCGCCTACCTGCGCTGCCTGCCCAACATCGTGCTGATGGCACCGCGCGACGAGGCGATGCTCGTGCACATGCTGCGCACGGCGCTGCTCTACGACGAGGGGCCGATCGCGCTGCGCTACCCGCGCGGAGAGGGCATCGGCGTGCCGCTGCCCGCGGAGCCGCGGGCAATCGCGATCGGCACCGGTGAGATCCTCCGCGAGGCGGGAACCGGAGCCCGCCCACTCCGCCCCGCGGTCGCGGGCGCACCCGGCGCGTTCGCTGCCTCCGAGCGTGAGCCCGCGGACGGCGCAACGCAGGGCGGGGCGGAGGGCGCGAACATCCCGTCAATCCCCCTCGCGCACGCCGGGCGCCGCGTCGCGCTGGTCGGCTACGGCAGCGGCGTCGGCAAGGCGCTGGAGGCGGCAACGTTGCTGGAAGGGCGCGGCGTCGGCGTGACGGTCGCCGACGCGCGCTTCGCCAAGCCGATCGACGCGGGCCTGATGGCGCAGCTGGCGGCCGAGCACGACCTGCTCGTGACGATCGAGGAGGGTGTGCTCGCGGGGGGCTTCGGCAGCGCCGTGTGGGAGACCCTCAGCGAGATGGGGCTCACCCCAAGGATCCTCCGCGTGGGCCTGCCCGACCGCTACGTGACGCACGGCAAGCCGGCGCTGCTGCACGAGGAGGTCGGCTTCACGGGCGCCAAGATCGCCGAGCGCGTGGCGGCGGCGATCCTCGACCGCGACTCCGCAGCGGTGGGGGCGTAGGCGGAGATCCGCTGGGCTCCAGGCTGTTAGAGGGCTGCCGAGGTGGATCCTCCCAGCTACTCCTCATTCTCTGGCCAGCGCAGATCGTCCATCAGTGCGCTGGGCGGTACTTCCAAGCCACGGGCGAGCCGCAGGATCGTCGTCAGCCGGGGCTCGCGGACGCCACGCTCGAAACGACCGACCGCCGTCGTATGCAAGTTGGTCCTGTATGCCAGCTCTTCCTGAGGTAGGCCGCGCTCCGTGCGTATCTGACGTAGGCGCAGGCCAAATGCGATTCGCGCTGCGCTCGGGTTCTGATCGAGATAGCTCTCAGGCCGTCGATGCTCGACGTTGGGTGCCAGAGGGTTTCGAACGCGCTGGTTATGAACCCTTTGGTCTGATACTCTCCCGTGCTCTGGTGCAGATATTTGTCTGCACAGTCTACGACCCTCGCCGGAGGGACAAATGCCGGAGCTACCGTGAATCTCGATCGATACTGGATCCAAAAGCTGCCGGGCGCCGATATGCGAGTTTTTGTGCGAACTGGCGGGAGGCCGATCCTGCGCTATGCCGTCATCTTGGAGTGCCGCGTAGTGGGCCTCGGCCTCCGTTGGCGGGCGATCTACATGATCGACAATCACATGGGTATCTGCCACATGCATCGATACAATGGAAAGACCAAGCTGGGTCCCGAACATTTTCCAGGGGGGCTGGCTTGGCGACAAACGAACAGCTGGCAAATGCCATTCAGCACATGATCGAGCATCATGGCGCGATCTTTGAAGGATGGCACCGACGAAGCAGGTCATGAGCTTGGCGGGTACGACAGACGCTCTGGTGGCCGAGGTGCTCTCGGAGAACCCGCGCTACCCCAACGGCACCATGTTCATGGATGCCGACATCTCTTCGCTGCCGTCGATACTCGATGCGGTGAGGGAAGAGCGAACGTTTGTGATCGTCCTTCCCGACCGGACTGAGGTCGCGTGCTCGCCACGCATGGATCTCCTCGCGCGCGTCAGGCGGCGCATGTGGTGGCCGGTGTTGCGTTGGCGTGCCAAAACCAGGCCGAGCCTCGTCGTCAACGAGCGCGGTGACGGCTACTACATCTCACCGCCGGACGGCTTTACGGTGAGCCTTCATCACCCGGTCACGCCGTACGCGAGTTACCTCTAGCAGCGCTCCCGCGGTTCGTCGAACATACGTGTGGTTTGTCGCATGCGCAACGATCGAACATGTGTGCGCACTCTCACACACAACACCGCTCGCAGCGGGCATCATGCTTTTAGACCCGAAGTACAGCAGCATCCCTCCTCCCTCGAAACGGCCCGCTTCCCAGGCGGGTCGTTTCATTTAAGTCCGCCGCTGACGTTGCCGCCGAAGTTCGCCGGGGCGTTGCCACCGCTCGGAGCCGCGGAGCGGATACCGTTCGGGCGATGGGCAAGCAGCGTCTGGACACTCTTCTCGCCGAGCGCGGGCTGTTTGACTCGCGCAGCCGCGCCGCGGCCTCGGTGATGGCGGGCGAGGTGCGCGTTGGGGCCGGGGGCCGGCGCGCGGAGAAGCCGGGGGAGATGGTGGCGGCCGACGCGGTCGTGAGCGTCGCGGAGCGCCCGCGGTATGTGTCGCGGGGCGGGATCAAGCTGGAGAACGCGCTTACGCGCACCGACATCGCGGTGGCGGGGCGCGTCGCGCTCGACGTGGGCGCGTCGACAGGGGGCTTCACCGACTGCCTGCTACAGCGTGGCGCCGCTGCGGTGGTCGCGGCAGACGTGGGTTATGGAGAGCTCCACCACCGCCTACGCAGCGATCCGCGGGTGCACGTGCTGGAGCGCACCAACGCGCGCGGGCTGGAGCCTGCGATGCTTCCGGCCGTGCCCGACCTCGCGGTGGTGGACGTCTCGTTCATCTCCCTCACCAAGGTGCTGCCAGCCGTGCTCGGCTGCCTCGCCGCGCCCTACGACGTGCTCGCGCTGATCAAGCCCCAGTTCGAGGCGCCGCGCGAGCGCGTGGGCAAAGGGGGCGTCGTGCGCGACCCCGTGGCGCGCCGTGCCGCGCTCGTGGCGGTGGGGCTTGCCGTTGGGGAGATCGAGTCAGCGGCGGTCGCCCGGAGCGCCGCGGAGCTTGCCAGCCCAACCGCCTCGCCCACCGGAGCCGGCGCCAACCCGGGCGTGCCCCGTGTGGCCGGCGCCCCCTACCCACCCTCCGTCCTCGGTTTCCGTTCCTCCGGCCTGCCCGGGCCGAAGGGCAACCGCGAGACCTTCATCTGGCTGGCCGAGCCCGGCCGCGCGGGCGGCGCGCGCAGCGCCGAGGAGATCGAACGCATGGCGCGCGAGGAGGAGCCGTGAGCGTGGTGGACCACTCACCGACCAGCCGGCGCCCGGAGGGCGCTCATCAAAAAAAATCGGATCGCGCTGGCGGGGAGGCTCGCAACATCGCGGTACTCACCCACCGGCGGGTCGAGGACACCCACGCGGCGCTGGGTGCGCTGATCGAGCGGGCTCGCGCGACCGGCGCGACGCTGCGCTTCGATGGGGAGGAGACCGTCAAGCACGGCCTGCGCGCGGGGCCCGGCGTTGAGGTGGACGCCACGATCGGGTCGGGTGGGGAGCAGCTCTGCATCGTGCTCGGTGGCGATGGCACGATCCTGCGCGCGTTGCAGCTCTACGCGGGCACCTCGGTGCCGGTGTTCGCGATCAACTTCGGCGAGATCGGCTTCCTCGCCACCGTCGAGCCGGAGGAGATCGAGGATGGCGTCGCCCGCGCGCTCTCCGGCCGCTTCGAGCTGCTGCGCCTCCCCGGGATCGTGCTCGAGACGCCCTGCGGCGAGGAGACCGCGATCAACGACGTCGCGATCCACCGCCGCGTCGGCGAGCGCGTGGCGGAGCTGGCGTACGCGCTCGACGGCGAGGAGGTCGGCTCGGTGCGCTGCGACGGGCTTGTACTTGCCACGCCCGCGGGCTCGACCGGCTACAACCTGGCCAACGCCGGCCCCGTGATGGCGTGGGGGGTCAAGGGGTTCGTCGTCTCGTTCATCGCGCCCCACTCGCTCACCGCCCGCGCGCTGGTGGTGGCGCCAACCGACCCGATCACGATTCACAACCGCTCGCGCGAGGCGTTGGACGTTTCGGTAGACGGGCGCCCCGTCTGCGAGCTGGGCCCCGGCGAGCACATCCGCGCCCGCTTCGCCGACGGCGTCGGCACGATCGCGCAGCTCCCCGGCTCCTCCTTCTATCGCCGCCTGCGCGAGAAGTTCGGCCGGCTCGCGCGGTAGGGTCCCGCCCGCCCTGCTCAGGCCGCGGGGCTGGCGGTCGGGTAGCGCGCTGGGCGTCCGCGATGGACCGGGCTTGAGTCAGGCCGCGGCGCTGCGGACCGCCGACGCGCCCTGCTCGCCGGTGCGCTGCAGCGAACCCACGAAGCCGTCGAGCTGCTCGCGCGAGAAGCGCCGCTGCCCACCGGGCGTGCGATAGCAGTCCAGGTGCCCCGCGTCCGCCCAGCGGCGGATCGTGGCGAGCGAGACGCCCAGGTAGCGCGCGGCCTGCGAGCTGGTGAACACCAGCTGGCGGTCGCCGTGCGGGGAGTTTGGGGGCGGGGCGAAGGGCATCGGCGCGTCCTCTCGATTCGAAGGCTCGGTGGTCCGTGTGGGCCGGGCACTCCGGATGTCGCTCCGCGCTCCGGTGCGCCTCTGGTCGAGTTTCGGCACCGCGGCCCCGGAAGTTGAGCGTCGCGCACCTTTGTGGACGTTTGCCCGACCGCTCCCCGGACTGGCGCTAGCCGCGCGGCTGGCGCTCGGCCGCCTGGCGACTGTCGGCGACGGTTCGCCTGCCGGCGACGGTTCGCCTGCCGGCGACCGCCGGGACTGCCGCGAATCGACTATCGCGGGCCCCTCGGAAATCCTGCATATGCAAGAAATACTGCACTTAGCAGCGAATACCTCGTCGAAGCTGGACAATTCGTCCAATCCTGGTACTATTCTGCGCAAACCTACTCAATAGTTAGGTTGCGGTTGTCCTGGAGAGGTTGGGACCGGGGGCCGCGAAGCCCCTGTAGGTGGCCCTGGGCCCCGAGCTAAGGAGGACGAGCATGGGTTACAACAAATAAGAATTCCTTGGCTTATGCCAAGCAATCAGCTTGCTTACGAGCGCCGCTTCCAGCGGCGCTCGTTCGTGTGAGGGGCAACGTCGAGATGCCCGCTGCGCCGGACCGTCTCCGGCCTGGCTCCGCTGCAGCACCCGGACCGTCTCCGGCCTGACTCCGCTGCGCCGGACCGCTCCTGGCCCTGATGCTACCTCGCCGTGGGCTGCGCGATCGCGCGGGCGCGGCGCTCGAACGCCAGCTCGGCCTCGAAGTCGGCCTCCTCGCCCAAGGCGAGCTTCGCCGGGCCGTTGCGCTCCAGCATCGCCACGAAGGTGTTCACGAGCTCTCCGTCGAACTGGCGCCCCGCCATCCGCCGCAGCTCGGCGATCGCGTCCTGGGGAGTCTTCGTCGAGCGGTAGGAGTCGCGCGAGGTCATCGTGTCGTAGGCGCTGCAGATCGCGAGGATCCGCGAGGGCAGCGGGATCTCGTTGCCGATCAGCCCGGCCGGGTAGCCGCTGCCGTCGATGTGCTCGTGGTGGTAGAGGATCGCGTCCGCCACCGGCCCGTAGCCGTCGAGGCGCCCCACCAGCGTCGCCCCGTCCTGGGGGTGGCGGCGGATCAGCGCCCAATCCTCGTCGGAGAGGATCTCCGCGCCCAGGATCCGGTCGGGCAGCGCGAACTTGCCGATGTCGTGCAGCAGCCCCGCCGTGTGCACGAGGTCCTGCTCGGCCTCGCTGCAGCCGGCCTCCTGCGCCAGCGCGCGCGCGTAGCGGGCGACCGCGGCGGCGTGGCGTGCGGTCACGCGGTCGCGCAGGGCGAGCGTCTCGACCAGCGTCGTCAGCACGCCAAGCTGCAGCGAGGCGAGGTGCATCGAGCGCGCCTCCAGTTGATCGGCCCGGTCCTCGGAGCGCAACAGCGCCATCGCGAGGTATTGGAAGATCAGGATCACCAGCACGGCGCACAGGAGCACCGGAAAGCCAAGCGTTGCGTAGGCGACGGCGAGGATTGCAGTCAGTCCTCCGGCGGCGATCTGTCCGGGGAGGATCGGCACGAGCACGTCCCGCATCTGACTTGAAAGTCGCCGTCCCTCGAGTACCCGGTTGTCGATGGCAATCAGCACGAAGTTGAGGACATTCATCAGCATGAAGACGGCGAAGACCACCAGCGCGAAGGTCACCCCATCGGTGATCTCGCCAGCATCCGGATGGTGGACATTCCCGATCAGCGTGCCGACCAACACGCGAACCAGCAAGCCGCCGACCACCGGGAAGATCGCAAAGGTCGCCAGGTTGTTCAGCCAGGCTGCGGGTGGGAGTCTCCGCGTGGTCGAAGCCCACACCATCGCGGCAATGCCAAAGAGCGCAGCGGGGGCCGGTCCAAGCAGCGTCATCGCGAGTACCAATGCGATGAAAGCCGTCGTGATCTGCTGGCCGCGGAGGGTGATGCTCAACCGCTGCCCTCCCAAAGCGAGGGCCATCAGCAGCACCACGAGCTGGAGCGGCTGCCAGTCTTCCGCGCGCGAGGTCAACACCGCGGTGGCAATCGCGCCCACGAGCAGAATGGCCTCGGCCAGCCAGAAAAGCCGTGTCGTTATCTTGGATGCGGGCATGTCGGTCCTTGTCGTCCTTAACGGCCGATACGGGGTGGCACTTAACGACGGTTCGTCATACCCCGCGAGATCCCGAGTATGTGGTACGGACAGGCCCTCCCGGCGGCGAGTCGAGCACGCCGGTGGGCGCGGGGGAGTCGATTCGAGCCGCTGGCGCGTCGAAGGCCGCGGTGGGCGAGAGCGCATCGCTCTGCGCGGCGCTCCCGCCCGGGCCGGCTGCGCGGATCGTGCCGGTGGCCCACAGCCGCGCGAATCCGAGCGTGGTGGCGGCGATGATCGAGCCGAACACGAAGAACGCGATGCGGGGTGAGCTGAGCGCCATCACCAGCCCGCTCAACGGCAGCCCGATCAGCGGACAGAGGGCGCCGATCGATTCCACGCCCCCCATCAGCCGCCCGCGCAGGCGCTCGGGCGTCAGCAACTGCACCGTGCCCAGCAGCGAGGCCCATTGCACGCCGTTGCCGACGCCGCCGAGCAGCGCCGCGAGCGCCGCGAGCGCCAGTGTGGGCGCTGCCGCGAAGCCTAAATAGGCGAGTCCCACGGCGAGCGTGCCGAGCGTCAGCATCGCCCCCAGCGAGCGCCGCTCGCCGCGCGCGAAGAAGAGGCTGCCGCCGAGCTGCCCCACGCCCCACACCGCCAGCAGCGTGCCGTAGCCGACGTCGCCGGCGCGCAGGGTGCCCTTCGCGTAGAACACCTCCACCGGCGCGGCGGTCTCGAAGAAGACGAGCGCCGTGGCCTGGGTGAGCAGCACCGCGCGCAGCGCGGGCGCCTCGCGCACATGCTCCCAGGCCGAGGCCAGGCGCGCCCGCACCGAGGCGCCGGCGCGCTCCTCGACATACACGTACAGGTCCACCACCAGCGCCGCGCACGCGAGGAACGAGCCGGCGTCGATCAGCAGCGCGACGGGTCCCCCGAAGGCCCGCACGGCGAGCGCGCCGAGCGCCGGCCCGATCACGACCGACGCCGACAGCGCCACGTTGAGCGCCGCGTTGGCGTTGTAGATGCCCTGCTCGGCGCCCTGCTCCGCTCCCGCGCGCGCCGCCTGGGCGCGCAGCAGCGAGCTCGCCGTCAGTTCCAGCGCGCCGTCGAGCGCGACCAGCACGAGGATCGCGGGCAGCAGAAAATGCCACACCAGCGCCGCCAGCAGCAGGGTGCAGAGCGCCTCGAACGCATACAACGCGCTGAGGGCGCGTCTGCGGGTCGAGGCCTCCACGCGGGCGACCAGCGCCGGCACCGCCAGCGCCGGCAGGTAGCGGGCGACGAACAGCGCCGTGACGGCCGCGGCGGAGTGGGTGTGGTCGTAGATCGCCAGCGACAGCGCGACCGTGCCGAACCACGTGCCCAGCTTGTTGACCGTGTAGGCGGCCAGGATCCTCCGCAGTCGGGGAGAGGTGGGCAGGATCGACACGCCGCCACGCTAGCGGCTGGGTCGGAAGGGAGAGACTCGCCTGGACGAGATGGTGGGTTTCGTGCAGGCGGACGCGCGGAGCGGTTACCGCGCGGGTCGCGGGCGCCGGGATCGGCTGGTGGGCGGCGAGCTCCGGTGTGGGGAGGTCGGCAGGCGCGGGGCTGAGGAGGTGGGTGGGCACCGGCGCGGCCTCGCGGCGAGGCTACCAGGCGAGCGGAGGCGCCTCGCGGGCCACGCTCTGTTGCGTGAGACTCAGCGCCACCACCGGGAGGCTGGGGTGGCGGCGTCCCAGCATGTGCATCAGCGATTCCGCGGACACCTCGCCGAGGTCGCCCGCGAGCATCACGACGCTGCTGGTGGGGGCCCGCTCCAGCACCTCCGAGACGGCGCCCGCCTCGCCGAGCTGGGCGCCTTCCGGCAGCGACTTGCTGAGGTCGTGCAGCACGGCCGCACGCTGCGCCGGGTCGGCGCCCGCGACGAGGATGCGCGAGTGCTTCTTGGCGCTGAGGGTTGCGGGGCTCATGTCATCACGGGGCTCACGTCGTCATGTAGCTCGTGTCGATCAGCTCGGCTTCGCCCACGATCCCTAATTCCGCTTCCACGTTTCTGCTGGCCGACAGGCGCGCGAGCGCCGACAGCGCCAGGAACGCCACCGCGGCGATCGCCAGCCATACGAGTGCGACGCCCACGAAGGTCATCGCCGATCGCCCCATTTCGCAAGTTGTGCAGTTGTGTCGCGCATCGTCTCACCTCGCGGTGTGGTCTGCGGCGCCCTGCCGCTTGCTGGCGGCCTGGATTGGCGGGTGCCGTGTGAATAGGTCATTGCACACGACATGATGCGGCCTGCGCGGGCGTTTGTCTGCCGTCCAGGTAGTGCCGATCGTGTCGTCCCAAAGGTGCCGATCGGTGTCGTCCCGGGGGTGCAGACTGAGGTGCAGACTCAGATGCGCGGGCGGGTCGCGGAGCGCTCGGGTAGAGCCCTTTGCCGCCTCGGCGGACGCTACGGTGTGCGGATGCAACCTGGCACCGCGGGCGTGGACCGCCCGATCGAGGTGATCATCGCCGACGACCACGCCGTCGTACGCGACGGGATCCGCACCGTGTTGGAGCGCGAGGCGCAGGAGTTCGTCGTTGTCGCGGAGGCCGCCGACGTGCCGGCGACGATCCGCGAAGTTCGCGCCCACAGGCCCGACCTGCTGACGCTCGATCTGACGATGCCCGGCGGTTCGAGCCTCGCCGCGCTGCCGCAGTGCTTTGTCGCCCACCCACCGCTCGCCGTCGCGATCCTGACGATGCGCGAGGACCCCGAGTATGCCCGCCAAGCGCTGCGGGCGGGGGCGCGCAGCTACGTGCTCAAGGAGGCCGAGCCCGCCGAGTTGTTACAGGCGTTCCGCCTCGCCGTGGCCGGCGGCAACTACCTGCATCCACGGCTCGGGGCGCTGATGGCGACCGGCGGGGAGACCGCGCAGGAGGGGGCGGCGCTCTCCGAGCGCGAGCGCGAGGTGGTGCGGTTGATCGCGATGGGCCACACCAACCCGCAGATCGCAGAGCAGCTGCACGTCGCCGAGCGCACCGTCAAGACCTACCGCGCCCGCGCGATCGAGAAGCTGGGCTTCTCCTCCCGCGCGGAGCTCACCGCATACGCGCGGCGGCTGGGCCTCGTGGACTAGACCGCCTCCGGACGACCGATCGGAGATCGGCCAGCGAGCGGCACCATGAGGCGCACCGTAGTGCCCTCGCCGGCGTCGCCGCAGCCGCCCGCCGCGAGCTGCAGCTCGCCGCCGACCAGCTCGGCGCGCTCGCGCATGCCCGACATGCCGAAGCCGCCCTCCAGGCCGTCGCCGCGCGGGCCGAGACCACCGCCACCCGCCGGCAGGCCGCGGCCGTCGTCGGCGACCGCCACACGGACCGTGGAGCCGTCGCCGTTCAGCACGACGGAGACGACCGCGCGCGAGGCGTGCGCGTGACGGGAGACGTTGGTGAGCGCCTCCTGCACGACGCGGTAGATCGTGCTCTCGAGCTCCCCGTCGAGCCGCCCGCCGGCCGGCGAGAGCTCGATCTCCGTGTGCACCTCCAGGCCGTCGATCGCGTGCGCGCGGCGGGCGAGCGCTTCGAGCGCGGGCACCAGGCCGAGGTCGTCGAGCGCCGCGGGCCGCAGCTCGGTGATCAGGTGGCGCAGACCGTCGATCTCAACGCCGAGGCCCTCGAGCACCTCCGCGACCGCCGCGGAGAGCGCCGCCGCGTCGTGGCGGTCGCGCGCGTCGGCCAGGCGCAGGCGCAGCACGCCGAGCCCCTGCACGGTCTCGTCGTGGATCTCGCGCGCCCAGCGCGTGCGCTCGCGCTCGCGCGCCTCCATGCCGTAGCGCAGGCGCTCGATCTCGACCGAGCGCTCGGCCGCCAAACGCTGGGCGACGCTCGCGGCGAAGGCGGCCAGCGCCTGGCGGTCGGGGCCGCGGAAGCCACCGCCCGCGCGCAGCGCGATCACGAGGCCGCCGCCGTGGCCCTCCATCAGCAGCGGCTCGACCAGGGCGGCGCGGGCCTCCAGGCCAAGTTCGTGCAGCCACGCCGCCTCCGGCCCGCGCGGACGGTCGAGCGCCACCGGCTGCCCGGCCAGATAGAGGGCGCCCAGCGCCGAGCCCTCGACGGGCATCACCCGCAGCCGCGGCGTGCCCGCGCCGGAGGCCGCGGCGACGCGCAGCTCGGCACGCTCCTCGATCACCATCAGCAGCGTCGTGGCATCGAGCAGCGCAAGGCCGCGGTCGGCCATCAGGCGCAGAAGCCACAGCTCGGAGCCGGAGAGCATCCAGGAAACTTATCCGGGGAGCCGGCCGTTCTCGGAGCGCTCGAGTCCAGCCGCGACACGCGCGGCTCCGAGCAGCGCGCCCGCGCTCATCCCGGCCCGCCACGGCGCGAGCCCAACCGCGACCCCCAGCGAGCGGCGCCGGCCGGAGGATTCCAGCTTGAGGGAGCGCAGGCGCAGCAGCATCCGCCGCGCGACAAGCTCCCCGCGCGGCAGGTCGGCGCCGGGAAGGACAACGAGCAGCTCGCCCTCGGAGGGGCGCCCGACCCGGTCGAAGCGGCGCAGCTCGCGGCGCAGCGCGAGCTCCACATACGCAAGCACCCGCTCGACCAGCAGCTCGCCGTGAGCATGGCGCAGCGCGGGCAGATCGGCAAGGTCGAGCAGCAGGCAGCTGAGCGCGGTCCCGTGGCGGGCGGCGCGGTTGACCTCCTCCTCCAGACGCTCGCGCAGCGCACCTTCGGAGAGGAACTCGATCGAACCCCGCGGGGGGCGCGCGGTGTCACGTAGCTCGCGGGCGACCATGCCGTACATGCGGGGGGGAGAGAGCAACCACTACCAGACCAACGCAAGTCTATGGGCTGGCCTCACGCGGGCGCCCGCCGCCGGGCCGGGCGGGCAGTGGTGCCGGGAGTGGTCATTTGGGATCGTCCACGCGGCGCAGCGGGCCATCACGGTCGTGGGCGCGGGGCATCCATGCCCCGCGACGGCGCGCCGCTCACCACCGGGCCACTAATCCGTCGGTGCCCACTGATACACCTGCATGCGTGCTGACAGAGTTGCGAGTCGAGAATCTGCTGCTGATCGAGCGGGCGGAGCTGGAGCTGGCGCCGGGGCTGAACGTGCTCACGGGCGAGACCGGCGCCGGCAAGACCGTGCTCGCGCACGCGCTCGATCTGCTGCTCGGCGGGCGCACGGGAAGGGGATCCCCGCCCACCCTCGTGCGGCCCGGCGCCGGCGAGGCGTACGTGGAGGGGACGTTCGCGCCGTCCCCGGCGCTGCTGGCGCAACTACGCGACGGGGAGCACGGGGAGCTGTTGGCGGCCGATGCCGAGGAGGTTGTGCTGGCACGGCGCGTGAGCACCGACGGGCGCACCCGCGCGTACATGAACGGCCGCACGGTCGCCGTCGCCGACCTGCGCAGGATCGGGGAGGCGCTGCTGACCTTCTACGGCCAGCACGAGCACCGCAAGCTCACGCTCGCCGCCGCGCAGCTGGAGATCCTCGACGGCTTCTGCGGCCCCGCGCAGGCCGCCCGGCGCGCCGCTTGCGCGGCCGCCCATCGCGAGGTGCGTGAGCTTGGTGAGGAGCTGGAGAGCCTGCGGGAGCTGGACGGCGCGCGTGAGCGCGAGCTCGACCTGATCGAGCACGAGCTCGCCGAGATCGACGCGCTCGCTCCGCGGGAGGGCGAGCAGGAGCAGTTGCGCGCCGAGCGCGAGCGGCTGCGCCGTCTCGATGCGCTGCTCGCGGCCGCCGCCGGCGCCGCCGAGGCGCTCGCCGGTGGGCAGGGATACGACGGGGGCTCCGACGCGCCCGGGGCGACGGCGCTGAGCGCGGATGCCGCCGCGCGCCTGGATGCCCTCGCCGGCGTCGATCCGGCGTTCGACGCGCTCGCCGAGCGCGCCCACGCGCTGGCGATCGAGGCGGGGGATCTCGCCGGCGAGCTGCGTGACTACGGCGAGCGGCTGCTGGCCGAGGCCGAGGCGGCGGGCGCGGGGGAGACTTCGGACCTCGCCAGCGAGCATCAAGGCGGGCTCGACGAGGGGGAGCAGTGGGCCGACGAGAGGGGGCAGGGCGCCGCCGAGCGCTCGGGCCGACCGATGGACAGGGGCCACGCGGCGGTGGGGCCACAGGCAGGCGGCCACGTGGCGCCCCGGCTGCAGGCGGTGGAAGAGCGCCTCGCGGCGTTGGAGCGCCTGCTGCGCAAGCACGGCCCCACCGTAGCCGCGGTGCTGGAACACGCCGAGCGCGCACGCGCGCGCCGCGAGCAACTGCTGGGGGCGGCGGTCGCGCTGGAGGAGGTGAGCGGGCGCCTGCACGACGCGCGGGCCGTGCTGGAGACCTGCGCCGCGCCTGGGGGAGGCGGTGCGCGAGCAGCTGGCCGCGCTGGCGATGCCTGGCGCGGCCTTCGCGGTGGAGCTCTCCCCGCGCGAGGTCGGCCCCGCCGGCGGGGAGGCCGTCGAGCTGACGATCGCGCCCAACCCCGGCGTCCCCGCCGCTCCGCTGCGCGAGATCGCCTCCGGGGGGGAGCTGTCGCGCGTGATGCTGGCGTTGATGACGGTCGCCCACAGCGGCTCGCAGGCGACGCTCGTGTTCGACGAGGTGGACGCGGGGATCGGCGGCCACACCGCGCGCGCGGTGGGAGAGCGCCTACGCGAGCTGGCGGAAGCGCGCCAGGTGCTGTGCATCACCCACCTGCCCCAGATCGCCTCGCTCGCCGCGCGTCACTTCACAGTCGTCAAGGACGCCACCGCGGGCAGCACCCGCACGCGCGTGGAGCGGCTGGGCGAGCCCGAGGTGTTGAGCGAGTTGGTGCGGATGCTGGGCGCCCCCGAGCGTGACCCCTCGGCGCGCCGCCACGCGCGCGAGCTGCGCAAGGCGGCTTGAGCGAGACAGTCCCCGGGAGGCGGCTTACGCGGGGGATTGCGCAAAGTGGCTTGAGCAGGGCAGCGTGTCGGGCGGCGGCCCAGAGCGTCGCAGTGCAAGGCGCGAAAGCGGGAATCAGCTTGTGTGCTTCTGGCGGGGCGCCGCTTCGCAGAGCAACTGCAGACCATCGCTCGACACGACCGGCACGAGACCTGCCGCGCACGCCGGTTCGGAGCCGTCCTCGCAGACGAAGGCTTCTTCGCTTTCGTTTTCGCCTGCTTCGACAGCTTCGGGGGCGCTGCCGTCTTCGCAGCGCGCCTGCGGGGCGCTGGAGGCCCCGACTTTGCCGCTCCCCGCGGCGCCTGTGCCCTGGCCGCCGCCTCCCTGCCCGCCTTCGGCCTGTTCGCCTTCCGATTCGCCTTCTGACTGTTCGCCACCGTTCGTGGGGGTATGCGAGCCGGCTGCGTGCCGATGAGCGCCGGTCTTCGAGTGCGCACGCCCCCTGCCCTTGCGGCGACCCTTGCCCGCGCTCGCGGTGCAGGAGTGCGCGCCGTGCCGGGTGCGGCCGGTCGAGTGCGTGCAGGCCGCGCTGTGCGCCCGCGCGTCCGCTCGGGGAGAGAGCGCCAGCGCGAGCAGGAGCGCCGTGGCGATCAGGATGGCCACGAGGGTTCCGGCGCGAGTTGAGATGGCCGCGAGCATCGGCGGGTCTCCTTCGGTAGGGGGTGAAGCGCTGCCTGCTGTGGGGTGGCGCGGGCGGGCGCTGGCATGCCTCCATCGGCGGCGGCTCGCAGAGAGCGGGAGCGCGCGCGGGGATCCTGGACGAAGGGCGGGGGCGCGTCCGGAGTTCCGTGGGGCCGGGGGCTAGACTCTTCAGGGAGTACATGAGCCGCCCCGCGCCCGACCGCCACGCCGACCCGCCGGCCAAGACCCGGTTCATCTTCATCACCGGTGGCGTCGTGTCCTCGCTGGGGAAGGGCATCGCCGCGGCCTCGATCGGGCGGCTGCTCGTGGCGCGCGGGCTGACCGTGGGGCTGCAGAAGTTCGACCCCTACATCAACGTCGACCCGGGCACGATGTCCCCCTACCAGCACGGGGAGGTGTTCGTCACCGAGGACGGCGCCGAGACCGATCTCGACCTCGGCCACTACGAGCGCTTCACCGACGCCAACACCTCGCGCGCCTCCAACGTCACCGCGGGCGGGATCTACGACACCGTGATCCGTCGCGAGCGCCGTGGCGACTACCTCGGCGGCACCGTCCAGGTCGTGCCGCACATCACCGACGAGATCAAGCAGCGCATCGCGCTGATCGCGCAGTCCTCCGACGTCGATTTCGTGATCACCGAGGTCGGCGGCACCGTCGGGGACATCGAGTCGCTGCCGTTCCTGGAGGCGATCCGCCAGTTCCCCGTCGACGTGGGGCGGCGGCGCTGCATGTTCATCCACCTCACGCTCGTCCCCTACATCGGCCACGCCGGCGAGCTCAAGACCAAGCCCACCCAGCACTCCGTCAACGAGCTGCGCCGCATCGGGATCGCCCCCGACATGCTGATGTGCCGCTCGGAGGGCTCGCTCTCCCAGGAGATCCGCAAGAAGATCGCGCTGTTCGCCAGCCTGCCCCCCGAAGCGATCGTGTCCGCGTGCGACGTGGACAACATCTACAAGGTGCCGCTCACGTTCCGCGAACAGGGGGTGGACGACTGCATCCTCGAGCACTTCGGCGTCGAGGCCCCCGAGCCCGATCTCGCCAGCTGGACGGAGCCGATCGAACGGGCCGAGCGGGCCGGTGGGGGGGAGAGAAGGCGCAGGAGCGGGGAGTCGAACGGCCCGAGGGGCTCGGGCGAGTCGAATGGGCCGAGGGGCTCGGGCGAGTCGGACGGACCGGGGGTCACGGAGGAGCTGGACGGGCCGGCGGACTCGGGCGCAAGCGACACCGTGCGGATCGCGATAGTCGGCAAGTACGTGCAGCTGGAGGACGCCTACCTGTCGGTCTCCGAGGCGCTGCGCCACGCCGCCGCGCTGCAGGATGCCCGCATGCGGATCGAGTGGGTGGACTCCGAGCTGCTGGAGGGAGCCGGCGCGGGCGGGGGGCACGAGCGCGAGGATCGCGAGCGCGCGCGCGAGCTGTTGAGCGCCATCGACGGCATCCTGATCCCGGGCGGCTTCGGCGGCAGGGGGATCGAGGGGATGATCGCCGCCGCCCGTATCGCGCGCGAGCAGCGGACCCCCTACCTGGGGATCTGCCTCGGGATGCAGGTCGCCGTCGCGGAGTTCGCCCGCCATGTCGCGGGCATGGAGGGCGCCAACTCGACCGAGTTCGACCTCGAGACGCCGTTCCCGGTGATCGACCTGTTGCCCGAGCAGAAGGAGATCGCCGACCTCGGCGGCACGAT
Organism: Solirubrobacteraceae bacterium; assembly: GCA_035948945.1. Taxonomy (GTDB): domain Bacteria; phylum Actinomycetota; class Thermoleophilia; order Solirubrobacterales; family Solirubrobacteraceae; genus Palsa-744. The sequence continues at coordinate 35,159 of DASZIQ010000074.1, forward strand.
GCGCTTGGGAGCCGACCCGATCAAGCTGCACGAGGGCTCCCGCGCGCGGGCGATCTACGGCGAGGCGGTCGTGTACGAGCGCCACCGCCATCGCTACGAGGTCAACAACCTGCTGCGCCGCCAGCTGCAGAACGCCGGCCTCGGCATCTGCGGCACCTCACCCGACGAGCGGCTCGTCGAGACGATCGAGTTGCCCGGCGGGGAGGGTGGGCATCCTTTCTTCCTCGCCTCGCAGTTCCACCCCGAGTTCAAGTCCCGCCCCGAGCGCCCCGCGCCGCTGTTCCGCGAGTTCGTCGCGGCCGCGCTGCTGCACGCGGGGGGCGGTAGCCGTGAGCAGGTCGGGCATGGTGACCGCGGTGAGCACCGTCGATCGCTGCACGCGGCCGAGGACGGTGTCCGCGGTGACGGTGAGCACGGCCGATCGCTGCACGGGGGCGAGCGCGGTGGTCGCGGTGACGGTAAACACGCCGAGCCCGCCCGATCGCAGATGCTCGCCGAAAACCGGTGAGTGCTCCACCTCGCGCTGACGAGCTGGAGCGCCGCTACCTCCACGACATCTTCGCCGAGCTCTGCCGTATCGAGAGTCCTTCAGGTCGCGAGCGTGCCTGCGCGGAGCGGATTGCCGGGGAGCTGCGGGCGCTCGGGATCGAGGTGCACGAGGACGACACTGCGATCGTGGCGGGCTCGGACTGCGGCAACCTGCTCGCGCGGATCGGCGCCCCGTCCTCCCCGGGAGACTCCGCGGGCGAGCGGCAGTGCATCCTGCTGTGCGCGCACATGGACACCGTGCCGCTGCTTGCCCCGGTGGAGCCCGTCCTGCGCGACGGCTTCTGGGAAAACGCCAACGAGGGGATCCTCGGCGCCGACAACAAGGCCGCCGTCGCCGTGCTGCTGGTGCTCGCGCGCCGTCTGCATCGCGATCGCGCCGGCGCCCATCGACCCGGCGCCCACCCTGCCGCCGGTGTGCCGGTGGACATCGAGCTGCTGTTCACCGTCGGCGAGGAGCGGATGCTCGCGGGCGCCCGCGCGTTCGACCGCGCGTGCCTGCGCAGCAGCTTCGGCTACGTCTTCGACCACGCCTCCCCGATCGGCGAGCTGGTGCTCTCCGCGCCGACCCACCACCGCCTGCAGGCGACCTTCCGCGGTACCGCTGCCCACGCCGGCGTGCGGCCCGAGGAGGGCCGCAGCGCGATCCTCGCCGCCGCGCGCGCCGTCGCCGACATGCGCCTCGGCCGGATCGACGCGCACACGACCGCCAACGTCGGCACGATCGCGGGCGGCTCCGCGATCAACGTCGTCCCCGAGCGCTGCTCGATCCTCGCCGAGGTGCGCGCCCAGCGCGAGGAGCGCGCCGAGGAGATCCTCGCCGAGCTGCTCGACTGCGTGCACGAGGCCGCCAACCTCCCCGAGTGCGAATGCGACGTCGACGTGACCGTGGAGCGCACCTTCACCGGCTACCGCACTCCGGCCTCCGCGCCGGCGGTGCGCGCCGCCGAGCGCGCGCTGCGCGCCTGTGGGCATGAGCCGGTGCGGATCTCCAGTGGCGGGGCCTCCGACGCCAACGCGCTGATCGCCGCCGGCCTGCCCGTCGTCAACCTCGCCAACGGCACCGAGCGCAACCACGAGCCCGGTGAGCGGGTGAGCGCCGCGGCGCTGGAGGCGATGCTGGAGATCGCGCTGGCTCTGCCGGCCGCCGTTACGCAGGAGTAGTCGTGTTGGGGGCGAAGCAGGGCATGAGTGCCCACGCTCCCGTCCACCCCTCCCGCGTCGCCGCGGGACACGATGTCCCGCGCCCTGCAGCCGGGCGTCGAGACCGCCTGCGCGGATGCGACCCTCGGCCATACCGCCGCCACACCACCCGCTGCGGACGATCTCGCCCGCCTCGCGCTCGACTTCCTCGCCTATCTGGAGCTCGAGCGGGGGCTCTCCCGCAACACTCTGGAGGCCTACCGCATCGATCTGCTGCAGTTCGGGGAGTTTCTGCGCCGCCGCGGTCTGAGCCCGCTCCAGGTTGCGCATCGCGACCTCGCGGCGTTTCTCTCCGAGCTCGCCGACGGCACCGAGGAGCGTTCGGCGGTCGCGCCTGCCACGCTGCAGCGCAAGGCCGCCTGCCTGCGCTCCTTCTACCGGCATCTGCGCCGCGAGGGACTGCTCGAACGCGATCCGACCGCTGAGCTGCGCGGGCCCCCGCGCCTGCAGCGGCTGCCGTTCGTGCTCACGCGCGAGGAGGTCTCGCTGCTGCTGCGCCAGCCCGCGGGGCCGGAGCCGCTGGCGCTGCGCGACCGCGCGCTGCTGGAGATCATGTACGCGTGCGGGCTGCGCGCCTCGGAGACGATCGCGCTGCAGCTCGGCGACGTCGATCTCGAGGAGGGGATGCTGCGCGCGCGCGGCAAGGGCTCCAAGGAGCGGATCGTGCCCGTCGGGAGCGCCGCAGTCGCCGCGCTGCTCGCGTGGTGCGAGCGCGGGCGCCCGGTCCTCGCCGGCGGCGCGGGATCTGAAACCCGTCCATCGCGCGCGGGTGCCAGCTCCGACGCTCGTCTATCGCGCGCGGCTGCCAGCTCCGACGCTCGCCCATCGCGCGGTGGGTCGGGTGCGCATTCGCTCTTCCTCAACCACCGCGGCCGGCCGCTGACGCGCCAGGGTCTCTACAAGATCGTGCAGTCCCACGCCCGCTCCGCCGGGCTCGCCGAGCGCATGAGCCCGCACACGCTGCGCCACACCTTCGCCACGCATCTGCTCGCCGGCGGTTGCGACCTGCGCTCGGTGCAGGACATGCTCGGCCACGCCGACCTTGCCACGACGCAGATCTACACCCACCTCTCCTCCGAGCGCTTGAAGGGCGTCTACTTCAGCGCCCACCCGCGCGCGCAGCGGTGAGGGCCATATGCTGGGGTGGCGTTGCCCGAGCTTCCCGAGGTCGAGACCATCCGTCGCCAGCTTGCGCCCCTTGTCGAGGGCCGGCGCCTGCTGCGCGTTGAGATCCTCGACCCGCGCTGGTCGCGCCCGCTCACGCCCGACGAGCTGGCCGATGCGCTCAGGGGGCGGCGCATCGAGCGTCTGGACCGGCGCGGCAAGTATCTGGTCTGGCATCTCGCGGGTGAGGTCTTCCTCGCGCAGCACCTGCGCATGACCGGTGCGGTTCTGTGCGAACCCTCGCCGGAGCCCGCGCATGTGCGTGTGCGTCTGGAGCTGGGTGCGCCGAGCAGGACGTCAGCGTTAGGTGCATCAACCAACACACCGGAGCCGGGCGCTCGTCCGCGAACCTTGTCCACCCGGCCGCGCGGCCCCCGCCGCAGGCGCCTGGTGATCGTCGATCCACGCCGCTTCGGCACCGGCGAGCTGCTGCTGGGGGAGGAGGCGATGGAGCGCTTCTTCGCCGAGCGGCTGGGGCTGGAGCCGTTGGACGAGCGCTTCACCGCCGAGCACCTGCGTGCGCTCGCGCGCGGGCGTGGCGCCCCGGTGAAGGCCTTCCTGCTCGACCAACGCCGTGTCGCCGGGGTCGGCAACATCTACGCCGACGAGGCGCTCTTCCGCGCCGGCATCCACCCGCTGCGCCCCGCGGGGCGGCTCTCGCTCGCCCAGTGCGCCCGCCTACGCGAGGGTGTTGTCGAGGCGCTGGGCGAAGGGATCGACGCACGCGGGGCCACGATCGACGACTTTCGCCACGTCGACGGCGTGCGCGGCTCCTTTCAGGATCGCTTCCTCGTGCACCGCCGCGAGGGCCTGCCCTGCCCGCGCTGTGGGCGCACGATCGTGAAGCTGGTCGTCGCCGGGCGCGGCACCTACGTCTGCGAGCGCTGCCAACCGCGCCCGCGCGGGGCCGGCCGGCGGCTCAGGCCGCTGGCCGAAACGGGGATGCTGGCCGAAGGCCAGTGTCTACCGGCTTCGGTCGAAACGGGGATGCTGGCCGCAGGCCTGCGTCTACCGGCTTCGGTCGATCTCCGCTCGACAGCTCGTTCAGCCGGCCGCTCGCGACGGCCGCCTGGGTCTCGTTGAAGCCTCCCACCAACTGGCCGTCTACGAGCACCTGGGGGAAGGTCATCATCCCGGTTTTCGCCGCCAACTCCACGCGGCCCTCGGGGTTCTTGGAGAGGTTGACCTCGGCGAACTCCAGCCCGCGGGACCTCAACAGGCCCTTCACGCGGGCGCAGTATCCACACGGCTCGGTCGTGTACACGGTGATGCGGCTCATTACTTCAGAAAGTATAGCCGTGGCTTGAGCGGGCAGTAGGTCAGTTTGAGCGCGTACTGCCCGGCTTCTCTGGAGACCTGACTTTGTGGAGACCTGACTTTGGTATAGCGATAGTATTTATAGTCAGGAGCTGGGGTTGTTATAAAAATTCAGAACCCGATAGCAATTGCACACGGCTTTTGAATTTTTTGTTCAACACCCCACCCCTATTGCAATAGCGATACAGCTCTCTCGCCCTACGGGCAGGTGACCATCAGCGAGAACGGGTTGTTGGTGAGGGTGGCGCCTTCGTAGGTCATCACCGTGATCGTGTGTCCGCCGGCTCCCGCCTGGGCCGTATCGTCAACTCCGGTTGCGTTGACGGTCACCACGACGGCGCAGCCTGTGAATGTCACGCCTGTATCCGTCAGTGTGTAGGTTCCGGGGGATGCGTGTTCGACGGTGAGGGCTTCACCCACCAGTGCAGTTGCGACCCCTTCGGACGTGACGGTCGCCACCTCGGTCAGGCCGGCGCCGGTCGCGCCGGTCGGACCTGTTGCGCCGGTCGGGCCCGTGGGGCCGGTCGGGCCGGTTTCGCCCGTCACACCGGCAGCGCCGGTGGCTCCGGTTGGGCCAGTCGGCCCGGTCGCACCCGTTGGGCCGGTTTCGCCCGTCATACCGGTGGCGCCGGTCGGGCCTGTGGGGCCAGTTTCGCCTTTTTCACCGGAAGCGCCAGTTGCGCCGGTCGGACCAGTGGCGCCGGTCGCGCCGGTTTCGCCATTCACACCGGGGGCACCCGTGGCTCCGGTCGGGCCAGTGGGGCCGATGGCTCCCGTAAGTCCTACGATCCCCTGTGGGCCTTCGAGGCCGGTTTTGCCGGTTGGGCCGGTCGCGCCGGTTGGACCAGGTGGACCGGTCGCGCCACCGCCGGGACCGGTCGGGCCGGTCGCGCCCCTTGGGCCGGTCGCGCCAGTTGGTCCGGGTTCGCCAGCCAAGCCGGTTTCGCCGGTTTTGCCGGCAGGACCAGTTTCGCCTGTGACCCCTCGCGGTCCTTCGGCGCCTCTTTCGCCGTCTAGTCCATTTACCCCGTTTACTCCGTTCGCACCGGTTGCGCCAGTTGCGCCGCGAGGGCCCGTAGGGCCGCGCGCAGTGACCTTGCGCGAAGTGACCTTGCCCTTCGAGCTCGCCCTGGACTGGCCTGCGGATCGAGCTCTGGCGGCATCGGCCGGGGCGGTGGTCGAGCCCAGTGCGAGCACGCCTACCAGGCCACCGCCGAACAGGCTTCGACCCACTTTGAGACTGATCTGACGCAGGTGGTGCATATGCACGCTAGTTCAACCGATTAGTATACACGATTCACCATGACCGCCGGCCGGCCGTCAATCTGCCTGTGTATGATCGTCAAGGACGAGGTCGACGTCCTGGAGCGCTGCTTTGACTCATGTCGTGAGCTGATCGACCACTGGGTGATCTGCGACACTGGGTCCACCGACGGCACGCAGGATCTGATTCGCCGAGCGCTCGCGGAGATCCCCGGCGAGCTGCACGAGCACAGGTGGGTCGACTTCGGCCACAACCGCAGCGAGCTGATGCGTGTCGCTTACAGCAGGGCCGACTACCTGCTCCTGCTCGATGCCGACATGACGGTCACGCAGTACGAGGCGCCGCTGGTCCTCACCGCCGACTCGTACATGCTGCGCCAGGGCGATGAGCTCAACGAATACCGTAACAAGCGACTCGTACGCGGGGACCTTCACTGGCGCTACGTCGGCTCGACGCATGAGTACATCGACTGCCCCGACGTCGAGGAGAGCGTTGAGCATCTCGACTCGATCGTCATTGCACACCACGCGGACGGGCATAGCTGGCGGCATAAGTTTGAGCGCGATCTCCGCCTGCTGAGCGAGGATCTGCGCCGCGACCCGAACAACAGCCGCGCGGTGTTCTACCTCGCGCAGACCTACCGCGACATCGGCGCCGAGAGCGACGATCGCGCCAAGCTCGAGCTCGCGCTGGAGCATTACCGGCGCCGTGCGGAGCTGGGGGGCTGGGCGGAGGAGGCGTACGTCGCCCGCTACCAGGTCGGCGTCCTCAGCGCCCGGCTGGACGACTGGCCCGGGGCGCTCGACGCGTTCCTGTCGGCGTGGGAGCAGCGCCCCGCCCGCCTGGAGGCGGTGCACGATCTCGCGGTCGGCCTGCGCGAGCGCGGCCTGTACCGCGCGGCACACCAGTTCACGCGGTTGGCCGCCGACCTGCGCCCGCTGCCGGTGCCCGACGACATCCTGTTCGTGGCGCCCTGGATCTACGAGTGGGGGATGCTCTTCGAGTACTCGATCACCGCCTACTGGTGTGGGGAGTGGAGCGCCTCGATCCTCGCCTGCAAGCGACTGCTCGCGATCGACTCGCTGCCAGAGCCCCACCGCCGGCAGACCCGCGCCAACCTGCAGCACGCCTTCAGAGAGAGGGTTCGTCAGGCGGCCGCGCAGCCGCCCGCACCGCCACGCAGGCTGCCGCACACCGGAACGTCGACCCGGGGGCGTCCTTAAACACCGAGGGCCCGCACTGGGCGGGCCCTCGGCACTCACTGTCGCTCCGTCTTACTTCTTGCTCTTCTTGCCTTTCTTGCCCTTCTTCTTCTTGCTGGCCACGTGTGCCTTGCCGTGGCCTTTGCCGGTGAGCGATCCCGCGAGCGGTGTCACCAGCGGCTTGGCGAGTTTGGCCACTTCTTCTTCGTGGCGTTTTACTTCTGCTTCGCGCCTTGCCTTTTCTTCCGCTGCTTCTTTTTCGCGCCTTGCCGCTTCGGCTTTTTCTTCCGCGGCACGCTTTTCGTCGTTTTTGAGGATTTCTTCGGCGGTCGCTTTTTCGCGTTCTTCTTTCGCCTTTTCTTTTTCGTTCTGTCGCGTTTCAGCTTCGTTTTCCCGTTTGACCCGGGCTTCTTCGGCTTTGTTTTCTCGTTCGACGCGTTCCTTTTCGGCCGCTACTTCTTTTTCGCCTTTTTCCTTGGCTTCCGCTTTCGCTTTTGCTTCTGCGGCTTCCTTTTCTTTAGCCGCTTTTGCTTCTGCGGCTTCCTTTTCTTCGGCTGCTTTTTCTTCAGCGGCTTTCTTTTCTTTCGCCCCGATGTTCGTCGAGAAGTCGACGAGGTGGTCGCGGACGATCTCCTCGCCTTCATACCTGGCGGTCAGATCGACCGACGAGGTCGTGCTGTTGACCAGGTCGATCGCAGCCAAGCCCAGGCTGTTGGTCGTCACACAGAGGTGGTCGGAGCCTTCGCTTTCGCCCCTCACCTCGCTGCCGCCCAGGTAGACCTCGGATCCCTTGCCCAGCACGTCACCGGGATCTTCTAGCTCATCCCCGTTCGTCGGATTGCTGAACTGGTAGAGCCCGGTTTCCTGCTGTGCGTGGAAGCACACCGTCTCGCCGACGATCGGACGCCCATCGATGTCCTGCGCCTTGGCGACGACGATCCGCACGTTCTGTTCGTTTTCGCCGGGGCCCTTCGGGAACTCGAAGAATTCCTTTTCCCACAGCGACCTGACTTTCTTGACCAGCGATCCTTCCGAGCTCTGCGAGCTGTAGTCGACCGGCTGGTACGGATACACAGCCGTGGCAGAGATCGACGATTCGCCGATGACTTCTTTGTACAGGCCTTTCAGGTCGCAGCCGCCGTCGGCGTTCTTGACGATCTTGCCGGTTTCGCTTTCGCCTGCGGCTCCACCGAACACCGGGATGTGGTTGAAGTAGAACCCATCGCCCGGCGTGTAGGACACGAGCACTTCGCCCCGCTCGTCCGTGTAGAACGTTTCATTCAACGAACCACTCGGAGTCTGGTAGTAGCTGGCGCCCTCGCCTTCGCTGCGCTGCAGGCATCCCGTCGATTCCGCGAAGCGCTCGCCACTGCTGTGAACCGAGGTCCAGAACGTGTACGGGCCTTCTTCGTTGAGGAACCCGGGGAAGTCGCCCCCGTGTTTGGGCCCGTCGACGCCCGACGCCTGCGGCACCGGACGTTCGGTGGCGGGAATGTATGCGCTGTAGTACGGGTTGTCCGAGTAGACCTGGGACTTGGTCGCGCCCGAGATCTGACCCACGCCGCCCAAGCCGCCTTCGTTCGGCGCTAGATGCACGTCGACGCGGATAGCCGGCATCGGGGCGTCGTCGGCGTTGAGACTGCCATTGCTGAGGAGCGTTTCGGGGACCTCTGAATCGAATGGTCCCACCGCGTCCGAGTTCGGGCCTTCTTCCGGGCTCCCGTGGATGTCCCACAGACCCGGATTGGTGCCCGGCGGTTCCAGTTCTTCGGAGCTGGAGGCGAGCGCTCCAGCGAGCGTCGGCCAGCTACCGGGCAGGGTGTAGCTCGCTTCGGGGAGCACGTTGTGCAGCAGCGAGCTCGGTTCCACCGGAAAGCTGCCCGTCTCCTTGACCTGCACGAGACCCTTGTCTGCGTTCGATTCGGGTTCGGAGAGCGGCGACGGCACGAATTCGCCGTTGCCCGAGGGGTCGCCCCCGTAGGGGAGCTCAGTTAGTGTCGGCTTGTTGGCCGTCAGCCAGATCACGATGAACTGGTGCGAGTAGACGATCGTCCCCGACGCGTTGGTGACGACCCCCCTGATCCGCGATAGGCCGGGCGCCAGGGACTTGTAGTCGACCTTCACGCAGCCGTCGCCGCTTTCGGCCTGCGGGCTTCCGTCGCTCGGCGCGAAGAACGCTTGCGTGCCCGATTCGAGTTCGGGGATCTCAGCGGCTTCCGGCTTGCCCGACCAGTCCTCCAACCGGAAGTTGGCGAGCTGGCCGCCGGCTTCGCTGGTTTCGATCTTCGGGTCGCACGCCACCAGGCGCACGTGCTCGCCGACCCACGCCACATACGGGACGTTGGCGCTCTGCGGGCCGTCCGATGTGGGCGTGAACGTTGAGGGCGGAGCGGCAGCGGCGCCAGCCGTGAGCGTGCCCAGGGCCAGCACCGCCGCTCCTGCCGCGGAAACGAGTCCCGCGATCATTTTCCTTTTGCGTTGTGGTCGCATTGAGTGCGGCCTCCTCCTTGAGTGGGGTGGGGTGCCGTTCATCTGGCACGAGGTGTGAAAGTGTCACGATGGGCCCACGAGGGCTATTCCATCGTTGCGGATGCTATGCGCATTGCGCTCTTTGCACAATCATCATGTGGGGTAGTTTTTTACCCCGCTCGGATGGGTGGGCGGAGCGCTACCCCAAAGGGTTCGTCAAGGGTTGAGTATCCTCGACGGTGCGCTCACCTTCGGGGTCCGTCATGGCCCCCTGTCCGGTGGCCTGCATCGCCTGTACGCGGTTGTGCACGCCCAGCTTGGAGTAGATCGTGCGCAGGTGGAACTTGACGGTGTTGGACGAGATCGTGAGGTCGCTGGCGATCTGCTTGTTGCTCATCCCCGAGGCAAGCAGCGCGAGGATCTCGCGCTCGCGCCCGCTCAGCGTGACGAGCGGGTCATCCGCCTGGGCAGAGACCGACTGCCAGCCCGCGGGCATCACCGCGCGGCCCTCTAATACATTGCGCAGCGCGAGAATCGTCTCCTCGACGGTGTCGGATGTGAGCACCACGCCCTCGGCGCGCTCTTCGATCGCGCAGCGGACCACGGTCGGTGTGGGGAGCTCGCACAGCAGCAGGATCTTCAGCTCGGGGTGGGCGAGCTTGATCTCGGCGACCGTCTCGGGGCCGGTGGCGGGGTCGTCGGTGTAGACGATTGCGGCCTGGGGGCGCTGTCTGCACGTGCGCATCGCGGCGCCGAGCTCGCGCCAGCCCGGATAGACGCCAACCACTTTGCACCCGCCTTTCATGAGCATCCAGGCAAGTGCCTCGGCGACTAGCGTTTCCGCTCCGCCGACAATCGCGATCCTGGGCTCAGTCGTTGCCACTGGTGATCTGCGCGTGGAGGTTGGCGGCCTCGACGCGATTGCGCACTCCCAGCCGCGAATACAGGGCACGGATGTGAAACTTGATCGTGTTCGGGCTGAGCGCCAGGTCGAGCGCGATCTCCTCGTTGCGCCGGCCGGCAGCAATCAGGGCAAGGATCTGGCGGTGACGGGGGCTCAGCCTGGTTCCGTTCTCCGGCTGGGCGGGGAGCAGCTGCTGCCACCCGGCGGGCAGCACGGTGCGCCCCGTGGCGGTGTAGGCGAGGGCGGCGAGGATGTCCTCGGTGGAGTAGCTCTTGAGCAGCACCGCGCTCGCCCTGTGCTCGATCGCGCAGCGCACCACCTCTTCGCTGGCGGTGCGGCAGAGCAGCACGATCCGCGCGCGCGCCGACGTCCGGCTCAGCTCTGCCAGGGCAGCGCCGCAGTTGCGCGGCTCGCCGCCGTCGCAGTCGAGCACCAGCACGGCGGGAGAACGCTTCCATTCCGCGGCGAGGAACTCAGCCGCGGTTGCGAATGCGCCCAGCACCTGCAGCCCATCCTGGGCGGTGAGCAGGCTGGCGGTGGCGTCCCGCAGCAGGCGCTGCCCGCCGATCAGCGCGATCGTGATCGCGGGCCGAGGACGATCCAGGCGCGGGCGACCCCGCCATTCGGTGGGCAGGCCGGCGGAATCCTCGGCGGTCAGTGGTGGCCCGGGCAGGACGTCTAGGCCTGACATTGCATCCCGTCTCATCCCGTTTCTCTCGGCGGTGTATTCAGCTTCCGTGCTGCCAGCTGGTCGTATGGCGCTTCCCCGCCACCCAGCCGTCGCCGTCCGCCATCCACCGAGCTGCTGCCTGCCCAAGCGTCACAGGGGCTGGGGGACTCGATCCGTGCCGTGGCATGGATCTAGACGATTACTTCAGTCGGAATGTATCACGCAATATGAGAAAATGCGTTGCGGTCTTGCGTGCCAGCCCGACCAGCCGCGCGGAGGTCGTCGATTGCGCGTGCCGGCCGAGGGGTGCCTACACCTTGCCTACGCCCGTCTTGCGGGCCCTTATTCTCACCTCAGCCTTGGGTACAGGCTCAGCTCAGGGCATGCTTGAGATCGGCGAGCTTGACGTCGGCGGGCGTCAGATCCGCGCGCGTGAGCGGTGGCGGCTCGACCTTTTTGGGCAGGCCAAGCACGATCCGCTCGCTGTCCCCCGCCTCCTCGATCAGCCTCTGCACGTCGACCAGCGTCAGGCCGATGAGGTTGCCGGACTTGTCGTAGCGGACGGCGTGACCGTCTGGAGTCTCTTCCCACCCGGCAGCGCGCACAAAGCCTCGAGCGAGATACAGCACATCAGCGTCGCGGTCGTAGTGGGTTCGATCGAAGGTGTACGGGCCGATCTGCAGGCTCATGGCGTGGTTCCTCGCGCGAATGCGGTCTTGACGCTGCCGATGGAGTGCTCGTCGTAGGCGACGACGACCTTCAGCCAGTCACTCGGGCCGATTCCCTCCAAGTAGAACCAGTCCTGAGAGGGGCGGGCGAGCCTGATGTGTTTGGTGGGCGCCCTGATCGCGCGCAGCACGTCATCGAGGTAGGGAAACATTTCAGGGTGCCCGGCGAGGATGTGATGCCAGCGGTCGGTCGTGAGATGGACCGGGCGTTGCAGCGGGTCGCTCACGGTCTCGGTTTCCGCGATTCCGCCCAACACGCGGTTGACTTCGGTGAGCATCGCCAGTTCGGCGAGGGGAGTGTCGAGCGCCTTGGCAATCCGCTTGACGGTCATCCAGCCCGGGTTGACCTGCCCTCGCTCGATCAGGCCGAACGTCCCGGTCGTAACCCCGGCGGCCTGAGCGACCTCTTCCTGTGTCGCCCCCCGCGCCTCGCGTCGCATGCGCAGGGCGGACGCAAGAACCTGGTCGACCGATCGCGAGGAGGGCATGCCATAAACATCCCCTACCACCTACCCTAAAATCAAGCTCATAAACCATAGATGGTTCATTGTAGGCATGCTCACGACGCCTTCTGGCGCCGAGCGTAAACTCGCGGAGTGGCCGGACCGCTGAAGACCGAGGCCGTGGTGCTGCGCTCGATCCGCTACGGGGAGGCGGATCGAATCCTGCACGTCTACACCCCCCACCGCGGGCGGGTGAGCGCGATCGCCAAGGGGGTGCGGCGCGCGCGCAGCCGCTTCGGCGGGCGCCTGGAGCCATTCTTCCGCCTGCGTTTGGAGCTGCACGAGGGGCGCGGCGAGCTGCTCACCGTCACCGGCGCCCACACGATTGACGGCTATCCCCGCCTGCGCGAGAACGCCGGCGCGCTCGACGCCGCGGCGCGCGCCTGCGACGCGGTCGGGCGCCTGTTCGAGACATCCGAGCCCCACCCCGGGGTGTTCAATCTGCTCTGCCGCCAGCTCGCGCTGCTCGACGCGCGGGCCGGGGAGATGGGCGCAGCGGTTGGGACGCCGGCGGCGGATCGAGGCGCGGCGGGGCCGCCGTTCGAGGGGGGAGCAGCACCCGCCACGCGGGCGGGGGCGCTGCAGTTCCGCCTGAAGCTGCTGCTCGCCGCCGGCCTTGCCCCGCACCTGGGCGCGTGTGCGCATTGCGGGGAGCGCGAGCACCTCGTCGGCTTCTCCGGAGCCGCGGGCGGGGTGGTGTGCGGCGCCTGTGAGGCGGGGTCGTTCCCGCTCGGGGAGGACGCCCACGGCTTCATGACCGAGGCGCTCGGACGGGCCCTCGCCGAGACCCCCGACGCGCCCGATCGCGCGCTCGGCCAGGTGGAGCGCGCGATCTCAGAGACACTCGAGCACCACGCCCACCTGCGGCTGATGCCGGCCGCTGGCCGAAGCGGGGATGCGAATGTGTCTCCCGTCTTCGGCCGAAGCGGGGATGCGAATGTGTCTCCCGCCTTCGGTCGCGCCGGCTGAGTACCGGCGGCGGTCTGACACCCGCGGCGGTGGGCCTACGGGCGCGAGCTCGGGAGCGGCGCGCTGGCAGCCCCCGGGCGATGTTGGCTCCGCGGCGCGCCGGCAGCCCGGCACGATGGTCGCGACGCCTGCTGCCTGTATCGTGGGGGGCATGGACGAGGGGTTGCCGATCGCCTACCAACTGCTCGATGACGGCGTGCCCGTACTGGCGTCCGACGGCACGCCCGTGGGGACCGTTATGTGCGTGCTGGCCGCCCCCGAGAAGGACGTCTTCCACGGACTCCTGATGACAACCTCCAACCACGGCGTCCGCTTCGTCGAAGCGGACCTGATCGCATCGATCCACGAACGCGGCTGCGACCTGCGCATCGACGCGGTCGCCGCCGGGGGTCTCCCCGAGCCGGAGCACAAGGCGCCCGTGTACAGCGAGGATCCCGACAAGCAGCAGCGGTGGCACCATTGGGTCCACCACATCACCGGGCGCAGCGACTGGAATCGGGAGCGCTGAAGGCGGGCCTGCCCGCGGCTGGGATCGCCGTGGGCGGTGCCACAATCGAGCGATGGGCACCGTATCGCACGAACAGACGGTGGCGGCGGCTTTCGCGGCTCGCCGCCGGGAGCTGGAGGAGCTGACGCTCTCCCCGCTCGCGGCGCGCTCCTACCCACCGCGGCGCGCGCGCGAGGAGGCCGACTGCTCGCTGCGCACCCCCTTCCAGCGCGACCGTGACCGGATCGTGCACTGCAAGGCGTTCCGCCGCCTGAAGCACAAGACGCAGGTGTTCGTGGCGCCGATGGGGGACCACTACCGCACGCGGCTCACGCACACGCTCGAGGTGACGGGAATCTCGCGCGCCGTGGCACGCGCGCTGCGCCTCAACGAGGATCTCGTCGAGGCGATCGGGATGGGCCACGACCTCGGCCACCCGCCGTTCGGGCACATCGGCGAGGAGGTGCTCGACGCCTGCCTGCGCGAGCGCTTCGGCGGGGGGTTTCGCCACTACGAGCACTCGCTGCGGGTGGTCGAGCGCCTGGAGCGCGACGGCGCCGGCCTCAACCTCACCGAGCAGGTGCGCGACGGGATCGCCCGCCACTCCAGCCGTGCCCCCGAGCCCGCCACGCTCGAGGGGCGGATCGTGCGCGTGATGGACCGCGTGGCGTATATCAACCACGACATCGACGACGCCGTGCGCGCCGGCCTGCTGCGCGAGCGCGACCTCCCCGCCGAGCCGCTCGCGGCGCTGGGGCGCTCGGGCTCGGCGCGGATCGATGCGCTGGTGCACGACATGGTCGAGGGCTCCGAGCGCGCCGGTGAGATCGTCCAGGGCGATGAGGCCGCGCGCGCGATGGGGCAGCTGCGCGAGTTCATGTTCGAGCGGGTATATCTCGGCGCCGAGGTGCGCGCCGAGCGCGAGCGCATCGCCGGGGTGGTGAGGACGCTGTTCGAGCACTACGTCGAGCACCCCGAGCTGCTGCCCGCCCGCCCGGCCGGCGGCGAGGAGCAGACCCGGCAGTCGCCCGGCGCACCGCTGCGTGCGGCCGCGAGCGAGGCGCGGGATGGGGAGCCCGACCTGGCGCAACGCGTGACCGATTACATCGCCGGGATGACCGACCGCTACTGCATCAGGGCCTACACCGACCTGCAGGTGCCGCGCGCGTTCGCGCGGTGAGCCACTTCGCCGTACGCTGATGGTCGCGCGGAGTGTGGCGAGTGGCATGTGCCGGGGGCGTGCGGCGGCCGAGGTGCACGAGCGGCTAGCGTAGCCCCGATGGCCCGCTACACACAGGCGTCCAAGGAAAGGGTGCGCGACGCGGTCGACTTCGTCGAGCTGGTCTCCGCGCGCACCGATCTGCGCCGCGCCGGGGCCAACAGCTTCACGGGCCTGTGTCCGTTCCACGACGAGCGCAGCCCGTCGTTCGACATCGATCCTGCGCAGAAGCTCTACTACTGCTTCGGCTGCCAGGCGGCTGGCGACGTGTTCACGTTCGTGCAGGAGACCGAGGGCGTCGACTTCGGCGGGGCGCTCGAGCTGCTTGCCGACCGTTGCGGCGTCGAGCTGGAGCGCGAGCGGGAGGATCCGCGCGAGGCCCAGCGCCGGCGCGGACGCGAGCGCCTGCTGGAGCTGCTTGCCCGCACGAGCGCCTATTACGAACGTTGCCTGTGGGACAGCGATGAGGCCTTGCGTGCGCGCGAGTACCTGTTGGGCAGAGGTCTGCGGGAGGAGGTCCTGCGCGAGTTCCACGTCGGGTACGCGCCCAGCGCCTGGGACCGCGTGCTGAGCGGCTCGCTGCGAGGGGGATTCACGGAGGCCGAGCTGTACGCGAGCGGACTGGCTCAGCGCTCGCAGCAGAACGGGCGCCCGTACGACCGGTTTCGCGCGCGGATCATGTTCCCGCTCGCCGACCTCCGTGGGCGCGTGCTCGGATTCGGCGCGCGCGCGTTGCGCGAGGACCAGCGCCCGAAGTACCTGAACACCTCCGACAACACCGTCTACCACAAGGGAGCGCACCTGTATGGCGCGCACCTCGCGCGCGCGCACGCTGCGCGCGCCGGGCAGACGATTCTCTGCGAGGGCTACACCGACGTGATCGCCCTGCACCAGGTTGGGATGCGCAATGCCGTGGGGCTGATGGGCACCGCGCTGACGCCCGAGCAGGTGGGAGGGCTCGTGCGGATGGCCCCCACGGTGCTGCTGGCGCTCGACGCCGACAGCTCCGGCCAGGAGGCGATGCTGCGCGCGGCGACGCTCGCCTCCAAGCGCAAACTGGAGCTGCGCGTCGTCCCGCTGCCGGCGGGCACCGACCCGGCCGAGCTCGTCCAGCGCGAGGGCGCTGCGGGGATCGAGCGCACGATCGAGGCGTCCGTTCCGTTCGTGCGCTTTCGCGTCCAGCGAGTGCTCGACAGCGGCGACCACGGCAGTCCCGAGGGCCGCGACAAGATGCTGGACGAGCTGCGACCCGTGTTCGCCGTGCTGGCGCCCAGCGCGCTGCGGATGGAGCTCACGCGGATGGTCTCCGAGCGCCTCGACCTGCCGGAGAGCCTCGCCGAGCGGACTCTGGCGGCGGGCGGACGCGCCGCTGCGCAGGACACGAAGTCCGCCCCCGAGAGCGGTGGTCGCACGCGCGCGCCGCGCACCGCGGTCGTATCGCGTGGCGAGAGCACCGAGCGGGCGTTCCTCGCGCAGTGCATCGTCGAGCCCGAGCCGGGCGCCCGGGCGCTCGCGGAGCTTGACCCCTCCGAGCACTTCACCAGCGACGTGCTGCGCCGCGCTGCTCTGCACCTGCGCAAGCATCTCGCCAACCCCGGTGCGGGCCTGCCCGAAGAGGACCCCGAGCTGGCGGCGCTGCTCGCCGAGCTGGTGGTGCAGGCCGGCCGGGAGTCCCCCCGGCCGGGGATGCTCGAGTCTCAGCGCATGCAGCTCGAGCTCGCGCGCCTCGACCGCCGCATCCGCGCTGCCCGCGCCCAGGGCAGCGGCGAGGTCAGCGATCTCGCGCGGCGTCGCGAGGAGGTCAAGCGCGCGTTCGAGCAGGCTTATGAGCGGGCGCTGGCGGAGACGGGGGGGTAGGTCTGGATATTCTTTCGGGGTAGGCCCGATCTGGGGTAGCTCAATCGGCAGAGCATTCGGCTGTTAACCGAAGGGTTGTGGGTTCGAGTCCCACCCCCAGAGCCTCAAAGCCCCTCCGACCTAAGCCGGAGGACACTCGCCTCCGGCGAGCATCCCGTTTCGGCCGGCCCTGGCGGGCCCGTCCGGGATCCCCGGAGGGGAGGAGTTGGATAGACGCTCCACAAGCCCGGCGGCGGTATCCGCCGGGGAGTGTCTATCCCACCACGCGGCCAGCTCGCGCGCGCGGGCGCGGATCGCCGGATCATCGAGCGCCCGCTCCACAGCGAGCCGCAGAGGCCGGGGCGAGACGAAGCGTCGGGGGAGGCGGACTCCCGCGCCGGCCCAGTCGAGGCGTGCGGCGTTCTCGCTCATGTCGCCGGCGACGGGGCAGGCGACAACCGCGCAGCCGCTGGCGAGCGCGCGGGCGAGAGTGCCGTGACCGGCGTGGCAGACGACCACGTCGCAGTGGGGCATCGTGCGCGCGTAGGAGAGCCACTCGACCACGCGCGCGTTCGGCGGGACCGGCAGCGGCGCCGTGGGGAGACGGCGGTTCCAGGTGGCGAGCACGCGCACCGGGGCGTCGGCGAGACCTCGCAGCGCGGCTCCCAGCAGGCGGTGCTCGGGGTCCTGGGCGGTGGAGGGGGCGATCAGCACGAGCGGGTCCTTGCCAGGCGGGAGCTCAACGTCGGCGGTGGGAGGCTCCCAGATCAGCGGGCCCACCACGTGGGTATTCGAATCCCACCCATCTCCCCACCCACTCCCCCAACCACCGGCAGCGGCGCGCGGGTACTCGAGCTGGGGAAAGGTCCCCACCAGTGCCAGCTGCCGGCTGATGCCGCCGTGCACGCGGCCGAGCGGCGGCAGGCCGAGACGCTCCCGTACGGCGTTGAGGTCCTGCCGGCCGCGCTCCAATCCATGCTCCACGGGCCGAGAAGCACGCCGCCAGAAGGCCCGGCCGAGCGCGGTGCGCGGCAGGCGGGCGCCGATCGAGTAGATCGGGGCGCCCCCCGGCGGGTGGGGGTGCACGTGGGGGATGAGCGTCGCGACGGGAACGTCCCGGAGCTCTGCGGCGAGCGCGGGGGCGAGCGTGAGGATGTCCGCGACCACCACCTCCGGCTCGAGCTCACGTACGAGCGGGAGCGTGTCGCGGGTGGCGTGCACGACGGCCTCGTAGAAGTCGAGGGGTGGGGAGCCCACCCCCCCGTTGGGGAAGACGTGGTACTCGGGGGCCGCGGCGAAGCGCACGCCCTCCGCCTCCACGTGCGCGCGCCAGCGCTCCCACGTCTGCAACGTCACGTCGTGCCCGCGCGCCGCCAGCGCGCGCCCGAGCGCGATCATCGGGAAGGCGTGGCCCGGATCCCCGAAGGCGCCGAGGAGGACCCGCCGCGGGTGAGCCTCTGCGTCAGGTCCGCTCAAGCCGGCCACCACGCGGGACTCGGCGCTACGCGGCGGCCAGCTCCGCCACCAACCGCAGCTGCGTGAGGCGCTCCTCGGCGGTGAACGCGAGCGGGGTGATCCCGAGCGTGCCGACGCCCGCGTCGCGGAAGATGGCGAGGCGCTCGCGCACCACGTCCGGGGGGCCGCAGAGGGAGACGGCGTCGATCAGCGCGTCGGGGATCGCCGCCATCGCCTCCTCGCGCTTGCCCTCCAGGTAGAGGTCCTGGATCGTTTTGGCCTCCGCCTCGAAGCCGTAGCGCTGGACGAGGTTGTTGTAGAAGTTCTGCTTGCGCGAGCCCATCCCGCCGACGTACAGCGCGATGAACGGCCGCGTCGCGTTGCGCGCCGCCTCCAGGTCGTCGGTGACGAACGCGTTGACCGTGGGCGCGATGTCGAAGCCATCGAGCGTTCGCCCCGCGCGCGCGGCGCCCTCCTCCAGCAGCGGGCGCAGCTCGGAGACGTGCTCGGGGGAGAACAGCGTCGGGATCCACCCGTCGGCGATCTCGCCCGCGAGCGCCGTGTTCTTCGGGCCGATCGCCGCGAGGTAGATCGGGATGCGCTCCTGCACCGGGCGGATCGTCAGCTTCAGCGCCTTGCCCGGGCCGTCGGGGAGCGGCAGGTCGAGCGTCTCGCCGTGGAACTCGACGCGCTCGCGCGCCAGCGCCATCCGCACCACCGCCACGTACTCGCGCGTGCGCTGCAGCTGGTGGGCGAAGCGCTGCCCATGCCAGCCCTCCGCGACCTGCGGGCCGGAGGAGCCGATCCCGAGGATCATGCGCCCGCCGGAGAGCTGGTCGATCGTGGCGGCGGTCATCGCGGTCATCGCCGCCGAGCGCCCCGGCATCTGGAAGATCCCCGCGCCGAGGCGGATCGTCGAGGTCTGCCCCGCCAGCCACGCCAGCACGGTGGCGGTGTCCGAGCCGTACGCCTCCGCCGCCCACACCGAGTCGTACCCGAGCCGCTCCGCCTCCTGCACGATGCGCAGCTGGTCCTCCGAGGTGAGGCCGAGGCCCCAATAGCCGATGTGAACGCCGAGCTTCATGCGCAAGTTTCCTTTCAAGGGAAGGGGATTCATTGCCGCGCGCGACCCCGTGCCCTACGCTGGACGCGCCCGCCGGCCGGTGAGGCCGCTGGCGCACACAGCCTATGCCAATCCGCTCTTCTCGCAACAGCCGCACCATCCGCGAGCTGCGCCTCGCGATCGAGTGCCTGCCCGTGGGCACCCGCGAAGCGATGCTGGACGGGGTGCTCGGCAGCCCGCGCATCATCGTGGGCGCCTACACCGACCGCGAGGGCGGAGTGTGTCCGATGCTCGCCGCCCACCGTCGCGGCGGGCGCACCAACTTCCTCTCCTTCGCGCGCTCCTGGGACCGCTTCACGCACGCGCGGCGCCGGCGCGCCGCCACCCCGCACGAGCTCTCGACGCTCGTCGCGCTGCTGCGTGGCAGTTTGCTGGACGAGGAGCGCGTCGATCTCGCGCAGGCGATCGACGAGCATGCCGCGTTGCGTGCGCGTCGTGAGCAGGCGGAGCGCGACCGGGAGCGCTTGGACGCGATGCTCGCGCCGCAGCCGGGCGGCGAAATCCTCGCGCGGCGCCTGCGCGCCCCGCGCTGGCTGGGTCGCCGGCGCGAGCGCGCGAGGGCGTAGAGGCTGTCGAGGGCAGGCGGCCGACGCCGCGACCCCGCCCGCCCTGACGGCTACATCCCGTCGCCCGGGCGCACGAACATCATCTCGGGCACCACGCATGCGGGGGAGACGCGCAGCAGGTAGCGCACCGCCTCGGCGATGTCCTCGGGGCGGATCATCTCCTCGGGCTTGACCCGGTCCTTGACGAAGTCGGTCATCGGGGTGTCGACGAATGCGGGGCACAGCGCGGTCGACTTGATCCCATCCTCCCCCAGCTCCTTGTTCATCGCTTCCGTCCAGCCGACCACGCCGTACTTGGAGGCCGAGTACACCGACAGCCACGCCTCCGCGCGCTTGCCGGAGATCGAGGAGGTGTTGACGACGAGCGCGTTGCGATGCTCGGCGCCCGCGGCCCTGAGCAGGTCCACGCATTCGCGGTAAAAGATCACGATCGCGCGCAGGTTGATGTCGAGCTGCATGTCGAGGCGCTTGGTTTGGATCTCCGCGAGCGGGGTGCCGATGCCGATCCCGGCGTTGTTGACCAACACGTCCAGCCGCCCATACCGCTCGCGGTGGGCGGCGACCACCTTCTGGATCTCCTCCTCGTGGGAGACATTCGCCGCCACCCCGTGAACGTCGAAGCCACCCTCGGTCAGCTCCGCCACCGCGCCCTCGAGCTTCTCCGGGCGGCGCGCCGCCATCGTGACCCCATGCCCCTCCTCGCCCAATACCCGCGCGATCGCCAGTCCGATCCCGCTCGAAGCCCCCGTGACGATCGCCGCTCGTTTCGCCATCTCTGTGCGCCTTCCTCGTGGTTGTTGACATGCGGAATACAACCATTTGGGGACCGGCTCCGCGTTGCGGCTGGTCAAGTTCGGTCGAGAATCGACCCCCACTCCGTGCGCTACCGTCTGCCCACCGCGCGGACGCCCGCGCGGGACGGGCCCGTAGCTCAGCTGGTTAGAGCTGGCGACTCATAATCGCTAGGTCGCAGGTTCGAGTCCTGCCGGGCCCATACCTAAAAGATCCCTGCATATCAGTTGCTTTTTGCGGTGCGGGCTCGGTGGGTATCGCCGTGTATCAGCGGTGATCTCGGGCACTGGGGCGCAGTGGCACGCGCCGCCGGGCGGGGGGTGGTGTGCTGAGGGAGCGGGGAGCCCGGCGGCGCTGGATGCCATGCCGAGAGGATGCCCTGCACGTGTGCCGGCAACTATGGGGTGCAAGCCCCATTCATATGGCTCAGGGCTCTATGAGGCCACGGCGGATCGCGTAACGGGTGAGCTCGACGCGGTCGCGCATACCGAGCTTCTCGAGCATGTTCGCGCGGTGACGCTCGACGGTCTTCTTGCTGATCGTGAGGGCCTCGGCGATTTGCTGGTTGGTGTGACCCTCGGCGATCAGCTTGATGACCTGCAGCTCGCGTGGGGTCAGGGGGTCGGGGTGCTCCTCGGCGGGTCCGGCGAGGTAGTGACGGACGATCTCGGTGACGGCGGCGGGGTAGAGGAAAGGCTCGCCGCGCACGGCGGCGCGGCAGGCGCGCACGACGTCGCGGTCGGCGAGCGACTTGAGCACGTAGCCGCTGGCGCCGGCCTGCAGGGCCTCGTAGAGGAACTGCTCGTTGTCGTGCATCGAGAGCATCAGGATCTTCAGCGCGGGGCGCTGGCGGTGGATCTCGCGCGCTGCGTGCAGCCCGGTCATGCGTGGCATCGAGATGTCGAGGAGGGCGAGGTGCAGGTCGTCGTGAGCGAGCGCCAGACGGACCGCCTCCAGGCCGTCGCTGGCCTCGGCGCGGACGACGAGGTCGGGCTCGCTTTCGAGCACCAGCCGCAGCCCCTGACGCACGACGGCGTGATCGTCGGCGAGCAAAATGTTGGTCTTCAGCGCGGTCAAGTGTCCTCGGCGGGGAGCGGAACGTCCAGATGCACCTCGGTGCCGGCGTGGGGCGCGCTCGTGATCCGCAGGGTGGCGCCGACGAGCCCGGCGCGCTCGCGCATGCCACGCATCCCGCCACCCTCGCGGCGCCCCTCGCGCATGCCGCGCCCATCGTCGCGGATGCTCAGCGTGAGGCGGTCGGAGCGGAGCTGCAGAGCGATGCTCACGCTGGCGGCGCCTGAGTGACGGATGGCATTGGTCAGCGCCTCCTGGGCGACGCGGTAGACGACGAGTTCGCGCTCAGGCGATTGAGGTGGAAGGTCCGCTGGGATGCGGCAGGCGATTCGCAGTCCGGACTGCTCGCGCATCTGCCGGGAGAGCGCCACCAGCGCCACGGGGAGGCCGAGATCCTCGAGCGGCTCGGGGCGCAGGCGTTGGGCGATGCGGCGGACGTCATCAATGCTCGCGCGTGTGGTCTCGAGCAGCTGCTCGAGCGGTTGGGCGAGGTCGAGCGGCGCGTGGCGTGAGACGCGTGCCAACCCCAACAGCACCCCGGTCAGCGTCTGGCCGACCTCGTCGTGCAGCTCCCGCGCGACTCGCAACCGCTCGTTCTCCTGGGCCGAGAGCACCCGACGTGTGCTCTCCAGGCGCTCGGTCTCGAGCTCGTCGAGCATCTCGTTGTAGGCCTGCGCGAGCTCGGCGGCCTCCGACGGGGCGCTGGGCACCTGCAGGCGCTCCCCGGACTGCAGCGGGTCGACGCGCCGCAGGAGCGCGGGCAGGTGGGTCAGCGGGGCGAGCGCGCGGCGCAGCAGCAGGGCGTTGGCGACGAGCGTCACGGTCAGAGTGACGGCGAGGATGGTGGCGTCGTCGGCGGCGATGTGCGCGAACGGGGCGGGCAGCACGATCGCGATCGCGATCGCCATCGTGGTGACGACGGCGCCGTTCAGGGCGAGCACGCGCCAGAAGAGAGGCAGGTACCGGCGGGTCTCCGGCGGCGACCGGTCGGAGTCAGCTGGTGTGGCGTCGGTGACCACGGTGGCGGAGCCTGCCGCAATGGCGGAGCCTGCTGCAATGGCGCGGGTGGCGCCATCCGAGCTCCCGCGGACGTCGGGGCTCGTACCGGAGCGATCCGTGACGACTTGCGCTAAACCGGCTTGTTCGTCGGCCTGCTGCACCGCCGATCACGCTAGCGCCTGCGCGTGGGCACCGCTTGAAGATGGGGCCTCGACCTCATGGTGGCAGCGTGCGATCGGCCTGAAGATGTTGCATGTGACCGAACATCGCTCGACCGGCTGGAGGCGAGGCATTCGCAGCCCTCTGGCCGAGGAGCGACAGAACGGCGGCCCCCTCTCCCCACTACGTGTGTGGGCGCCGTTGTAGAGACGAGTTCAGTCACACGGCACGGGCAAAGGGATGGACCCCCAGCCTGTGCCGCTTAGCTTATGCGCGGCGCTGCATCCTGACGGCGTGCGGGGGAGGCGGATCTTGCCGTCCCCCAAGCAACAGCCATCAGGCCTCTGTGGGCTGTGGCCCACTATTGTCGTGCGCGGATGCCCCGAATCCCGATCAACATTGCGGAGCTGGTGGGGGAGACGCCGCTGGTGGAGCTGCCGCGGCTGCTCGGCGAGGGAGAGCGGGGCGACGGGGTGCAGTTGTACGGGAAGGTCGAGTCGGCCAACCCCGGAGGGAGCGTGAAGGACAGGATCGGCGTGGCGATGATCGAGGCGGCCGAGGCGGAGGGACGGATCGAGCCGGGCCGCACGACGATCGTGGAGGCGACCAGCGGCAACACGGGGATCGCGCTGGCGATGGTGTGCGCGGCGAAGGGGTATGAGCTCGTGCTGACGCTGCCGCAGGGGATGAGCCGCGAGCGCGAGAGCCTGCTGAAGCTGTACGGGGCGGAGGTGAGGATCACCGAGTCGCTGGGTGGGATGAGCGAGGCGGTGACGGCCGCGCAGACGCTGGCGCGCGACCCTGACGTGTGGCTGCCCGACCAGTTCTCGAACCCGGCCAACCCGCAGGCGCACCGGCGCACGACCGGCCCGGAGATCGAGCGCGCCCTGGAAGGCGCGCCCGACGTGCTGGTGGCGGGGGTGGGCACCGGCGGGACGATCACCGGCGCCGGGGGGTACCTGCGGGAGCGCAACCCCCACCTGCGGATCGTCGCGGTCGAGCCGCAGGGCTCGGCGGTGCTGTCGGGCGGCAGCCTCGGCCCCCACCGCATCCAGGGCATCGGCGCGGGCTTCGTGCCGCCGGTGCTGGAGCGCGAGCTGCTGGACGAGGTGATCGCGGTGGCCGACGACGACGCGATCCGCACGGCATGGAGCTGCGCGCGGCGCACGGGCCTCTTGGCGGGCATCTCCGGCGGCGCGGCGCTGTGGGCGGCGCTGCAGGTCGCCGCGCGCGCGGAGTCGAGCGGCAAGCGGATCGTCGCGATCGTGCCGGACTCGGGCGAGCGTTATGTGTCGCAAGCATTCTTCGCGCCGTAGGGTTTTTCTTTGGATGAGGACCCCCACAAGGGGGGTCAGGGGTGGGGTAGCGTGTGGAGCACCCGGACGCAGCGGTGGATCCGGGCTTTGCATTGATGGTCCAGCGCAGGGGCGGATCGAGCTCCTGTGGCCGGGACGGCCCGAGGCAGCGGTGGCGCCGCGACCCGACGCTACCCTGTGGGGATGCTCGGGCTGGGCACCTTTGCGGGGGTCGTCAAGGAGTTGCGCCGCGACGTGGCGGCGGCGCGCGACCGCGATCCCGCCGCTCGCGGGGTGGGGCCCGCGGAGATCGTGGCGACGTGGCCGGGCATCCACGCGCTGCTCTCCCACCGGGTGGCGCACGCGCTGCACGAGTCGGGAGTGCCGCTGCTGCCGCGCACGATGTCGACGCTGACGCGGACGCTGACCGGCATCGAGATCCACCCGGCGGCGCAGATCGGCAAGGGCCTGTTCATCGACCACGGCGCCGGCGTGGTGGTCGGGGAGACCGCGACGATCGGCGACGACGTGACGCTCTACCAGGGCGTGACGCTGGGGGGGACGGGCTTCGCCACCGGCAAGCGTCACCCGACGGTGGAGGACAACGTGACGATCGGCTCGGGCGCCAAGCTGCTGGGGCCGATCACCGTGGGTCACGGCGCGAAGATCGGCGCCAACACGGTGGTGATCACCGACGTGCCGCCCAACTCCACGGTGGTGGGCAACCCCGGCCACCCGGTGCGCGTGGACGGCCGCCGCCCCGAGGGCCCGGACGCCGACTGGATCCACCTGCCCGACCCGATCGCGGAGGCGCTCGGCGGCCTCTCCAGCCGCATCGGCGCGCTGGAGCGCGCGGTGGGAGAGCTCTCCGGCGGGCGCATCGAGCCGCCCGTGGCCAAGGTGAGGCCGCTGCGGCCGGTGAAGGGCCCCAACCCCGCGGGGGGTTAGGGGCGAACCCGGCAGGATCCGCTGAGGGAGGCGGGGCTCGGGACGTCAGGCAGCCGGGAGCGAGCGCCGATCGCCAAGCCGCGAGCCCTGGACGCGGTTCGCCGACGCGTCGAGGCGTGAGCCACCCGCCGCTGCTCAGCTTTGCGGTGCCCGTGCCGATACCCGTAGTGGCCGAATGGCCCGCCCGTGGGTGTGCGGGGCCAACGACAAGGGGGCACGATGCGCAGACGAATTGGAGTGGTCACGGCGATTGGCGCCGCGGTGGCGCTTGGAGCACCCGTCGCCGCCGATGCGACCCCGACGTGGCTGGCGGCGAGCCCGCTGTCGCAATCCGCGGCCGAGTCTGCGGACACGGCGATGGGATCGGGAGGCAGCGCGGCCGTGGCGTGGCTGGGAGCCGGCGCCGGCGACGTCGTGCAGGTCGCCACACGCCCTCCGCTCGGGAGCTTCGCGCCCGCCCTCGACCTCTCGCCAGTTGGTGAAAACCGCTCTCCCCAGGTGGCCGAGGACGCCGCGGGGGACGCGACCGTCGTCTGGTGGAGTCTTGGGCTGAGCGATCTCGTGGAAGCCGCCACCGTGACGGATGGGATGCCCTCGGCCCCGCTGACACTCTCCGCGGCGGGGAAGGAAGCCTTGTTCCCGGCGGTCGCCATGAACGACCGGGGGGACACCATCGTGGCCTGGACCAGTCGCGAAGGCTCCACCGCGATCGTCCAGGCATCGTTCCGCCCGGCCGGGGGCAGCTTCGGCGCCCCGGTGAACATCTCCGCCAGCCGTGTGAGCGTCGAATCTCCGAAGGTGGCGATCGACGACGCCGGCGACGCCACGGTCGTGTGGGATCGGAGCAGCGGCGCCAAGGAGCTCGTGGAAGAGGCGACGCGATCGGCGGCGACTGGCAGCTTCTCCGAGCCGGTGGTGCTCTCGAATGAATCCGAACCGGCGATCCATCCATTCGCCGCCATGAATGCCGAGGGAGACACGGCAGTCGCCTGGACGGCCTCCAACGGCACCGTCGAGATGGCTCAGGTCGCGGTGCGTCCCGCCGGCGGGACGTTCGACAAAGCCGTGAGCGTGTCCACCGAAGCAGCGGACGCGGCGTTCCCCCAGGTGGCGCTCGACGGGCGCGGGGATCCGGGCGTTGTGTGGACGCTTGAATTCGGCGGCGATCTCATCGTCCAATACGCGGCCGGAACATCGTCGGGAACCTTCCCGACGGTTCAGGACCTCGCGTTTGAGTCGTGGGCCCCCAGCATCGCCGAGGACCCCGCCGGCGACACGCTGGTCAGCTACGGCAACGCGCTGAGCTACAGCGCCTTTGCGATCGTGCGTCCCGCCGGAGGCAGGTTCGGCGAGCCCCAGGAAGTGTCCCCAGCCGGACAGACCGTGAGCCCCAACGGCAATAGCGACGAGCAGGGGCTCAACGCGGCGATGGACAGCAACGGCGATGGCGCGGTCGGCTACACCATCCAGGGCAGCGAAGATCTCCCCGAGGTGAGCCTGCTCGACGCGGGAGGGCCGACCCTGAAGAACGTATCGATCCCGGCGACCGCGACCGCCGGGACACCCGTGAGCTTCTCGGTTGCGCCGGTCGACCAGGTCGATTCGACGCCCGGCGTCTCGTGGGCCTTCGGCGACGCCTCGACCGCGAGCGGGGACACGGTGACACACACCTTCGCCGACCCCGGCACCTACAGCGTGTCGGTCACGGCGGAAGCGGCGGCCGGCGACTTCGCGACGCACACCGGCACGATCACCGTCGTGGCTCCGGTGCCGCCTGCGGTCCCCGCATTCCACGCGGCCGCGCTCGGCTCCGCGACCGTCACCGCCGACAGCCACGGGCGGGTGCATCTGGCGGTCGCCTGCCCCGCCGGCGGAGCGGCGTGCGCGGGGACTGTGGCATTGACGCTGCCCGCCACCGCAAGTGGCCTGGCGGTGGCAGCCCGTGCGCAGGGCACACCTGTGACCGTCGCCGCCGGCGATGCCTCATTCGAGGCGGCGGCCGGGGCCTCGACGACGGTGAGTGTCGCGCTGCCCACTCCGGTGCTGCAACTGCTGAAGCGCCACCACCATCTCACGCTTGCAGTCGCGCTCGAATCGCACGGGGCCACCGGCCAGAGCGCGACGACCAGCGGCAAGGTGCTCGTCAAGGCGTACGCAAAGCCGAAGAGGGCGAAAGGGAAAAAGAAGAAGTAGTCGGCGGGGAAAAAGAAGAAGTAGTCGGCGCTCGGGCCCCGTTGACGCAGTGGCGTCGAACGGATGGCCATCGGTTCCTTACCTCGGTGCCCCAAGAGGGGCATCGACTCAGTAATACACGCACCGGCAGCGATGCCGCGGGCGCGCCTTGTACTCCGGGGCCTGGCCGCGATTCCACAGGCGGTGGTCGAGCACGCGCGGGGGGATGCCCGTGCGCGCTGAGATCAGCTCGCAGGCGTGCACCGCGCAGGCGCGGATCTCGCGCTCGGGGCCGCCCGAGGGGAGCAGCTCGCCGGCGTCGATGCGGGCGGCGAGCGACTCGTCGTACACCAGGACGCCCTCGCAGCGCAGCACGTGGGGGACGAGGTTGTCGGCGAAGATCGTCAGGCGGTCGAGGTCGCCGAAGCTCGCCAGCCCCGCCAGCGCGAGGTCGGCGGCGACGATCTGCGCGCGCTTGTAGAAGCCGCGGTCGTCGAACATCGCCATGCCACCGATCGAAGATCGGCCAGCCAGCGCTTCGGCCAGTCGCTCGGCCGAGCCGC
Source organism: Solirubrobacteraceae bacterium (assembly GCA_035948945.1). GTDB lineage: Bacteria > Actinomycetota > Thermoleophilia > Solirubrobacterales > Solirubrobacteraceae > Palsa-744. The sequence goes on from DASZIQ010000074.1 coordinate 62,786, forward strand.
CGCACTCGGCCACGAGGTCCAGCGCGCGGCGCGCGCCGAGGAAGCGCCCCAACTCGCGCAGCGCCTGGGCATATAGGCTCATCAGCTCGTGGTCGGGCCGCTGTCCGAGGATCCCGGCGATCGTGCGGGTGTCCACCGTGCGCAGCCACGCCCCGTCGAGCGCCCACCCGCTGTCGGCTGTGTGCTGGGCGCGCACGTAATCGGTGAGTCCCCACGCGACCATGAAGTAGCCGCTGATGGGCAGCCCGCCGTCGAGGCGCTTGCGCAACGTGGGAAACCAGCCCGAGCCGAAGTTGATCGCGTCCAGCGCCAGCAGGTAGTCGGCCACGTCGGCGGGCTCGCCCTCCAGGTAGTGGCGCACCGGGTCCAGCCCCGCGGGTGACTCCTGCGGCGCCGGCGCGGCGATCTTCGCGACGGTCTCTTCGTCGGCTATGGCGTTCATAGCGATCCGCACCGAGTGCGCCTGCGCGGCTATCCGCGCGCAGCTGGAGCGCACCTCGTTCAGTAGGGGCATGGCGCAGACGTTAGGCCACGGTGGTGCCGCTGGCATTGGGAACGGGTGGCGAGGGCGGGTTGCGGCCAAGACGAAAAACGGCTGGAGAGCCGGTGGATACGGGGACGCCCCGGTTGCCATACGCCGGCCGAGCCCCTGACTATGCTGAGCAGATGCCCGAAAACCCTCACGCCGAGCACCTTCAGGAGCTGCTGGAGGGCCTCAACGAGCCCCAGCGAGAGGCCGTCACGCATGGGGAGGGGCCGCTTTTGATCCTCGCCGGCGCCGGCTCGGGCAAGACGCGCGTGCTCACTCACCGCCTCGCCTTCCTGATCTACACCGACCAGGCGCAGGCGGGTGAGATTCTGGCGATCACCTTCACTAACAAGGCCGCCAGGGAGATGCGCGAGCGCGTCGAACGGCTGCTCGGCCACAGCACTCGAGGCATGTGGTTGATGACCTTCCACGCCGCCTGCGCGCGGATCCTGCGCGCCGAGGCCGAGCGGCTGGGGTATACGCGGCAGTTCACGATCTACGACCAGGCCGACGCGCGGCGCCTGACCAAGCGCTGCATGGACGCGGTGGGCGTCGACCCCAAGCGCTACACCCCGGCGGCGATCCACAACCAGATCTCCTCCGCCAAGAACAAGCTCGACGACGCCTCCGCCTACAGCCAGGCGGTCGGCTCGCAATTCGAGGAGCTGGTCGGCGAGGTGTACACGCTGTACGAGCGCGACCTGATGCGCATGAACGCGATGGATTTCGACGACCTGCTGTTTCGCACCGTCAACCTGTTGGAGCTCTACCCCGAGGTGCGCGAGCGCTACAGCGAAAGCTTCCGCCACGTGCTCGTCGACGAGTACCAGGACACCAACCACGCGCAGTACCGCTTCCTGCAGCTGCTGGTCGGGGGCGGGCGGCAGGCGCCGGCGCGGGGGGAGCCAGTCCATCTGGCGGGCCATCGCAACCTCGCCGTGGTCGGCGACGACGCGCAGTCGATTTACAGCTTCCGCAACGCCGACATCCGCAACCTCCTCGACTTCCAGGAGGACTTCCCCGACGCGCGCGTGGTGAAGCTCGAGCAGAACTACCGCTCCACCGAGACGATCCTGAAGGCCGCCAACGCGGTGATCGCCAACAACCGCGGCGGGATCGCCAAGCGCCTGTGGAGCGAGCTCGGCGCCGGTGAGCCGATCCAGGTGCGCGAGCTCGATGACGAGCACGCCGAGGCGCGCTTCGTGGTGGGCGAGATCGAGCGACTCGTCGACGAGGGCGCCTCGCGCGCGGAGATCGCCGTGCTGTACCGCACCAACGCGATGTCGCGCGTGCTGGAGGACACGCTCGTGCGCCGCGAGATCGCCTACCAGGTGATCGGCGGCACGAAGTTCTACGAGCGCGCCGAGATCAAGGACGCGATCGCCTACCTCTCGTGGCTGGCCAACCCGTTCGACGTGGTGAGCTTCACGCGCGTGGCCAACTCACCCCGGCGCGGGCTCGGGCAGACCTCGCTCGGGCGCATCGTGGCGCACTCCGCCACCGTCGGCGTCTCGGTGTGGGAGGCGGCGGCCGCGCCCGATGCGATCCCCGGCCTCGGAGCGGCCGCGGTGAAGGCGCTGCAGCGCTTCATGGACACGATGGGCGAGCTGCGCGCGCGGGTGGACCGAAGCCGGGGGACGCTCGCCTGCGGCGAGCATCCCCGTTTCGGCCAGCGCGTGGGGGTGGGGGATCTGCTGGAGGCGGTGCTCTCGCAGACCGGCTACGTCGAGGCGCTCGAGGCGGAGCGGACGATCGAGGCGCAGGGGCGGATCGAGAACCTCGAGGAGCTGGTGTCGGTCGGGCGCGAGTTCGATGCGACTGCCGACCCCGGGCAGGATGCGCTCGACGTGTTCCTGCAGCAGATCGCGCTCGTCGCCGACGCCGACTCGCGCAAGGACGAGGATGAGGGGTTGGTTACGCTGATGACGCTGCACAACGCCAAGGGGTTGGAGTACCCCGTGGTGTTCATCGTCGGCTGCGAGGACGGCGTGTTCCCCCACTCGCGGGCGCTCGACGAAGGCGGCTTGGAGGAGGAGCGGCGCCTCTTCTACGTGGGGGTGACCCGCGCGATGCGCAAGCTCTACCTCACCCACGCGCGCCGCCGTGTGGTGTTCGGCGCGCAGGCGTACGGCATGCCCAGCCGCTTCCTCGACGAGATTCCCGCCGAGCTCACCGAACGCGAGCAGCCCCAGCTGATGGTCGCGAGCGCCGCGCGTGGCGGCGGAGGGATGAGCTGGCAGGCGGCGGGTGCGAGTGGGAGCCGGGCGCTCGTCGGCGTCGGCGGCGGCTGGGATTCGGCCGCCCGCGCCACCGCCGGTGCCGGGATACGCGCCAACGGCGCTGGGGCCGCCCGCGGCGCGCAGGCGGGCTCCGGAGAGTCGTTCCGGCTGGGCGAGGACGTCGTGGACCCGAAATTCGGCGACGGCGTCGTGGTCGGCCTGAAGACCGACGGCATCGTCGTGCGCTTCGCGCGTGACGGGTCCGAGCGTACGCTGCTGACTGAGTTCCTGCGCCTGAGCCGGCGCTGAGGAAGATGGCTCCCGCGTGGTGATCGGCTCCATACCACGGCCCGGCGTGGGCGATGGCGGCGAGCAGCATGGAGACCCTCCCATCACTAGCATCCGGGCGGACATGAGCGCCACGATCATCGATGGCAGGGCAATCGCCGCGGGCGTGCGCGCGCAGGTCGCCGAGGATGTGCGCGCGTTCGTGGAGCGGACCGGGCACACGCCGGGTTTGGCGACCGTGCTGGTCGGCGACGATCCGGGCTCGGCGGTGTATGTGGGGGGCAAGCAGCGCGCCTGTGCGGAGGTCGGAATGACGCCGTTCGACAAGCGCCTGCCCGCGGATGCCTCCCTCGCGCAGGTGGCCCAGCTGCTCGAGGATCTCAACGAGGACGACGCCGTCGACGGGGTGCTGCTGCAGCTGCCACTGCCGGCCCACCTCGACGGTCCGTCGCTCACCGGCCTGATCGACCCGGCCAAGGACGTGGATGGCCTGACCCCGGTCAACGCCGGCCTGCTGTCGCTCGGACAGCCGGGGCTGCGGCCGTGCACCCCCCTCGGTGTGATGGAGCTGCTGGCGAGCGTCCACGGTGGCGACGCGGGCTGGCTGGAGGGCGCCGAGGCCGTGATCGTAGGGCGCTCCAACCTGTTCGGCAAGCCGATGGCGCAGCTCCTGCTCGCCGCCAACGCGACCGTCACCGTCTGCCATTCCCGCACCCGCGACCTCGCCGGCGTGTGCGCTCGCGCCGACGTCCTGATCGCGGCGATCGGTCGCCCGCGGTTGGTCGGAGCCGAGTTCGTCAAGCCCGGGGCGGCGGTGGTCGACGTCGGCATCAACCGCCTCACGCCGGAGGAGGCGGGCAACAAGAGCGGGCTGGTCGGCGATGTGGACTTCGCTGCGGTGTCCCCACTCGCCGGCGCGATCACGCCGGTGCCCGGTGGCGTCGGGCCGACGACGATCGCCCTGCTGCTGCGCAACACGCTCGATGCCGCGCGGCTGCGGGCGGGGGTTCGGGTCGCGTGATGAGCCTGCCACGTCGAGCGGGATTGGGGGGGGCGTCGATGAGCCTGCGCCGCCTGCGCTCGGGAGAGTTGCTCGCGCTCGCGGGGGCGATCTGCCTGATCGTCGCACTGGCGCTGCCGTGGTATGAGAACGCGCAGGGAAAGCTCTCCGCGTGGGCGACGTTCGGCGTGGCGGTCGCGCTGCTGATTCTTGCCGCCGCCGGCGCGCTCGCGCTGGCGCTCGCCACGGTCACCGAGCGCACCACGGCGATCCCGGTGGCCGCCGCGGTGTGGAGCACGCTGCTCGGGATCCTCGCGACGATCGCCGCCGTCGTGAGGCTGCTGGAGCGCCCCGATCACGCGACGATGGTGTGCTCCGGTGCGTGGCTGGCGCTCGCCGGGGCGCTGCTGGTGCTGGCCGGTAGCTGGCAGTCGATGCGCGACGAACGCACCGGCCTCTATCCGCCCGACGCCACGCCGCCGCGCGAGGCGCCGCCGGCCGGCGCCGGGTAGTGCCGCAGGTGGCAGGCTGAGAGAGGAGCAGGAGGGGAGTGGGGCGGGGAGGCGCCGCCGGCCGCACCATAGAGGTGGCGCAGCCGGCCAGAGGCCGGCAAGCTGGGCCCTCTTCTTTCAGGCACAATCCCCGTCGTGATCGATCGCGACGAAGTCCTCCACGTGGCGCGTCTGGCGCGGCTGAAGCTCGACGATGGCGAGGTCGAGTCGATGGCGCGCGAGCTCTCCGGTGTGCTCGACCACATCGCCAAGATCGGCGAGCTCTCGCTGGACGACGTGCCTCCCACCTCGCACGTGGTTGAGGTCGTCGGCCGCCTGCGCCCCGACGAGCCGCGCCCCTGCCTGCCGCGCGAGGTAGCGCTCGAACAGGCCCCCTCCGTCAGCGATGGGGGCTTTCTCGTCCCCAGCCCCCAGGCGTGAGCGCTCGTCGTTCAACGCCGCTTCGTCGCGGGACACGAGGTCCCGCGCCCACCCGCTCGTCGCGGAGCTTGCCTGCGCGGATGCGACCCACCCCTTACACCCTCTATCGATGAGCGCTGCGGCGATTGTCGAGCTGTCCGCGGCGTCCGCGGTGCAGGAGCTCGCCGCCGGCCGGCTCTCCGCGGCCGAGCTGTTCGACGCCTACCGCGCGCGGGCGGCCGCCGACGAGCTCAACTGCTTCACGTGGGTCGCCGAGGGGCCGCCGGCCGCAGAGTCGGGGGGGGCGTTGCGCGGCGTGCCGCTCGCCGTCAAGGACCTCTTCTGCACCGCCGGCGTGCCCTCGCAGTCGGGCTCGCGCATCCTCGAGGGCTACCGCCCGCCCTACACCGCCACCGTTGTCGCGCGGCTCGCGGCGGCCGGCGCGCCGCTGCTGGGCAAGACCAACCAGGACGAGTTCGCGATGGGCTCCTCCAACGAGAACTCCGCCTTCGGGCCGGTGCTCAACCCGTGGGATCGCGCGCGCGTGCCCGGGGGATCTTCCGGGGGCAGCGCCGCCGCCGTCGCCGCCGGCCTCGCTCCCTGGGCGCTCGGCACCGACACGGGCGGCTCGATCCGCCAGCCCGCCGCGCTGTGCGGGATCGTCGGGCTGAAACCGACCTACGGCGCCGTCTCGCGCTACGGGATGATCGCGTTCGCCTCCTCTTTGGACCAGGCCGGGCCGCTCACGCGCGACGTGACCGATGCGGCGCTGCTGCTGCGCCACATGGTCGGGCGCGACGAGTGCGACGCCACCTCGCTGGGGCACCCCGAAGAGATCGCGCTGCCGTCCGCCGAGTCGCTTTCCGGCGTGCGCTTCGGCGTGCCCGAGGAGCTCACCGGCGAGGGGATCGATCCGGGCGTGCTCGACGCCTTTCGCGGTGCGCTTGCGCGCGCGCGGGAGCTTGGCGCGGAGATTCTGGACGTCCGCCTGCCCCACGCCACCCATGGGCTCTCCGCCTACTACGTGCTCGCGCCCGCCGAGGCCTCCTCCAACCTCGCGCGCTTCGACGGCGTGCGCTACGGGCTGCGCGCGGATGGCGCCGAGGACCTGCTCGAGCTCTACACCCGCACCCGCCACGACGGCTTCGGCGCTGAGGTGCGGCGGCGCATCATGCTCGGCACCTACGCGCTCTCCGCCGGCTACTACGACGCCTACTACGGCCGCGCCCAGCGCGTGCGCACTAAGATCGTCGGCGACTTCGATGCCGCGTTCGCGGAGGTCGACTTCATCCTCACGCCCACCTCGCCCACCGTCGCCTTCCCGCTCGGCGAGCGCACCGGCGATCCGTGGTCGATGTACATCTCCGACTTCTGCACCGTCCCGATGTCGCTCGCCGGCATCCCCGCGATCTCGATTCCCTGTGGCCTGGCCGGCGACGGGGCGGGAGCGCAGCTGCCCGTCGGGCTGCAGCTTGCCGGCCCGGTGTTCAGCGAGAACCGGCTGCTCGACGCGGCGTTTGCGCTGGAGCGGGCGCTCGGCTTCGACGGGTCGCGGGTGCGCGGCGGGGGGTCGGCGTGAGCGCGGTGGAGTACGAGCCGGTCATCGGCCTGGAGATCCACATTCAGCTGGCCACGGCCACAAAGATGTTCTGCGGCTGTGCGCTCTCCTTCGGCGAGCCCCCCAACACCCACACCTGTCCGGTCTGCCTGGGGCTGCCCGGCTCCCTGCCCGTCGCCAACGCGCGCGCCGTGCACTTCGGGCTTGTGATCGGACTCGCGCTCGGCTCCGAGCTGGCGCCGCGGTCGATCTTCCATCGCAAGAACTACTTCTACCCCGACCTGCCCAAGGGCTACCAGATCTCCCAGTACGACCTTCCGCTCTGCCGCGGCGGCCGGCTCGGGGAGGTGCGCATCCACCGCGTCCACCTGGAGGAGGACGCCGCCAAGCTCGTGCACGTCGGCGCCTCCGGGCGCATCCACGGCTCCGATGCCTCCGTCGTCGACTTCAACCGCGGCGGCACCCCGCTCGCGGAGATCGTCACCGAGCCCGACCTGCGCTCCGCCGAGGCCGCCGGCGAGTGGCTGCGGCTGCTGCGCACCACGATGCGCGTGCTCGGCGTCTCCGACGTGAACATGGAGGAGGGCTCGCTGCGCTGCGACGCCAACATCTCGCTGCGCCCCGCGGGCTCGGAGGAGCTCGGGGTGAAGACCGAGCTGAAGAACATGAACTCCTTCCGCTTCATCGAACGCGGCATCCGCGCCGAGCTTGCCCGCCAGGAGGCGATTCTGCAAGCCGGTGAGCGGGTGCAGCAGGAGACGCTGCACTTCGACCCCGCCTCCGAGCGCATCACCTCGCTGCGCTCCAAGGAGGAGGCCCACGACTACCGCTACTTCCCCGAGCCCGACCTCGTGCCGGTCGCGATCGACGCGGCGATGCTCTCGGCCGCTCGCGCCGCCCTCCCGGAGCTGCCCGCCGCGCGCGCCGAGCGCTTCGAGCGCGAGCTCGGGCTCTCCGCCGACAGCGCCCACCTGCTCGCCTTCCGCGCCGAGCTCGGCGACTACTTCGAGGCCGCGCTCTGCGCCGCGGTCGATCCCGCGCCGCCCGCGCAGGCCCTGGCCAACTGGATCTCCGGCGACCTCCTGGCGCGGCTCACCGGTGGGGAGACGGTCACGGACGCCGGGGATATGGGTGGGGGGGGAGGTGGGGATCCGCTCTCCTCGCGGGTCGAGCCTCAAGCGCTCGCCGTGCTCGTCGGTCTCGTCGCAGCCAAGCGCGTCAGCGTCGGCGCCGGCCGCCAGGTGCTTGACCGGCTCGTCGCCGAGGGGGGCGATCCGGCCGCGATCGTCGCAGCCGAGGGTCTGGCCGCGATCGATGGCGGGGACGAGCTTTCGGCGATCGTCGCCGAGGCGCTCGCCGCCCACCCCGAGGCCGCCGCCAACGTGCGCGCCGGCAACGCCAAGGCGATCGGGCCGATCGTCGGCCACGTGATGCGCGCCACCAAGGGTCGCGCCGACGGCGGCGAGGTGACTCGGCTCGTGCACACACAGCTTGGCGTCTGAGCCGAGCGACCGCCGCCCGGCTGGGATCCGATTGGCAACCGCAACACCGCCACCGTTCAGATCTTGTGCGGCGGGCCAAATACACGCGCACGCCCGGACGCCAAAATTGGGGAGCCTCCAAGGGTGACATTCCAAACTCGCCTCCGCGGGCTCCCCTCGACCGCGGATCGGCGGAGCAGGACGCGTGCGGCCGGGCCGGGGCACCAGCTCCCGCCCGGCCGTAGCGCATGGCCTGCTTCCTGGAGCGCTACCATCTAGAACATGAACGAGCAGCCCGCACCCACCTCGTCGCGCTCGCTGGGCCGGATGGTCGTCGCCGTGCTGATTCTGGCGGTCGCCGCCTGGGTGCTGCTGCACATCGTGATCGGCCTCGTCACCTTCCTCGCCATCCCCGTCATCGTGGTTGCCGCCATCGTGGCCATCGTCTGGGCTGTGCGCGTCCTGTTCTGAGAGGCGCGGCGCGATGGGATACGTGGCGATCTGCCTCGGCTTTGGGCTCGCCGGTGGGATCGTCGGCCGCGTTAAGGGCAGCTCGTTCATCCTGTGGTTCCTGATCTCGGCGGTCGTCCCGGTGTTTGGCCTGCTCGCCGCGATCGCCTACCGCATGGAGAGCAACGAGCTGCGCCGCCGCTGCCCCCGCTGCGGGCGCGTCACCAAGATCTACGACGCCCTCTGCACCCGCTGCGGGGCGGAGCTCGACTTTCCGGACACCGTGATCGCGCCGGAATCGTGGCAGCCCACCTCTGCGGGGCGCGGCTGAGTCTCCTCCGCGCCGCGTGGTCGAGCCGTTAGGGGCGCCGATTAGGGAGCCCGAAACGGCGCAGGCTCTATAAACGTGGCATGAGCGCCGAGGCTCCGCCCGTGTCCGTGAACGCGTCGCTGATCACACGGCTGATCCACCGCGCCGGCTTCCCCGACGAGCGCGACTTCGTGCTGCGCGTCGTGCAGCCGGCGCTCGTGGGCATGATCGACGGCACCGTCTCCTCGCTGCCGCCGATCTTCGCGGCCGCGATCTCCTCCGACTCGCGCGTGGCGCTGCTCGTCGGCTTCTCGACCGCGCTGGGAGCCGGCGTCAGCATGGGGTGGTCGGAGGCGCTGTCGGACACCGGCGAGCAGACCGGCCGCGGCTCGGCGGTCGTGCGCGGCGCGATCACCGGCGGCATGACGACGCTCGGCGGCATCTTCCACACGCTGCCGTTCTTCATCGGCAACGTCCACAAAGCGCTGCTGGTCGCGGGCTTCGTCGTCGCCTTCGAGCTGGTCGCGATCGCGTGGGTGCGCAAACGCTTCCTGCACGTCTCGATGCGCTCCTCGCTGCTGGTCGTCACCGTGGGCGGGGCGATCGCATTGGCGATCGGGATTGGGATCGGCTCCTCCTAGCGGCGGGCGGGATCACCTAAACCCGCTGGTACACTGCCTTTTTGACCCTTTCGAGTGCAGTGGAAGGCGGTTGGCACATGCGCGCGGTTGACGCACTGATGGAATGCCTCAAGGCGGAGGGCGTAGAGGTCGTCTTCGGCCTGCCCGGCGGTGCCAACCTCCCGACCTACGACGCCTTCGTCGACGCCGGCATCCGCCACATCCTCGTGCGCCACGAGGCCGGCGGCGGGCATGCCGCCGAGGGCTACGCCAAGGCGACCGGCAAAGTGGGGGTCGCGTTCGCGACCTCCGGCCCCGGCGCCACCAACCTGATCACCCCGATCTGCGACGCGATGATGGACTCCGTGCCGGTCGTGTTCATCACCGGCCAGGTGCGCACCGAGCTGCTCGGCACCGACGGCTTCCAGGAGGCCGACACGATCGGGATCACGATGCCCGTCGTCAAGCACTCCTTCATGATCCAGCACCCCCTGGAGATCCCCCGCGCGATCCACGAGGCCTTCCACATCGCCTCCACCGGGCGCCCGGGGCCGGTGCTCGTGGACATCCCTCAGGACCTCTCGCGCGCCGAGATCGCCTACGAGCCGGTCACCGACGTGCGCCTGCCCGGCTACCAGCCGACGCTGGAGGGCAACCAGAAGCAGATCCGCCAGGCCGCCAAGGCGCTGGCCGCCTCCCAGCGTCCTGTGATCTATGCCGGTGGGGGCGTCGTCAACGCGAACGCCTCCGCGGAGCTGGTCGAGCTCGCTGCCTGCGATCGCTTCCCGGTCACCTGCACGCTGATGGGCCTTGGCGCTTTTCCCGCGCGGGTTGGCACCGGAGTGGGCGGGGCAGGGGTGGATGGAGCAGGGGCGGATGGGGCAGACGTGGAGGGAGCTGGAGCAGATGGGATACCCAACCCCCAGTGGCTGGGAATGCTCGGGATGCACGGCACCCGCACCGCCAACTACGCGATGGACGAGGCCGACCTGATCTGTGCCGTCGGCGCCCGCTTCGACGATCGCATCACCGGCAAGCTCTCCGAGTTTGCGCCCCACGCGAAGTTCATCCACATCGACGTGGACCCGGCGGAGATCTCCAAGAACGTGCCCGCTCACATCCCGATCGTCGGCGACGCCCGCAATGTGCTCGCCAAGCTCGCCGTCGAGTACCGCGCCCTGGAGCCCGACCCCGCGCGCCTCGCGGAGTGGTGGAGCCGCATCGAAGGATGGCGCGAGCAGTACCCGCTCAAGTACGAGGACAGCGCTGACGCCGAGATCAAGCCCCAGTACCTGATCCAGGCGCTGTACGAGGCGACCGGCGGCGAGGCGATCGTCTCCAGCGACGTCGGCCAACACCAGATGTGGACTGCCCAGTACTACGACTTCCCCGCGCCGCGGCGCTGGATCAACTCAGGAGGCCTGGGGACGATGGGCTTCGGGCTGCCGGCCGCGATGGGCGCCGCCGTCGGCTGCCCCGATCGCCTCGTCTGCTGCGTCGCCGGAGATGGCTCGGTGCAGATGAACGCCCAGGAGCTCGCCACCTGCGCGCAGGATCAAATCCCGATCAAGGTGTTCATCATGAACAACGGCTACCTCGGCATGGTGCGCCAGTGGCAGGAGCTCTTCTGGGACGGCCGCTACTCGCACGTCGACATGGGCAAGTTCCCCGACTTCGTCAAGCTCGCCGAGGCCTACGGCGCCACCGGGATGCGCTTCGAGGACAAGCACACGCTCGTGGACGACATCCGGCGGGCGATCGCCACGGAGGGCCCCGTGGTGGTGGACGTGCGCGTCACCCGCGAGGAGAACACGTATCCGATGATTCCTGCCGGGCAGGCCGCGCGGGAGATGGTGGGATGATGGGCATATCGTCCGAGCGCCCCCTCCACGCAACCTCTTGTCCCGCCGGTAATTGCGGGGACGCTCGGACGCGAGGGTGCCCCTGATGGGCGAACCAGCGACCAAGGCCCCACTGAGCCTCGCCGAGCTCGAAGCGTCGGGCAACCTGCGCACCGGGCGCAAGCACGTGCTCTCGATCCTGGTCGAAAACAAGTCCGGCGTGCTCACGCGCATCGCGGGGCTGTTCGCCCGCCGCGGCTTCAACATCGACACGCTCACGGTCGGCCCGACCGACGACGAGCGCGTCTCGCGCGTGACGCTTACCGTCGACGGCGCCCTGCACCCGATCGACCAGGTCACCAAGCAGCTGCACAAGCTCATCAACGTCCTGAAGATCCGCGACCTCGACCCGGGCGACACGGTTTCGCGCGAGCTCGCGATGTTCAAGGTCGCCGCCGACGGCGTCCAGCGCGGCGAGCTGATGCAGATCACCGAGATCTTCCGCGGCAAGGTGGTCGACGTCACCAAGCGCTCGGTCATCGTCGAGATCACCGGCACCACCGAGAAGATCCAGGCCTTCGAGGACATGGTGCGGCCGTTCGGCCTGATCGAGATGATGCGCACCGGGGAGATAGCAATCGCCCGAGGTCGCACCGAGACGTGAGGGGCACGCTCGAGCGGACGCACGAGAGCCCGTTCGCGCTCAGCGAGGGCGACCGCGAGCGGCTGAGTGCGCGCCTGCAGCTCGCGGTCAAGCGCGCGCGGCGCAGCGGCCGCCAGACGCTTGCGGCGCTGACCCTGCCGCTGCCCGACGACCTCGACCCCAGTGCGGTCGCCTGCGCCTCGCGACGCCCGGGAGAGTCGTGGTTTCTCTTAGAGCAGCCCGAGCGTGGGGCGCGCGCGCTGGCCGCGCTCGGCGAGGTGGCCGGCTTGACGGCCACCGGGCCCGAGCGCTTCGCCACGGTGGCCGACCGCTGGCGTGCGCTAGCCGCGGCGGCGGTCAGCGATCCGCCCGAGGACTCCTCCGGTACCGGGTCCACCGGCGGCGGGCCGATCGCGTTGGGCGGCTTCGCGTTCGCCGCCGAGGGTGGCGCCGACATGGCGTGGAGCGGTTTCGCGCCCGCCTCGCTGATCGTACCCGAGGTCGCGCTCACGCGCGAGCAGCGCCTCGGGCGCCGAACGGGTGGGGCGTCGCCGGCCCCGCTCCCCGATCTGCGTGCTGCGACGGACAGCGTGCGCGTGCGTATGACGCTGTGCGCGCTCGCCGCCCCCGACGACACCGCCGAGGAGCTGCTCGCCCGCCTGGAGCGCCGTCTCGGCGAGCTGCGCGTGGAGCCGCTCCCGCTGCTCGACCCCGCGCCCGCGGGGCGCTACCGAGTCGCGAGCGCGATGCCGCCCGAGCATTACGAGGCCGCCGTCGCGCGGGCGGTCGAGCTGATCCGCGCCGGGCAGCTGGAGAAGGTGGTGCTCGCCCGCGAGGTGCAGGTGCACGCGGGCGGGGGGGCTTCCAACTTCGACCCCGCCGCGCTCTTCGGGGTGCTGCGCGAGGGCTTCCCCTCGTGCACGGTCTTCTGCGTGGGCCGCGACGACGCCGCGTTTGTCGCCGCCAGCCCCGAGCTGCTGGTGCGCCGCGAGGGCCATCGCGTCAGCGCGCTCGCACTGGCCGGCTCGATGCGCCGCAGCGCCGACCCCGCCGTCGACGACCACCTCGGCGAACAGCTGATGCACTCCGAGAAGGACCGCGAGGAGCACGCGATCGTGATCCGCCGGATCGAGCGCGCGCTGCGCCAGCACGCGCTATGGACGGCCGCCCCGCCCGAGCCCACGCTCGTGAAGGTCGCCAACATCCAGCACCTCGGCACCCCGATCCGCGCTCAGCTCGCGCAGCCGCTCGACGTGATCGAGCTGCTCGAGCTGATGCACCCCACGCCCGCCGTCGGCGGCGAGCCGCTGGAGCGCGCGCGCCCGCTGATCCCCGCGCTGGAGGGCCTCGATCGCGGCTGGTACGCCGGTCCCGTCGGCTGGGCCGACGCCACCGGCGACGGCGAGTTCTGCGTCGCGCTGCGCTGCGCCCTGCTGCGCGGCCGCGTCGCCCGCTGCTACGCCGGCGTCGGCGTCGTGCGCGACTCCGACCCCTCCGCGGAGCTGGCCGAGACCGAGGTCAAGCTCGCAGCGCTGCTGCCGCTACTGGCCGGCTGAGCTGCGCCGAGTGGCGCATGGCTACTCCGCTTGCTCAACGGGGCTCAGGGACGTGGTGCGCGATCAGCTCGCGCTCGATCTCCTGCGCCCGCCAGCCGTTCGGCAGGCGCGTGGAAGCGACACCCTTCGGGGTCTCCGGCGCGAGCAGGCAGTACTCGGGGGCCGGGCCGAACACGAGCGCTCGTCGCCACAGGCTGGCGTGCGCGGGGTCGATGCCATCTGCGAGCAGCTGCGCCAGCTCGCCGCGCGGCTCGCCCGGTGGGCGGGAGACCCACACCGCGTGTGGCGCGTACGCGAGATCGGCGTGGCCCTCCATCAGGCCGTACAGCCCGCCCGCGCCGGAGCCGAAGCGCCGGGCGATCCCCTCGTGGGCGCTGCGGTGGCCGTGCGCGACTGCGGCCTCGTTCAGCACGCCGAGGGCGGCGAAGTCGTCGAGCAGGTACCAGTCCTCGTAGGCGACCGCGGACGTGCTGTCCTGCGCGCAGGACAGCCACGGGCACTCCGCGATACGCATCACCGCCGAGCCGCGGAAGCCGGCCGGCGGGGAGTGGTGCAGCGAACGGTGAAAGCGCTCGCAGGCGTGCTCGTAGCTCTCGCGCTCGACTCCGTCGGCGGGGCGGTGCCATAGAAGGTAGGCGAGCATGTTGTGTTGCCCCGTCGGGAGCTCAGGCCCCCCCGGCGGAGCGAGTGTCTGCCCAATCGGTCCCCGTTTCAACCAACACGCCGGCGACGGCCTCCCACGCGCGGTGGTGGAGTGCCACGTTGCGCGCGCGGTCGGTGCGCACCTCGATGATCCTCGAGCCCCGCGGCCGCGGCGTGAGCGCGCGCTCGAGCGCCGCGCGGAATGAGACCACATCCGCGACGGTCTCGTGCTCGAGGCCGTATAGCTTTGCGGCGAGCGCGAAATCGAGGCCGGTCGGGGTGGCGATGTGGCGAGTGTACAGGTCGTCCGTCTGCCCCATCGGCGCGTGCGCGACCGGCAGGAAGTCGAAGATCCCGCCGCCGCCGTTGTCGATCAGCACGATCGTCAGATCGAGCTCCAGGCGTCGCGCGGCGATCAGGCCACCGATGTCGTGCGCGAGCGCGACGTCGCCGATCAGCAGCACCGTCGGGCCGGGGCCGGCGGCGGCGGCGCCGAAGGCGCTGGAGACCGTGCCGTCGATCCCGTTGGCGCCGCGGTTGCACAGCACTCGCGGGGGGTCGGCTCGCACCGGCCAGAAGCTCTCGATGTCGCGCACCGGCATCGAGGAGGCGACGAACAGCGTCGCCTGCTCGGGCAGCAGCACACCCAGCTCGGCCGCCACCGTGGGCTCGCTGAGGCCCTCTGCGCCCAGCACTCCGAGCAGCGCCTCGGCGGCGCGCTCGTCCGCGCTGCGCCAGCTCGCAAGCCAATCGGGGTCGGGCTCGGGCGCGGTCTGCGCCAGCGCCCGCAGCGCCGCGGCGGGCTCCAGCGTGAAGCGCCGGCAGAGCGCCGCGTCGGGATCCTGCCAGCGGCCCTCCTGCTCGATCGCCGCCTGCGGAACGTCGCACATGCTCGCCAGCCACGCGCGCAGGGGCTTGGACGTGGGCAGGTCGCCGACGCGCAGCACGAGGTCGGGCTTGACGCTCGCGGCGAACGCGCCGTGGCGCAGCAGCGCGTCGTAGTGCGCCACCGCCGCCTCTCCGCGCCGCGCGCCCGAGAGCGGGTCGGCCAGCAGCGGCCAGCCGGCCGCCGCGCAGAACGCCGACGCGGCCTGCCCGAGCGCGGTGTCGCGCTCGTAGCGCCCGGCCACCACCACCCCCCGACGGGCGCCGGACACGGGCCCGGCGAGCGAGCGCGCGTCCTCGGGCGCCGCCGGGCGCGCGGGCGTGCAGGTCACCAGCGGGCGGCCATCGGGGCGCCCGGTGCCGTCCGCCGGCAGGGGCTCGTCCTCCACCAGCGGCTCGCGCAGCGCGAAGTTGAGGTGCACCACGCCGGGCCGGCCCTCGAGCGCGCGCCAATAGGCGCGGCAGGCAAGCGTGCGCATCCAGCGCAGCCGCTCCGGCGTCGGCTCGTGCGTGCCCACCTCGAAGAACCACTTCGCGGCCCCCCCGAACAGCTTCACCTGGTCGATCGTCTGGCCCGCGCCGTTCTCGCGCAGCTCGGGCGGGCGGTCGGCCGTGAGGATCAGCAGCGGCACGCCCGCCTCGTGCGCCTCGATCGCGGCCGGCAGCAGCTCCGCGGCGGCGGTGCCCGAGGTGCACGTCACCGCCACCGGCGCCCCCGTCGCCTTCGCCAGCCCCAGCGCGAAGAAGCCGCTGCAGCGCTCGTCGATGTGCGAGTGGCAGCGCAGCCGCGGCTCGCGCGCGAGACTCAGCACCAGCGGCGTGCAGCGCGACCCCGGCGAGGTGCACGCCTCGCGCAGCCCGCAGCGCGCCAGCTCGTCCACGAACGCGCGCAGCAGGAGGTGGGTGTCGGTGGCGGTTGACATATCGGAGGTGGAGGGACCTGGTCAGGAGATGGGTTGCGATCGGATGGCGGGGTCGGGATGCGGGGTGGGGGATGGCGGGTCGGGATGGGTGTGGCGGGTCGGGATGCGGGTGGGGGATGGCGAGTTGGGGTGGGTGATGGCGGGCGACGAAAGTAGGATCGCGGGGTGCCGGAGAATCTCGTCCTGCTGCACGGCTTCGGTGGCACGCACCGCGCCTGGGACGGCGTGGTGGAGTTGCTCGACCGTGAACGCTACCGGCCGCTGGCGCTCGACCTCCCGGGCCACGGCGCGCAGGCGGACGCGCCGCGGCCGATCTGCTTCGCCGGCTGCGTTGCGCGCGTGCTCGCCGCCAGCCCCGAGCGCTTCGCGCTGTGCGGCTACTCGCTCGGCGGGCGGGTCGCGCTGCACGTGGCGCTGGCGGCGCCGGATCGGGTGGCTCGGCTCGTGCTGATTGGGGTCAACCCCGGGATCGAGGATCTGAGCGAACGCGCCGCGCGACGAGATTCCGACCGTGCGCTCGCCGACGATCTCGAACGCCGGCCCTACGAGGAGTTCATCGAGCGCTGGCGCACCCAGCCGCTGTTCGCCGCCGACCCGCCCGAGGTGGTGGCGCTGGCACGGGAGGATCAGCGCCGCAACCGGCCGGACGCGCTGGCCGCCGTCATGCGGGGACTCGGCACGGGGGAGATGCGGCCGCTGTGGGATCGCCTCCCCGAGCTGGCGATGCCGGTGACGGTGCTGGCTGGGGAGCGCGACGGGAAGTTCTTGGCGCTGGGGCGGCGGATGGTCGAGCTGCTGCCGGCGGGCGATCTGGTCGTCGTGCCCGGGGGCCACGGGTTGCCGTTGGAGAGCCCGGGGGCGATCGTGGAGGCGCTGCGGTAAGGGATGGGAATGTTGGAGGGTGGGTGTTGGTATTGAAAATCCAAGGTGGTGGGTCGGTGTGGAGTGGAGGGAGGCCGTATAGCCATTGCAATAGGGCGGGGTGTTGAACAAAAATTAAAAGCCGTGCGCAATTGCTATCGGGTTCTGAATTTTGCGTAACAACCCCAGCCCCCACCTATATATACTATCGCTATACTCAAAGCAGGATCTCTGGAGACGCAATGACAGTACGCGCGCAAACTGACCACTCAAACTGACTAACTACCCACTCAAACTGACTCACTACCAGGCGTAGAGCGTGTATAACGATGGCGCACGGCTCTCAAAAAGTTAGTATGCACGCTGGGCCCTCGCCCAACTTCAGCGGGACCAGCCGGCTCCCAGCGCTCCGACCCCCAACCCCGGAGTTGTGGGCACCGCGATGCGGCCGTGGTGCACGGGCAGAGCACCCTCCCCGGCCTCTTCCAGGTCCTCGAACAGCCCGAGCGTCGCCAGGCCGCAGGCCGGCAGCGGCCCCCGCGAGGCCAGCGCGGCGGCGGCGTGCACCGCGGCGGCCACTCCGAGCGGGCCGTCGAGCGTCGATGCGAGGTAGACCTCCGCGCCGGAGGCCCTGACGAGCGCCGCGGCGGCGAGCAGGCCGGCGATGCCGCCGCAGCGGGAGATCTTCAGGCACACCGCGTCGGCGACGCCCGCACCGAGCGCGCCATGCTCGGCGGCGGTCTCGTCGATCGCCACGCGCGCCGCCACGCGCTCGCGCACCTCGCGTACCGCCTGCAGGCCGTGGGTGGGCTCCTCCACCAGCTCCAGGCCCACCGGGGTCAGCGCCTCGATCGCGCGCACCGCCTCCTCCACGTCCCACGCGCCGTTGGCGTCGACGCGCAGCGCGGTGTGGGGGCCCACCGCGGCGCGCACCGCCGCCACGCGCCCGGCGTCGTCGCCGACGCCCACCTTCAGCTTCACGCACTCGAACCCCTGCTCCACGGCGTGCGCGGCCTGCTCGGCGGCGCCCGCGCGGTCGGTGGCGCCGACGGTCGCGTTGACCTGGATCTCGGAGATTGGAAGCCCGCCCACCCCGTCGGTGAGCAGTGCCGCCACGGGCCTGCCGGCGCGCCGCCCGGCGCGGTCCCACAGCGCGAGGTCGATCGCGGCGAGCGCCGCGGGGAGATCCTCGACGCGCCGGCACGCCTCGATCAGCTGCGCGCCGTTGGCCGTCGCGGACTGCATCAGCACCGGCCGGTACGCCTCCAGCGCCGCCCGCACGCGCGCGATGCCGACGCCGTCGTAGGGCTGCAGCGGCGCCGCCTCGCCGTGGCCGCTGACCCCGTCGGCGTCGGTCAGCGTCACCGTCAGCAGTTGGCGCTCGTGCACCGCGCCGTACGAGGTCTGGAGCGGCGTGCGCAGGCGCAGCGTGCGCTCGGTGACGTTCATCTGCATGGGTTCGCCCTCCGTGTCACTTGCCGTACGCGATGGCGTGAGGTCCGCGGTCCCGTCGCACACGCTTGCTGGCCGGTCAAACGGGCCCCGCTCCACGGGCGTGCGCGACAGTGCCTCCCATCCCTCCCCCTACCCGCCAATCCCTCCGCTGGCGAGGATCCCGGCGGCGAACAGCAGGCAGAACAGCAGTTGCAGGAGGCCCGTGCGCGCGAGCGCCCCGTTCAGCGCGGGGCCATCGATGCGGGTGCGCACCACGCGGATCAGGGAGACGGCGAGCGGGATCGCCACCCACGGAAGCAGCAGCCATGCAGTCATAGAGCCGAGCAGCCACGGCAGCGGCGCGGCGAGGAAGGCGATCGTGAGCATCGCGGTGTACACCGTGCGTGTGCGCTGGCGGCCGAGGCGTACCGCGAGCGTGCGCTTGCCCGCGCGGCGGTCGGTGTCGATGTCGCGCACGTTGTTGACGACGAGGATCGCGCTCGCCAGCAGGCCGACCGGCACCGCGCACGCGAACGCCTGCCACGGCAGGTGCTGGACCTGCACGTAGTAGGAGCCCGCCACGGCGACGATCCCGAAGAAGAGGAACACGAACAGCTCGCCGAGCCCTTCATACCCGTACGGGCGCGGCCCGCCGGTGTAGAGGACGCCCGCGAGGATCGACGCCGCGCCGACCGCCAACAGGCCCCAGCCGGCGACCGAGATCAGGTAGGCCCCGCACAGCACCGACAGGCCGAACGTGACGTACGTAGCGATCAGCACCTGGCGGGGCGGCACCAGCCCGCCCGCGGTGACGCGCACCGGCCCGAGGCGATCCTCGGTGTCCGCGCCGCGCCGCGCGTCGGAGTAGTCGTTCGAGAGGTTGGTACCGACCTGGATGAACACCGCCCCGAGCAGCGCCGCCACGAACGCGAGCGCCCTGAAGTGGTCGTCCCCCAGCGCCAGCGACGTGCCCACCAGCACCGGCGCGATCGCCGCGGGCAGCGTGCGCACGCGCGCTGCCATCACCCATATGCGCACCGCGCTGGCGTCGCGGGGAGTTGCGACCGCGGACACGAGGCTCATGCCCTTCGCGGGAAGCGCGAGAAGTCGGGCGCGCGCTTCTCGCGGTAGGCGTTGCGGCCCTCCTGGGCCTCCTCGCTGCCGTAGAAGAGCAGGTTGGCGTCGTGGGCGAGCTGCTGCACCCCTGCCAGGCCGTCCTCGGCGGCGTTGAACGAGGCCTTCAGCAGGCGCAGCGCGAAGGGGGAGAGCGCGAGCATCTCCCGGCACCACCCCATGGTCTCCTCCTCCAGGCGCTCCAGCGGCACGACGGTGTTGACGAGCCCCATCTCGAGCGCTTCCGCCGCGTCGTACTGGCGGCAGAGAAACCAGATCTCCTTCGCCTTCTTGGGGCCCACCTGGTTGGCCAGCAGCCCCGCGCCGAAGCCGCCGTCGAAGGAGCCCACGCGCGGGCCCACCTGCCCGAAGCGGGCGTTCTCCGCGGCGATCGTCAGGTCGCACACGAGGTGCAGCACGTGGCCGCCGCCGATCGCGTACCCGGCGACCATCGCCACCACGGGCTTGGGCAGGCGGCGGATCTGCACGTGCAGGTCGGTCACGTGAAAGCGCCCCACGCCGGCGCGTCCGGCGGCGTCCTCGGCGAGATAGCCCGAGTCTCCGCGCACGCGCTGGTCGCCCCCGGCGCAGAACGCCTGCGGCCCCTCCCCGGTGAGCACGATCGCCCCGACGTCGAGATCCTCCTGCGCCTGCGTGAGCGCGCGCGAGATCTCAATCACGGTGAGCGGCCGGAACGCATTGCGCACCTCCGGCCGGTCGATCGTGATCTTGGCGATCCCCCCGTCCTCTGTCTTCTCGTAGCGGATGTCGGTGTACTCGCCGGCGGCGATCCATGTGGTTGGCAAGGTGCGGGCGCTCCTTTCTGCTTTTTTATTGATTGGACTGGACAAAGTCTGGCTCGTGCCGGCGCGCACCAGATCGAGCCGCGCGCGCTTTGTGCCGAAGGCTAGCCTGTGGCAATGGCGGTTGAGGCTTGGCTGGAGCGTGCGGCTGCGAGGACGCCCACGGCGATCGCGGTGGAGACCCCGGCGGGGGCCTGCTCCTACGCGGAGCTGCTGGAGCGGGCGCGCGCGAGCGCCGGTGAGCTGGCCGCGCGCGGGGCGGGGCGAGGCGAGCGCGTGGCGATCGCGCTGCCGGCCGGCCTCGACTTCGCGTGTGCGCTGCACGCCTGCCTGCTGTTGGGGGCGGTTGCGGTGCCGGTCGATCTGCGCCTGGGCGAGCGCGAGCGGGCGGCGATCGTCGGTGGGGCGGCGGTCGTCGTGGATGAGCCGCTGCGCGCCGGCGCCGCCGGCTCGGGTGGAGTGGGCGCAGGCCGTGGGCCGACCGGCGCCACGCACGACCTCGACGCGGTGGCGGCGGTGATCCACACCTCGGGCACCACGTCGGCGCCGAAGCCGGTGGAGCTGACTTACGGGAACTTCCTGTGGAGCGCGCTCGGCTCGGCGGTGGCGCTGGGACTCGACCCGCACGAGCGGTGGCTGTGCAACCTGCCGCTCTCGCACGTCGGCGGGCTGTCGATCCTGCTGCGCAGCGCGATCTATGGCACGACGGCGGTCGTGCACGAGCGCTTCGATGCTGAGCTCGCGCTGCGGGCGCTGATGGGCGAGCCCGGCCGTGTCGCCGCGGAGGCGTCGCCCGCCGCACCGGTGACGCTCGTGTCGCTGGTCGCCACCACGCTCGCGCGTCTGCTTGACGCCGGCTTGACCTGCCCGCCCACCGGCTCCGCCGGCGGTGCCCCGCTGCGCTGCGCGCTCACCGGGGGTGGGCCGGTGCCGGCGGCGCTGCTGGAGCGCGCGCGCGCGGCCGGGGTCCCGGTGAGCCTCACCTACGGCATGACCGAGGCCTGCTCGCAGGTGACGACGCTGCCGCTCGCCGCCGTGGAGCGCGGGCCCGCGGCGAGCACCACGGCGGGGCCGCCGCTCTTCTGCACGCGCGTGCGCACCGCCGCCGACGGGCAGATCGAAGTCGCCGGTCCCACCCTTGCGCGGGGCGTCGCGGGCGCCGATGGGTGGTTGCGAACGGGAGATATGGGTAGATTGAATGGTGAGGGGGGCCTTTGCGTGACCGGACGGAAGGCCGACACGATCGTCAGCGGGGGGGAGAACGTGGCGCCCACCGAGGTGGAGGCGGTGCTGGAGGAGCACCCCGGCGTGCTCGAAGCGGCCGCGGTCGGCCGCGCCGACGAGCGCTGGGGCGAGGCGGTCACCGCCCTGGTCGTCGTGCGCAATGGTGCGAAACTGCACGGCGAAGAGCTGCGCGCGCACTGCGCCGCGCGCCTGGCCCCGTACAAGGTTCCCAAGGAGGTGGCGCTGGTGGCGGGACCGCTGCCGCGTACGCGCTCGGGCAAGCTGTTGCGAAGGGAGTTGCGATGAAGACCGATGCCGGATCACACCGAAGTGGAGCAGGTGCCGGGGCGCCGGTGAGCAATGGCGCCGATCCTGTGGGCGGCGGCGAGCATCCCGCGGAGGAGCATCGCCGCCGCAGCGCCGAGCACTGGGAGGAGGCGGCCAGCGGCTGGGTGCGCCGTCAGGAGGCGATCCGCGAGTTTGGGGCGCCGGTGTCGCACTGGATGGTCGAGGCGATCGAGCCCCAACACGGCCAGCGCGTGCTGGAGCTGGCGGCCGGGGTGGGGGAGACGGGGCTGCTGGCGGCCGAGTTGGTCGCCCCCACCGGCGGGGTGATCCTCTCCGACCACGCGGAGGCGATGCTCGAGGGCGCCCGCGCCCGCGCGGCGCAGCTCGATCTGACGAACGTCGAGTTCCAGGTGTGGAACGCCGAATGGATCGACCTGCCGGTGGCAAGCGTCGATGCCGTGCTGTGCCGCTGGGGCTACATGCTGATGGCCGACCCGCTCGCCGCGCTGGTCGAGACGCGCCGCGTGCTGCGCCCCGGTGGGCGCGTCGCGCTGGCGGTGTGGGACGCGCTCGCTGCCAACCCGTGGGCGCTCGCCCCGCGGATGGAGTTGTTGGAGCGCGGGCTGGCGCAGCCCCCGGCGCAGTCCACCGACTACACGCCCGGTCCGTTCGGGCTCGGCGACCCCGGGCGCCTGCGCGCGCTGCTGGGCGAGGCCGGCTTCACCGAAATCGTCGTCGAGGCGATCGACGTCGTGCAGCGCCACCCCTCATTCGAGTCCTTCTGGGAGACGATGCTCGACATCTCGCGCGAGCTGCACGACCTCGTGCTGGCCCAGCCCGAGGCCGAGATCGAGGCGATCGGGGCCTCGCTGGCGGGGCGCCTGGCCCCCTATACGGCGCCCGACGGCACGCTTGAGATCCCCGGTCGCTCGCTGGTGGCCGTGGCTTTCGGATAGCCTGCCGCCATGCTCTACGACGACGACGCGGATCTCAAACTGCTCGACGGCAAGACCGTCGCAATCATCGGCTACGGCTCCCAGGGCCACGCCCATGCGCTCAATCTGAAGGACTCCGGCGTGCAGGTGGTGGTCGGCCTGCGTGAGTCCTCGCCCTCGGTCGCCAAGGCGCGCGAGCAGGGTCTCGAGGTGCTGAGCGTCGTCGAGGCGTCCAGCCGCGGCGACCTGGTGATGATCCTGCTGCCCGACGAGCTCCACCACCAGGTATGGGAGGCGGAGATCGCCGACGGGATCGCGCCCGGCAACATGCTGCTGTTCGGCCACGGCTTCTCGATCCACTACGGCGAGGTGGTTCCGCCTCCGGGCGTGGACGTGGCGATGGTCGCCCCCAAGGGCCCCGGCCATCTCGTGCGCCGCCAGTTCACCGAAGGCAGCGGCGTCCCCGGGCTGATCGCGGTCGCCCAGGATGCCACGGGCAACGCGCGTGCGCTGGCGCTCGCGTATGCGAAGGGGATCGGCTGCACGCGCGGCGGGGTGATCGAGACGACCTTCAAGGACGAGACGGAGACCGACCTCTTTGGCGAGCAGGCCGTGTTGTGCGGCGGCGTCTCCGAGCTCGTGCAGGCCGGCTTCGAGACGCTGGTCGGCGCGGGCTACGACCCCGAGATGGCCTACTTCGAGTGCCTGCACGAGGTCAAGCTGATCGTCGATCTGATGTACGAGAAGGGCCTCGCGGGGATGCGCTACTCGATCTCCAACACCGCGGAGTACGGCGACTACACGCGCGGCAAACGGGTGATCACCGAGGAGACGCGCGCGGCGATGCGCAAGATCCTCGCGGAGATCCAGTCCGGGGACTTCGCGCGCGAGTGGATCGCGGAGAACCGCGCGGGGCAGGAGAACTTCCTGCGGATGCGCGCCGAGCAGGCCGACACGCAGATCGAAGCCGTGGGCAGGGAGCTGCGCTCGCACATGGACTGGATTCAGTCCTCGTTTTAGGTACACTCGCCTCTGTCGCGACTGGCGCAGCGAGGTGGAAGCGACCACCGGGGAGCGACGCTCAGCAGTACCGCCGCGCGCCTGGGCACCTCTTATGTAACCCTCGAAGGCCGAAGCGAGGAAGCCCATGAGCACCAGCGCAGAGCAGCAGTTGACGATCCCACCCGAGCTGAAGCCCGTGGACGGGCGCTTCGGCTGCGGCCCCTCGAAGGTCCGTCCCGAGGTGCTCGCGCGGCTGGGCGAGGGGGCCGCGCCGATGGGCACCTCGCACCGGCAGAAGCCGGTGAAGGCGCTCGTCGGTGAGATTCGCGCGGGGTTGGCCGAGCTGTTTGGCGCGCCCGACGGGTACGAGGTCGCGCTCGGCAACGGTGGGGCCACGGCCTTCTGGGACGCGGCCGCGTGTGGCTTGATCGAGCGCCGCTCGCTGCACCTGACCTACGGGGAGTTCTCCTCGAAGTTCGCCCATGTCGCGCGCGAGGCGCCGTTCCTGGAGGAGCCGGTGGTGATCGAGGCGGAGCCCGGCGACGCGCCCGACCCGGCGCGGGCCGACCCCGCACGGGCCGGGGCCGACGTGGTCGGGTGGGCACATAACGAGACATCCACCGGCGTGATGGTCCCAGTGCTGCGCCCCTCCACCTCCCAGTCTCTCGGGGATGGGGACGCACCAAGTGGAGGCGACGCACTCGTCTTGATCGACGCGACCTCGGGCGCGGGCGGGCTGCCGGTCGACGTGGCGCAGACCGACGCCTACTACTTCGCGCCGCAAAAGAGCTTCGCCGCCGACGGTGGGCTGTGGGTCGCGCTGCTGAGCCCGGCGGCGCAGGAGCGGATCGCGAAGCTCGCGGACTCGAATGGATCGGGGCCTGCTGCCAACCCGCGCTGGATCCCGCAATTTCTCTCACTTGCCACGGCCCTGGAAAACTCGCTCAAAGACCAGACCTACAACACGCCCGCTGTGGCGACGCTGTTCCTGCTCGCCGAGCAGGTCAGCTGGATGCTCGACGGCGGCGGCCTCGACTGGTGCGTGTCGCGCACCCGCGCCTCCTCCGAGCACCTGTACGGCTGGGCCGAGCGCACGCCGTACACCACGCCGTTCGTCGCCGACCCGGCGAAGCGCTCGCTGGTCGTGGGGACGATCGACTTCGACGAGCGCGTCGACGCCGCCGCGGTCGCCAAGACGCTGCGCGAGAACGGGATCGTCGACACCGAGCCCTACCGCAAGTTGGGGCGCAACCAGCTGCGGATCGGGATGTTCCCCGCGGTCGAGCCCGCCGACGTACAGGCGCTCACCGCGTGCATCGAGTGGGTTGTGGAGAGGAGCGCGTCATGAGCCCCGCGGAGAGCGCCCCGGGCGCCCTGGCGGGCGCCGCGGCCGGTGGCGAGCGTTTGAAGGTGCTGGTCAAGGAGAAGATCGGGGACTCCGGGGTGGAGCTGTTGCGCGAGCACTTCGACGTGGACCTCGGCCTCGACTGGAGCGACGAGCAGCTGGCGGAACGGATCGGGGAGTACCACGGCATCCTGATCCGCTCGGCGACGAAGCTCACCGCCGAGTTGATCGACAAGGCGACGAACATGCGCGCGATCGGGCGCGCCGGCGTGGGGGTGGACAACGTCGACGTGGACGCTGCCACCAAACGCGGAATCGTGGTCGCCAACGCGCCGCAGTCGAACGTCGTCACCGCCGCGGAGCACACGCTGGCGCTGCTGCTGGCGCTCGCGCGCAACATCCCCCAGGCGTACGTCTCGCTGACGGCGGGCAAGTGGGAGCGCTCGAAGTTCTCCGGCGTCGAGCTGTACGAGAAGACGCTCGGGATTATCGGGTTCGGGCGGATCGGCCAGCTGGTGGCGGCGCGCGCGCACGGCTTTCAGATGCGCGTGGTCGCGTTCGACCCGTTCGTCAGCGCCGAGCGCTACCGCGAGCTGGGGGTCGAGAAGGCCGCCAACAGCGAGGAGGTCTACGCGCAGGCGGACTTCATCTCGATCCACCTCCCCAAGACCGATGAGACGAAGAACTGGCTCGACGCGGCCGCGTTCGCGCAGATGCGCGACGGCGTGCGGATCCTCAACGTCGCGCGCGGCGGGTTGATCGACGAAGCGGCGCTGCAAGCGGCGCTCGACTCCGGCAAGGTGGGCGGCGCAGCGCTCGACGTGTTCCCTACGGAGCCGATGACGGAAAACCCGCTGTTCGGCTACCCCAACGTGATCGTCACGCCCCACCTCGGGGCCTCCACCGCTGAGGCCACGGATCGCGCGGGCTACCAGAGCGCCGAGCAGGTCGTCGCGGCGCTCGACGGCGGCGTCGTCTCGACGGCCGTCAACATCCCCGCGATCGGCGCCGAGGACATGCAGGTGCTGGGCCCGTTCCTGCCGCTTGCGCGGCAGCTGGGACGGCTGGCGATGGAGCTGGCCGAGGGCAGCTCGGTCGAGCGCATCGAGGCGGCGTTCATGGGTCGCATCGCCGACTTCGACACCCGCCTGCTGACGCTCGCGGTGATCCAGGGCGCGCTGCAGGGCCGCACGGAGGAGCAGGTCAACCTCGTCAACGCCCCCTCGATGGCGCAGCAGCGCGGGATCGTGGTCGAGGAGAAGACGGTCTCCGAGGCGCAGGACTACAACGAGCTGATCCGCGTCACGGTGATCGCCGGCGAGCGCAAGGTCGCGGTCGCGGGCACCGGCATCGGCCCGCACCGCGTGCCGCACCTCGTCGAGGTGCAGGGCCGGCGCCTGACGGTCGAGCTGGAGCCGTTCGTGACGGTCTTCCGCTACGCCGACCTGCCGGGCATGATCGGCCGCGTCGGCACGATCTTCGGCCGCCACGGCATCAACATCTCCTCCGCGGCGGTCGGGCACGCGAGGGATGCGATGCCCGCCCACCCATCTCGTGAGGCCAGCGAGGATCGGCGCATCGCGGCGATGGTCGTCACGACCGACGCGCCGGTGCCGGCCGCGGTCGTCGATGAGATCGTCGCCTCGGAGGGGTTCACCGGGGGTTGGGCAGTGGTGCTGCAATGACGCTCGGCCGGCAGGCGGCTCTCCGCTGAGGCCGCTGGGCCCCATTTTTGGCCGTGTGGCCAGAATCGACTAAGGTACGTGCCGATGAGGGCAGTAGCCATCACCAAGCACGGCGGGCCCGGCGTTCTGAAGGTGCAGGAGCGTCCGGACCCGACGCTCGGTCCAGGAGAGGTGCGCATCGATGTCGCGGCGGCGGGTATCAACTTCGCCGACATCATGGCGCGCATGGGCATCTACCCGGACGCGCCCAAGCCTCCCTGCGTGGTGGGCTATGAGGTGGCTGGCACGATCGTCGAGTTGGGCGAGGGGGCATCGAGCCCCGCCCACCCTCTGGCGCATGGCCAGCGAGTGCTGGCGGGGACGAAATTCGGCGGCTACGCCTCGCAGGTGGCAGTGCCGGCCAGCGACGTCGTGCCGCTGCTTGACGAGCTGACCTTCGCGCAGGGCGCGGCGATTCCCGTCAACTACGCAACCGCGTGGGCGGGGCTGATCGGTTATGGCAACCTGCAGCCGGGCGAGCGCGTGCTGATCCACTCCGCGGGCGGCGGCGTGGGGATCGCGGCGACGCAGATCGCCAAGCACCACGGGGCGGAGGTCTACGGCACGGCCTCGCCGGGCAAGCACGCGCGCATCAAGGAGCTCGGCGTGGACCACGCGCTCGACTACACCACGAGCGGCTGGGAGCAGGGCCTGCCGCCGTTCGACATAGTCATGGACGCCGTCGGCGGCAAGAGCCTGCGGCGCAGCTACACCATGTTGCGGGCTGGCGGGCGGCTGGTCGCGTTCGGTGCCTCGGCGGCCGTATCGGGCGAGAAGCGCAACCTCGTCTCTGGACTCGGCACTGTGCTGCGGATGCCGCGCTTCAACACGATCAAGCAGATCTCCGAATCGAAGGCGGTGATCGGCCTGAACATGCTGAGCCTGTGGAAGGACCGCCAGACGCTCTCGCCGTGGATCGAGCCGCTGCGCGAGCTGATGGCGAATGGCACGATCGAGCCGGTCGTGGCGGGCGCGTTCGGCTTCGAGGAGGCGGGCGAGGCGCAGCAGATGATCACCGAGCGGCGCAACGTGGGCAAGGTCGTCCTGACTCCCTGAAGGGCGCTGCCCGTCGGCCGGCGCCGGCGAGCGACGGTCCCAAGCCTGCGTCGGCCGGCACCCGTTTGGCATCGCGCCGTCACGGTGCTACCCTGCGCGATGCATGTCGTTCCAGGCGTCTCTTCGACTTCTCCTCCTCCCCCCTCGGGGGGAATAGCGCGTGGCGGCCGCGTAGCCGCAAACACAGCCGGAGGAAGTGCGAACGAGACCTAGAAGGTGGGACAGCCGGCCGCAGGACGGGGAGCCGGGCCCCTCTTTTGCCAGACTAAGGAGCAGACGACATGAGCGATCCACAGGCAGAACCCGTACGAGATGAGCGCAATCGTGTGCGCGTGTTCGACACGACGCTGCGCGACGGCGAGCAGTCGCCGGGGATCTCCCTGAACCGGCAGGAGAAGCTGGAGATCGCCCAGCAGTTGGCGCGGCTGGGCGTGGACATCATCGAGGCGGGCTTCCCGATCACCTCGCCGGGCGACTTCGAGGCGGTGCAGGCGATCGCCCGGGAGGTCGAAGGCCCGGTGATTTGCGGCCTGGCGCGGACATCCAAGCAGGACATCGAGGCGGCGTGGGAGGCGGTGCGCGACTCCGAGCGCCCGCGCATCCACACGTTCATCGCGACCAGCGACATCCACATCGAGCGCAAGCTGCAGACCACGCGCGCGGACGTCATCGGCCAGGCGCGCGCGGCCGTCGCGCAGGCGCGGGAATACACCGACGACGTCGAGTTCTCGCCCGAGGACGGCTCACGCTCGGACATCCACTACATGGCTGAGGTGATCCAGGTGGCGCTTGACGAGGGCGCCACGACGATCAACGTGCCCGACACCGTCGGCTACACGATGCCGCACGAGTACGCGGCGATGTTCGAAGAGCTCTACCGGCTGGTGCCCGGTCTGCGCGACGTCGCTGTCTCGGTGCACTGCCACGACGACCTGGGCCTGGCGGTCGCCAACTCGCTGGCCGGGATCGAAGCGGGCGCCCGTCAGGTCGAGTGCGCGATCAACGGCATCGGCGAGCGCGCCGGCAACGCGTCGCTGGAGGAGATCGTGATGCTGCTGCACACGCGCGAGCCCTCCCTGGGGCTGTGGACGGGGATCGAGACGACCGAGATCGCGCGCACCAGCCGGCTGGTCTCGCGTTTGACCGGCTATCCGGTGCAGCCCAACAAGGCGATCGTGGGCCGCAACGCGTTTGCGCACGAGGCCGGCATCCACCAGGACGGCGTGCTGAAGGAGCGCACCACGTACGAGATCATGGACGCCACGACGGTGGGGCTGCGCAGCAACGCGATCGTGCTGGGCAAGCACTCCGGCCGCCACGCGCTGCGTGAGGCGCTGGAGGCACAGGGCATCCGCGTCGATGGCCAGGCGCTGAACGCGGCGTTCAAGCGCTTCAAGGAGATCGCCGACCGTAAGAAGTCGGTCACGTCGATGGACCTGGAGGCGCTCGTGACCGACGAGCTGCGCGGCGGCGAGCTGCAGGCGTACACACTGCGTGGCTTCGAGGTGCACGCCTCGACAAGCGAGGCGCCCCGGGCGAGCGTCGTGGTCGCGCCCCCCGAGGGCGAGGAGGTCCGCGCCGAGTCCTCGGGCGACGGCCCGGTCGACGCGATCTTCCGTGCGATCAACGCGGCCAGCGGTGTGGGCGCAGCGCTGCGCGAGTTCCACATCGACGCGGTCACCGAGGGCCAGGACGCGCTCGGGGAGGTGTCGGTGGTCGTCGAGGTGCAGGGCCAGACGGGCTCCGGCCAGGCCGTCTCGACGGACATCATCGAGGCGGCCGCGCGCGCGTATGTGCGGGCGCTGTCGGTCGCGCTCGCCCGCGCGCAGCGCGACGCGGACGCGGTCGGGCTGCCCCAGCCGGTCGGGCCGTGATCTCGATTCAGTAGGCGATTCGCTCCCGGGGTCCGTGAAAAGCCCTGGGTTCGAAACCCCAGTCGGAGACATCCTTCGACCGCGATGCGCCCATGCGGCCAAGCCGATCTCCGGTGCGCTTGGTCGCCGCGGGGCGTTCTGGTACAAACGCGTGCTTCCCGATGATTCGGACCATTGAGATGAAGTACTTGAGTTCAACGGGCCAGCATCAAAACTATGAGAAATGTCACGGTCACGCTTGCTGTGGGCATCGCGCTGTTGGTTCTCGCCGTCGCGGTGGCACTCACGCGCGCGCCGCCACGCGTCGTGCGGGCGGTGGCGCAGGAATACGTGGGGCGGGGTGAACATGCGAGGCTCGGCCTCACCGTCAGTGACACCGCGGTCTGTCAGGCAAATGAAGTGCTGCCGGCCGGCGTGTCGGGCATCCGCCTCTCGCTGCGGGCGTTCTATGGGGCGCCGGTGCAGGTGGTGGTGTACAGCGGTTCGAGCGTGCTCGCGAATGGCCGGCGCGGGCCCGATTGGACGGGCCAGTCCGTCACGGTGCCCGTCGCGCCGCGCGATCGCGCGAGCGCCGGCGTGAGGCTCTGCTTCGCGATCGGGCCGAACAGCGAGCCGGTGGTGATCCTCGGTGACCCGACGTCCGGGCGGGAAACGGCGGTGGCTCTGGCGAGCCGCAGCGTGACGCCGGTGGCTGCGACCGTCAAGGGGGTGCCGCTCGGCGGCAGGGTAGGTGTCGAATACCTCGCCGCCGGTCGCGGCTCGTGGTGGTCGCGCCTGGGGTCGGTGGCGCAGCACATGGGGCTCGGCCGCGCCTACAGCGGGGCGTGGATCGCGTTCCTCGTGGCGGCGCTGATGGTGGCTGCCGGCGTGCTCGCGGCGCGGCTCACGGCGCGGGAGCTGCCATGAGCAGAGCGCCCGCCCGAGGTCCGCGGCCGGGCAGGAGCTCCGCAGGCGAGCGGTCGCAGACGCAGGCCCGCAGGCCCCAGCGAGAGCGCGCCGCGCGCCGGCAGGCCCCTCCAGCGAGCACGCGCGGCCGACCCTCGACCGGCGTGCGGGCCGTGCTCGGGCGCGTGCCCGCGGCCGCCTGGACGTGCGCGTTGATCGCCTTGCTGAACGCCACCGCCTGGTCGATCGTCACGCCGCCCTTCCAGGGCAAGGACGAGGTCGACCACTTCGCCTACGTCGCGCACCTCGCCGAAACGGGGACGCTGCCGAAAAACGGCGGAGAAGCGAGCCCGTACTCTCCCGAGCAGTCGCTCGTGATGCAGGCGCTGGACTACTACGAAGTGCGGTTCTCGCCCGCCACGCCCGCGATCTCCACGGCCGCCCAGCAGCGCACCCTGCTCAGGGACGTCCACGCGGGCGCCTCGATCGCGGGCGGCGGCAGCGCGGGGATCGCCACAACCGAGCCGCCGTTGTACTACGCGCTGCAGGCGATCCCCTACGCCCTGGGGGGCGGCAACATCCTCGCCCAGCTGCAGCTCATGCGGCTGTTCAGCGCGCTGCTGGGGGCGCTCACCGTGGTGCTGATCTTTCTCTTCCTGCGCGAGGCCCTGCCGGGAGTGCCGTGGGCCGCGACCGTGGGCGCCGTGTGCGTCGCGCTGCAGCCGCTGTTCGGCTTCATGTCGGGCAGCGTCAACCCGGATACGCTGCTGTACACGGTCGCTGCCGCGCTGTTCCTGTGCCTGGCGTGCGCCTTCCGTCGCGGGTTCACCCGGCGCCTCGCGCTCGCGCTTGGGCTGCTGACCGCGGCGGGCTTCCTGACGAAGCTGAACTTCGCCGGGCTCGCGTTCGGCGTGTTCGCCGGCATCGCGGTGCTGAGCGTGCGCGAGGCGCGCTCCCGCGGCCGGGAGCAGGCGCTGCGCTCGCTCGCGCTTGCGGCCGGCATCGGCGTCGCTCCGCTGCTGCTGTACGTGCTGCGCAACGTCCTCTCGCATCAGCCGGCGTTCGGGGTCGCCGCCGGGATCCCCGGTGTGCTCGCCGTGAAATCGCTGTTCCACGAGATCAGCTACGTGTGGCAGGTGTACCTGCCGCGCCTGCCGGGCATGACGCGCTACTTCACGGGAATCGCGACCTACAAGGACGTCTGGTTCGACCGCCTCGTGGGTCAGTACGGCTGGATGGACACCGTGTTCCCCGGATGGGTCGACAACGTCGCGCTCGTGCCGGCGGGCCTGATCGCGCTGTTCTGCGGCCGGGAGCTGTACGTGCGCCGCGCCGCGCTCCGGGCGCGCCTGCCGGAGCTCGGCGTGTACGCGCTGATGACAGTCGGGGTGCTGGTGCTGGTGGGGCTCTCCTCGTATCAAACCGACGTGCTCGGCCATGAATTGGCGTTCGGCGAGACGCGCTATCTGCTGCCGATGCTCCCGCTGCTGGGCGCCGTGATCGTGTTGGCGGTGCGCGGCGCCGGGCGCCGGTGGGCGCCGGTGGTGGGCGCCGCGCTCGTCGTCCTGTTTCTCGGGCACGACATCTTCAGCCAGCTACAGACGATCGCACGCTACTACGGTTGAGTTGAGCATGGATCCGCCGCTCGCGGGGATCCAGGACGAGCCCGCAGCGGCGCTCGCGCGCGGCGCAGGCGCGGGATGGCGCCCGTCTATGATCAGGTGCGCATGCCGAGAACGATGTTCGAGAAGATCTGGGAGGCGCACGAGGTGGCGGACGGCCTCCTGTATATCGACCTGCACCTCGTGCACGAGGTGACGAGCCCGCAGGCGTTCGACGGGCTGCGCCTGGCGGGCCGCCGGGTGCGCCGGCCGGACCGCACGCTGGCGACCGCCGACCACAACACGCCGACCGACGGCACGCCGAACGCCGCCGCGATCAGGGAAGAGCTCTCACGGGTGCAGGTGCAGACGCTCGAGCGCAACTGCGCCGAGTTCGGCGTGCCCGTTTACTCGCTCGGCTCCAAACGTCAGGGGATCGTGCACGTGATCGGCCCCGAGCTGGGCGTCACGCAGCCGGGCATGACGATCGTCTGTGGCGACTCGCACACCTCCACCCACGGCGCCTTCGGCGCGCTCGCGTTCGGGATCGGCACCAGCGAGGTCGAGCACGTGCTCGCCACGCAGTGCATGGTCCAGAGTAGGCCGCGCTCGATGCGAATCCGCTACGAGGGGGAGCTCGGCTTCGGCGTCACCGCCAAGGACCTGATCCTCGGCACGCTCGGGCAGCTCGGCGTCGGCGGGCTGACCGGCCACGCC
>DASZIQ010000075.1:0-5013 GCA_035948945.1 Solirubrobacteraceae bacterium
CGAGCGCTGGACCCCACCTCGGCCGCTGCTTGGCGGGCCTCGAGCATCGTGGAAGCTTAGCACTAGACAGAGCGCTCTCTCTGTGCTAGAAAGAGCGCTCTCTCTGTGCTAGAGAGAGTGTTCTCGCTCCTCGCGCAAAAGGGTGTGCTGAGGGGCACTCAACCAAAAGGAGGCTCCCATGGGGCTGTTGGAGTTGCTTCTGATTGTCCTAGTGATCGCAGCCATCGCGGGCGGGATCGGTGTAAGCCCGTTGCTTTGGCTGCTGCTTGTGGTGGCGCTCGTGGTGTTCCTCACGGGCGGCGGGTTCGGCTATCGCAGAGGCAGGAGGATCTAGGCATGCCTATCGGCACGTCGATCTTCCTCATCGCCGTCGGCGCGATCATCCGCTACGCCGTCACATTTCACGTGTCAGGCGTATCGCGGCCGACGATCGGCCTGATCCTCATCATCGCCGGCATCGTCGGCCTCGTGCTGTCGCTGATCTACATGGCCACCGCTCGGCGCCGAGTAGTCGGCGGACCCTACGAAGAACGGCGCCTCTAGCGTCGCGGCAGCGAGCGCTCGATGGTCGGCCCGTCGCCACGCCGTCACTACGTGCTCGTCGGCGCACTGATTGTGGTGGCCGCTCAGCGGGCGCGCTAATCGGCGCCGCGTGCCCGGCACCAACTTAAACCAGGAGGGAACTTATGACCGACAAGAACATCGACCAAGCAAAGGGACGCGTCAAGGAGGCTGCCGGCGCCTTGACCGGAGATCAGCGCCTAAAGAGCGAAGGACACGCCGACCAGGCGAAGGGGTCCCTGAAGAAAGCCGTAGACAAGGTCGCCGACACGCTCGCGGGACACAAACGAAGGAACGAGCGCGGCTAGCGCTCGCCAATTCGATCGAGCTCAAGGAGCAACTATGACCACCGGAACCATCATCGCAATTGCCGTTGGCGCTGTCGTCGTGCTACTGATCATCGCCGTTGTCGCTCGCGCCGCGAGCCGCAGGCGAGACGAACGTCGTCGTGAGCAGGCGGGCGAGCTGCGCCAGGAGGCCAGAAACCGTTCCATACAAGCCGAAAGTGCCCGCGCCTCGGCCGATGAGCAGGCCGCCGAAGCCAAGCGTGCTCAGGCCGAAGCTGAGGAACGCGCCGCCCAAGCACGGCAGGGACGTGCCAGCGCAGCGCGACGGGCGGTTGAGGCTGAGCATCTGACCGAGTCTGCCCGCGATCAGCACGCGCAGGCACGTGCGATCGACCCGGATGCGAGCAACAGCGGCCAAGACGAGGCACTGGCGATCAACGAGCGGCTGGGCCGCGAGGGCCGCTGAGCCTCATGCGCCCAGAGCGGCCGCGTACCACAGCTTGAGCGTCCGCCTACACACGTCATTACACACCGTCTAGAGAATGCTGGAGACCAATGGACACGACTGAACAGAAGATCGTGCAGTACCTCAGCGAGGCGCGCGCCATGGAGAAGGCGCTCATCACCGTGCTGCAGTCGCAGATTGCGATGACCCCGCGCGGCACCTACCGCAACGGACTCGAATCTCACCTGCGCGAGACCCGCCGCCACGCAACCCGCGTGGAGCGACGTCTCGACGAGCTCGGACAGGGCAGTAGCCCCATCCAAGCCGGTGTTGTGCTCGTCCAGAGCGTCGTTGGGCAGGCACTCGCCCTAGGAAAGACGCCGCTCGACCTCGTGCGCGGCGCGGGCGGCGAGGAGAAAGTGCTCAAGAACGCCAAGGACGCATGTGCGACCGAGGCTCTGGAGATCGCAACCTATACGGCGATCGAGCAGCTGGCGACCTCCGTCGGTGACGAAACCACTGGGGCGCTGGCCAACTCCATTTGCGCCGATGAGCGGAGAATGCTCGACCGTATCCTGAGGGAGATCCCGAAGCTGACAGAGGCCGTGGTGCGCTCAGAGATCCGCGGGACCCCTTCGTTCGACATCACCGCGACCGGTGCTGCCGACGCAGCCCGCTCGGCGTCAGGCAGCGTCAAGAGGGCAGCTCGTGACGCTACATCGAGTGCAAAACGCACTGCCCGCAAAGCACGCAGGGTACCCGGGTTCGCGCAGGCCGAGGGTCAGGTCAAGGGCGCGCTGGCCTCCGAAGGAGACCTGGCGATCACCGGCTATGGGAAGCTCACCGCCGCGGAGATCGTCGAAAAGCTCCCACATCTTTCACAGGTCGACCTCGCGAAGATCGACTCCTACGAGCGCAAGAACGAAAACCGCACGACCATCCTCAGCCGCATAACCAGCCTGCGCGGGAGCGAGCCGTGGCCGGGATACGACGATCTCAGCGTGGACGAGATCCGGCCCGTGCTGGAAGAGGGCGACGAGGAGCGCGTCAAGCGCGTGCGCTCCTACGAGCGCTCGCACAAGAACCGTGCCGGTGTCATCGACGCATCGGAGCGCGAGCTCGCCAAGGCGTAGCCCGACCTGCGTCGGCCTGTGAGACACCGGCCGTGGTCGCGAAGCCGACGTCGCGGGTTACGAAAGTGAAATGGAACAGCGCCCCGGCTCTCCGACCGACCTCTCGGCCCGCTCCTGGGCCGGGGTGCTGAAGCGCACCGCTCGGGAGTTCAAAGAGGACAACCTGACAGATCTTGCCGCGGCTCTCACCTATTACGGCGTGCTCGCGATCTTCCCGGCGCTGATAGCTCTCGTGT
This sequence comes from Solirubrobacteraceae bacterium, assembly GCA_035948945.1. Taxonomy (GTDB): domain Bacteria; phylum Actinomycetota; class Thermoleophilia; order Solirubrobacterales; family Solirubrobacteraceae; genus Palsa-744. The sequence goes on from DASZIQ010000075.1 coordinate 2,663, forward strand.
CGATACTCGGCCTCGTAGGGCACTCGGCGACCCAGCCGTTGATTGAGAACCTGGGAAATGTCGCGCCCGGGCCGGCGAAGACGATCTTCACGAGCGCAATCCAGAACTTGCAAAAGAGCCGAGGCGCCGCTGGGATCATCTTCATCGCCGGGTTGGCCGCGGCGCTGTGGGCAGCGTCGGGTTACGTCTCCGCGTTCATGCGTGCTTCAAACACGATCTATGACGTGGAAGAGGGTCGTCCGATCTGGAAGACCCTTCCTGTCCGCGTGGGCGTGACGTTAGTAATGATCGCCCTGCTGGCGATCAGCGCCGTGGCCGTGATCTTGACAGGCGGCCTGGCCAAACAGGTTGGCAACCTGGTCGGGGTTGGCAGTAGCGCAGTGAGCGTGTGGGACATCGCGAAGTGGCCCGTGCTATTGCTCGTGGTGAGCTTCATGTTCTCGATTCTCTACTGGGCCTCGCCGAACGTAAAGCAGCCCGGGCTTCGCTGGCTGTCGCCCGGAGGGATTCTCGCGGTTGCAGTTTGGATTCTCGCGTCAGGCGCGTTTGCGCTCTACGTCGCGAACTTCTCCTCCTACAACAAGACCTACGGCGCGCTCGCAGCCATCATCGTCTTCCTGGTCTGGCTGTGGATCTCGAACATCGCGGTGCTCCTGGGTGCCGAGTTCAACGCTGAGCTCGAGCGTGGACGTCAGATCGAGGCCGGTCAACCTGCAAAACAGGAGCCATTCGTAGAGCCGCGCGATACCTGAAAGATGAAGGTCAAGCCGCTCGCGACGCCTCGTCGTGATCGAATCAGTCGGGGAGACAGACTTTGAACCTGCGACGACCGTCTTCTCCGCAGGAGGGCCGGTCGGGGGTGTCCTCCTCGCCAAAGCAACCTGCGCTGCCGTAACGGGGCTACTTGGATGCGCCCCGCCGAGCCCCAGTCGGCTGAGCGCGAGTGTCACTCCGCCTTTCGCTGCGTCATGGCAACGCGGCAGCAATGCCCATGCTGAGGACGACCGTAGCCGCGGTACTGGAATCCCTCGGTGGGGTAGGAATGGGGTAGCCAGCGCCCCTCGGGAGCCCTCCTGAGCTCCTTTCAGCGGTCTCGTCGTGCTGAGACCTACGCTTTTGAGCTTGGCAAATCGCGTGCAAACGCGCGAGATCGGGTGAAGAAACGGAGGGGGAGGGATTCGAACCCTCGTCGGAGGAAAACCCCCCGAAACGGTTTTCGAGACCGCCGCATTCAACCACTCTGCCACCCCTCCTGGGCGACCCGTCTAGGCTAGATGATCGATCGCGGGGCAGCCGAGAGGACGCCGATCGGCGCCGTTCTCGGCGACCGGAGCGAACCGCGGGGAGCTCTCACCGGCGTCCGGCGAAGAAGCTCGTCAGCAGCGAGGCGCACTCGGAGGCGAGCAGCCCGCCCGCGACCTTCGGCCGGTGGTTGAGGCTGGGCTCACCAGTCACGTCGAGCACGCTCCCGCATGCCCCCGCCTTCGGGTCCTCGGCGCCGAAGACCAGGCGGGGCACGCGCGCCAGCACGACGGCACCGGCGCACATCGCGCACGGCTCGAGCGTCACATACAGGACGGACTCGAGCACCCTCCAGCTTCCGATCGCGCTGGCGGCCTCGCGCAGCGCGATCATCTCCGCGTGGGCGGTCGGGTCCTGGCGCAGCTCGCGCTCATTGTGGGCGGCAGCTAGCACCTCGCCCCCGCGTACGACGACCGCGCCGATCGGGACGTCTTCGTGTTCCAATGCACGCTCCGCCTCGCGCAGCGCCAGGCGCATGAAGTAGTCCTCGCGTGGGAAGAACCTTTCGCTCATCGGTACGCCCGCGGTGTCTGCGACAGTGCCTTGCCGCCGCTCTGGCCCGGCACCTTCATCATTACCGATACAGCGATGCCGCTCGCCACCTCCCGCCGCCGTAGACGCCTGCTCGCGAGCCTCGCGGCGTGGTGCTGGGCGCTCGCCGCGATCGCCGGGTCCGCCGGCGCCGCCTCGGCGAGCTCAACCCCGTTTGCCATCGACAAGGTCGTCGTCGGCTACCGGGCGGCCGGCGCCTTGGCGGCGCATGGCGCGAGCGCGAGCGATCTCGAAGGGGCCGCCGCGGCCAGGACGCGCGTGCTCGGACTGGCTCGCGGCGAGACCGTCGCCTCGGCGCTCACGCGGCTGAGGGCGCGACACGACGTCGCTTGGGCGGTCCCGGATTATGTGGCGCACGCCTCCGGAGGCCTGGTCCCCAACGATCCGGGCATCGCCGGCGTCGCCAAAGGCTGGACGCAGCTCCAGTGGAACTTCTTTGGCGAATGGAGCGTGAACGCGCCGGAAGCCTGGGCGAACCTCGCCGCCGACCACGCTCC
>DASZIQ010000076.1:0-88807 GCA_035948945.1 Solirubrobacteraceae bacterium
GCCGCATCCGCTGTATCGCCGCTACCGTCGGCGCAAGGTCGCCTCGCTGATCGCCGGCTATGCCCCCCGCGAGGTGACGCACACCTACGGCGGGCACACGCTGCGCGTGCGCCTCACCGACCCGCTGGCGGATGGTTGGTATGACCACGATTGGGGGCAGCTGGAGGCGATCTCGTTTCTGCGCGAGCAGCGCGTGCTGATGCTGGGCGCGAAGATCTTCGACCTGGGTGCCCACCAGGGGATCGTCGCGCTGATGCTCGCGCGCGAGGTCGGCCAGACAGGGCAGGTGGTGGCGATCGAGGGGGAGCCTCACAACGCGCGTGTGGCAGCCGCCAACCGCGAGCTCAACGATGCTGAGAACCTCACCGTGCTGCACGCGGCGGGCGCCGCGCGCGCCGGCACAATCTCGTTCGCGGAGGGTCTCAACGGGCAGATCGACGAGCACACAGCCGCCGGGAACGTGGAGGTGGCGGCCGTGACAGTCGACGACCTCGCGCGCGAGCACGGCACGCCCGACCTCGTGCTGATCGACGTGGAGGGCTACGAGGGAGAGGTGCTCGACGGCGCCGGCGAGACGCTGGCAGGAGGCTCGACCAGCTTCCTGGTGGAGGTGCACGAGGCGCTCAGCTCCTACGGCGGGCGAGCCGATGAGATCGTGGAGCTGTTTGCCGGCTTCCAGCGCTTCGTGGCGGTCGAGGACGACGATCCGTTCCTCGCGCTGGAGGGCGCCCCGCCGCCGGGGAGGTTCTTCCTGGTCGCGATCCCTCCGGGCGCTCGCCCCCCAACCTCCTGACTCAGCCGTGAACCCGCGAAGACAGCGGGTCCCACACGCGTCCACCGCGGTCTTCCCACGTCAAGCGGGCCCGCGCGACAGTCGATCCGATTGGGGACGGCCGATCCCCGGCAGGCCTCGCCAGTCGCGTGTACCAAACTATCATCTCCCCCCGCCCATTTCCGCCTGCTCGGCAGGCTCGGCCGGCGAGCATTCTCGCCGCGACACTCGCTGTCACGATCGGCTTGCTGTTGCCGGGTCCCGCGGCGGCTCGACCCGCCCTGCACCCACGCTCGGTCGCGCACCCCAGCAGCGCCCATCAGTCGTGCGCGCCGAAGCACCACGGTCAATCCTCGGATCACGGGCGCGCCTCGGTGAGGTGCACGAAGAAGCGCACGACCAAGGACACGCACCAGCCGGTCCACAGGTCTCCCGCGAGCTCCGGCACGGGCTCTGGCAGCGGCTCGGCGGCAGGTCCTTTGGGCGGCGAACTACCACCGGCGGAAGTGACGGGCGCGACCAAAGGCGCCGAACAGACCTACCCCTCCGACGAAGCGCCAGGAGAACAGGGTGGTGACTCTTCCTCAGAAGAGGGAGGTGGCTCCTCCTCAGAACAAGGGGGTGGCGGACCCTCAGAAGAAGGCGGCGGATCCTCAGAGCAGGGCGAAGGCACCGGCGGAGCCCTGACGGACCCGATCGACCCAAAGTACCTGACCGAGACGCCCTTCGGGACGACCTCGTTCTGGATCCAGCCGTGGCGCGCCTACATGGACACCTGGCCTGCCTCGCGGCTGCTGGAATCGCTTGGGATCAACTTCAACGTGAGCGCCCCGCAGGCGGACGCAACCGCGCAGCTGCTGCAGGACAGTGGCTTCAAGCTGGCCCGCATCGAGCTCAACTGGGACGCGCTCTCCTACGACGATCCCACCCGATTCGCCGACGAAGCAAGCGTGCGCACGCGTTTGGAAGCGCTGCACAAGCACGGGCTGCGGCCGCTGATCCTGCTCGACGCCAACAGCGAGGGCCCCACCCCGGCAAAGCCAGTCAATTTGGAAACTCTCACCGAAGCGCCCGCCGGCGCCCAGACGGTGACGCTCACTTCCACCGCCGCCGCGGCGGTCGTGCCTGGCAAGAGCGGCTTCGACGGTCTCTCCTTTGGCGGCGACCCCGACATCCTGATCGACTCAGTCGGTCCGGGCGACATCGCCACACTCTCCAAACCGCTGCCGAGCGCGCTGCCCGCCGGCGAACACCAGGGCGCCACGCTGCTGTACGCGCCCTTCGCCCAGCCCACGCTCGCGAACGGCCAACCGAACCCGGCCTTCCAGGAAACCCTCGCCGGCTGGCTGAGCTACGTGGCGACTGTGTGTAAGGAGGCCGCCAACATCTTCGGCCCGGAAGGGTATGACCTCGAGGTGTGGAACGAGCTCAGCTTCGGCTCGCAGTTCCTCAACGCCGAATACTACGACACGCCCGACGGCACCGAAGGAGTGAGCGCCGCGACCAGAGAGATCACCAAAGCGCTGCTCGACGAAACGGTCGCCTACGTTCGCAACCCAGCCAATGGGATCGGCCCGGGCGTCGGCATCAGCGACGGCTTCGCCAGCCAGACGCCGTTCCCCTCCGGCGCAGATGCGCCACTGGGACTCACGGCGCTCAGCAAGCATCTGTACGACGGCGCCAAAACCTTCCCCGCCGCCGACCAGGAACGGTCGCTGATACCGCTCAATGCCGTGGGCGAACGGGACACGCTCCAGGACAGCTTCGCCCCGCTGTTCGTGCCCCACTACCAATCGCTGTTCCCCGAGTACTACCTCGCGGCGACGCAAACCGAGACGATCGTGCGCGACCTCGCGCCGATGACGACCGACGTGTACGGGCTGCCGCACGGTCGCAACGTCGGCCCGCCCGGGGGCGCTCCGCTGCAGAAGTGGATGACCGAGTACAACCTCTCGCTGAACGCCGCAACGGTGGTGGGCCCCGACGAGAGCACACCCGCGCAAGCGTCCCTCACACCCGCCGACAAGGCCCACTTCCAAGCCAAGGCACTGCTGCGCAGCCTCGTCGCGATGATCAACAAGGGCATGACCCGCGAGTACTTCTACGCCGCCGCCGGCCACGCGCTCGCCCTCGTCCCCCCCAGCTTCTACGCGGCCCTGCAGGCCCACCCCGAAACCTACCCCGGCGACGCGCTCGGCGGCGAAACGATGAGCGGCTTTCGCAACATGCTCGCCCAATTCCAAGGCCCCGGCCCCGGCACCGACTTGCGGCAGCTCTCCCTCCTCGCGATCGCCCAAGACGGCGACCATGCCCAGTTCACCGGCGATGGCACCGCCGCCCACCCCAGCCTCTACGACCGCGAAGTGCTCGCCGTCCTGCCCTTCCAGTCATCCCCCACCCGCTTCGTGATCCCCGTCTACGTCATGACCCGCGACCTGCTCACCCTCTACGAACCGGACGCGCCCACCAGCGACATCCACCGCTTCGACCTCCCCGACGAGACCTTCCGCATCACGCTCGGCAACCTCCCCGAAACCGCCACACCCCCCACCATCAGCGCTTACGACCCGCTCCGCAACGAAACCAACCCCGCCAAGCTCGTCGCCCAGGCCGGCCACACCGCCACCGTCGAAATGGCCGCCACCGACTACCCGCGCATCCTCACGATCGCCTACCCGTGAGCGGGCCGCCGGCGGCTCTCCGTCGCCCGGCCGGAAAACGGTGGCTCGTCGCGCCTGTTTGAATGTGCCGCATGGCAGAGGGGCTCTCGGCGAGCGAGGTGGGCAAGGAGATCGGCGAGCACAAGCACGCAGCGGCTGAGGATCCGCCAAAGGACGGCCGGGACCGGCTGTTGTCGATCACCGAGGCGATCCTGCTCTCGCTGGTGGCCGTGCTCGCCGCGTATTCCGGCTACGCCGCGGCCAAGTGGGGCACCTACTCGTCGGTGTCGCTGGCGAAGGCGTCGGCGGCGCGCACCAAGGCCAACCGCGCCGACCTCGAAGCGCTGCAGATCCGCACGATCGACTCGGTGTCGTTCAACGCGTGGTTCAGCGCGTTTACGGCCGGCAACGCCAACGCGGAACACCTCGCGGAGAAGCGCCTGCGTCCGGGCTACCGCCCCGCCTTTTATGCGTGGCTGGCGACCGATCCCGCGCACAACCCCAAGGCGCCGCCCGGCCCCTCCTACATGCCGCAGTACGTCATTCCCCAGGAACACATGGCAAACGCCGACGACGCTGAGGCGGATGCCAGCTTCGCGAAGGGCAGCGAAGCGGGGGCGATCGGCGACAAGTACGTGCGCGACACGGTGTTCCTCGCCACGGTGCTGTTCCTGGTCGGGATCAGCGGCCACTTCCCACTGCGCCAGGCACGCTACGGCCTGATCGCGATCGGTGTCCTGATCCTCGTATTCGCCGTCGTGCAGCTGCTCGGCCTGCGGTCCCCGCCCTGAGCGATCTCACCGCTCGCCGCTGAGCTGCGACCCCGGCTGATCTGTCGCGAACAGCGCCCGCGAGTGCGCTTTCTTTCTGCAGCCAACGGGTGCCACCGTAGGCGATCACACCGCAGGCGAAGTGAGTCGTTTTACATTTCGTCTTTTGCCGCACGACAGCTCCCACCGAACCTCAAACCGGTGAATCTCCGGATCGGAGAGCGGGCGCCCTGCTCCATAGTCCAACCCGGAAAACTGGGTCACATAACAGCGCATGGCAGCGAGCTTCGCGGCGGCGACAGTGTCATCGAGACGCTCGACGTGTGCTGAGCGCAGCCCCGGCAGCTCCGGCACGCCCTTGAGAAACTCAAGCCAGAACGCGTCGACATTACGGTGGGGATCCGGCTCGCTGCCGTCGACCCAGTGCGGCCAGCCGTGCAGGACGCAGTAGGGCAGATCGGCGTATAGCGTGACCGGCAGGCCCGCACGCAGCAGCATGCGCCCGTAGCGGCACGCGAGCAGGTGATCGAGGTGACCGCCCACACCGGCGGGCGCATGGACACGCGAGGCGCTGGGTACCGCCGCGCTGAGCGCGCGATCTATCTCCTCCAGGCCGGGAGCGCCTGACGCCGCGCGGTACTGGGCGTCCAGGAACGGCAGGTTGAGCGGCGTGCGGCCGGCGCTGGCAAGTGCTCGCGCGTCCTCGGCGATCCGCTCGCGGGCTCGCACGGCGGAGTCGGCGGCGCCGGTGATCGCATCCCACGGCGCCAGGCGACCCGGTGCCGGCACTCCCGCGAAGAGGTTGACCACGGTCACAGGAAGCTCGCTCCTCAGCAAGCTCCAGCAGTCGAGCACGGCGTCGTCCCAGTGGGGGGAGAGCAGCAGCTCGGGCGCCTGCGGGTCGAAGCGCAGCCGCGTGCGAAAGCGGCACTCACGATAGGTCTCACGCAGTGCCCGCGAGCGTCGATAGGCCCGCCGGGGCAGGCTGCGCAGCGTGCAGCCACTCATCGAGACCATCGCCGCCTACCCTCGCCGCGCGGGAGCGCCGAGCTGGCCGAGGCTGTTGGTCGGCTCTCGACCCACACCGCTCAACGGCCCGCGCCTCACGTCCGCCTCGCCAGCACCACGAGATCCCACGGCCGCCCGACCGTGAGCCAGCGGTCGGCGTGGCCCCAGGCGAGCACTGCCAGCCGCGGCATCAGACTGCGCCGGCCGCCGCCGAGGCGCTCATGCTGCCAGCGCCAGGCGAGCACGAACCAGCGCATCAGCAGGTGAAAGCAGTGGCCCTGCCAGACGACCTCGAGTCCTCCCTGTGCCAGCAGCTCACGCAGCTGCGCCGGCGTGTAGCCGTCGCGCACATCGGCCGACACTCGCGGGGCGGGTGGCGTGGGGACGGTGATCAGCGCGTGCGCGCCCGGCTTGAGCACCCTGCCCAGCTCCCGTGCGACGGCGCGGTCGTCGGGCACGAACTCGATCACCTCGGTACACAGCAGCCAGTCGCACGAGCCGTCCGCGAGCGGCAACTCGGTCAGCGAGCCGGCGGCGTCGGTGTGCCGCGGGTCAGGGCGCGTGGCGGCGATCCGCGGCATCGTCACATCCAGGTTGACGATCTCGCTGACCTCGGCGAACGACTCCAGAAACCGACTGTACAGGCCCTCGCCGCAGCCCGCATTCAGACAGCGACCGCGGGGGCGCGCCAGGGCTGAGGCCTCGTAGAGCACCGGCTCCTGCGCGACCCGGCGCGCCTCGTCGGGCCAGCCCTGGCGCAGCAGCGCGGGCAGGCGCCCGCGAAGCGTGGATCTGCCTGCGGCGGGCACAGCCGCTACCTGCCCGTGCGCGTGGCCGATGCTGTGCCCGTGGTCGATGCCGCACTTGGAGCCGATGCCGTGCCCGCAGCCGACGCCGACGCCGCACCCGCAGCCGATGCCATGCGCGTGGCCGGTGCGCTCACCACTGGGCCCAGGCGCGAAAAGACGGCAGTCCAGGGGAGTTGCAGCAGCGCGGTCATGCGCGAGCCGCCCCGCGCGGCGACCGGCGCCTGGCTTTTGAGCGAGACGACCTCGGCGGAGAGCAGCCGGTTGCCGTTCAGGGGAAAGCCGGTGCTGAGCGACGTCAGGTCGGGGAGCGCCGCGGCGCACTCCACCCGGTCGAGAACTTGACGCAACATGCCCTCCGGGTCGGCGAGGAGCTCCTCGTGTCGCAGCAGCATCCGTCGCTGGCGCGGCTGGCGCAGGAACACCAGCGCCGACAGCAGGTGCGTCAGCCACAGGTTGGCGTTGGTGCTGAGCACCCGCAGCCGGCGCTCGGCAACATCGTTGCGATTCAGGTACAGGTTGAACGAGTCGACCACACTGCGCGGGTCGCGCACCAGGAATATCAGGTACAGGTCGATGCCGGGGAGCGCCTGAAGCTCGCGCGCGCGCAACGGGAAGTGTGAGGTGTCGACGACGTGCGTGACTCCCGCCGCGCGGGCGATCGCCCGGTAGAGATCCTCGGTGACCGGGCGGTAGCGCTCGCGCAGCCGCCGCCGGGCGCGCAGGCGGTGAATCCGAAAAGGCGCAAACGAGCGTTCGAGGTCACGCTGGGCGCTGTTGCCGAAGAGCTCGCGCCCCCCCGGGACATCGTCGCGGACAGTGCTCCAGAAGCGCGTCCGTTCCAAGCCGCCGAGCACGGGGGTGCCCGAGCGCACCAGCCAGTTGTCGAGCTCGCCGGCGCAGAAGACATCCTCGCAATTGCCGAGCGCCACGCCGAGAATCGTGCTGCCGCTACGGCCCGATCCCATCACGTACACAACCTTCGGGCGAGCAGTCGTGGCGCCCGGCGCAGCGGCGGATGTCGGCTGGTCTTTCATCGCGCCGGCATTCTCTCGCACCTCGCCCGCCCGCCCCGGCGGATTCACATAAAAGACACATCTACCCACTTCCTTGCGCGAGCGGGGATATCATCCGCGCCGATGCCCGCCTCCCCACGCTCGGTGCTGTTGGGCACCCCGCTGTGGGGTCGCAACGGTGGCGTCGCGGCGCACGTCCAGGCGAGCGCGCGGCTGCTCGCCGAGCAGGGCCTGCAGGTAAGTGTGGTGGCGGCGAAAGTCGACCCGGAGCTACACGTGCCCGGCGTGACGGTGCACCACAGCATGGAGCTCTTCAAGAGGCACGTCCCGATCGACGCGCGGCTCGGCGCCGCGGCGTCAGCGAGCCCCGACGTGGTCCACCTTCACCAGCTCGACGACCCGGACATGGTGGCGGCCCTGCAATGCAAAGCGCCGGTGGTGGTCAGCGCCCACGGGTACACGGCGTGCACCGCCGGCGTGCACTACTTCCGCCCCGGCCAGGAGTGCGCACGACCCCACGGTCCGGGCTGCATCCCCAATCTCGCGCTGCGCGGATGCGCGCACGTGCGCAACCCGCAGCCGCTGCCCGCCTCCTACCGGCAGACGACCGGCGCGCTCGCGGCCCTGCGGGGCGCCGACCTCGCGGTCGCCTACTCAAATGCCGTGGAGCGGCATCTCGAGGTCAACGGTGTGACCCGCCGCGCGGTGATTCCGCTGTTCGTCACGCTTTCGCCGCTCCCGCCGCGCGGACCGCACCTGACACAGGGACCACACGAACCACACCCACCATATGAGCTGCACGACCCGCAGAACCGCGCGAACGACCGCACTGCGCGGCGCGTCGTGTTTGCCGGCAGAGTCGTGAAGCCGAAGGGCCTCGACGTGCTGATTCGCGCGATGCGGGCGGTGGACGCCGAGCTGGCCGTATGCGGCGACGGTATCCAGTTGGCGGCAATGCGCAGACTGGCGCAGCGCGTGGGGATGGAGCAACGCGTGCACTTCCGCGGCTGGCTCAACCCCGACCAACTCGCCCGGGAGTTGGCGGACGCATCGATAGTGGCGATCCCCTCGCTGTGGCCCGAGCCGTTTGGACTGGTTGGGATCGAGGCGCTGGCCGCGGGCCGGCCGGTGGTTGCCAGCCTCACCGGGGGGATCCCCGATTGGCTGCAGGACGGCGTCACTGGTGTCGGCGTCCGGCCCGGAGACGTGCAGGGGCTCGCGCAGGCGCTCGATGCGCTGCTCGCCGACCCGGAGCGCCAGCAGGCAATCGGCGTGGCCGGCAGGGAGATGGTGACCGCTCGGTTCTCACCCGAGCGGCATGTCGAAGCGCTACTGGAGGCCTACCGCGCCGCCTGCGCGAGTTGGGAGGAGCCAACCCGAGTCAACGCGAACCGCTCACGGCAGGCGGGAAACTGAATGCGTGCCGATGCGTCGCCAAAACGACGCGAGGACTTCACGTGTTGGCATCGAGCGGCTTCATACGCTCGTCCAAGGCCCCCAAGAGCTCCTCGTCGCTCATGGCGCCGCCTGCGCAAGCTCGGGGACAAAGCGACCCGGCGCACCGATGCCCACAACCCCGTCGAGCAGCCCCCTCACGGCCTCCACCGTGCGCGCCACTCCCATCCGCTCCTCGGCGAACGCCCGGCCGCGCGCCCCGAGCGCCTTGCGCGCGGCGCCGTCGCCGAGCAGCTCCTGAATCGCGTCCGCCAGCGCCGGCGCCTTCGGTTCGACGACCGACGCGGCCTCGGCCCAGACCAGCTCCAGCCAGCGGCGGGGACCGTCGATCGCGAGCACCGGCCGGCCTGACGCGAGCGAGGCGGCGAGCGTGCCCTTGCGCGAAGAGGGGCCCGCGGCGTCGGCGAACAGCAGCAGGTCACAGGCCGCAAGCGCGTTCGAGAGAGCCTGCGCGGGGAGCGTGTCGGAGAGCTCGAGCAGGTGCCCGATCTCACGCGCCCGCGCCTCCCGCAGCCACGTCCTGGCCACCGCCGAGGCGCGTCCCGGCGCCCCGAGCAGCACCAGCCGCGGCGCCACGCCGCGCTTTGCGAGCAGCGCGAGCGCGTCCAGCACCAGCGAGAGCGCGGCCCCTTGATAGGAGTAGCCGAACAGCCCGAGCACCGGCTGCGCGCGCTGCGCAGGCGGCCCGACAAGCGGGGACGGCAGGTTGGAGAAGACCGGCGCGAACGCGGCAGGCCGCCGCGGCAGCCAGCGCCGTGACGCAAGCCACCGCGCCCGGAAGTCAGTGGTGAGCAGCACAGCCGACGAGCTGCGCATCACGTCGATCAGCAGCGCCCGCTGCGTGAGCGCCCAGACCTTGCCCCGCAGGCCACCGTGCCACCAGGGGTAGACGAACTCGTGCAGCACGGTCACCACCGGAATCCCCGAGCGCCGCAGGGTCGCGAGCGTCGGCGCGACGAACAGCGGCAGCCCGCGAAAGGAGTAGGCGAAGACCGAGTAGTGCAGCAGGATCGCGTCGGGCCGCTCGCGCGCGAACTCGCCCGTGAGCGCCCGTACCCACGCGCGGATCTCGGCCCCTCCGCCGCGAACCGACTCCTCGCGGCGCTCAAACCAGTGCAGCGAGCACGACACTTCCTCCCGGCTCAACCCCTCGGCGAGCAGCAGCGCGTGGTCGCGCGCGCCGCAGGTCGGTCCCACGGACATGCCCATCACGGCGACACGCAGCGGACCGTCACCCACCGAGCAGCTCCCCGCGGTAGGCAGCCTCGATCCCCTGCGTGAGCGCGTCGAGATCACCCGTCGGCACGACCAGCCCGTTGCGACCCGGCTCGATCAGCTCCCGCATCCCGGTGTTGGCGCTGACGATCGCCGGAACTCCGCAGGCGAGCGCCTCGACGGGTGCGTAGCCGAACCCGTCTTCCCAGCTCGGGTGCACGTACAGCGCCGCGCGTTGCAGATGGGGCAAAGGGTCGCCTGGATGCACGACGATGCGCGCGTCCTCGGCGCAGGCCCGCTGCACGAAGCGCCGCATCCCCCGCGTCGCCCAGCCTCCCGCCAAGACCAGCCGCAGATCGGGATAGTCCAGCCGGCGGACGGCGTCGATCAGCAGCGGCACGCCCTTGGCGACGGAGAGGCTGCCGGCGTACACGATGTCGAAGCTCGGCGAGGTCGCGCGCGCGCCCACGTTGGGCACGAAGCGGGGGGCGGGCGTCAACGGGAAGAGCGCGAGCCGCTCCTCCGGCACCCCCTCCTCGGCGAACGACTCCCAGGCGTGCAGGGAGGAGACGTAGATGCGATCGGCGAGCGCGTACTCGGCGAGGTTGCGGCCCAGCAGGCGCGAGGCCCACGAGCGCTCCAGCGGGTATTGCCGGTGAGCGAGGGCGTACATCCGCACGACCCGCCGCAGGTGCGAGTTGGCGGACATCAGCGACACCGAGCGCATCCGTGCGCGCCGCGCCGCGCGCAGCTGCAGGAGCGCCGATCCGTTGAACGCAACAAGATGCTCCGCCGCGGGCAGCCGCCGCGCGGCGTCGAGGTCGAAGGCAACGCTCGCCGTCCACGTGCTCAAGGCGGGCGAGCGGCGCGTGAGAGGGGCGATCGCGCCGGTGAGGGTACGCGCCACAAGCGTGCGAGGAGATGCATAGAGCTGGGTGCCGTCGGCTCCACCAGCGCCGGGCGGGCTCGGATCGCAGATGCAGACCCCCGCCGCCCCACGGCGCGCCAGCGCGTCCATCGCCTCCTGCAGGTGGCGCCCGAGGCCGCCGACACCGAGCGGCGTCGAGCACGAAACGACGACCCGGCCCGGCGGCATGATGTCCTCCTGAATGCGCTCTTGCTCGGCCCGCCAATGCGCGTCGAGCTGCACGCGCATACCCTCAGCCGAGGCGGTCATAGCCCCACAGCGCGACCAGGTCGCGATCCAGGTACTCGCTCAACGCCACCACCTCCGGCGCGAAGCGGCGGCGCAACTCGAGCATCAGCCGCTCGTCCACCGGCGGCGGCGGAGCGAGGACCAGCCGCCGCTGCACCGCTTCGAGCGCCGGGCGGCGCAGCCGGTGGGGAGTGAGCGCCTTCAGCGCCGACTTCGCAGCGCGCGAGACCGGGCCGCGGCCGACGGAGACTGAGTGCACCAGTTCGTCGAGCGGCTGCGAGCGGATGCGCACCGTCGCGTTGACCTCGGTGGGCGCGATCGGCACACGGTCGTCGGCGCCGACGAAGCGCAGCACGCGGCGCACCGTCGCTTCGTTCGCCGCGCGGTAGTCGTCGTAGATCAACACCAGCAGCTGCTCCTCGGCGAAGACCTCGCGATAGCGACGCAGGAGCTCGACGTAGCGCACGTACTCTGAGTACAGCAGCGTCTGCGGGCGCCGGCAGCGTCGCGGAATCCGCCTGCCGGCGCGGCGGGCATCCTCGAGCGCGAGCGCCGGGCCGAGGCCGGTGACGGTCTCGTAGTGGGACTGCAGGTTCTGCAGGTGCAGCGAGCGCAGAAAGGTGGCGGGCTCGCGCAGGATCGCAACTATGCGCGCGGCCGGCTGCACCTCGGCGATGCGCCGCGCCGCGCCCGCCGACCACAGGTACATGGCGGAGCGCTCGCCCACGAGCTGCTCGGGGCGCGCAGCCGCGAACAGCGCTCGATACTCCTCCAGGGTGGCAGGCAGCGCGGTGCGATGGTCCTCGCGCGGCAGCTCGCTTGCGAAGAAGGCCGGTTCGCGCAGCTCGGGGGTGAAGATCTGCGGATGCCCGGCGAGCATGTCGTACAGCGCCGTCGTGCCGCACTTGGGGTTGCCGACGATGAAGAAGTCGGGCACCCGGCCGTGCTCGGCAGCGGGTATCGCGCCGGCGTCGCCTGCCACGCCCCCCGGCCCCCTGCGCGCACCCTGCCCCGGCCCCGGCGCGTGCTGCTCCGGCCCCGGCGCGTGCTCAACCGAGACCGTCATAGCCCCACAGGCTCACGAGATCGCGACCCAGGTACTCGCTCAACGCCACCACCTCCGGCGCGAAACGCCGCCGCAGCCCGAGCATCAGCGCCTCGTCGGGCGGGAGGGGCGCAGCGTAGAGGACGCGCCCGCGCACGACCCGCATCGCGCCCGCGCGCATCCGCTCGGAGGTGAGCGCACGGATCGACCCGTTCAGCGCGCGCCCGAGCGGGCCACGGCCCGTGCGCACCGCAAGCGTCAGCCGCGCCAGGCGCACGGAGCGCATGCGCACGGTCGGGTTGGCCTCCAGTGGCGCGACAGCCACGCCGTCGTCCACCTCCAGGAAGCGCAGCACCCGGCGCACCGTCGCAACGTTCGCAGCCCGGAAGTCGTCGTAGATCAGCACCAGCACCCGCGCGCGCCCGAAAAGCTCGTGAAAGCGGCGCAACTGCTCGACATAGCGCACGCGCTCGGAGTAGCGCAGCACCGTCCGGCCATCGCGCACGTGCTCCTCCTGCGCGATCGCCCTGCGCAGGTCCCGCTCGACCTCGATGTGGTCCTGCAGGTGTTGCAGGTGCAGCGAGCGCACGAAGCTCGCGGGCTCGCGCAGGATCGCGACGATCCGCGCGCCGGGTGCAAGCTGGGCGATGCGGCCAGCCGCAACAGGCGAGCGTAGATACGAGGGCGAAGCCTCCCCGGCGCGCTGGTCGGGCCGTGCCGCGGCGAACAGCGCCAAGTACTCGTCAAGCGTCCGGGGGAGCACATCAGGCGATGGGGCCACCGAGCGTGGCGCGGAGTCAGCGCGAGGCGGGATCTCATCGGCGGCGAAGAAGTGCGGCTCCTTGAGCGCGGGCATGTAGATAGCGGGATGGCGGCGCAGCATTTCGTACAGCGCAGTCGTGCCGGACTTGGGGTTGCCGACGATGAAGAAGTCGGGAATCCTGCCCCCAGCGGCAGCGGGACTCACGCCGACACCGCCCCCCTCCTCCGGCCCCAATCCCGCGCGCCCACCCTGCCCCGGCGCCGGCGCCTGCTCAAGCGACGCCGTCATAGCCCCACAGCCCCACCAGATCGCGTTCGAGATACTCGCTCAACGCCACCACCTCCGGCGCGAAACGCCGGCGCAGCTCCCCCATCAGCTCTGCGTCGGGCGGCGGCGGCGCGCCGAAGACCACGCCGCGCCTGACCGCGCGCAGCCCCGCATGGCGCAGCCGCCGCGAGGTGACCCGCTTCACCGACGCCTTCACGGCCTCCGCAACGGGCCCACTCCCCACCTGCACGGCCTGCACGGCCCGGTGCAGGCGCAAAGAGCGCACAGCGACCGTCGGGTTGGCCTCGACCACCTCGAGCGGCGCCAGCTCGTCGACTTCGAGGAAGCGCAGCACGCGGCGCACCGTCGCCTCGTTCGCAGCCCGGAAGTCGTCGTAGATCAGCACCAGCACCCGCGCGCGCCCGAACAGCTCGTGAAAGCGGCGCAGCTGCTCGACGTAGCGCACGTGCTCGGAGTAGAGCAGCGCCTGCGGGCGCGGCGAGCCCGGCGGGATGTGGCACCCTCGGCGCCGCTCGTCCTCGAGCGCGAGCGCCCGGCGCAGGTCGCGCTCAATCTCAACGTGCACCTGCACGTTCTGCAGATGCAGCGAGCGCAGGAAGGAGGCGGGCTCGCGCAGAATCGCGACGATCCGCGCCCGCGGCGAGAGCTCGGCGATGCGCCCAGCGGCGGAGGGGGACATCAGATAGGAGGAGGAGGCCTCCCCGGCACGCTGGTCGGGCCGCGCGGGGGCGAACAGCGCGAGGTACTGCTCGAGCGTCTCTGGCCGCCTGCCGACCACCGCCCCGCGCATGGGCGAGCGCTGCTCCGGCGCCAGAAACCACGGCTCCTTGACTGCAGGCATGAAGATCTGCGAGTGGGAGCGCAGCATCCGGTAGAGCGCCGTGGTGCCGCACTTGGGGTGGCCGACGATGAAGAAGTCGGGCACCCTCACCCGTACACCTCCAAGGGCGGCGCCCGCACCGACGTCAGCCAACGCGGTGGTGGCCCCCGTCGCGTCCACGAGCGAGCCCCGGCCACTGGACTCTGGAGAGCCCCCACCGATCGGCCGATCGCCGGAGCCAGGCATCGTGGTCGTGTCAGCCGAGGCGGTCATAGCCCCACAGGCTCACGAGATCGCGACCCAGGTACTCGCTCAACGCCACCACCTCCGGTGCGAAACGCCGGCGCAGCTCCGCCATCAACCCCTCGTCGGGAGGCGCCGGCACGCCGACCACGAAGCGGCGCCGGACGCCGTGCAGCGCGGCGTGGCGCAGCGAGCGCGGAGCCAGAGCCTTGACCGGCGCCCGCACGGCGCGCACGAGCGGCGAGCGCCCGACCGTGAGCGTGTGCACCAGCTCGTCGAGCCGCTGCGAGCGCATCCGCACCGTCGGGTTGGCCTCGCTCGCCTCGACCGGCACGGTGGGGTCAACCTCGAGGAAGCGCAGCACCCGCCCCACCGTCGCGGCGTTCGCCGCGCGGAAGTCGTCATAGATCAGCACCAGCAGTTGCTCCTCGGGAAACACCGCGCGATAGCGGCGCAGCTGCTCGACGTAGCGCACGCGCTCGGAGTAGAGCAGCGCCTGCGGGCGGGGCGAGCGGCGCGGGATCTGCCGGCCCTGACGCCGCGCGGGCTCGAGCGCGAGCGCCCGGCGCAGGCTCGATTCGGTCTCGATGTGGTTCTGCAGCAGCTGCAGGTGCAGCGAGCGCAGGAAGGAGGCGGGCTCGCGCAGAATCGCGATCAGGCGCGCACCGGGCTGCAGCTCGGCGATGGCGCGCGCCGCGGCGGTCGACACCAGATACGAGGAGGAGGCCTCTCCCACCAGCTGCGCGGGGGAGGCAGGATCGAACAGCGACAGGTACTGCGCGAGCGTCACCGGCAGCGGGCCGGTGCCTTTACGCTGAAAGCGCGAGCGCAGGTCGGTGGCGAAGTAGGCCGGCTCCTTCAGCGCGGGCATGAAGATGCGCGGGTGGCACCGCAGCATCTCGTACAGCGCGGTCGTGCCGCACTTGGGGTGACCGAGGATGAAGAAGTCGGGCACCCGGCCCCGCACCTCCCCGCGGGCGACCGGCGCGATCGCGGTCGTGTCAGCCGAGGTGGCCATAGCCCCATAGCGTCACGAGATCGCGACCCAAGTACTCGCTCAACGCCACCACCTCCGGCGCGAAACGCCGGCGCAGCTCGGCCATCAGCTCCGCATCCGGCGTGGGCGGCGCGCCGAACACGAAACGCCGCTGCGCCGCGTCGCGCGCGCGGCGGCGCGGCCCGGCCGGCGTGAGCGCCTTGACCGCCTCCTTCACCGCCAGCGAGAGCGGGCCGTGCCCGACGGAGACCGCGTGCAGCAGCTCGTGCAGGCGCTGCGAGCGCGCGCGCACCGTGGGGTTGGCCTCGACCGGCTCGATCGCCACACCGTCGTCAACCTCCAGGAAGCGCAGCACGCGGCGCACCGTCGCAGCGTTCGCGGCGCGGAAGTCGTCGTAGATCAGCACCAACACCCGCGCACGCCCGAACAGCTCGTGAAAGCGGCGCAACTGCTCGACGTAGCGCACGTGCTCGGAGTAGAGCAGCGCCTGGGGCCAGTAGGTGCGGCGGGGCACCTGCCGCCCCTCGCGCCGCGCCGCCTCCAGCGCAAGCGCCGTGCGCAGGTCGGCGACGGTCTCAACGTAGGTCTCCACGAACTGCAGGTGCAGCGAGCGCAGCAGCGAGGCCGGCTCGCGCAGGACTGCGACGATCCGCGCGTCGGGCGCCACCTCGGCGATGCCGCGCGCGGCGGTGCGCGACCACAGGTACAGCGCGCTCGCCTCGCCGACGCGCTGGCCGGGGCGCGCGGCGGCAAACAGCGCCAGGTACTCCTCGAGCGTCGCCGGCGTCCCGCCGGGGCGCGGCGGCGTGCGCACGTGCAGCTCGCGCGCGAAGAACCACGGCTCCTTGCCGGCGGGCATGAAGACTTCGGGGTGGCGGCGCAACATCTCATACAGCGCCGTGGTCCCGGCCTTGGGCTGGCCGACGATGAAGAAGTCGGGCAGCCGAGCATTTTTTGGGATCGTCCGCGCGGGTGGGTTGGGCAACGAGGTGAGCTCCGCGGGGCCTCCATGCCCCCGCGCCCGCGCGCGCGTGTCCAATGGCGCGCTCACCGCGCCACCAGCAGCCCCGCCGGCGCGCTCGCGGCGAGCCCCGAGGCGGTGCGGTAGTAGGGGCTGTGCCTCTGCAGGAACGCCGTCGTGTCAAACGCCGCCAGGCGGCCGTCGACGATCACCATCACGCGGTCGCAGATGTCGAGCGTGGAGAGGCGGTGGGCGACGATGAACAGCGTCAGCTCGTGCTTGAGCGCCGTCAGCGACTCCTGGATCAGCCGCTCGGAGGTGGGGTCGAGCGCGGAGGTGGGCTCGTCGAGCACGAGCACCTCCGGCCGCGCCGCGAGCGCGCGCGCGAGGCAGATGCGCTGTTGCTGGCCGCCGGAGACGGCGTCGGCGCGCGGGCCGACGACCGTGTCGTAGCCCTGCGGCCAGGCGATCACCTCGTCGTGGATGCGCGCCAGGCGCCCGGCCCGTTCGATCGCCTCGCGCGAGAGGTCGCGGAAGTAGCGGATGTTCTCCGCGACGGTGGCGTGCACCAGGCGGGGTTCCTGGGAGACGTAGGCGACGCGCCGGTTCCACTCGCTGCGCGCGAACTGCTCGGCAGGGACGCCGTTGACGAGGTAGCGGCCGCGATCCAGAGGGCGCAGCCGCAGCAGGATCTGCACGAGCGTGGACTTGCCGGCGCCGGAGGGCCCGACGATCCCGATTGCCTCGCCGCCGGCGACCGCGAAGCTGATCTCGCAAAGCACCGGGCGCTCAGCGCGGTAGGCAAACGAGACGCGCTCGAAGGCGAGGCTTCCGATCCGCGGCAGCAGCGCCCCGCCGTCGAGCGGCGCGCTCTGCGCGTAGCGCGCTTCGGCGGCCTGCAGGCGCTCGATGAACGGCAGCGACTGGCGCAGGCCCTGGTAGGAGGTCTGCGCCTGCTGGCCGTTGTTGCCGGCGCGTACCAGCAGCAGCACGACCGCGCCGAGCGAGGCCGCGTGGCCGGCGCCGGCGAGGTAGAGGCCGCCGAGGCCGACCACGATCAGCAGGTAGATAATGCTCTGGTAGAGGTTGGGCACCAGGCGGCCGATCACCCATGTGCGGAAGAACAGCTCGCGGGCGGCGTCGATCAGCCGCCCGATGCGCTCGCGCTGGGCGGCGGCGACGCCGAACACCTGCGTGTCCTCGGCGACGCGAATCGCCTCGCCGATCCCCCCGGCGTACTCCATCTGCGCCTGCGAGAGCGAGCGCGCTCGGCGCGCGCCGAGCGCGCTCAGCGGCCGCAGCAGCCCGAACAGCGCGATCGCCACGGTCAGCACGATCGCGGCGGCGATCACGTTCAGCACGAGCGCCGAGGCCAGCAGCACGACGAACGTGATCATCGAGGTGAGCAGCGTCGTCGCCTGCACCGCGCCGGAGGTCGCCTGGATCACCTGGCTGGTCATCGTCTCCTGCAGGTGCCCCTCGCGATCGGCGGACTGCACGCTCCAGGAGGCGCGCGTGAAGGCGTGCAGCAGGTCGCGGCGCAACCGCGCCTGCACCTCCGCGCCGATCCGCGCCGGCAGGATCGAGATCGGTACCTGCAGCACAAGGCGAAACGCGGTGAGCGCGAGCGCCACCAGCAGCAGCTCCCCAACCGTCGTGTGCAGGCGCAGCGGGCCCACATGCGTGTGCACATGCCGCGCCCCGGTGGCGATCGCCGCAGCGATCTGCGTAAGCAGCACGAGCATCCCCGCTTCGGCAAAGCCGGAGAGGATCGAGCTGCCGGCCAGCATCGCGACCGCCCCGCGGCGATCGCCCAGCAGCAGGCTCAGCCGCGCGCGCGCGGTGGACGGTGACGCGGGCTCGCTGTGCACACCAGCGGTGGACCGCTGCGCGGGATCACGATGCGCACGGGAGCGCCCGGGCCTCATGGTGCATCAACGCTCCTCGCCACCCACATATCCATCACTCACCAAATCGTCACGTCTCCAACGCCCCGCGCCGGCCGACCCCACCACCGTCATCGCCCCACCCCTTCCGCGTCGACGCGCATCGGCGCGCTGTTCGTGCGCCCCGCGCCCGTCAGCCAGTAGGCGGCGATCCCAACCGCAAACCAGTAGAAGGGGCCGGCCGCCGCGCTCGCCATCACCGGCCCGTTGGTGCCCATCAGGATCAGCGCAATGAAGGCCGCGAACACGCCCGCCAGGCCAATTCGGACCTCGACGTCGCCGACGCGCCGCAGGCGGGTGGCGGCCATCCAGATCACGCTCAGCGAGAGCGCGCTCCACAGCAGCAGGCCGGGCAGCCCCAGTTCGTCGGTGACGTAGTTGTACTGCGTCTCGGCGCTGTGGCCGTGGCCTTCCAGCGTCACCGTCGTGTGCCCGCCGAAGTTGGACGCCGCGCCCGCCGTGGCCAGCCCGAAGCCGAAGGGGTCGTTGACGATGTCGTTGGGGATCTGCGCGAGGCTGGCAGCCTTGTAGGTGGTCGAGGTCGAGCCGACGTTGGAGGGGGCGATGCTGACGTAGCGGGAGAAGACCCCGCCGCCCTCGAACGCGACGAGCGCCACCCCGAGCCCCACGGCGACGACCGCGACCGCCAGCAGCGCCCCGAGCGGGCGCCGCACCCGCCGCCCCACACCGGCGCCGGCGCACAGCAGCCCGAAGGCGAGCAGCGAGATCACCGCGCCGAGCACCGACAGGCGCGCCAGCGACGTGGCGATCGCGAGCAGCGCGCCCACACAGAGCAGCGCCGCGAACCACCGCCGCCGCCGGCGGATGGTCGCGAGCAGCGCCACGGTGCCGGCAAGCGCGATCACGCCGACGCTGCCGCCGAAGCCGGCGTCCGAGCCGAGCGCGGGCGGGCGCACCCGCGCGACGCCTTCGCTGAGGTACTTGCGCGCCGAGAGCGTTTCGTTGCCGTACACCAGTTCGGAGTAGCCGGGGCCCCAACTGGCCAGCTGTGCCGGCTCCAGGCGCGTCTGGTAGAGGCTGACCGCCCCGTTGGCGAGCGCGATCACGCCGAGGATCACGAACAGCTCGCGAAAGCGCTTGCGCGAGCGCATCAGCGCGTAGCCGAAGAAGAAGAACGGCACCCACTCGAGCTCCTGGCGAAAGCCGCCGAGGATCTTCAGCGTCCCCAGCGTGTTGGGGTTGAAGGCGTCCGCCAGCACGAGCGCGACGAACGCGATCACCCAGCCCGACAGCGGCGGCAGCGCCACACGCTCGCGGCGGGCGAGCAGGCGCACGATCGCCCCCAGTGCGACCGCGGCGATCAGCACGTCGCGGACGGCCGAGGCCGCCTGGTTGGCGCTCAGCAGCTTGACCGGCCCGTCGAGCACGCCGAGGTAGATCGCCAGCAGCGCGACCGACACCTCCAGGCGGGTGTTGACCGCGAGCGCGAGGACCCCCACCGCGCCGAGCGCCAGCGCGAGCACCAGCAGGAAGTTGGGATTGGGCACCGCCAGCGCGATGCCGAGCGCCACCCCGAGCGCGATCGCCCCGGCGCCGCCGAGCAGCGCCAGCTCGGCGATCCGGCGGCTCACGACAGCCGGATGGGCGCCCATGCTCGGAGCGGCCAGGCGCGGCTGGGAGACGCTCATCTGGCGATCGGCTGGGGGCTCATCGGACGGTCGGCCTCGGACCATCGACGGTCGGGGCAGGGTTCATCGGGCGACCAGCCCTCCGAGCCCGCGCCGCTGCCCGTAGGGGGCGCCGAAGCCGTACTCCTGCACTTCGGCGCGCGAGACGCAGTTGGCGAGCACCCCCAGCACCGGGGCGGAGGAGACGCGCGCGAGCAGCTGCATCAGCCGTCGCGCCGCCGCCTCGTGCGTGTGCCCGGCGCGCGCCACGAGCACGATCCCGTCCACCAGCCCGAGCAGCGGCAGCGCGTCGCTCACCTGCAGCGGCGGGGGCGCGTCGATCAGCACGTAGTCGAAGTCCTCCGCGGCCGCGCGCAGCACACCGCGCATCCGCTCGCCGGCGAGCAGCGCGGGCGGGTTGGCGGTGTGACCGCCGCTGAGCAGCACCGACACAGAGCCGCGCGAGCCGACTGTCGGCGGCGAGACGCCCTGTCCCGCGCCGGGAGCCGTGGCGAAGCTCTGACCCGCAGCGGGCACGGTAGCGACACTCTGGGCCAGACCGGGCTCACTGGCGAAGCCCTGCGCCGCGCCGGACGGGGTCACGACACCCTGCGCCACGCTGGGCGCCACGGTGGCGGTTTGCAGGTGCATCGCGCTCTGCCACGCCTCGCCGAGCGAGAGCGCACCCGCGAGCACGTCGCTCAGCCCGTAGGGCGCGTTGACGCCGAGCAGCCCCGCCAGCACGGGCCGGCGCATGTCTGCCTCGATCACGGCCACGCGCGCGCCGGCATCGCGTTGCACGAGCGCCAGATCGGCGAGCAGCGTCGACTTGCCGTCGCCGGCGTCGGCGCTGAGGAACAAGATCAGGCGCGGCGCGCGCTCGCGGTCGTGCTCGAGCATGTCGCCGAGCTGCAGCGTGGTGTGCAGGCGCCGCAGCGGCTCCAGCAGGCCTTCGGCCGGCGCCGGCTCGCCGCCGGTGCGCACGACCGGCTGGCGCACCGCCGGCAGCGCGCTGAGAACCGGCGTCCCGAAGGCCGCCTCGATGCTCGCCAGCGAGCGTAGCCGCCGGTCGAAGCGGCTGAGCAGATAGGCGGCGGCCGCAGCCAGCAGGATCCCGAGCACGAAGCCGAAGATCGCGTTGCGTTTCGGCGTCGGCGAGACGAGCGTCGCCTTGGTCTTGCCGGAGCTGATCTCCTGCACGCCCGCCACCTCGAGGTCGCCTTCGAGTTGGTTGATCTTGCTGGCGAGGTTGGCGGCCTGCACGGTCGCGGCGCCGCTGGCGGCTCCGGCCACGGCACCCCCCTTCCCCTTCGCTTTTGCCTTGGCGGCAGCAGCGAGGCCCGCTTCGATGCGGTTCAGCTGGCGGCGCGTGGCGGCGATCGCCGCGCTCACCTCCCGCCGGTAGTGGGTGTGCTGGCGCTTGACGTACGCGGCGGCGTAGGCATCGGCGAGCTGCTCGGCGCCCTTGGAGGTGCGCGCTTCGGCGGCGATCGTGATGAAGTCGCTGCCGCTCGAGGCGCTCGCGTGGGCCTTGCCGCGGGCCGCCGCGAGGTGGTGTTCGGAGCGCAGCCGCTGGTGCACCGGTTCGCCGAGCGAGTTGGAGTTGATCAGCGTCGCCTGATCGGTCACGTCGCGATCGTCGAGCGTGATTTTGCTCTGCGTGCTGTTGAGCAGCCCCTGTTCTTCGGTCCCCCCGCCCAGGTAGATTTGCGTGCTGGCGGTGTAGACGGTGGGCTGGTGCTTGTAATAGAGGTAGGTCGCCGCGGCGACCAGGATCCCCACAAGCAGGATCAGCCACTTACGCCTCCAGATCGGCGCGAAGATGGGTGTGGCCTCAGTCGTCTCGTTCATTGCTGGGCCCCCTGACGAGGCGGTGGAAGGCGACCGGTGAGCGTCGCGAGGGCTCAGATTGACAGGATTGCGGGGCCGGAGCAAAGGTCTTCACAAAAACTAAACATCGCTCACTGCCCTCCATCGCGGCACGAATCGCGTTCGTGCAAAAACCGGACATCGCGCCCTGCCCTCGATCACGGCATGAATGGGGCTCATATATGGAGCAGCCAGGCTGGAGCACAGCGGGGCTTCACAAAAAGTAAACATCGTGCAGGCTTCCAAACCCTCACGATCAACAAAGCATGAGCCGCAATCCCCCGGCGCCCGCCGCAATGCGCCGACGGCGGCTGCTGGCGATCAGCCACCCCGCGGTGGTTAACGTCAATCAGGAGGTGTACCGCGAGCTGCAGCGGCGGGGCTGGGAGGTCACGATCGTGGTGCCGAGCCGCTGGCGCAGCGAGTACTCGCGCCGCACGATGACCCCGCAACCGCTCAGGGGCCTGGAGCGCGCACTGCGCCCAACACCGGTCGCGCTGGCGGGACGTCCGCAGCGGCATATCTACCTGACACGGTGCGGCGCGCTATGCGCCAGTGCGCGGCCCGACGTGGCGTTCGTCGAGGCCGAGCCCTATTCGCTCTCGGCGACGCAGTGGGGGGAGACCTTTGCGAGGAAGAGCATCCCGTTCGGCGTGCAGTGCGCCGAGAACATCGATCGCGCACTGCCCCTGCCGGTGCGCGGACTGCGCTCGCGAGTGCTGCGCCGCGCGGCGTTCGTGGCCGCGCGCTCGGACAGCGCGGCGCGGCTGGCGCGCGGGTGGGGTGCGCGCGGGGAGGTCGCGCTCGCGCCACACGCAGTCCCAGGGTGGGAGCTGGAGCCGCCCACCGTCCCCGAGTGGGAGCTGGAGCCGCGCTCGCCTGACCGGGAGGGCGAGCGGCGTCCATTCACGATCGGCTACGCGGGGCGCTTGGTCGCGAGCAAGGGACTCACCGACCTGCTCGCGGCGGTGCGCGCCCTGGAGGCACCGGTCGAGTTGCTGCTGATCGGCGACGGCGAGCTGCGCGCGCAGTTGGACGGGCAGCCAATCCCCGGCTCGCGCGTGCGCGTCCTCGATAGCTTCGCCCACGACGGGATGGCATCCGCGTACGCGCAGCTCGACGTGCTGGCGCTGCCCTCGCGCACCACGCCGACGTGGAAGGAGCAGTTCGGGCGGGTGATCGTCGAGGCGCTGTGGTGCGGCATCCCCGTGGTCGGCTCGGACTCGGGCGAGATTCCCTGGCTGATCGAGCTGACCGGCGGCGGACTCACGTTCCCCGAGGGCGACAGCGCGCAGCTGGCCGCGCGGCTGAGCGAGCTGCGGGCGGCGCCCGGGCTGTGCCGGCAGTTGACGAGGAGTGGGCGGGCAGCCGTCGAAAGACTGTTCTCGGTGCCTGCGGCGGCCGACGCCTTCGAGCGCCTGCTGATCGGTGCGCTTCAGCCCAAGGCTAGATCGCCGGCCAGCTGAGGCTCTGTCCACCGGCCGAATCACTGGGTCTGTGCCGCTCACCCGGCAACTGAAATCGCCTGCCGATGAGCGCGCTTCAGTCCAAAGAGTTGACGCCAAAGGTGTGAACATTTTCTTTACAACTGTTTTCGGTACTCCAATCGGATATGCTGCGCCCGCGATCCCAGCCATGGACGGGATGCTCCATGGTGTGAAATTTGTGTGAAGTAAAGGTGAAACACCTTCCCTCGATGCGAACGGAGACAGGAATGAGACGTTTGAAGACCGCGGCCGGAATGGTCGTCACGATCGGCGCGCTGGCCGCTTGTGCCGCGCCGGCGATGGCCACCACGCAGTTCACCGCGAGCCGGCTGCCCAAGCCGCTCTCGGAAGCAGAACCCGGCAAGACCAGGGGCCGCGGCGTCGGCTCGACCGAACTGGGCGGGGAAGAACGCAACCAGGAATTGAAGTTTGGCGTCTTCTACATCGTGTGCGCCGCCAAGACCTCGGGCAAGACGATCGACGAAGGCGCCGTGTCGTGGGCCACGTCGCTGACCTTCGCGACGGAGGTCAAATTTGAAAAATGCCTTACCCGCACCGACTTCAACGGCTTTCTCGCGGGCATCAAAACGACCTTCAACGTGAATCCCGAAACGAAAAAATCAGAACCCGTGAAGTTCGTGTACCACGTCAACGGCTTCGTGCAGTTCGGCGCCGGCGAAACCGCATCGGAAGTGGAAGTCGGCTCGGGCAACGCCTCGTTCTCGATCGCCGGGAAGATCTGCAAGATCGACTGGCCGCGCCAGACAGTGCCTGCAAAGGCAGTGAAAAAGCCCGAAGAACCCTATTCGGCAGCTGTCTACACCAACGAGAACGTGCCGGTCGAAGAAAAAGAGATCAGGAAATTCCCCTCGCTCTCGCAGACGAAGCTCCTGATCGCGAATGAATTCAAAGGCATGGAATGGAGCTTCGAAGAAGGCCAGTGCCTGGGCGAAGGCGGATTCGAAGAAGGCGCCAAGCAGGAAGCGGGCAAAACCGGCCTGTTCAAGGGCTCCTTCGAAGAGGAAATCGCCTCCGGCAACCTCGGCTTCGAATAGACCAAAAGGACTCACCCGAGGGCGGGACCGGGATCGCCGCGGCGCCCGCTCCCGCCCTCGCCGCATCTCTTGCGCCAACCCGGGCTATACGCCTACGGCAGGGCGTCCACCGGCGCCCGTCCCGCCCTCGCCGCATCTCTCGCGCCAACCCGGGCTATACGCCCACGGAAGGGCGTCCACCGGCCAGCCGCTCGTACAGCGCGTCGTGCTTGACCACCATCTCCTCCCAGGAGAAGGCAAGCGCCGACCGGCGGGCGGCGGCGCCGAGGCGCTCGCGCAGCGCGGGGTCGGCGGCCAGCTGACGCAGGCGCTCCGCGATCGCTCCGGGCTCAGGCGCGACCAGGAAGCCGTTGCGCCCGTCCTCGATCAGCTCGCGCACCCCGTTGACGGGCGTGGCAAGGATCGGCAGGCCGCTCGCGGCCGCCTCGAAGGTCACCAGCGAGAAGGTCTCATAGCCCGACGCCAGCACGAACGCGTCGGCGAGCTCGTACACGACCGGCATCTCGCGTACCACCCCCAGCCAGTGCACTGCCCCACCCACGCCGAGCGAGTCGGCCAGCCGCTGGTAGGGCGCCACGTGCCCGCGCCCCGCGACCACCAGATCCCATTCCCCCGCGCGGGCGAGCGCCTCGATCACCGTGCGCAGGCCCTTGTGCCCCCAGTCGCCGCCGACGAACGCGACCACCAGCCGCTCCCGCGCCGCCTCCACCGTCTCCCGCGCCACCCCCATCTCCCGCCCCGCCACCACTGTCTCCCGCCCCGCCCCCACCATCTCCCGCCCCGCCACCGGCCGCCCGTGCGCCAAGCCCAGCCGCTCGCGCAGCGCGCCGGCCTCGCGCGTGCGCGTCCCGGGAGCGAACGCGCCGGTGTCCACCCCGTTGTGGATCGCCACCACGCGATCGGCCAGGGCAGGGAAGTGCTCGCGCATCTCCTCCGCCACCCCGTCCGAGACGCACACGAACGTCGCCGTGCGATTGGCGCGAAAGCACAACCGCTCGCAGACGCGCGCGATGAGCCCCACCGCCCGCACATACCAGCGCAACAGCGGCAGCGGCCGGTTGGGGCTCGCGCGGTGGACCTGGTGGCAGCAGTGCACGGAGATCGCATCCACACTGTTGAGCACGATCGCGCCGGTCGCCTGCACCGCGCCGCGGCGGTGTCGCCACACCGACAGCGAGCCGACCAGCGCAAACCACGGATACGCCACGAGGAACGGGCGGCTCGGCCCGCGCACCCGGTGAAAGAGGACGCCCGCGTCCGCCGGCAACTCGCAGGTGCGGGCGATCACGCTCACCTCGTGGCCGGCGCGCCGCAACCCGAGCGCGAGCTCGGCCAGCTGGCGCTCCATGCCCCCCACCGGGCCGACGTCGTGCGCCACGATCGTCACCGGGCATGCCGCCTGACGCGGCTGAGCCAACGGCTCGGTCTTGCCGGATCGCCCCGTCGCCGCCGCGCTCATGTGGCGGCACCCCCCGCGGTGCTCATACCCGCCTCTTCCCCAGCCCGCCGAACACGATCCAGCGCTTCCAGACGGTCAAAGAACCGTGCGCGCATGGCGGCGTCGGTGAACTCTTCCTCGAAGCGCTCGCGGCCCGCCGTGCCGAGGGCGTGGCGCAGGGCTGGCGAGGCCAGCAGCGGCTCCAGCGCATCGGCCAGAGCGTGCGGATCGCCCGAGCGGGCCAGCACACCGGTGCGACCGTCCTCCACGTACTCGGCGGGCCCGCCCGCATCGACCGCCACCACCGCCACACCGCGCGCCATGCCCTCCAGCAGCACGATCCCGAACGGCTCGCAGTCGGAGGCGTTGACGAGGATGTCCATACGCTCGATGTAGGGCCCCGCGTCGGGCACCTGGCCGGTCATCGTGACGGCGCCGGCGAGCCCCAGCCGCTCGGCGAGCCCCGGGAGCGAGCGGGCGTATGCGGGCGAGATGTCGTAGGCGTCGCCGCCGACCATCACCGTGTGCATGCGGTGCCCGCGCTCGCGCAGCAGCGCCTGGGCGCTGAGCATTCGATCCTGGCCCTTCCATGGCTCCATGCGCCCGACGAGGCCGACGATCGGCACGTCCGTGGGGAGGTCGAGCGGGGCCGAGCTGCCCTCGAGAGGCCATGCGCCCTCACCGTGAGGGCTGGCGTCCTCGCCGTGAGGGCCGGCATCCTCACCGTGAGGGCATGCGTCCTCGCCGTAAGGGCCGGCGTCCTCACCGTGAGGGCTGGCGTCGCCGGTGGGAGGAAGTGCGTCGCCGGCGCCGGCGCGTGAGCCGCCGTTGGGAGATCGGGTGCCGGGAGCGACCACGAACGTCGGCCGCGACGGCCACAGTTGCGCCTGCGCGCGGGCGACCGTCTCCGAGGAGCAGCCGATCGCGACCGCAGGCAGCGCGGTCGCGCAGCGGTCGATCCAGTGACGCGCCTGAATCGCGTGCTGCCACCACAGCACGCGCTCGGCCATCCCCGCAAGCAGCGCCGCGGGC
The DNA here is from genome assembly GCA_035948945.1 of Solirubrobacteraceae bacterium. Classification (GTDB taxonomy): domain Bacteria; phylum Actinomycetota; class Thermoleophilia; order Solirubrobacterales; family Solirubrobacteraceae; genus Palsa-744. The sequence continues at coordinate 26,431 of DASZIQ010000076.1, forward strand.
GCGCCATACAGCTGCGTCTTCGCCGACCAGTTGAGGATCAGGTCGGGCTGGCGGCGCCTGAAGACCCGCGCGAGCCGCACGACGGTGACGATCCAGCGATGGACATCGCGCAGGCGCCCCGCCTCGAGCACCTCGACGCGCAAGCCGGCGTCGCTCAGCTCGGCCGGCCACGGCCCCGCCTGCAGGAACACCAGCTCCAGCTCGTGGCCGCTTTCGTGCGCGCCGTCCAGCACTGTCTGCAGCATTGTCTCCGCGCCGCCCAGACGGTGCCCCCACGGCATTGTGATCAGGACACGCATGGGAGAGCCCACCGCGTGCCCTAAGGGCCTTTCACGCACGCGCTGAGAGTACCCCACCTCAGCCTGGATGTTGCGGAACGAGCGCAACCGTGACCGCCCCCCCAACATTTTCACATCTCCGCTGCCGGCCGCAGATAGCTTGCATTCAACCCGGGGAGGCCTCGGTGTGCGATCGGTCTGTGGACCAACTGTGAACCCGCAATGAGTCACATACCCAGCACCTCGCCACCGTCTGGAACGGCGAGCAATCTCTCACCGCTGGTAGGCCAGATCCGCCCCTCCCACACGGCCCCGGCGACGCGCTTTACCAATTTTTCACCACCGACGGAGCGGGTCAGCCTCGCGCACGACTACCTGCTGGTGATGCGCGGCGCAGAGCGCACCTTCGCGGCGATGGCCGAGCTTTACTCCCAGGCGCCGATCTTCACCCTGCTCTACGACGAGCAGGGCACCGACGGGCGTTTCGCGGACCGCGAGATCACGACCTCGCCGCTGCAGCGCATCGGTGTTGGCCAGTCGAACTTCAGGCGGCTGCTGCCCCTCTATCCGGCCGCGGCGAGGCGCCTGCGACCGCCGGCCTCGGACGTCGTGGTCAGCAGCAGCAGCGCCTTTGCGCACGGCCTGCAGGCACCCGAGGGCGCGGTGCACGTCTGTTACTGCTACACCCCGTTTCGCTACGCCTGGGACGAGCAGGAGTTCGCTCTCGGTGAGGTCTCCGCGGCGCTGCGCCCGCTGCTGCGCCATCAGCTGCGCCGCATCCGCAGGTGGGACCTCGCCGCCAGCCGCCGCGTCGACGCCTACATCGCGATCTCCGAGCTCGGCCGCGAGCGGATCAAGCGGTGCTATGGGCGCGACGCCGCGATCGTGCACCCGCCGGTGGAGACCCACCGCTTCCTGCCGGGCACCCCCGGCGACTCGCTGCTGATCGTCTCCGAGCTCGTCCGCCACAAGCGCGTGCACGTAGCGCTCGAGGCGGCCCGCCGCGCGCGCGCGCCGATCCGCGTCGTCGGCAGCGGGCCCGACCACGCGGCGCTGCAAGCGGCCTACCCCGAGGCCGAGTTCCTCGGGCGCGCCGGCGACGACGATCTGGTCGAGCTGTACGCGACCGCCCGCGCGGTGCTCGTGCCGAGCGTGGAGGAGTTCGGCATCACCGTGGTCGAGGCGCAGGCGGCCGGTCGGCCGGTGATCGCTGCCGCCGCGGGCGGGGCGCTGGAGACCGTCCTCAACGGGCGCACCGGATCGCTGGTGAAGGTCGACAACCTCGATGCCTTCACGCGGGCGATCGAGGAGATCGACAAGCTCGATTTCGACCCCGACCGCGCACGCAGGAACGCCGAGCGCTTCTCGGTGGCCGCCTTCCAGCGTCGTCTCGCGGATCAGGTGAATAGGGCCGTGCACGGAAGTGGCATGGCGCCCACGCACGATGAAGCGCGTGTGCTGCACCTCACCCGCGCCGCGCCGCGCCGATCATCGTCGTCCAGCGGGCAGCCAGCGGTGAGCCGGCCTCCCGCGGCAGCATCTGGAGCGACGCGCTACGCGAGCAGATGAACGCCAGCCGGCGCAGGCGGCGGTAATCCTCCATGCTGGCGTAGTCGGTGATGTTGCGCGCCAGCGCCACCGCGTTGTAGCCCGACCGCGCGACCAGCTCGATCACCGCCTCGCGGGTTGGCACCAGCACCAGCTCGCCGTGCGCGTCGAGCTCGTCGAGGTGTGAAACTTCGAAGAAGCTCGAGCGCGCACCCGAGAGGGCGGTGTCGATCACCAACAGCTCGGCGCCAGTGGCGGCCATGCGCTCGACCAGCTCCACCGGCTTGGCGACGTGTTCCATCAACCCAAGGCACAGAACCACGTCGAAGCCGTCGCCGAAGTCGTGTGTGAAAACGTCGCCCTGCTCGAAGCGGTAACGGGTGGAGTCGACGCCCTTCGCCGCGAACACGAGATTGGCCTGGTCGACGTGCATCTGGCGGATGTCGACGCCAAGCGCGAAGTCTGCGCCGGCCTCGATCGCCTGCAGCGACCACCAGCCGGCGTTGCACCCCAGATCGAGCACGCGCCGGCCTTGCAGTGAGCCGCCCGTCACCTGCAGCAGCGCGTCGAAGAAGTACCGGCGGCGCTGCTCGTGGCGGTTGACTTTGCCGAGGTCCACCACGGGTGTGGTCACACCGCCCTCGAACTCGAAGCGGTAATGCCAGCGGGGGAACGCCGCGATCCGGTCCTGGAGCTCCCGTGTATGCACGGTGGGATCCTACCGGCACTTTACGATCCGAGCGGTCTCAAGATGATCGCGACAGGCACCCAACGGGAGATTGTCGAGATTCCAGCGGGGAGATTATCGACGGGGCTGGTGTCCGAAGGTCATTTGTCTCCCTCAATGTCATTTACCCTGACTATGACAGATCATCGGGATGCCAGAGGAGGCGTGCGCCCTCGCGGTGCTGTGGGCTCACGCCAACCCTCGCCATGGGCGCCCCACTCGTCCCCGGGACACGGCTGGGAGCCCGTCCCGTGCCCGAACGCAAGCCAACCCAATCGACCCAGCGCTAGAATCGAGATCGTGACCGCCAAGGAAAGGTACTCGAGCACCTGCCGCATTGGACCGAGGATCAGGCCGAGCGTGCGCTCCTCGCGGCCGAGGGTCGCCGGGATGTCGGGTCGTATATGCGCACGCCGCAGTTCGAGCCCGACGGCTGGGCTGACCTGGAGACGGTCAACGAGGCCTCACGCAGCACGGTCCTGAAGCGCCTGGACGAAGAAGAACGCAAAGCCGGCTTGCAGCCTTGGTGAGACGCGGTGAGGTGTGGTGGGGCGAGACACCAAACCATGGACGGCGTCCTTACCCGGTACCGACTCGTGACCACGCAATCGGCGTCTTGAACGAGATCCTGGTCGCGGTTGTAACCCGTACGATCCGAGATATCGACACACATGTTGCGCTCGATCAGACAGACGGCATGCCCGAGCCCTGCGCGGCAAACTTCGACAACCTAATCATGATGCCCCAAAGCCACCTCACCGGGCGCATCACGAGCCTCAGCCCCGCTCGGATGGAAGAGGTCCGCGCGGCGCTGGGCGCTGCTGTCGACTGCTGAGCGAGCAGCCGGCCCGCTCGGTGGTACGCAACCGGTGGATCTCCTACAACCCCCGCCGCCCCACCACGTGCGGCACTGTCCGCAGCAGGATCTTCAAATCCTTCCACAGCGACCAGTGCTCGACGTAGCGGTAGTCGATCGCCACCATCTGGTTGAGTGACGCGCGCGTGGGCCCGAGGATCTGCCAGGGGCCGGTCATTCCCGGCATCAGCTCGAGACGGCGGCGGTGGCGGCCGGCGATGCGCTCGTCCTCCTCGACCACCAGCGGGCGGGGGCCGACGAGGCTCATCTCGCCTTTGAGGATGTTCAGCAGCTGCGGCAGCTCGTCCAGCGCGCTACGGCGCAGCCACCGTCCGACGCGGGTCACGCGCGGGTCCTCGGCGATCTTGAAGAGGCCCCCGCAGGCCTCGTTGTGCGCGCGCAGCGCCTCCTTCATCGCGTCGGCGCCCGGCACCATCGTGCGGAACTTCAGCATCTCGAAGCGCTTTCCGCGGTGGCCGACGCGCAGCTGCCGGTAGAACACGGCGCCGCCCCCTTCGAGCTTGATCGCAGCGGCGACCACGGCGATCAGCGGCGCGAGCGCCAGCAGGCCGAGCGTGGCGCCGAGCAGGTCGAGCGCGCGCTTGACGCGCATCGCCGAGCGGGTGAGCACCGCCGGGCGCGTGAGGCCGAGGTCGAGTTGCCTCGCGCTCACCGCCTGCGCTACGGGCAGCGCGTGCAGCCCACCGTCGAACTCGACCGACGAGCCCACCCCAGCAAGTCCGGGCAGGCGGTCGAGCTCGATCGCGGAGTCCACGATCGCATCCTTTCGTACGCGCATCGAACAAATGTCGAGATTTGGTGATCAGGCTCGAGCCGGGCGCAAGCGCGACTCAGCCCACTCTCGCGCGAAGGGCAAGTACGAGCGCACCGGCGCGTGCCCCTTGCAAACAAACCGGCTCCCCACAACCGGCCGGCCGCCCACACAATGACCCGGCTCCCCCAAAACGACGGCCGGGGCCGCCCCTCCCTGGGGCGGCCCCGGCATTTGTCGCATCGGTATGTCTGGTGCTACTTCGCCATCACAACCGCCGTGGCGGCCGCGCGGCGAGAGCATGCGTCCTTACGGGACGGCCCAGCCGATTTCCTTGACGCCTGCTTCGGCCTCTTTCTGGATGGTGCCAGAGACCTTTTCGTAGTCGTGGTCTTTGATCACGCTACCGCCACCCTGGGTTTTGGAGCTGAGCTCCCACAGGAGGTAGTCCCTCGTGGTCTGGGCCACTTCTTTGCCTTTTTCTTCTTCAGCCGTCGTCCCGCCTTTCGGCAGGATGTACGGCTTGTATTCCCGCAGCGCTAGGTCGTAGGTGAGCCCGCAGATCGGGTACTTTTTCTGTACCAGCTGCGCTTTCACGGTCGACCAGGGTTCGCGCGTGTTGATGGGCGGAATCACTTCACCGATTTTCCCGATGTAGACGGTGTCTGCACAGTTGGAGGCATCGACTTTTTCGAGATCCTGGTTGTTGGCCGGGTCGGCGTATTCTTCGCCGGCCCCTTTGCTGTTCTGGATCGGGGCCCAGAACCGTGTGTTCTGTTCGCCGAGCTTGGTCGACGAGCCTTTTTTGTTTTCGCCACCGCATTCCGGCGGTTTCGCGGGCGACACGCATTTCTTCGAGAAGAACCCTTCTTTGCGGGCCACCGCTAGATCGGCGTAACCGATGCTGCTCGCTTTCGCGTTGACTTCGCCGATGACGCCCGGGTTACCCTTCAGGAAGGGTCGGACTACTTTGGCTTTGAGCGGCCAGCGCTGGTTTTCGCACCCTTCCTGGATGTTTTCCCAGGTCTTCGTTTCGGCTGGAAGCACTTTGCCGCAGGGGTTTTTCTTTAGCACGCCTTCTTCGCTGATTTCGTTGAATTCTTCCGCTTCGAAGGTGTGCCCAGGTTCAACCTGCGCGAGGAACGACTTGAAGATGTGCGTCGTGCCTGATTTGTCATCGCGCACGACCACGTTGATCGGCGTTTCCTCTTCTTCCGCAGCCGTCTTTCCGCCTTCACCTTTGCAGGTAACCACGTCGTGGTCGTCGGTCTGAGCTGCTTCGACTTCTTTCCAGTTGCGGATTTCGCCTTCGTAGATCTTGGCGACGGTCGTGTCGTCGAGCGCCAGGCGGCCCTCTTTGACCAGTTTGCCGCCGACCTTCGCTTCATCCGAGGCCACGCAGCCGGAGGGGAGGTGGATGATCACCGCGACCGAGCCCTGCAGCACCGGAATCGACTCAATCGTTTTTGTTTCTTTGTCGCTCGAGGCTTTGTTGGCTTCCATCGCCGCCTCGGCAGAGACGCTGGGCGCTTCATCAGTGCCGCAGTACGGGTATTCCTCGTATTTCGGCGCTTCGCCGTCGCCGAAGCCCTTTAGGCAGGCGCCGCTGCCGGAATGGCTGCCGGTCGATTCGTAGGTCACGGTCGGTTTGCCGAGGCTGCCCTGACCTGGGTTGCCGGCGCAGCCCAGCACGTTCGTGTCGGTGCTCGCGTTGAAGTCAACGTTCCACACCGGTTCCTGCGCGGGAGCCTGGAAGGTGGACCCCTGCCCTTTGATGTTGGCCCCCGAGCACTGTTTCGTGAGGTCGCTGGTTGCACTCGCCGTGCCCGCCGTCGCCATCGCCAGCGCGGCCACCAAGGCCACGGCGGCGATACACGCCGAGAGCATGCGTCGTGCGGAGTGATACGTCATTACGTAACTACCTCCTGGTTGGTTACCGATTCCAGCGCAGATCCTTCATCCGCGCGAGCGGGGAGTGCTTCCTCGCAGACGAAAATCTCGCAGCCGTGACGCCGAAGAGGGTTACTATCCTGTGCCCCTGAGCCGATTTCACCGGCTGTTCACACAACGAGGGCGTCGCTTCACCAGTCCTTCACAGCGCTAGTGCGGAGTGCGTAACAAATGCTTCACACGCCGTTTACAACGACCCAGAGCTCCCAGGGGCAGACTCAAACCGCCTGCTCTCTGTCGCGAGCCGAGCCCGCGGAGCCTCGGAGGAACTACTTCTTCTTCTTCTTCTTGCGCTTCTTCTTGCCCTTGGACCCGTACTTCTTGCGCGCCGTCGCTTCGCACTTGGCGCGCTTGCTCTTGGACTCTTTCTTGCACGTCTTGAGCGCTTTGGCGAGCTGTTCCGCACGGGTGGGGACTTTATTCTTCGCCTTTTCTTCTTCTTCTTTATGTTTCTTGGCAATCGCTTCTTCTTCGGCCTTCTTGTGCGCCGCCGCTTCTTCCGCTTCTTTCTGATGCTGAGCTTCTTCGGCCTTTTTGTGCGCCGCCGCTTCTTCTGCTTCTTTCTGATGCTGAGCTTCGGCTTCTTCGGCTTTTTTGCGCGCTTCTGCTTCTTCACGTTCTTTTTGGTGCTGCGCTTCTTCGGCACGGCTTTCGGTGACCGCGATTTCAACGGTGGTCACAGCCGGCGCTCCTTCGGCCGCTTCGACCGTCAGCGTGACCTTGCATTTGCCTGTGCCGCAGCGCGAGCTGAACTTGTGTTTGATCTGAAGTTCGGTCGGGTTCGGAAGTTCGCCAGGTGTTTCTTCGACGGCAGCGCTGTGGTCGCCGAATTCCCACTTGACCTTTTTCAGATGCAGTTTCTGCTTTTCGCTTGCGTTTAGATCTTCGACGGTCGCTGAGAGCGTTGCTTCTTCTTCGTTGACGCGCACAGCTTTGGGTAGCGCCGGCTTGAGAATCGGCGGAGAGGGGGTCACGACGATGTCGAGAACTTCTGCCGCTTTGACAGTTTCGTCGGCGAGGTCGTCACCCTCCACCACCTCGCTGATTTCGTAGTTCCCGGTGTGCTGGAATTCATATTTCAGCGGCAGAAATTCATATTCGCCGGCCGGGTTGCGGAGTTGGATGCCGGTCTGTTCGACCGTTTCTGTGCCTTCTTCGTCAGTTTTTGAGTTTTTATACTTGAGTTCCCACTTCACGCTCTTCGCATCGGCGCCTTTGAGTTCCGAAGATAGGGTCACGGGCTGGCCGGTAGGCACTTCCTGGGACTCTTGGTCGAGCCCGAAGATCATGTGGGGTGCGGTGAGAGTCGCTTTCGGGCACCCGCTCGTGCTGCCGCCGGGGCCGAACGCGAAGCTTTCCACCCGCGGGCTGTTCGTACCTTCTTCCAGAAAAGCGTCAAGAACCAGAGCGCGTTCGTGGCCGGCGCCCACGACGGCGGTGACGTTGTCGGGTGAGGGGATGCCGCACATTTCGCCGGCGCCTCCCGCAGTCCAACCGATCTCACTCACCTCCGACGCCTTTTCAGCAGATTCGGCGTAGTGCAGCGCGAGTGGAATCGGTTCGTGTGCGATGCCCTCAACGGCAAGATAGATCCTGCCGTCAGTAGCTCCTTCAGGGACGAAGGACATGACCGGGCCGAAGGTTGCTTCGGGCGGTTCCATATTGAGCAGCGCACCGACTTGGTGTTCGTCGTAGAGCATCGTTGGCTTGGTTTCGAGTTCTCCCTCGCCACTTTCGCTTCCCGGCGTCGGCACTTCCCAGATCTGCCCTTCGCCCTGTGCGCCCGAATAGATCAGCAGGTTGCCTCCAGGCGTGATCGCCGGCGAAAGCGGCACATCTGTCCGTTCTTCCGGCTGGCATCCGAATTCTTGAGGGCGCAGCACATCGGCCTTGTCGACGTAGCGGTGGCCGAGGTGCCCGGTGAGTTCACCCGCGTTTGATTCAAGGATTATGAACTGCGCGGCAGCGCGGCACTGTTTTTCGGCTTCTTCCTTCTCGACATCGATGTCGGGCTCTTCGTCCTCGACGCCGAGGATCGCCACATTCCCGGTTTTAGGATCGACGGCCATCCCGCGGGGATCGAGCAGTGCTTCTTTCGGCTGTTCGCTCTGGTCGGCGAAAGCGGTGGTTGAGGATTCATCCGTTGTTTCGCCGATGATCGGCGCCGGTTTCCCCTTGGCTTCCTTAGCGGAGACGAGTTTTGTGCCATTTTCGGTGAGTTCGAAGGCGTAAAGCTCGCCAGCCGCCTGTTCTTCGGAGTCGAGCGGGAACCGTTCCCAGCAGGTTTTGGGGGGTTCGCACTTAAGATGGCCTTCTTCTTTTTCCAGTTCTTTTTCTTCTTTTTCGCTCTCGCTCCGTCGCTTGTAGAGAACGAGCGCATACACCCGGTTGTGCACGGGATCGACGGCGATCTCCAACCCCACCGCCGTTTCGCCTTCGGCGTCATGGGCTTTTTTGGGTTCTGGCGGAGTGAACGAGATCGACGCTTCCGCTTTGCCTCCGACGAACCGCTGGATCCTGTATTCGCCTTCTTTCGGTTCGTCGCCGATGTAGTAGCTGGAGTCGGCCGAGTCTGTAGCGAATGCCAATACGCTCGCGCTCGATGTGAACGTGACCTCGTGGACCTTTGGCCCAAGGATTTCGGAACGCCCCAGCTCACCCCATTCGGCGTGGGCCGCGGCGGCAAGCGCGCAGAGCATCAGCAGGGCGCACGCCGTGGCGAGTGGCAGATATCTGCGAGCGGTGGTCAAGAGGTCGATCCGAAGCGGCACGTCGTGTCACCCAGAGAGTGCCCGCTCACGCTGGGCATCATGTTGCCAAGCGGTGAACGATTGTGTTGCCAAGCGGTGAATGTTTGGTGAAGAGGCTTGTGACCCTGGAGATGACGTGCGGAGATACCGCTTCCCTGCCGGCTCACCGTACTCCACCGTCTCACCCCATCCCCCGCCGCCCGCCGCCCATGCGCTGCTGGGCGCGTGTGCTCGACACCGTCGCCGGGGCGATCCGCAGCTTCGTTCCACGGCGGCGCGAGCGGCGGCCGGTCGAGGCGCCGGCGAAGGCGGCCAGCACGAGCAGACCAATCAGGTAGATGGGGGCCGGCTCGTGTTCGTGGGTGCGGTAGGCGACGGCCTGGTTGGACACAGACTCGGTCGCTTCCTCCTCCTCCTCTTCCTTCTGCGCCGCCTCCACCGGCGAGGTGACCGCCGAGGTGCCGCTCGGGGGGGTCGGGTTGGCCGCCGGGGGCAGCGGCGGCGGCACGAACACGACCGCCGGCAGGGTGGCGGCCAGCGGCACGAAGAAGGGGGGTGGCGGCGTGCGCAGTGGCAATGGACGCGTCGGGACGGGCGCCGCCGCCGGCGGCGGCGGGGGTAGCGGCACCGGCGGCGGAGTCGAGGAGGCCGGCGTCACGTTCGGCGAGGTGGCCGGCGGCGGAGCCGGAGGCGGCGGAGTTGCCGTCGCTTCAGCGGGAGTACGGGGCTTCAGCGGCACGGTGCCGCACGGCTCGCGCACACTGCCCGCCTGCACCGTGACCGGCAGCGAGGCGGAGAGGCCGCCGGCGCGGATCGTGACGGTCGTGGTGCCGGGGTTGAAAGCGCAGAAGAGCCCCGACTGGACGACCAGCGGCTTGCCCGCTTCCCGTTCGTCGGCGATCGGTTCGCCCTTGGCGTTCTGCAGCACTTCGTGCGGGTTGCTGGAGGCGGTGTTGCGCTCAACGAAGCGGCCCACTTCCTTGTCCGAGGATTCAAATTCATATTCGGGCAGTACCGCCGTCTGGCAGCCCGATACCGCGCACAGCGAAGGGATCGGCGTGTACTGGTCTTCCACGCACTGCATCTCGCCGGCTTCGCTCGCACGGCAGCCCGCGCGAGGGCGGCGCGCCAGCCCTTCGAACGTCGACACGCTGCTGCGGCGCAGCAGCGTCCCATCGTTCGCTTCGAGCGCCAGTTCGCCGATCACGGGGATCAGCTGCACCGACACCGGTGCTTCGTCGTCCGCTTTCCGTTCGGAGGTGTGGACGTGGCCGAGAAGGATGCCCTTCGCCCCGTGGAAGTCGCCAGCGTCCTCTGTGGCGAGCTGCTCGTAGCCAAGCGTGCCCGACCCGAACGCGGCGAGCTGGCGCCCGTTGTAGGTGAGGTGTTCCTGGACGTTGGCTTCGGGGGAGTCGTAGAAGTAAGCCGAGGCGACGTAGTGCCCGGCGTCGCCCACCCCGTCGGGGTTTTCGCCGACCAGCGCGGCGAGCAGCCTGGTTGCTTCGATGTCGTGCGCGGCGATCTGGGCGCCGAGGTTGGCGTTGCCGACGACGATCACGGGCTTCGCTTCGGCGCCGGCCGCCCCCAGACGCCGCTCGACCCATTCACGCTGCGCCTGGTTGACGTCGCCGTGCTGGGAGTCGTCGAGTACCAGCACCCACACGCCTTCCTTTTCGACGGCGTAGTAGGCCGACTCGCAGCCGAGCGAGGCGCCGCAGCGGGTCGGTTCTTCGGCGGGGCCCGCCGCGCCTTCGCCGCCGAACGGCCGCGGGAAGACGGCGAACGCCGCTTCCCACGAGGCCTCGCTCCCACCCTGCTCGGGACGGGCGTCGAGGTCGTCCGGGGTCATCGTGTCGTAGACCGGGATCGCCGAGCTGGAGAAGATCGAGGCGTAGGTGTCGAGCTCGTCCGCAAACGGGATCGGGGGGGGCTTGGAGCCGACGAACGTGCCCGCGGTCACGGTGGGGCCGGTGTCGAAGAAGGCGCCCAGGTGTGCCCCGCCGGCTTCGCCGACCCGGCCCGCGAGCCCCAGCGCCGAGCGCAGCCACACCTCGGGACCCACGCCGGCGCGCGCGCGATCGGAGCAGGGCGCCGCGCACAGCGCTTCGCCGCCGAATGCGAACGTCGCGGGGCCGGGCGAGGCCACCGGCGAGGCGCCCGCGCCGAGTGGCGTGACGCCGTCGGCCGGGTAGCGCTCGACGTCGGCCGTCTCGATCGGTTCGTTTTCGGGATCGGAGATCCCGCCGACCGCCCACCCCTGCGTGCCGGTCGGGTCGACCAGCACCGCGAAGATCGGGTCGGGCCGGTAGGGGAGGTCGCGGTAGACGAACGAGCCTTCCTGCCCGCCGACCGGGTTGAGTTCGTGGCTCTCGTCGCGCCAGCCGGTTGCCGTCTGGCGCAGCACGCCGCCGCTTTCCGGGCCGGCGTAGAGCCCGCCGGTCGGCGCCTGCGGGGGCGGGAACCCCGGCGTGGTGTAGCTGCTGCCCGAGGAGAGGCCGTTGCCGCCGGCCGTCACCACCGCGCGCAGCGCCCCGCTTTCGCGGAACAGGGCGAGCGCCCCCGCCGGCGAGCCCGGCAGCGGTGTCGGTGCCGCCCGCCACGGGGCGCCGGCCGCTTCGCGCTCATACAGATACTGGCCCCCTTCGCTGCCGCTGACCACGAACGCGGCGCCGCCGTCGGGCAACCCCGCCACGGCCCGTGGCACCGAGCCAGCCCCCGCCACCGTTTCCGCTTCCTGGTCGACCCGCCAGCCCGAGCCTTCGTTGACGAGCAGCCCGCCGACGAACGCGTTGACCTGGGGATTGGGCTGCTTGCTGTAGGCGACGATCGCCTCCGAGCCGGCGAACGCGATCGAGTTGAAGGTCGCGCTCTTTACCTGGGGTGGGAGCGCTGCTTCTGGTTCTTCGGTCCAGGTCTTGCCGTAGCGCAGCAGCACGCCCCCCTGCCCAACCGCGTTGCGGCCCACGGCGTAGCCGCGCGAGGAGTCGTTGGGGTCGAAGGCGATGCCGTACAGGTTGGCGCGGAAGTTGATCGGCGTGGCTGGATCGCGTTCCCACAACCCCGTTTCCTCCCGCCACAGCCACATTTCCCCTTCTTCCCCCACGGCATAGGCGCGATGCGGCGTAGGCCAGGCGACGGCACGCAGCCGCACTTTGGTTTCATCTCGCCCGCCCGGGCCCAGCAGGCTTTCCGGCAGCCAGCCCTGGCCGGGCTTGTAGCGCGCGACCGCTCCGTTTTCCCCTACCGCGAGCGCGCCGCTTGAGAGCGCGCCAACGGGCGCTCCCGGTTCCGGCGCGACCGCCACCAGCGGGTGGCGGAACGACACCGGCCACGGCTGCAGGCGGCTGGGCTGGAGCTTCGGCGCGAGCGCGAGGTGGACCGGTATCGTGGAGTAGCCCAACCACCCTTCCGTGGGTGCCGAGAACGCGGCGCCATACCGCCCGCCGGGGCTGCTGCCTTCGCTGCTGCCGAGCGCCAGCACGCGCTTGAACGATTCCCCTTCCAGGCGCAGGCTCACCCCTTCGGGCAGGCCGGTGATCACCCGCTCACCATAGGCTGACCCGTTGGCCCAGGCGATGCTGCGGGCGGGGCCAAGCGGCAGCTGCTCGGGCAGTTCGTGCTCGCACGGCGGGGTGCCGGCAGGCGCTTCGGCGGGGAGCTCACACCAGCTCGACTCCACGGTGCCTCCGCCGCTGCCTTCCGGCTTGAAGAACATCGTCGCCGTGACCGGGGCGTGCAGCGCGAGGTCCCCGCGTGCGCCGTCCACCCATATCCCTTCGTTCGTGACCGTCAGCAACTGGGCTTCGATCGCCGGCGTGCCTAACCCGGGCACGGTGAGCGGCTCATCTTCCGCGGGGCCGCCCGGGTGGGCGAGATTCTGAACAGGGATCGTGAGCGGATGCGCTTCGCCATCCCCCGCTCCGGCGGTGAGCGCCACGGGCTTCCAGCTCCAGTGCCCCGGCGAGGCTTCGACGCGGCGGAAGAGCGCGACCGCGCCGCTCGGGTAGTTGGCGGACAGCGCGGCGAGCAGCCACGCGTTGGTGGGCGAGCTCGCCCCGATCGCCAGCACGCGGAAGCTTTCCGAGCTTTTGGCGGGAACTTCGATCGGCTCGCCGCTCCAATGACGCCCATCCCAGTGCAGCACCTCGTTCTCGACCGGCCCTTCTTCGCTGACCGGGGCCACCAGCGCCCCCGCTTCCCCGCCGGCTTCTTCCAGCGGCGCGAGCATCGGCGCGCGCTTGCTGCCATACAGGCGCTGGCCCTTGACGAGCAGCGCTTGCGCTTCGCCTTCGACCGGCACCGCGCCGGTCGCTTCGAAGGCGTCGCCGGGCTTGCGCACGAGCACGACCTGTTCGTTGTCGGCGGCCCCTTTCTCCGTGCCGATCAGCACCCCGAATCCCTTGGGCGTCATCTGGCCGGCGAGCGGGCTCGCGGCGAGGTTGAACGCCTTGGGCAGTTCTCCGGGCAGCGCCGGCCCCAGCGTCCACGTCCCTTCCTGCGCTTCCACCGACCCGGGATGCACGTAGTAGCGGACCAGCACGGTGCTCGAGCTGCCGCCTGAGCCCTCACGCCCGATGCCCCAGGTCTCTTCCTTGCCCGGCGCTTCGGGTTCTTCGGGCGTCGCGCCGATCATCGTCACTTCGCGCGCGGGCAGCGACGCGTCGGTCTGCGGCAGCGCTTCTTCGGGCGCGCCCGGTAGCGCGGCGGCGAGCGAGCCGCGGTGCGAGCCGGGCAGGGCGAGCGATAACACCAGCGCGATCGCCGTGGCGAGGGCGCCCGCAAGCAGCGCCAAACGCGCGCGCGCCATCTTGACGCGAGGGTTCCTCCGGGCTCTCAAGGCAACTGATCCGGTCCGCTCGTCAGGGCACTGTGTGGCAGCACGACCAGCCCGGTCGTCACCGTCGTAACGTTCGCGCCTTCGCCGGTCACCGATGAGACCAACGGCAGCGGCGCGAGCGCGTGCGTCTGCAGGCTCAGCTTCTTCGGCCAGCTTCGTGGGTTGAGGCTCAGGCGCAGCGTGCGGGTGCCCGCCTTCAGGGTGAGCGTTCGCGTGGACGCGACCACACGGCCGTCGCGCTTGGCGAGCAGGCGCACACGCGCCTTGACCGCTAGATGGAAGCTCAGCTGCAGCGTGGTGTGGTGGATCAGCCTGCTGTGCAGGCGCGAGAGCAGCGGCAGTTGCACCTTCGATTCGCTGGAGGGCTTCGATTCTTCTCCCTTCACGATTTTCGGCACGACAAACCCTTCTTCGTTCAACCCCGAGGTGTCGGGGGGCGGCGCGTCGGCCACCACCTGCGGCAGGCCCTGGTCGGGGGGGCGGTAGGCGATCACGTTGTGAAAGCCGCTGATTTCGTTGGCTCGCATGGTCCGTTCGCCTTCCGGCGCGAGGTGGAACAGCCACCCCTCGGTCGTCGCCATCCAGCAGTTTTCAGCGGCGGGACAAGAGATCCGCGCGGCGGCGCCCTTCGGACCGACGCCCGCTTCGACTTCTGACTTGGAGGGCAGCGTCTGCTCGCCGAGCACCTTCCCTTCGGCGGAGATGTGCACGAGCACCGCGCTCACCCCTTCGCCCGCGCCCGTCGGTGGGCGCAGCGCCAGCCACGCGTCTTCGCCGCCCGGTTCGGCCGCGATCCCGCTCACCGCCGCGTCCTCCGCTGCGCCGCCGAGCAGCCGCTGTTCTTCGGCTTCGCCCGCCAGCACGTGGCCGAGCGGGTGCGCCGCGATGCCGGAGGTGGGCGCGCCGGGGCCGAACGGCTGGCTCCACACGCCCTGGACGCGGCGCACGACCGTCACCTGACCCGCTTCTTCGCCCGGTTCGATCGCCTTGGGACTTTTACCCGCCGCGCCCCACAGCGCACCTTCGGCCGAGGAGAGGTGCAGGAATTCGAGCCCGTCGGAGAGCTCGCTGAAAGAGCCGTAGAGCGGCGGTTCGGCGGCTTCGGGTGCGATCGGGGGCGAGGCTTCCGGTTCGATCGTGTGCAGCACCGGGTAGCGGCTCGCTTCCTTGGCGACGGGATCTTCGGCGCGTACGCGCACGCTCTCATACAGCACGCCTTCGAGCACGCTCATGCTCTCCACCGCGTGCCCTTCCCCGGCATACGGTTCGGCTTCCACACTGCTCCCGTTCCAGTGCAGGTGGAAGGCGCCGAGCTGCGGTTCGGGGAGCGAGTCCCCCCCAAACCAGCAGTCCTCGGAGTCGACGGCGGGCGGCAGCGGGGGGATGCACGCCGCCGCGTGCATCGCCTGATAGGAGTCGGCTTCGCCGGCGGGGTGGGCGTAGGAGCCGACCACGCCGCCGCCGGCGAAGTGGCACAAAGTGTTGTCTTCGAGCGGCACCTGGCGTTCGAACTGCGTGCCCGAGGATTCGCTCACCTGCCCCGGGCGCCCGTCGGAGACGGTCCAGAACTCGTCGGGGCCCGCCCACGCGATGCTCCCTTCGGTGGCGCCGCACACTTCGGCGATCTCCCGCCATTCGACACCGTCATACGCCCATACGCCCGGGGGGATCGCCTTGCCATTGCCGTGCGTGATCAGCAGGCCGCGGTTGGGTTCCCAGAACTCGATGTCGCCGATCTGCCCGAGGCCGATCGGCAGCGACAGTTCCGGCGTGCCGGGCGGGGCCTTCGGCGGGGAGGGCTGTTCAAGGCGCCACACCGCGCCTTCGCCGCCTTCCGCTGCGGCGGATGCGGCGGGCAGCACGCAAACGCAGGTGAACGCGCCGGCCACAAGCATAGGCACCAGGGCCGTCCAGAGGCGTGGGAGGGCACGCTTCACCGCCGCACCCCGCGGCTCGGCTCAGAGGCAGCGACGCCCCAACGGGCGTACAACGGTGTGCCTCTCATCGCCGCGCGCCCCTGTGGGTCCGGGAGCGGGCGGCGGCGCTCTTGGTCAAGCGCCGCACGGTGGCGGTACGCTGGAATGCGACCGCGATGCTCGCACGCAGGGTCGGCTCGCCGCGCGCGGTGAACATGAGGCTGGCGTTTGCCGAGAGGCCGCCAGGTTGAGCGGCGAGCCCTGCATAGGCCTTGTCCAGCTTCAATACGAGCGTGATCAATTCGCCGCCGGGGGCGTGAGCGTTCTGCCCCGCGATGGCAAGCGTGCGGGTCGCGACAGCGACCGGGCGCGCGCGCGAAGTATGGACGGTGCGCCGCGAATGCGCGGAGCGCCGGGCGCGCCGGGCCGCGCTCGAGGAGCCGCCGGCCCCGACCAGCAGCGAGCCGCGCGCCTGCGCCGTGAGCGTGCCGGCGGCGGGGACCGCCACGTAGAGCACGACGCTGCCGTTGGCGCGCGAGAGTGCGGTCACCCCCAGCCGCCAGGCCGGTTCGGTGCCCATCGTCGGCGCGGGACTGACCGACTGGGACGTGGACAGCGAGGGGAACGCCACCGGTTTGACGAGGAACACGTCGCTGCCGTTGGCGGGAGCCGCCGAGGGAGTGTCGCCGGGGGGGGTGTTGCCGTCGCCGTAGACGAGGTTGTCGGCGGTCGAGCTGAACACGAGCGTTTCCCCGTTGGCAGAGAAGGCGGGCGAGAGCGCGCCGAAGCCATCCGGCGAGGGCCCGTACTGGTCTTCTTCCTGGAGGTTGGTTTTGTGTGGCTGTTCGCTGGGCCCGCCGGCGTAGCCGTGCGTCACCTGGGTGAGCGTGCCGTCGCGCAGGTCGACGTCGAACAGCTCCGGCATCCCTGGTTCGGGCGCCGGCGCGTCCACGTACTGGGGAAAGCCGAGCGGGAACTGCGTGCGCACCGTGGCGAACGCGAGCTGCTCGCCGTCGGCGGAGATTTCGAAGTCCGCGATCGGCGCCGAGTAGGTGAGCTTTTCGGGCCCGATCTCGGTCAGCGGGGTGAGCGCCTGATCGCGGGTCAGCCCGGGGTGCATGTCGGCAGTGAAGAGGTCGGCCGGTTGCCCCGTGCCGCCCGGCCCGAAATCGAGGCTCTCGGCGAGCAGCTTCTCCTCGGAGAGGAACGCGACCGTGTAGCCGTCGGCGCTGAGCCGCGGGATGAAGTCGCCCACCCCGTGGCTCTGATTCCAGATCCCGGTGACGGAGCCCTCCCCTTCCCTGACGAACGGCCCCTGGCAGGGGTCAAGGGGAGAGGGGGTGGCCGGCAGCGCGAGCTCGTCCGATTCCAGACACCGAGGATTGCCCGGGTCCGAGCCGCCCGTCACCCGCTCGGTGAGGGTTTCCGAGCCAGGCGCGATCCGCCGCCACAACGGTTCGGTGTAGTTCGGGTCGAGCGTTTCAGCGGGCAGCACCGGCGCCTGTTGGTTGATCTCCTCCCCCATCCAGGCCACGGTGCTGCCGTCAGCGCTGATCGAGGCGCCCGGCCACTGGCCCGTTTCCGAGATCACGGGAAACGCCAGCTGTTCCCCAAGGTAGACGGCGCCGAACTGCCCCTTGCCGACGACCGGTTCGCTGGCCCCCGCGGCGGCCGCTTCCCCGCATTCGAAGTAGCAGCGGCTGACGAGCACAGTGCGGCCGCTTTCGATGTAGCGCACCGCCACCTGTCCCGCGGGTGTGTGCGGCTGCGGCGTTTCGCCCCGGGCGCGTTCTTCTTCTTCGAGCTTCGGGTAGGCGACGAGGTTGGAGACGGCGGTCGTGACGAACGCGACCTCGCTGCCGTCGGCGCTGATCGCCGAGCGCCCGGCCGCGCTCGCCCCCATCGTCGTGCCGGCGCCGTGGTAGGCGAGCGGTTCGGAGGAGCCGTTGGCGGCCGAGACGATCGTGAAGGCACCCGCTTCCCCCGGCGCCAAGGCCATGTTGCGCACGTACACGTTCACCGCTTCCTGCTTGGGCGCTTCGTCGGGCTGCTCGTCGGTGATCGCCGCGAGGCTCTTGCCTTCGTTGGTGGTGAAGCTCAGGTACTGGCCGTTGGCGCTGAGCGAGGGCATCTCGGCATCGCCCCCGGCCACCTGTTCGAGCGCGCCGGTGAGCAGGTCGCGCCGCCACACGCCGGTGACGCCCGCGATCGAGCCGTCGAAGGCGACGTACACGCCGTCGCCGGAGATCGCGGCGTCGTGGGCGTATTCCATCTGCTGCGGCGCCCCCCCGCCGAGCGCGCCCTCGGAGACGAGTGAGATCGGCCCGAACAGATCGGCCTTTGCGGGGGCCGGCGCCAGTGCCATGAGCAGAAACGCGGTCAGTGCGACGGGGAGGAGGATCTTGTTCCAGCCGGCGCATGCGCCGGCTGGCCGGGCAGTGCATGCACTGCCCGGGGCAGGGCCGCATGCGGCCCTGCCTGGGACGGCCACATGTGGCCGTGCCCTCATCGAACGCTCACCCACTGGCTCACCACGCCGGCGTTGCCGATCGCATCGCGCACGTGCACGACCACGCGATAGAGACCGGCGTGGCGGTAGCGGTGGGAGAGGCTCGTGTGCCCGTGCGCGTACGTACCGTCACCGAAGCTGACGCTGACCGCGTGCATATCGACGCCCGAGTAGGCATCGCGCACCCGCACGCGCACCGCCGCGCCGCCGTCGGCGGAGGCGACCCTGACCGTGGGCGGGACACCGTCGATCAGCAGCGTCGAGGGAGCGGTCAGCGTGGACTCGCCGTCCCTGTCGGTGGCGAGCACCTGCAAACGATGCCTACCCGAGCTCAGGCCGAGAGGGTCGAGACGCGCGGAGAGCGATGCTTCGCTCACCGCCGTGGGCTGAACGTGACCGTCGAGCACGAGGTGGTAGCTCAGCGGCCCGGCGGAGGTGGGAGCGGGCTGCCAGGAGACGAGCGCCTGGTCCGGTTTCACCCACGTTTTGGGCAGCGTCAGCACGAACTGAGAGGGTGGCGCCGTCGCCTGCGCGGCGACGATCGCGGCGGCGCCCAGCGGCCCCTGGCGGAACGCGATCAGGCCGTCGCCGAGCCCCGAGCGCCCGACCGCGAGTTCGGCTACTTCGCCGCCGGCGGCGCCGCTCACCAGCGCCGTCTGCACGGCACCGTCCGGGAAGTCCTCGCGCACCGCCACCGCGGGGTGGCCCTGCGCTTCGGCGCTCGGCCAGGCCGAGACCCCCCCGCCTTCGGGGTTCATGACGCTGGCGACGCTCGCTTCGCTGCCGGCGAACATCGGTCCAAGCGAAAGCGCCCCCGTCAACCCTTTGTCGTTGCCTTCGATCACGCGCGGGGTGCCGTCGTCGTCGTAGAGCACGCGCACGGAGCGCTTTTCGTCGATGTCGATCGCCGGCGGCCCGACGGTCGCGCTCTTGCCGCCGGGGACGTCCGAGTCGGCGATCGTCGCGCCCTGAAACTCACCGCCGTCGGCCGATTCGCCGTCGGGCAGGATGTTCAGGAAGATGCGCGGCCCCGGCAGCGGCGAGGATGGACCGGCGGCCTGGCGGTAGGCCACCTCGGCCTGGCCGAGGCGCGAGAAGGCGATGCTGGGGGCGTCGGCGTCATCGGTGATCGGCGCCCCGGCGTACGTTTCCGCGGAGACCGGCATCACATAGTTGATCGCGCTGCCAAAGATCCGCCGCGCCCAGATCCGCGCGACGCCTTCGATGTCGGGCTCCTGCCAGACGACGACCCCATTGCCGGTGGGGCCGATCGCGACCTGGGGCGCGTTGTCCTGCGTGGGCGGGCGCATGCCGACCGCGGCGTCGCGGTTGATCGCACCCAGGTTCGACCACCGCCGGCCGTCGAAGTGCGCGACGCGGACGCTCTCGGGCACGTCGCCCGCGTGCAGCAGCGAGATTCCCACTTTGTTCGTGTCGATCACCCGATAGACGACGTCGGCCTGCCCGGTCGAGCTGACCGCGAGGTCGGGGCTCGTGCCGGTCCCTTCTTCGATGTCGCGGTCGACGATGATCGCCTGGCCGAAGTGTTCGGCGCCGGGGCCGAGCTCCGCCCCCAGCAGCTCGTAGATCGGCTTGCCGGTGGTGGGGCTGGTCGCAAACGGCGTGGCCCACACGACGATCAGCTCGCCGCCGACGGCCGCGCCGATGCGGGGCCAGCTGGCCGCGAACTGCTCTTCGGTGTCCACCCGGATCGGCGCCAGCCAGTGCCCTTCGACGTAGCGCGAGACGAACACGTGCGCGACGCCTTCGACGGTCTTGAGGTAAACGACCCCGCCGCTGCCGTCTTCGGCCATCGCCGCGCCGCCAAAGCCGACGATGCTCTCGCTCGGGCCGTCGATCGTCGTGGCCGGCAGAATCACCGCCTGCGCACAGGCCGGGAGTACGGCAAGCGCAAGAGCCGCAGAGAGAGCGGTGAGCGTCTTCCTGAGTCCGAAGCCCATCTCACGACGTCGATTTGTTGAGCGCGCCCGGGCTCGGAACGTACGCGCAGCGGAAGTTCTGCGCTTCGCCGACCGGCTGCGACCCGGCGAAGCCACCCTTGGTGCCGTTGGAGTAGACGTCCACGTACTGCAGCGATTCCGGCAGCGGATTGGCCGGCAGCGGGATCGGGTTGGGCTGGCCCTGGCGGGGGTCGCCGGTCGCGCCTTCGCTGACGCCCTCGAAGCCGGCCGCCGCCGAGCCCGCTTCGGTCGTGACCAGCGTCGAGCTCATCTCGCGTTCGTCTTTCAGCCCGCGGCTGGGGTCGAGGTTGATCGTCGCGGTCAGCGGCGAGTCGTGGATCGTGGACTCGAGCTTCACGCGCGCCGCGGCGCCCACCAGCTGCGAGGCGTCGGGCAGCCAGCCGCCTTCTTCCTCGCACTTCTTGGAAGCCCAAAGGAAGTTGTTCTTGCCGAGCTCTTCCTTGGTGAGCGGGAAGGGCGTCGATTCCAGGCACCAGGTGCCGAGGTCAACCGAGTCGGGCGGGCAGGTGCCCACGATCTGTTCGGCCGTTTTGCCGTCGAATCGCTTCGCGTTCTCGGCGGTGGCCACCGTCGGGATCGCCGAGGCGGGGAATTTCCCGTTGCGCCCCAGCGTCAGCAGCGCGCCGGCGTGGGGCTGTGAGCTGACCGGATGCCCGGCGATCATCGCGACCACGGCGTGGCGGGCAGCGTCGGCGATCCCCGTCGTGGAGAACACCAATGCGACCAGCGCGACCACCATCGCCGGCGAGGGCAGCCGGCGCGAGGTGCGAGGCCGGCGCGCTCTCACTTCGCCTGCTCGGGGTCGCCGCGGGTGGTGAAGCGTGGGGGCGTAGTGGAGGCGCGGCGCACGTCGCGCAGCTCCTCGAGCGTCACCTCCTGCACGGTGGAGAGCACCGCCTCGAGCGCCACGCCGGAGAGCGTCTCCTGCTCGAGCAGCGCGGTGGCGGTCTCCTCGACCGTGGACCAGTTGCGGTCGAGGACCACCGCGGCGCGCGACTCGGCGTCACCGACCAGGCGCTCGACCTCGTCATCGATCACGTCCAGCGTGTGCGGCCCCACCGAGCCGAGGTCCTGCAGCGAGGCGCCGAGGAACACCTCGCCGCTCTTCTCGCCGATCGTCACGAGGCCGAGCGCGGGGGACATCCCGAACGAGGTGACCATCGAGCGCGCCAGCGCGGTGGCGGCGTGCAGGTCGTCGTGGACGGAGGTCGAGTGGTTGCCGAAGGCCATCCGCTCCCCCGCCAGACCGGCGAGGATCGAAATCAGCTGGCGGTGCAGGTCGGGCTCGCTCATGATCACCTGGTCGCGGTCGGTGAGCATGTGCGCGGCGGTGCCGAGCTGCCGGCCGCGGGCGACGATCGAGAGCTTGCGCGTGGAGGTCTTCTGGCCGAGCGCGTCGGTGACGACGGCGTGGGCGGACTCGTGAATCGCGATCAGCCAGCGCTCCTCGGTGCTCAGGATGTGGCGTTTGGCGGGGCCGGCGACGACCCGGTCGATCGCCTCCTCGAGCGTCGCCTGGTCGATCTGCGCGCGCCCGTCGCGCACGCTCAAGAGCGCCGCCTCGTTGATCACGTTGGCGAGCTCCGCGCCGCTGAAGCCGGGCGTCTGGCGGGCGACCTCATCCAGTGAGGCGTCCGTGGCGAGCGGGCGCTTGCCACCGTGCAGGCGCAGGATCTCCAGGCGCCCGTGCACGTCGGGGTTGTCGATCACGATTTGGCGGTCGAAGCGGCCGGGGCGCAGCAGCGCCGGGTCGAGGATGTCGGGCCGGTTGGTCGCGCCCATCACCACCAGGCCGCCGTCGCCGGCGAAGCCGTCCATCTCCACGAGGATCTGGTTGAGCGTCTGCTCGCGCTCGTCGTTGCCCTGCCCGATGCCGGCGCCGCGCTTGCGCCCGGCGGCGTCGAGCTCGTCGATGAAGATGATCGCGGGCGCCGCTTTGCGCGCCTTGCGAAAGAGGTCGCGCACGCGCGCCGCGCCGACACCGACCAGCGACTCCACGAAGTCCGAGCCCGACAGCGAGAAGAAGGCGGCGTCGGCTTCGCCGGCGACCGCCTTGGCGAGCAGCGTCTTGCCGGTGCCGGGAGGACCGACCAGCAGCACGCCCTTCGGGGCCGCGGCGCCCACGTCGAGGTATTTCTGCGGTTCGGCGAGGTAGTCGCGGATCTCGCGCAGCTCGGCCACCGCCTCGCCGGCGCCGGCGACGTCGGAGAAGGTGATGCGATCGGAGGTGCCCTTGCCCTTCTTACGCCCTTTGCCGGCGAACTGCGAGAAGCCGGCGATGCCCCCCGCGGCGCCTTCGGTGCCGAGCCGCATGAACAGCGAGAAGAGACAGACGAGCAGCAGAATCGGGATCAGGAACTGCACGATGATCGTCTTCGTGCCCTTGCCCGACTGCTGGTCGACGCTGACGATCGCACCGCCGGCTTCCAGTTCGTGGATCATCTGCTGGGTCTGCGCGCCGGAGGCGGGGTAGGAGGCCCATAGGACCTTGACGCCAACCAGGCTGGCCGACGTGCCGGTGGCGGCGGTCCCGGTGCCTTCGGTGGTGACGGCCCCGGTGCCTGCGCTGGCACCGCCCGCCGTACCGCCCTTGGGCTTCTTGGTGGCTTCGCCGCTTTCGCCGCTCGTGCCGAGGATCGCGCCGTCAGCGGCGATCGCGGGAGCCTTGGCAGTCGTGACGAGCTCGACGCGGTTGTCGTGGTCGAGCAGCAGCGCGGTCGCGATCTGGTGGCGGCCGGCGAGCTTGTGGACCGTGCTGAGCGGCACCTGCCGGCCGGCGCTGCTGGGGGCGATCGAGCCGAGCAGCGTGGCGAACGCGATCGCCAGGCCGATCGAGGCAAGCAGCAGAAAGAGCGCGATGGGATCGCGGAAGGCGATCCGACGCGCGCTCTGCAGGCCCGCGCTCAGCGTCGCCAGCACCGGGCTACGGCGGTGCGCCAAGCCCGAGCGCACGGCGGCACGGCTCGGTGTCTGGGATGCCCGCCCGCCCCCGCCGTTGGCACGGCCATTGCCCGACGGGCCATTGCCCGACGGGCCATTGCCCGACGCGGGGGGCGGCACGGGCGGGAACGGAGGGTTGTCGGAGCTGGGCTCGTCGGTCATGGGCGATGGCCTCCATGCGGCGGTCGCCGCAGGCAGAGACGATCGAGGTGGCGACGAGGAGTCGGCGCCGGATCTTCGGGAGGTCTACATGAGCGCAGGCGAAATGCAAACCCCTTTCACAAAAACAAAACATCGCCGAACTCCGCCCTCGCTTCTTTCACCAAATTTTCTCCACCTGGCCACCACCTGTTCACTTGGGCCGCCCGGCGAGCGGCAGAGACTGCAACGCCCCCGAAAGCAAAGGAGTCCCTGTGCGCGCTCACCGCACCCTCGCCGTCTCGCTGACCCTCGCCCTGATGCTCGCCGTGCCCGCCGCGGCCGTCGCGACCCAGCGCCTGATCCTGGGGGGCTCGACCTCCGTGCTCCCGCTCGCGCAGAAACTCGCGGCCGCCTACCACCACCAGTTTCCGAAGATCCCCGAACCGAAGGTCGAGGGTGGGCAGTCCGACGTCGGCATCGCGGGCGTGGCCGCCGGGCGCTTCGACATCGGCGACTCCTCGCGCGACCCGCTCAGCACCGACCCCCACGGACTGGTGTTCACGAAGATCGCGCGCGACGGCATCTGCGTGATCACCAACGACAAGAACCCCGTCGCCAACTTCTCCCAGGAAGAGATCCAGAAGATCTTCAGCGGCACGATCCGCGACTGGAGCGAAGTCGAAGGCGCGAAGGTGTCCGGTCCGATCGAACTGTTCGACCGCTCCAGCGCCTCCGGTACGCAGGACGCCTTCAAAAACATCTTCATGGGCGAAGACCTGGCGATCTCCCCCGCCGCCAGCGCCGAGAACTCCAACGGCGAAGAGCAGAACGCGATCTCGGCCGCCGCGGGCGCGATCGGCTTCGTCTCCTTCGCCTACACCGCGGGCGTCCACGCGGCCAACTATCAAGGTGTGGCGTGCAACCTGCGCAACGCCCGCTCGGGCCAGTACGGCGGCGTGCGTAACTTCTGGATGGTGACCAAGGGCGCGCCGAAAGGCGAAGCGGCCAAGTTCCTCGCCTGGGTGACGAGCGGCAACAAGACCACCAAAAACATCATCAACTCCAGCTGGATCGCCGTCCACTAGCAGGAGCCGAGGAATGTGGCGGGGGGCTGACGTTCGTGAGCGCTGAGGCGTATCCCCCCGCGATCCCGCCGGCCGCGACTCCCAAGGCCGCGCCTCCCAACCCAATGGAGGCGCGGCAGCGGCACGCCGCGCAGCTGGCCACCCATCTGAAGGAGGCCGCCCGCGACCGGCGCGTCGAGTTTGCGCTCGGCACGCTGGCCGCCGGCGCGCTGGCGCTGATCGCGGCGATGCTGGTGACGGTGCTGGTCAACGCTTGGCCGTCGTTCTCCACCAACGGCCTCGCCTGGTTTGGGCCGGGCAGCGGGGCGAACGGGGACCCAGTTGTCCAGTTCCGCGCGATGCAGACCGGCACCGCGCTGCCCGGCCACCCGCTGCTGTACTTCCGCGCCTGGCCGCTGATATGGGGGACGCTTCTCAGCACCTTCGGCGCGGTGGCGATCGCGCTGGTGGTGTCCACCTTCGCAGCGATCTTCCTCGCCGAGTTCGCACCGGCGCCGGTGCGGCGCGTGCTCGAACCGGTGGTGCGGCTGCTCGCGGGCGTGCCGTCGGTGATCTACGGGCTGGTCGGGTTGTTGCTGATCGCGCCGTGGGTGGACGGCCTGATCAGCACCCCACGCAAGGAATCGGTGCAGTATGTCGTGCAGCTGAACGGCTCCTGCCTGCTGACCGCGACGCTCGTGCTGACCGTGATGATCGTGCCGACGATGATCACGCTCACCTACGGCGCGCTGGCGGCTGTGCCGCCGGCGTGGCGGGAAGGCTCGGTCGCCCTCGGCGTCAACCGCTGGCGCACGATCCAGCGCGTCTCGCTCCGCGCCGCGCGACCGGCGATCGTTTCAGCGATGGTGTTCAGCACCGCGCGCGCAGTCGGTGAGGCGATCATGCTCGCGATGGTCGGCGGCGGGCGACCGTTCGCGCCCAACCTGCTCGACGGGCTGACGGTCTTCTACGAGCCGATTCAGCCGCTGGCGGCGTCGATCGCCAAGGAATTCGGCGGCAACCCCAACACGCCGATTGGACACACCGCGTCCGCGATCGGCGCGGTGCTGCTGTTCTCCGTGGCGCTGCTGTCGCTCGCGGCGTGGGCCGTCAGGCAGCCACTCAAACGATATGGAATAGGCATCTGATGGCGACCGCCGAGCCCACGCTGACGCCGCCCAGGGCCGCGATCGCCCGGCCGCGCCGCGAATCGACTGCCTCGTGGCCACTCGTCGACCGCCTCGCGTACTGGCTGTGCTGGGCGGTCGGGATCGGGCTGTGCGTGATCGCGGTGGGAATAGTGCTGTTCATGTTCATCAAGGGAATCTCGGCGCTGCGCCCGAGCCTGTTCGTCGAATCGCCCGCGACCGGGGCGCTCCAGGAACGGCACTCCGGCGGCTTCAAGGACCCGCTGATCGGCACGTTCATTCTCACGGCAATCGGCATCGCGATCGCGCTGCCCCTCGGCGTAGGCATCGCCGTATGGATGGTCGAGTACGCGCGCCCGCGGTGGCTGATGCGCACGGTCGAGTCGGCGATCGAGATGATCGCGGGGGTCCCCAGCATCGTGCTGGCGCTGTTCGGCCTCTTGCTGTTCGCGCGCCCCCTGTTCTCGTTCCTCTCCGGCAGCGCCAACAACGGGGCGGTCACCGGACAGTCGTTCCTCATCGCCGGAATCATGATGGGGGTGCTCGCGATACCGCTCGTGGTCGGCGCCACACGCGAGGCGCTGCTACAACTGCCAGCGCGCCTGCGCGAGGCGTCGTACGCGCTCGGCAAGACGCGCGCGACCACGGTCCGGCGGGTGCTGCTGCCCTCGATCCGCCCGGGGATCGCCAGCGGCGCGGTGTTGGGAATGGGAAGGATCATCGGCGACACAGCGATTCTCGTGATCCTGCTCCCCTACCTGAAGCTGGAAGGAGCCGGAGGGGCGCCCCTGCTCAGCGCGCTGCGCGGCACCGGCACGACGCTCACCTACTACATCTACTACTACGCCCCCACCGGCGACGGCAACTCGCCGAAGAAGGCGTTCGCGGCGGGCTTCGTGCTGCTGATGATCGTGCTCGCGCTCAACGCGCTGGTCACCCGGCTGACGCTGAGGAGCAGCGGCGAACGCGCGGCCGCGCGCAACATCGTGCAGCGAGTGTGGGCATGGGAGATGTGGCCGTGGAGCCGATAGCGATGAGATGCACGCCCCCCCACCCGTGCGGCACACGGTGGCTATCGTGCCGGCCCCATCCAAGGAGGCGACCATGGAGCGCCTGACCCCCCCACCCGTGCGCCGCATCGCGGTGGACCGCCACCCGCGGGTGGTCGCGCCCACCTCGCCCGCCGATGGCGCGGGCAACGGCGCGGGCGGCGTGACAAGCGGGGCGGGAGGGTCACAAATCCTCGCCCGCCGGCGCGCCGCACGACCGGCGGCGACATACCCCCCGGAAGAGCGAATGCAGATCGAATCGGTGTCGCTCGCATACGGCGAGCGGTGGGTCGTGCGCGACGTCAGCCTGCCGGTGCGCCGGGGAGAGGTGCTGGCGCTGATCGGCGCAAGCGGCTCGGGCAAGACGACGCTGCTGCGCTCGCTCAACCGCCTCACCGAGATCACCGCCGGGGCGGGCCGCGCGGGGCAGATCACGCTCGACGGCGAAGAGATCCACGAGATCGAGGTCAACGCGCTGCGCCGGCGCGTGACGATGGTCTTCCAGCAGCCCAACCCGTTCCCGATGAGCATCTTCGAGAACGTCGCCTACGCGCTGCGCGAGGCCCCCGGCCGGCGCCGCCGCGCGCGGCGCGCCACGCTGGAGCCGGCGGTACGCGAGGCGCTGCGCCGCGCCGGGCTGCACGAGGAGGTCGCCGATGACCTCGACCGCCCCGCGCTGTCGCTGTCGGGCGGCCAGCAGCAGCGGCTGTGCATCGCGCGCGCGCTGGCCGCCGACCCGGAGGTGTTGCTGCTCGACGAGCCCTGCTCGGCCCTGGACCCGATCTCAACAGCGGTGATCGAGGACCTGATCGTCGAGTTGCGCGAGAGCGTGGCAATCGTGATCGTCACCCACAACCTCCAGCAGGCCCAGCGCGTGGCCGACCACGTCGCGTTCATGCACCTCGGCGAGCTGATCGAGTACGGCACCGCCGAGCAGGTGTTCGACCAGCCCCGCCAGCAGCGCACGCGCGACTACATCGGCGGGGCGTTCGGGTGAGCGCCCACGCGGCGAGGGAATTCCACAGGAGCAGCATGCCAGGGCGGGAAAAGGATTGGATGAGGGCCGCCAAGGGGCGGCCCCGGCTGGGTCGCGCGTGGCGGTGCGGCGCGTGGTGGCGCAGGGCGACGGGGCCCACGCACCTCACACCGCCGGACGGGTGGCACGCATGAGGCGACTCGGCGTCCTGCTCCTGCTCTGCGGACTCGCGCTGGGCGGATGCGAGAGCAGCCAGGAAAAGAGCGCGCAGCTCGAAAAGCAGGCCAAGCTGGCCAAGGCCGCGCACCCGGTGCAAGCCGCCAAAGGCCTGTCGATCGCCCACGCCAGCAGCGCGGTGCGGGTGGTGGCCACGCAGACGGTGCACAGCTCCGAAGGAACGGCGGTCGTAGTGACGCTGCGCAACGTCTCCACCCACGCCCTGCGCGACGTGCCAATCGCGGTCACCGTGAAGGGCGCGGGCGGGAGCACGCTCTACCAGAACAACATCGCCGGCCTGGAAGCGGCGCTCACCGCGGTGCCGCTGCTCCCCGCGGGAGCGCAATTCGAGTGGATCGACGACCAGGTGCAGGCCGCCGAAGCGCCGGCGAGCGCCAGCGCGCTCGTGGGCGAAGCGCAGCAGGCGCCCGCCACCGTGCCGCAGATCGCGCTCACGGGCGTGCACGCCAACGAAGAAGGCGGCAGCAGCGGCGTGGCGGGGACCGTCCACAACGACTCCGCCGTAACCCAGAGCGAACTCGTCGTCTACGGGCTCGCCCGCCGCGGCGCGCGGATCGTGGCGGCTGGGCGGGCGGTGCTCAGCAAAGTCGCCGCGCATGGCTCGAGCCCCTTCCAGGTGCTGTTCATCGGCAGCGCCTCCGGCGCGCACGTCGAAGCGAGCGCCCTGCCGAGCACGTTCTGACTGGCCACCGAACGGGCGAACGGACCGGCGGACCGGCGAAGGACGCGCACCTCGAGCCTGCCGCTACAGATCGGCGAGGCGACCACCATAAACCCTAGTTGATCGATCGAGTTTACTTCGTCAATCGATTTTGGTATAAAGGAGTGTTCGCGGACAGCGGATGCGCCCGCTCTCACCATGCACGTCGACCCATACATAGTCCTTGGGGCCGCCATCGTGGGGCTGCTGGTCGGCATGACCGGTGCGGGCGGGGGCGCGCTGATGAGCCCAATGCTGATCCTGCTGTTCGGGATCACGCCCTCCACGGCGATCTCCAGCGACCTCGTCGCCGCCGTCGTGATGCGCCCCGTCGGGGCGGGGGTGCACATGCGCGCGCGCACCGTCAACTTCAAGCTGGTGGGCTGGATGGTGCTGGGCTCGGTGCCCGCCGCGTTCCTCGGCGCCTACCTGCTGCACCTGATGGGCGGCTCGAAGATGGACCAGGAAAAAATCGAGATCGTGCTCGGCGCGGCGCTGCTCGTCGGCGCCGGCGCGATGGTGCTGCGGATGGCGCTCGACCGCCGCGCCGGCAACACCCGCACCGCCGTCGTGCACGAGGTGGTGCCGCGCCCGCTACCGACCGTGGCAATCGGGATCGTGGGCGGGTTGATCGTGGGGATGACTTCGGTCGGCTCGGGCTCGTTGATGATCGTGATGATGCTGTTCCTCTACCCCGCCCTTGGGGCCGGCCAACTGGTGGGCACCGACTTGACGCAGGCCGTCCCGCTGACGGCAGCCGCCGCGTTGGGGGCGCTCGCCTTCGGTCACGTCGACTTCGGCGTCACCACCTCGCTCGTCATCGGCAGCGTCCCCGCGGTGTACATCGGTTCGCGCTTCTCCTCCACGATGCCCGACCGCTACGTCCGCCCCGCGATCGCGTTCGTGATCTTCGCCTCCGGCCTGAAGTACGTGGGCGTGGAAACCACCGCGCTCGGCTGGATCCTCTGCGCGACGCTGCTCGCCTGCGGCGGACTGTGGCTCGCCCGCGCCCGCCCGGGGAGCACCGCGCGCGAGGCCGCCACGCCGGCAGTTCCGGCGCCCGAAGACCCTGCCCCAGTGGTCGACCCGGAGCCGGCGGGAGCGAGGTAGAAAAGAAGGGCCCGCCTTGTGGGCGGGCCGAGGCGCAGGGGCTCCTCGCCGGTTGGGCAAATGGCGCGGTGTTCCAAGTCGCAATCCGGGCGCTTGACCAGGCGGATGAGCCGATGCGCACGACGCCACGTCGAGGCGAGGTTGAGGGCCTGCTCGCTCGGCCTCTCCGTCGGCGAGGAATCCGTAGCTGGGCACTGCGCCTGGGGTGTTGGCAGCGAGCGGCGATTCCAGCGCGTCGCCTACGCGACGTATCGCGTGACCGATGCGCACAGAGAGAAAGAAACATAACAACATCCACTTGCCGGTTCGGTCTAGTCTACTGTGCAGCGCCCACCGAGCCCAACCACTGAGACCTTTCCGCAGAGCCTCACTACGAGCAGACGGTAACACTACTCTTGCTCGGAGGTGATGTTGAGGAGGTTGGAGAACCATGTTCGACCTCGATTCGAGGATGGCTAGTGATTCGACGATGGCTGGGAGATCCGAGCCGGCTCTGTCCGGAGGAGGCTTTTGATGCCAAAACTGTCTGATGGCATCCAGGCAGCTCGCCGGTTCGCTCAGCGAATCGTGACTTACAAGATCTTCACGTCTGACCGCGGTAGCCACGACACTGTTACCAGCTCGATTATCGATGAGCTCGTTGTGGCGACAGCTCACGGAAACAAGGGCGGGTTTACTACCTGCCTTGAATGTCAGGAATTGATAGAACGCCTCTGGAAAGCCACAGTCGATCTTGGGGAGATATTGACATCGTTTGATCGCTTGGTCGAAACGGGAAGGATGATACGGACGCAGACAAGGTTCGAGCTCACAACGTCATGCTCGGACGAGCTGGCCAGCCGTGTGCGCACGGCAACCGAACTGGAAACAGCGGCTCTCGCTGCCTGGGAATCGATCGTCGATAGGGAGCTGCC
The DNA here is from genome assembly GCA_035948945.1 of Solirubrobacteraceae bacterium. Lineage (GTDB taxonomy): Bacteria > Actinomycetota > Thermoleophilia > Solirubrobacterales > Solirubrobacteraceae > Palsa-744. The sequence goes on from DASZIQ010000076.1 coordinate 56,835, forward strand.
GCCTATCAACGGCGCTTATATGGCACAGCTCCGGGACGAACTCATCGAGTGCATCCACGAACTCATAAGCGATCGCGGCATTGAAGCCGCCATCATCCTGTACCCCGAGCAGGAGCGATTCAGGCATCGACTTGAAGAGATCATGGTTCTGGGCCTTCAAGAACCAACAGGCCTCGAGCCTGAGTATGCGCTTCTGCGACACGACGCCCTTAAACTGTTCTTTGACTTCATGGTGCCGATACAGCGGCAATGGCTCCTATCGAAGTTGAGCACGGCCTACCTGATGTCGGCTTTTACGTTGGATCCGTCTGCGTTTGACGCTGTGCGTCAACTCACGACCGGCCAGCGTCTCTATTTGGATACGAACACGTTGTTTCCGCTGCAGCATCTGCACGGGCGACGCCGGTACGAGGAAATGCACGAGGTCATCGAGCGATCCAAGCTACAAGGCTACGAGATTTGCGTCACCCGGTGGACGCTCAAAGAGTGGAAGCGCAGCATCAGTAACGCGCGCAGGAAGCTCAAGGTCGCTGCGCAGGGCCGTCCGCCGAGTTCTGCCGAGGAGGAACGCGACCTGGCGACAGCAAAGGCTATCCTGAGGGCACACGCTCTGCACTGTCGCGACACATACGAGGTGTTGACGCCCGATGAGTTCTGTGGTGAGCTAATCCGAGACATCAGATACCGGCTCAAGCTGGAGGGTGTCAGCATCGTGGAAGAAGGCTGCGATGAGGTGGATGCCCAAAAGGACCAAGTAGAAGCGCACGTCGCAGAGCTGAATCGCTTTCACACTGGAGTGGAAGCCAAGGCACTTCCCGTCCAGCAGCATGACGCCAGGATCCGATGTCTGATTGAACGACTCCGTGGGGCAGTGGATCGGAGCTTGTCGAATGTGGGCTATCTTTTCATTACCTACGATCGCGTGCTCGCCCGGTGGGCCACATACTCTGATCCCGACGCGACACCATTCGCCGTCACGGTTGACGCGTGGCTGGGCCGGCTTCGTCACCTGCAGCCACGTGTGAAAGACTACGATGAAACTCTGGCGGTGCTGCTGAATACGCCAGCGCTCCATGTGCCCGATATCCTTACCCACGAGCAGGTTATGAAGGTGCTTCTTCAGATTTCCGCCCACGAGAGATCGACGCCTGAAATCAAGCTAGACCTAGAACGTCTGCTTAATAGGCCGCTGGCAAGCGACAACGAACTAGAGGCTGCTGAGTTCACCTCATGGGTAGATGAAGGTGATCGTGAAACCTCTCTCGTGGCCAGGCTTGATGCGGCGGAACGGAAGATTGCCCTGCTTGAACAGGTCCGCAAAACACGGGAAACCCGCTCGGACGATAGTGTCAAGGATGTAACGCAGGAATTCCAGCCGACGGCCGAGGGAGACACTCCCCTGACGAGGGCTGACGCGGCTAGATGGCTTAACGCGATGCTTTGTTTTTGCTGCGCTGTCGTCCTTGGGTTCAACGCCATCGGAGGCTCTGTTCCAAGGCCTAAGCCGTGGGTCGTAGTTTGCCTAGCGCTGGGCGCAACGGGAGTCGGCGTGAGCCTGATCAAACGCTCGTGGGGATCCGCATTCACTGCGATAGCTGTAGTCAGCGGCATCGCGACGATAGCGTTGATGATCAAGACCTTGCTTGGCTGAACCTGAATCCACCGATCCCGGGGTCGCACCGGCACCGAATAACGCATCGCCAGAGCCAATTGCCCGCGCCCTGGGAGACGAATCGTGTAAATCTCAAGTCGAGGTTTGAGTTGCATGGTTGACCGAATGACGTTCGGACTCAACCGTCCCGCCACTCAGGCGAAAACTCGGCCACAGCCACGCCGAAGCCGGGCACCGCGTCGCGCTCTCTACTGGGTAGTGGGTCAGTTTGACCGCTACTGTCTCGCGTTCTCTGGAGACCTGGCTTTGAGTATAGCGATAGTATATATAATAGGTCCAGGGATTGTTATAAAAATTTAGAACCCGATAGCAATTGCACACGGCTTTTGAATTTTTTGTTCAACACCCCGCCCTATTGCAATGGCTATACGGCCCCTCTCCGCCCCAAACTGACCCACTACCCTCTACTGGAGTGCGGGCAGAGGCCCCAACCTCCCCCACAGCAAAGGATTATCCGTGTAAATCCCAAGTTGTAGTTTATGATTGCACGGATGATCGAGCGTCACGCCGCCACCGAAGTCACGTTACTGCTGGAGCACATGCCGGCCGTTGCCCTGGTTGGCCCGCGGCAGGCCGGCAAGACCACGCTTGCCCTGGCGATCGCCGGGGGACGGCCGTCGGTCTATCTGGACCTCGAGTCGGCCGCCGACCGAGCGCGCCTTGCCGAGCCGGCGCTGTACTTCGCCGACCACGCCGACGAGCTCGTGATCCTCGATGAGATCCACCGCGCGCCGGGCCTGTTCGAAGCGCTCCGTGGAGTGATCGACGCGGCCAGGCGCGAAGGCCGGGCGGCCGGGCGGTTTCTGCTGCTGGGTTCCGCCGCGATCGACCTGCTGGCACAGTCGGGAGAGACCCTGGCGGGCAGGATCGCCTTCGTCGAGCTCTCGCCGCTCGATGTCACCGAGGTGGGCGGAGAGCGACTCGATGCGCTATGGACCCGCGGCGGCTTCCCGGAGAGCTTCCTTGCGGCCGACGACGCGGTCAGCCTACGCTGGCGCCAGGACTTCATTCGCACCTACTTGGAGCGCGACATCCCGCAGCTCGGCCCGCGCATCCCGGCCGAGACGCTGCGGCGGCTGTGGACGATGTTCGCGCACCACCAGGGCGGCCTTCTGAACGCGGCGCAGCTTGCCCGCAACCTCGGCGTCACCGGAACGACCATCGCCCACTACCTCGACCTGATGGTCGATCTGCTGCTCGTCCGGCGTCTCCCCCCGCGCCTACCCAACCTCGGCAAGCGGCTGGTGCGCTCACCGAAGGTATATGTGCGGGACAGCGGCCTGCTGCACGCGCTGCTCGGCCTCGCCGACAAGGAGACGATCCTCGGGCACCCGATCGTCGGGCCCAGCTGGGAGGGCATGGCGATCGAGAATCTGCTCGCGGCGGCGGGGCCGCAGGCACAGGCGAGCTTCTATCGGACCAGCCATGGAGCGGAGGTGGACCTCGTCCTCGGCTGGCCCGGCGGCGGCGAGTGGGCGGTAGAGATCAAGCGCAGCCTGGCGCCGACGGTGGAGCGGGGCTTTCACTCCGCACTCGCCGACCTCTCACCGGAGCGCGCGTTGATCGTCTATCCCGGAGTCGAGCGCTACCGCCCCGCACCGTCGATCGAGGCGATCGGGCTGGCCGAGCTGGCCGCGCAGGCGCAGGCGCGCGCCGGGGGCTGATGGTTCGGCTCGCGCCAGAGGCCAACGTTCGGCTCGCGCCGACGCAACGCAGGAGACGCGCCAATCAGGAGAGCGGGAGTCGCAGCTTTCCGCCGCCTCGCTGTGCGCGCCTCAGCGCCAGCGCCCGCGCTGCTTGAGCACGATCCCCTCCAGCACGTGCGCAACCGTCTCACAGGCATCCACGGCGGCCTCGAGCGACTCGAAGATGTCCTTCCAGCGGATCACGACCATCGGGTCGATGCCGCCCGCGAACAGCGAGGCGACGGCGTCGCGCTGCAGGCGGTCGCCCTCGTTCTCCAGGCGATGGATCTCCACCAGGTGGGGGCCCAGCTCGGTGCCGGTGCGCAGGCAGCGCAGGGCTCTGGCGATCTGCTCGCCGGCGCCGACCAGCACCTCGGCGAACTCGACCGCCTGCTCCATCGGGGCCTCCACGCCGTACAGCACCATCTGCGCGGCGGCGTGCTCGGTGTAGTCGACGATGTCGTCCAGCGCGGTCGCCAGCGCGTAGCCGTCGCTGGCCGCGAACGGCGCACGCACGCGGCGACCGCCGGTGAGGCGGTGGATGATGTCGTGGGTGATGCGGTCGCCCTCCTGCTCGCACACCTTCAGGTCGCGCGCCAGCGGGGCGTGCTCGGGGAAGTCGGCCAGCAGGTCGCGCATCAACAGGCCCGAGCGCTGCACGTTGCGTCCCGCCTCCTCCACCAGCTCCATCAACGAGCCGTCCATGCCGCGACGCAGGAGGCTCATCGCAGCACGGTGCCGCCAGCCGGACGGGGGCTGCAGCCAAGGGTTGGCCGGGTGGAGAGGAAGCGCCGAGAGTGGGGAAGGTCGAGGATCCCGGGACGCAGGTCGAGGATCCCGGGACGCACGTCAAGGATCCCGGGGCGCAGGTCGAGGATCCCGGGACGCACGTCGAGGATCCCGGGACGCACGTCCAGGATCCCGGGACGCAGGCGGTTTGGCTGGCGCGGGCGGTTTGGCCGGCCGTGGCGAGGGAACATCGGCGCAGGATATTCCCCGCGCGGCGCCGGTGGAGCCCGCTCGCCCGCTGGGCCCACGCCTTTCACATTTTTTTCACGAATGAATCACGAGTTCGCAACTCGGGAGGTCTCGCCGACCTCGATCATGCAGCCTGTGGAAGAGTCTCTCGCGGATCGCGTCGCCTACGGCGGCACCGGCGGCACCATCTACGCGGGTGAGCTCGAGATCCACCCCGCCGAGGGGCTGGCGCTCGCCACCGGCCAGGCGCTGACGCTCTCCGTGCGCGAGTTCGAGCTGCTCGTCGCGATGGCGAAGCGGCTCGGGACGATCGTCACGCGCGAGGAGCTCTACGGCGTCGTGTGGGGGGGCGAGTTGCGCGCCGGCGACCGCTCGGTCGATGTGTACGTCTCCAAGCTGCGCACCAAGCTCGAAGCGGCGATGCCCGACCGCCGCTTCATCCACACCCACCCGGGCTTCGGCTACCGCTTCCAACCCCAACCCTTTGCGGGAGGGGGGCCCGCTGCTCTCCCGGCCTCCCCCCATACCAGAGGAGGGCCTACCCCCCTCCCGACCTCCCCCCATGTGGTCGACCGCCAGCAGCCTTCACGAAATGTTCACACGCCGGTGGCGGTGGACTAGGACAGTAGGGTCGGTATCGCTCGGGCGGGGTGCTCCTTGCAGCTCACATGCCTCGCCCTGCTCCGATCCATCGACCCCCACAAGCCAGAGGGAGACGCAATAGTGATCAACTTGCAAAAGACAGCCGCGACGGTCCTGGGCGTAGCGGCGCTCTCGCTGCTCGTCGCCGCCTGCGGCAGCAGCACCAACACCACGAGCTCCGGCACCACCAGCAAAACCCCCGTGGCATCCGCCACGATCTCCGGCGCCGGTTCGACCTTCGCGGCGCCCGTCTACGAACAGTGGGGCTCGCAGCTGGCCAGCGCCGGCCTCACCGTCAACTACCAGGCCGTTGGCTCGGGCGCCGGCATCACCGCGCTGGCAGGCAAGACCGTCGACTTCGGCGCCTCCGACCCGCCACTGAAGGCGGCCGAAGCGACGGAACTCGCCAAAGTCGGCGAACCGGTGCAGATCCCGATGTTCCTGGGCGCGATCACCGTCTCCTACAACCTCCCCGGGGTGCAAACCGGCCTGAAGCTCGAAGGCACCACGATCGCCAACATCTACCTGGGCAAGATCAAGACGTGGAACGCCCCTGAAATCAAGGCCCTGAACCCGGGCGTCACGTTGCCGAGCACCGCGATCACGGTGGTCCACCGCTCAGACTCCTCGGGCACCTCCGCCGGCTTCACCGGCTTCCTCGCCGCCGTGGACCCGGAATGGGCGAGCAAGGTCGGCTCCGGCAAGATCGTCCCCTGGCCGGTCGGCACCGGCGCCAAGGGCAACGCCGGCGTCGCCGGCGCGGTCGAACAGACCCCCGGCGCAGTCGGTTATGTCGAGCAGGCATACGCGCTGACGCACAAATTCACCTATGCCGACGTGAAGAACAAGGCGGGCAACTTCGTGGCGCCCACGCTGGCCTCGACCAGCGCCGCCGCGGAAGGCATCGTGCTGCCGGCCAGCCTCGCGTTCGCGATCAAAAACCCCTCCTCGCCGCAGGCCTACCCGATCACCTCGCAGACGTTCGTGGTGGTCTACAAGGACATGTGCAAGGCCGGCGTCCCCGGCGGCAAGAGCGCGGCGGAAGGCGTCGTGAAGTTCCTCGACTACGGTCTTGGCGCGGGGCAGGCGATCCTCGCCAAGGCCGACTACGCAACGCTGCCGGCGACGATCCTCGCCAAGTCCAAGGCGGCGGTCGCGGGGCTGACGTGCGAAGGCGCGGCGCTGAGCTAGCCTGAAAGGCGCTTTGGAGGCAGCTTCGATCCCAGGCGGTGACCGTTCCCTGTTGGAGCGGTCACCGCTTGCGCGCCTCCCCGACCGCGCCCTGAAGTACGGGCTCACCGCGCTCGCCGCGCTGATCCTCGTCCTGATCGTCTACTTCTTCGTGCGCCTCTTCGGCGAAGCGCGCCCCGCGTTTGCCGCCTCCGGGGTGCTCGGCTTCGTCTTCAACAACGAATGGAACCCCGCCGCCGAACACTACGGCGCGCTGCCGCTGCTGGTGGGGACGCTGATCACCTCCGCGCTGGCGCTGCTGATGGGAGTGCCGATCGCGGTCGCCACCGCGATCTACCTCACCGAGCTCTGCGCGCGACGGCTGCTGGCGCCGCTCACGGTGCTCGTCGAGCTGCTCGCCGCGGTGCCCTCGGTGGTGTACGGGCTGTGGGGCATCTTCTTCCTCGCCCCCAAGCTCGAGCCGGCCGAGGAATGGGTGGCCCACCACTTCTCCTTCATCCCCTTCATCGGCGGCGGCCTCGTCACGATCCCCAACTGCTTCGTCGCCGGGCTGATCCTCGCGATCATGATTCTCCCGATCGTCTCCGCGATCGCCCGCGAGGTGATGAGCACCGTGCCCCCCGACCACAAGGAGGCCGCGCTCGGGCTCGGCGCCACCCGCTGGGAGATGATCCGCATCGCCGTGATCCCCTACTGCCGCCCCGGGATCGTGGGCGGCGCGATGCTCGGGCTCGGCCGCGCGATCGGCGAGACGATCGCCGTCACAATCGTGATCGGCGACTCCCCCACGCTCGCCCACCACCTCTTCGGCCAGGGCTACACGCTCGCCGCGGTGATCGCCAACGAGTTCGGCGAGGCCACGGGGCTGCATCGCTCCGCGCTGTTTGCGTGCGCGCTCGTGCTGTTCGTGCTCACGCTGCTCGTCAACGCCCTCGCGCGGCTGTTCGTGCTGCGCGCCGCGCGCGGGGGCTCCCGCGGACGCACCAGCGAGGGGCCAGCCGACCTCGGCGCCGCCGCGGCGGTGGGGGCATGAGGGCCAACCGTGCGACGCCGTGGGGTAGGAGGCCCCACGCCCACCCGCTCGGCGGCCACACCCACCCGCGCGGACGATCCCAAACGACCACCTCCCCGATCGCCCGTCCCGAGGTCCGGTGGTGAGCGCGCACGGCGCCACACCCGATCGCCTCGCGCGCTTCGCGGTCAGCCCCCGGCGGCGGCGCGCCGACCGGCTCGCGCGGGGGACACTGCTCGCCGCCACGCTCGTGGCGCTGGTGCCGCTCGTGCTGATCGTCTACTACCTGCTCGTCAAGGGGCTGGGGGCGTGGAGCTGGAGCTTCTTCACGACCGATCCCACGGGCTCCACGTTCTTTGGGGGCTCCTCGATCGGCGGGATCAAGAGCGCGATCCTCGGCACGCTGGAGATGGTCGCGCTCGCCTCCGCGATCGCCATTCCGATCGGCGTCGGCGTCGCGCTGTGGCTGGTCGAGTATGGCCAGCCCGCGTGGTTCGCGAACACCGTGCGCTTCTTCGTCGACGTGCTCACCGGGGTCCCCTCGATCGTTTTCGGGCTGTTCATCTACATCGTGCTGATCATCGGCACCGGCTCGACCTACGCCGGCTACAAGGGCTCGCTCGCGCTCTCGCTGCTGATGCTGCCCGTCGTGATCCGCTCCGCCGAGGTCATCCTGCAGCTGATCCCCGGCGCGCTGCGCGAGTCCGCGCTGGCGCTCGGCGCGCCGCGCTGGAAGGTGATCTTCCGGGTGGTGCTGCCGACCGCGCTCACCGGGATGCTCACCGGAGTCCTGCTCGCGGTCGCCCGCGCCGCCGGCGAGACCGCGCCGCTGCTGTTCACCGCCGGGCACACCAACAAGACCTCGCTCAGCCTCGGGGGGTTCATGAACTCGCTGCCCTACCAGATCTACAGCGACGTCACATCGCCGACCACCGAAGTGGTAAACCGTGCGTGGGGGGCCGCGTTGACGCTGGTCGCGATGATCCTCATACTCAACCTTGTCGCCCGCCTTGTCGCCCGCAGGAGTCGCCTTGCATGAGCCCCGACGCACATCCCTCCCCGATCGAGCAGACTTCTGAGGACATGCTTCAGCCTCACGAACGCCCCTCCTCCCCCGCCGGCGGGCCGTCTACGCAGCCCGCCACCCCCGAGGCCGGGGCCGGTGCGGTAGGCGCTCAATCCGTGGCCAAGGTCGCGCACGAGGTGCGCCTCGAGCGCCTGCGCGCCTTCTACGGCTCCTCCGAGCAGGTCAAGGGGATCGACCTGCGCTTTCCCCCCAACCAGGTGACCGCGATCATCGGGCCCTCCGGCTGCGGCAAGTCGACGATGGTGCGCTGCATCAACCGCATGCACGAGGAGATCCCCGGCGCCCGCGCCGAGGGCCGCGTGCTGCTCGACGAACTCGACGTCTACGACCCCGCCGTCGACGTGATCGCCGTGCGCCGCGCCGTCGGGATGGTCTTTCAGAAGCCCAACCCGTTCCCGACGATGTCGATCTTCGACAACGTCGCCTCCGGCCTGCGCCTCACACTCGGGCGCTCCCGGCGGGGCGAGCTCTCCCACCGCGTCGAGTCCGCGCTGCGCGGCGCCGGCCTGTGGGAGGAGGTCTCCGGGCGCCTCTCCTCCCCCGGCGTGGGGCTCTCCGGCGGGCAGCAGCAGCGCCTCTGCATCGCCCGCTCGCTCGCCGTCGACCCCGAGGTGCTGCTGATGGACGAGCCCTGCTCCGCCCTCGACCCGATCGCCACGCTGCGGATCGAGGAGCTGATCGAGCAGCTCAAGCAGCGCATCACGATCGTGATCGTCACCCACAACATGCAGCAGGCCGCCCGCGTCGCCGACCGCACCGCCTTCATGCTCGCCGGCGAGCTCGTCGAGGTCGGTCCCACCGATGAGATCTTCACCAAACCCACCGACCCGCGCACCGAGGAATATGTCACCGGGAAGTTCGGATAGAGGGTGGCGCAGTCGCCCGGAGGGCGACGAGCCGGGCCCCTCTTCTTCGGTCAACCCCTCGGAGGGACGCGCGCCGGTCCCCCCCAGGGGGAGTGCACGCGCCGGAGGCGCCGCGCTGGCGGGAGGCACGGGAGGGATTGCGGGCAGCGCGGGTGGGCTCGCTGGGTCGAAAACCACCCCCCGCCAGCACTTCCAGCAGCAGCTGCGCGAGCTCGAGCGGCGCGCCCTCGGCGGCCTCGACATCATCGTCGAGCAGCTCGACCGCGTGCTCGAGGCGCTCGAGCACCAGGACGTCGAGCTGGCCGCCATGGTGATCGCCGACGACGACCGCGTCGACGGGCGCTACCTGGAGATCCACCAGGGGATCCTGTCGCTGCTCGCGCTCCAGTCCCCCGTCGCCGGCGACCTGCGGGTCGTCGCCGCGCTGCTGCACGTGATGAAGAACATCGAGCGGATGGGCGACCAGTGCGTCAACATCGCCAAGCTGATCCCGCTCTCCGGCTACGAGCCCCCGGTGCGCCGCCCGCTGCTGGAGGCGCTCCTGAAGATGGGCGGCCTCGCCCGCTCGGAGGTCACCCAGTCCAAGGCCGCCTTCGCCGGCCGCGACATCGCGCTGGCCGAAGACCTCGTGCGCCAGGACAGCGCCATCAACCGCCTCAACCGCGACATCTTCCGGATGGCGCTCGACATCGGCGACGACCCCGACACGCGCGAATGGGCGATGCACATGATCCTCGTCGCCAGAGCCCTGGAGCGCGTCGGCGACAACGCCGTCGACATCGGCGAGCAGGTCGCGTTCGTCGTCACCGGGTTGTTCCGCGAGTTCTCCGACTCCTCGCACCCGTTCGGGCAGGATTGAGGGCATTGCACAGCGGATCGAAGGGCCCCGGCCGAGAGGATCGACAGCTCTGCCTGGGGGCAGGATTGCGTGGCATTTGTCGCAATTAGCGGGATTCCGCTGTGAAGATCCTGTGACCATCGTCCGAGCTGACAACATCGCGGCCGAAAGTTTGCATAGACTGGTGCCCGCGATGATGGAAACCATCCGCGCCGAGCAGGGGGGCCCAGCGGACGCTCGCAGCCCCTCCTCGACAGCCCCGCCACTGCGGGTAGCCGTTCTCGACCGCGACAGCGGTTTCATCCAGGTGCTCTCCAAGCGTCTCGACCGGCTCAGCTGGGAGCACCGCGTGCTCGCCAGCCCGGTCCCGCCCGAGGCGATCGGCGCGATGCGCCTGTCGGCGCTCGTCGTCGACCTCGCCGTACTGGGGCCGCAGGCGTGGGAGTGGCTGGAGCGCCTCTGCGGCGCGCTCCCCGACCTGGGGATCGTCGTCTGCACCGGCCCCTCCACGGTGGCCCAACGGGTACGCGGGCTGCGCCTCGGCGCCGACGACTGGATCACCAAGCCCTGCCACCCCGAGGAGGTGATCGCGCGCATCCAAAGCGTCGTTCGCCGTCGCCGCCGCCCCGCCGGCCGCGCCGAGGTCAAGTCCTTCACCGCGGGCGAGGTCGAGATCCGCTCCGACCGCTTCCAAGCCTTCGTCTCCGGCCACTCCCTCGACCTCACCCGCCGCGAGTTCGAGCTGATCGAGCTGCTCGCCGCCGCCGACGGAAGGGTGCTGGAGCGCGAGGAAATCTACTCGCGCCTGTGGGGCTACGCGATGGTCCGCGGGGACCGCTCCGTGGACGTGTTCGTGCGCAAGCTCCGCCAAAAGCTGGAGAAGTCCTCGCCCGAGTGGCGCTACATCCATACCCACTTCGGCATCGGCTACCGCTTCGCCGCCGAACCCGCCGATGGATCGCCCGCCGAGGGCGGCGGGGGGATCTCCGCTTCCCCAGAAGGCGTGCTGGGCGGAGGCACCCCGGTCGCCCGGGAGCCCGAGTCCGCTCCAACGCCGGATGGCGCACTCGACGCCAAGCGGGACCCCGTTGAGGCGCTGGTCTAGCAGCTCAGGGCTCTCAGCTCCTCCAGATCGGCCATCACCATCCGCCCCACCAGCTGCCCGAAGTCGATGCTCGGGCGCCATCCCAGCCATTCCCGCGCCCTGCTCGGATCTCCGACCATCGGCGTGGCCTCCGGCGTGCGCACCAGCTCGCTCGCCACACGCACGTGGTCATCGGCGTCCCTGCCCACGCAGGCGAACGCCGCGCGCGCCCACTCCGCCACGGTGTGAGGCTCGCCGCTGGCGAGGATCAGGTCCTGGGGCTGCTCCTGCTGGAGCATCAGCCACGCGCCGCGCATGATGTCTCCGGCGAACGACCAGTCGCGCACCGCGTCCAAGTCCCCCACCTCCACCTCACTGGCCAGGCCCAGCTCCACTTCCGCCGCGGCGCGCGTGAGCTTGCGCGTGACGAACTGCTCCGGGCGGCGCTCGGACTCGTGGTTGTAGAGGATCCCCGAGCACGCGTACATCCCATCGTGGGCGCGCATTGCCCCCACCAGGTTGTGCGCGGCGAGCTTGGCGATCGCGTAGGGGCTCTCCGGCCGACAGCACGTCTCCTCGCGCTGGGGACTCTCCCCCGCGTCGCCGAAGATCGCGCCCGTGCTCGCCACGAACACGCGTATCGCCAGGTCCGCCTCGCGCACCGCCTCCAGCAGCGCTGCCGTCGCGCCGACGATCGCCGCGCAGGTCTCCGCCGGGCGCTCCCACGAGGCCGGCACGAACGAGGGCGCCGCGAGGTGGTAGAGCTCGTGCGGGCGCACCTCTTCCACCGCCGCGCGCAGGCTGCCCTGGTCGAGCAGCTCTCCCGGCACCGCCTGCACCCGGCCGCGCAGGTGCTCCGCGGCGCCCAGCGTTGCGCATGGCCAGCCACGCACCACGCCCGTCACCGCATACCCCTCCGCCAGCAGCGCCTCCGCCAGGAACGAGCCGTCCTGGCCCGTCAGCCCGGTCACGAGCGCGCGGCGTGGAGTCTCAGCCACTCACCAGCCTGCGATCCGCGCCGCTCAGCAGCCGGTGATCAGCGTCCACCATCAGCCTGATCAGCTGCTCGAAGCTCGTCCGCGGCTCCCACCCGAGATCCTCGCGCGCCTTGGTGGAGTCCCCGATCAGGTGATCGACCTCGGCGGGACGCACCAACGACTCGTCCAGCACCACACGCTCGTCGATCTCCAGGCCCGCCTGGTCGAAGGCGATCTCCAGGCACTCGCGCACCGAGTGCGCCACGCCGGTGGCGATCACGTAGTCCTCGGCCTGCTCGCGCTGGAGCATCAGCCACATCGCCTCCACGTAGTCCTTCGCATACCCCCAATCGCGTTCGGCGTCGAGGTTGCCGAGGTGCAGCTTCTCCACTAGGCCGAGCTTGATCGCCGCGGCGTGCCAGGTGATCTTGCGGGTCACGAACTCCAGCCCGCGGCGGGGGCTCTCGTGGTTGAAAAGTATCCCCGACGTCGCATGCAGCCCGTAGGACTCGCGGTAGTTGACCGTGATGAAGTGCCCGTACGCCTTCGCCACCCCGTACGGCGAGCGCGGGTAGAAGGGCGTGTGCTCGGTTTGGGGCACCTCGCGCACCTTGCCGAACATCTCGCTGGAGGAGGCCTGGTAGAAGCGCGCCTCGGGGCACACTTCGCGCATCGCCTCCAACATCCGCGTCACCCCCACTCCCGTGAACTCGGCCGTGAGCGTCGGCTGGATCCACGACACCGCCACGAACGACATCGCCGCCAGGTTGTAGATCTCATGCGGGCGCGCCGCGCGCAGCGCGTCCACCAGCGAGCGCTGGTCGAGCAGGTCGCCCTGATGCAGGGTGATCCGTTCGCGCAGGTGCTCGATCCGCTCGAAGCGCTCGGTCGAGGAGCGGCGCACCATGCCGTGCACCTCATACCCCTTCTCCAGCAGCAGCTCCGCCAGGTAGGAGCCATCCTGGCCGGTGATCCCGGTGACGAATGCCGAGCGTCCGTTTGCCACGAGCGGGACCCTACCGCGTTGGCGGGATGTCGCGGCAGCAGGGAGTGACGGAGCCGGGGCGCTCGCCGCCACCCAGGCCGTTCGCGCTACGGAGCGGGGGCGCTCACCGCCACCCAGGCCATTCGCGGCTACGGCGCCGGGGCGCTCGCCGCGATGCGGCTTTTCGCGATCAACGCCAGCTCGCTGGGGCGCAGCAGCACCATCAATTCTCCGCTTGCGCCTTCAATCCTCACCACCGCCAGCCCGCCCTTCTTCAGGTCGATGCGCGCTCCCGTCAGTTCCGCCACCACCGTCGAAAGGTCGGGCTCGTGGCCGACGAGCAGCGCCCGAGCGGGCAGGGCCGCTTCGCCGGCGGCCCGGGGACGGCTGGGCAGGGCGCTCATCACCGCCAGCGCCTGCCGCGCGTCGAAGCCTTCCGCCAGGGGCGCATGGATCTCCACCTTTGCGCGCTGTTTCTCGCTCCACGCCTGTGCCGCCACCGTCGCCGTGCGTAGCGCGCGCTCCTTGGGGCTGCTCAGCAGCGCCTCAAGCTCCACCCCCATCAGCGCGATCGCCTCGCCCGCCAGCCGCGCCTGCCGCTCGCCCCGCTCGGTCAGGCGCCGCTCGGAGTCCTCGCGGGTTCCGTGCGGCTCCGCGTCCGCGTGACGTAGCAACCAGAGCTGGCGAGCCATCTCCCTCACGCTTCACAGTAGCGATATGTTCAGGGTGTAGCGTTGAGAGTCGCATGAGCATCGATCAAACCCAAGTCGAGAGCGAGCCGGCGCCCACCGTCGGGCGGGGTGCCAATGTCGCAGGCACGGCGGGCGGGCCCGTGGAGGCAGGCGGACCCGTGGGCGAGCACGCGCACACCGACGGCCACGGGCAGGCGGAGGATCGGGCGGACGGACCACACCCCGAGGAGCGCCCCCTGAGCGATCCCTCGCTGTATCTCAACCGCGAGGTCTCATGGCTGGACTTCAACGAGCGCGTGCTGCAGCTCGCCGAGGACGAGGAGCTGCCGCTGCTGGAGCGCGTGAAGTTCTGCGCGATCTACACCACCAACCTCGACGAGTACTACATGGTGCGCGTCGCCGGCCTGCACGACCAGATCGAGGCCGGCGTGGAGAACCCTTCGCAGGACGGCTCGACCCCCTCGCAGACGATCGGGCTGATCCGCGAGCAGGTGCTCGAGCTGGGCGGGCGTCTCACCGCCTGCTTCGAGCAGCGCCTGCGCCCCGCGCTGGCGCGCCACGGCATCCACCTGGTCGGCTTCGAGGAGCTCGACGAGCGCCAGCGCACCCATCTGGCAAGGCACTTCCAGCAGGTCATCTTCCCCACGCTCACCCCCCTTGCCGTCGCCCCCGGGCGGCCCTTTCCGTACATCTCCAACCTCTCCCTCTCCTTGGCCGTGCTGGTGCGCGACCCCGTCACCGACCAGACGGTGTTCGCGCGCGTGAAGGTTCCCACGGAGATCCTGCCCCGCTTCATCAAGGTTCCCCCCGCCGCCGCCGGCGAGGGCGCCGCCGCTGGAGGCCGCGAGGGCACCACCACCGGGGGACGCGAGGGCGCCGCCGCGGAGGTGGTCACGATGGTGGCGCTGGAGGAGGTGATCGCCCACCACCTGGGCGCGCTGTTCCCGGGGATGGAGATCGTCGACCATCACCTCTTCCGCGTCACCCGCGACGCCGACCTGGAGGTCTCCGACGACGCCGCCGACCTGCTGCAGGCGGTCGAGGACGAGCTGCGCCGCCGCCGCTTCGGCGAGATCGTGCGCGTCGAGCTCGGCGCCCACTGCTCGGCGCCGCTGCGCAGCGAGCTGATCGGTCTGCTGGGCGTCGCCGAGGAGGAAATCTACCCCGTCGACGGCCTGCTCGACATGGGCTCGCTGTGGCAGATCGTGCGCCTTCCCGGCCTCTCCGAGCTGCGCGACCCGCCAATGAGCCCGATCACCCACCCGCGGCTGCTGCGCCACGAGGGCGAGCGGCCCGACGTGCTCGCCGCGATGCGCGAAGGCGACCTGCTCGTGCACCACCCCTACGACTCCTTCGCCACCTCGGTCGAGCGCTTCGTGCAGCAGGCCGTCGCCGACCCGGACGTGCTCGCGATCAAGCTGACGGTGTACCGCACCTCCGACGACTCGCCGCTCGTCCCAGCGCTGATCGACGCCACCGAGAGCGGCAAGCAGGCGGTCGCCCTGGTCGAGCTCAAGGCGCGCTTCGACGAGCGCATGAACATCCACTGGGCCAAGGCCCTGGAGGAGGCCGGGGTGCACGTCGTGTATGGCCAGCCGGCGCTGAAGACGCACGTCAAGTGCGTGCTCGTCGTGCGCCGCGAGGGCGAGGGGGTGCGCAACTACGTGCACATCGGCACCGGCAACTACCACTCGACCACCGCGCGCCTGTACACCGACTTCGGGCTGTTCACCACCGACCCGCAGATCGGGGCGGACGTGACGGACATGTTCAACTACCTCACCGGCTACGGCCGCCCGCTGCACTACCGCAAGGTGCTGATCGCCCCCACGCAGCTGCGCGATGGGCTGATCGCCGAGATCGACCGCACGATCGCCGCGCACTCCCCCGAGCACCCCGCACGGATCACGATGAAGATGAACGCGCTCGTCGACGGCCCCTGCATCCGCGCGCTCTACCGCGCCTCCCAGGCCGGCGTGCAGGTCGATCTGAACGTCCGCGGGATCTGCTGCCTGCGCCCCGGCGTGCCGGGGGTCTCGGAGAACATCCGCGTCATCTCCGTGGTGGGGCGCCTGCTCGAGCACTCCCGCGTCTACGCCTTCCAACACACGGGCGAGCAGCTCGTGTACATCGCCTCCGCCGACCTGATGCCGCGCAACCTCGACCACCGCGTCGAGCTCGCCGTCCCGATCGAAGCCCCCGAGCTGCGGGCCGAGGTGCTCGACGTGCTCGACCGCGCCTTCCACGACAACCAGAACGCCTGGGAGCTCGGCTCCGACGGCGCCTGGCGACGGCTGCATCCGGGGCCCGGCGAGGAGCCTCGCTCGATGCAGCTGGAGCTGATCGAGATCCACGCGCGGCGCGCGGTGGAGTAGGGGCGGGGGCGGGCGGGGCGGTTGCCGTGGTCCCGATGAACCGCCGCGCCGATGTCCTCGCGAGTCGGGCCGCGGGTTGCGACTCCCCGCTATTGGGCTTTATTGGGGATCGGCAATAGTCGACCGGAGACGCCGCAAGGGTGGCAAGAGTCCGACATCTAGTAGAGTCCCCACTGTCTGCGATGTGGTGGGACGATCTTTATGGCGAGACAACTGGTACAGACGTGCGCTGCCCTCGGGATCGTGTGCGCGGTCGGTGCTGGGGTATCCGCGCCATCTGCATCGGGGACGCCCGGGTGGACCGATACAAGCAGCCTTTCCGAAGCGCCTGATGGCAAACATCCACAGGTCGCCGTCGCGATGGACGCCAAGGGCGACACCTTGATCGTGTGGTGTCAGTCGGTCGGAGCGAGCGAAACCATCGACGCCGCCTGGCGTCCCGCCGGGGGCACCTTCGGCGAACCAGTCGAGGTCTCACCCATAGGCGACTCGGCCTACCACCCTGTCGTGGCGATGGACCCACAGGGCAATGCCATCGTCGCGTGGTTGTCCCGTTCCACCGGCAGCTACGAAGACGAGGGCTACGCCGAAGCCAGGTCCCGAGCGGCCAACGGAACGCTCGGGACACCGGTGGTCCTATCGCAGTACCCCGAAAGCGAAGACCCGGCGGTCGCAATCGATTCTGGGGGCGATGGGACAGTTGCGTGGCTGCAATACACAGGTGGGGGGCGTGAGATTGAAGCGTCCATCTTTGCCGACGGGAGCTTCAGCAAAAGGTCTGTACTGTCCACACGCATTCCCGGATCCGAAGGCATTACCGCCACGTCGCCAATGCTGACGTCGAATTTCCACGGCGAAACCGCCATCGCCTGGTCGGCTGCCGAAGCAGACCAAACGGGACGCCCCACATCGCGCTACTTCATGCAGTTGATGAGGCGCTCGAGCATTGCTGTCTTCGGCCCCGCCATCGATCTCATGTCCGAATGCGAAGGGAGTCCGACAGTCACGATGGACGCCAGCGGCGATGTGGCTATGACGTGGACCAGATCGGGGATAATCGAAGCCGCGACGCTGGCATCCAACAGCGCCACATTCGATACTCCCACTGTCCTCTCCAACTTCAACACGAGGTCGGAAGGCATACTGAACACCCAGCCCACGGTGGCAATGGACGCTGCGGGCGAAGCGCTTGTCACCTGGCTCTCCGGCACCCAACCCATCGCTGCCACACTCGGGGGACCCCTCGGCGAACCCGTCGAACTGGCCAAGGCCGGGGCCAAGGCCAGCGCTCCGGCCACCGCGATGGACGCCCAGGGTGACAGCATGACCGTGTGGATCGGCGAAGGCGGCAACCACGAAGGCATCCCCATGGTCGAAGGATCTGCAAGGCCTGCGGGGGGCCACTTCAACCCACCGCTGTCACTCCCCACCAACGGCAACGTCACAACCCCGATACAGGTCGCGATCGACTCCCAGGGCGACGCCGTAAGTGTGTGGTCGACCTCGAACGGCACACGTGAATTCATCCGGGTCGCCGGCTACCAGGCAACTGGACCGAGCCTCGAAGCGCTCCAAGCCCCCACCGAAGGCCAGGCGGGCACCCCGCTGGCCTTCTCCGTCTCTCCGCTGAGCGTGTGGTCGACGGTCGCCTCCACCACCTGGTCCTGGGGCGACGGCAGCCCCAACACCTCGGGCACAGACGCGACCCACGCGTACGACGCACCCGGCACTTACCAAGTCTCGGTGAGCGCGACCGACGCGCTCGGCAACACCACTAACGCCACCCGCACCGTCACCATCCAGGCCGCTCCCACACTCAACCCCAACACCACCAACAAGCCCAAAACCACGCCTACCCCGCCCAAATCCAAACCGAAACCCAAACCCAAGGCGAAAGAGGCGGCCGTCCCGGTCTTCAAGCCCCTGTTCGTGACGAAAGCCGCGATCGGCGGCAGCACGCTGGGCCTGTTCGTCGAGATAGCCGCGGTGGGGGGCGCTCACGCCCGGGACACGATCGTGGTCCGCTGCACCACCGGCTGCCAGCATCCCCTGCGCGAGACCGTGCGCGTGGGCAAGCATCACGACGCCCGCGGGACGGTCGCGATCTCCCCGCCCCTGGTGGTGTCCGCGACGACAAGAGTCGAAATCGAGCTGCTGGCTCCGGGCCTAGTCGCGCGTTTCGTCCAGTACCGCTTCATCCGAGCCGCTGGCAAGCTGATCGCTCATCCAACCCACAGGGGCTGCCTCTCCCCCGCGGGGCGGGCGCGGAGCTGTCCCTAAGGGAATCGACGAGCTTTCAGAGTACTTATGGCGAGACACCTGGAACAGACGTGCGCTGCGCTTGCCCTCTGCGCGGTCGCCGTAGTAGTGCCCGCGTCGGCGCATGCGGTACCCGGTTGGACCGGACCCATCGATGTCGCGGAAGGGAGCCACAACGGCGATGACTCGGCGGATGTCGCTGTGGACGCAGGGGGCAACACGATACTCGTGTGGGTGGAGAGCAATGGTTCGAATAGCACTGTCGAAGCCGCATGGCGACCTGCCGGTGGCACGTTCAGTGCACCCGTCAAGCTCTCACCACCCGGCGTACGTGCCTTCTCCCCAACCATTGCGATGGACGCACAGGGGGACGCCATGGTTGCATGGCTGGCTGAATTCTCCACCAGCCCATCGGTCGAGGTCGCCCGGCGGCCTGCAGGTGGCGCGTTCTTGCCAGCCGAACCGATTTCAGGTGCCGGAATAACCAGGGAACCTGTCGTGGCTATGGACGCAAAAGGGGACGCCACGGTCTCATGGGTATCCTTCGATGGCGGCTACGGAACCATAGAGGCAGCCTCATGCCCCGCGGAAGCAGAATGTGGCGATCCGGTGGCACTGTCGGCATCTTCGGTGAACGCCGAGATGCCCGCCATCGCCATGGACCCGCAGGGTGACGCGACAATAGCGTGGGTACTCAACAGACTACTCCCCGCTCCGGAACCACCCTATCCAATTGAGATGGCGATTCAGCCCGCTGGCGGCGGATTTGGCCTGCCTACCGGCTTTCTGCTCGACAGAGACAGCCATCCGGCGGTCGCGATGGACGCTTACGGAAACACCACCATCGTGTGGGTACGCTACGAAGAAGAAAGCGAAACCGAGTACATCGACGCTTCAACCCGGATGGCCACGAGCGGCACGTTTGAAAAACCTGTGGTTCTCTACAGCGCAAAAGCGCTTGAAACGGAAGTATCCGAAATTCAACCCAAGGTCGCGGTAGACGCCGCTGGAGATACGACCATCGTCTGGGGATCGCCCAAAGCAGGGATGAAAGTGATGACACGACAATCTGGAGCGTTCAGCAAGCCAATTGAACTGGAAAGCCCAAGTTCCGGAGGGAGCCCTCCTGCCATCGCAATGGACGATAAGGGGGATGGTGCTGTCGTGTGGGTAGGAAAAGCGGAACCTGGCGACTTCCCTCTTGGATCGACCATGCCGGCCGGGGGAATGTTCGGTACGCCGGTCTTCCTCATGAACATCGGCGACCTCTCCGTGCCCGAAAACTCAGAGTCGCCAGTGACCTTGGCCATGGATACGCAGGGCAACGCAGTGAGCGCCTGGGTGAGCTCCAACGGAGAACGGGACACCGTTCAGGTCGCGGGCTACCAGGCCAGCGGCCCTCAACTCGAAGCGCTCCAAGCCCCCACCGAAGGCCAGGCCGGCGCCCCACTGGCGTTCTCCGCCTCCCCGCTGAGCGTATGGTCGACGATCGCCTCCACCACCTGGTCGTGGGGCGACGGCAGTCCCGACACCTCGGGCACAGACGTGGCCCACGTGTTCAACGCGCCGGGCACCTACCAGGTCTCGGTGAGCGCAACCGACGCGCTCGGCAACACCACCAACGCCACCCGCACCATCATCATCATCCACGCCCCTCTCACACTCAACATCAACCCCACCCTCACCAACAATCCCAAAACCTCCCCAACCCCGCCAAAGTCCAAACTCAAGGCGAAAGAGGCCGTCGTCTCCCTCTTCACCCCCCTGTTCGCAACGCGCGCCTCCACCGGCGGCAGCTCACTTGGCCTGCTCGTCGGGATCCCCGCCGTGAAAGGCGCCCGCGCCGGGGACACGATCGTGGTTCGCTGCACCGCCGGATGCCAGCGCCCCGTGCGCATGACCATCCATGTGCGCAAGCACCACGCCCGCGACGTACTCACCATCTCCCCACCCCTGTCCGTGTACCGCACGACAAGAATCGAGATCGAGCTGCTAGCTCCGGGGCACGTCGCGCGTTTTGTCCAGTACCAATTCGTCCGAACCGGGAACGCGCTGATCGCTCATCCGACCCACAGGGGCTGCCTGTCCCTCGCCGGACGACCACGAAGCTGTCCCTGACGGCCGAGCGACCCACCCCCACGACGACCACCACCAGCACGACCACGACGACGACGACCACGACCACGACCACGACGACCACCATCACCACCTCCACGACGACGACCACCGCCACGAGCATGAGCCCTGACTCCACGATCAAACTGCTGCTGAGCATCTGCGACCCCGCGTCCGACGCGCACCCCGCCGACATCGTCGTCGAGCTCACACGAGACACGCCCGTGCACGAGCTGAGCGAAGCGCTGGCGCGGTACGTGAGATCGCTCCACGGCGACTCGATCGAGCCCCATCCCGTGGGCGGGCTGGCGCTGCACTGCGCCCGTCTCGGCCGGCTGGCAGCGGGCGATTGCGTGAACGACATCGGACTGCGCTCGGGGGACACCGTCGCGCTGGCGGCCGGCATGCGCTTCACCGCGATGCCACCCGGGCGCTCCGCCGCGCCGGCGCGCGACCCAGAGACGCCCGTGCCGTCGATGCGCGCAGGAGTCGTCGACCTCGTGGTCAACGCGGGCCCACAGGCTGGTCGGCGCGTGAGCCTGCTCCCCGGCAGCTACGTGCTCGGCCGCGACCCCACCTGCGACGTGGTGCTCGACGACCCCTCCCTCTCCCGGCGGCACCTGCAGATCGAGGTCGGCTCGGAGGGGGTCGCGATCAGCGACCTGGACTCGCGCAACGGCTCCGCGGTGGAGGGCCGAACGCTGGTGGGAAACGTGCGACTGAGACCCGACGACGGTGCCCATATCGAGATCGGGCGCTCGGTGGTCACCTTCAGCGGAGCCGCGCCCCCGATCCTCAGGGCCGGTGCGGTGAGCGACGGATCGACCCCGTTCAACCGACCGCCGCGGATCCTCGATCCCTACCGCGCGCCCCACCTCCAGCTCGAAGCGGCGCCACCGGAAGCCTCCCGGGTCAGGCTGCAGATCGGCGGCGCCGTGCTGCCGATCGTGCTCGGGGCGGCGTCCGCCGCGATTCTCGACCAACCGGCGCTGCTGCTCTCGATGCTGCTCAGCCCGGCCACGCTGGTGTGGTCGTACGTCAGCGAACGTCGCAGCGGACGGCGCCTGTTCCGCCAGAGCGAGGCCCACTACGTAAACCGGCTGGAGGCGCTCGCCGGGGAACTCGAACAGGCCAGGACCCGGGAGAGCGTCGCCCGGCGGGCGGCGGCTCCCGACGCCGCGGAGCTGACGGCGCGAGCCCTCGAGATGCGCTCGGAGCTATGGGAGCGACGCCCCGCCAACGAGGATTTCATGGCGCTGCGCATCGGGGTGGCCGATCTGCCGGCCGAGTTCTCAGTCGAGATCCCCGCCGGCGACCGCGAACCGCCCCCCACTCGTACGCTGGAACTGCTCGACTCCTACCGCCTGGTGCCGATGCTCCCGGTGGTCGTCGACCTCCCGCGGATCGGCAGCCTGGGACTCGCCGGGCCCGAGGGACGGGTGGACGGGCTCGGGATGTGGCTCGCGCTGCAGACAGCCGTCCTTCACAGCCCCCGCGAGCTGGCGATCGCCGCCGCCCTGGACCCCGACCAGCGCGAGCAGTGGGAGTGGCTGAAGTGGATTCCCCACACCCGCATCGATCCCTCGCCACTCGGTGGTCCTCAGCTGGTCGGCGACATGGCGGCCACTCAGGACCTCCTGCAGCGTGTCGCAGAGCTCGTCGCGGTCCGCCACTGGGAACGAAGCCAGTCTCATCTCGACCCGGCCTCGGGCTTCGCCCCCGCGCTGGTGGCATTCCTCGACGAGGATCTGGTCGAAGAGCGCGCCCTGGTGAGCGAGATCCTCGAGCGGGGACCCTCGGTGGGGGTGTACACGATCTGGCTGGGCCATCTCCAGCGCGGCCTCCCCGGAGAGTGCCGCTCGGTCGCCCTGCTCGATCCGACGGTCGCCCGGCTGACGTTCATCCGGACGGATGGAGCGGAGCAGGTCGCCGAGGTGACCGCTGACGCGGTGGAGCCCGGCCTCGCGCTGCAGGCAGCGCGCGCGCTCGCCTCGATCAGAGATCTCGGCGCACCGGGTAGGCGCGCACAGGCAACCGCGGGCGCCCGCCAGGAGACGCGTTCCCCTAACCAAACACCGTCCAACGGCACCCTCGGCAACACGCCCGGCGGCACCCTCAGCAACACGCCCGGCGGCACCCCCGACAGCGCGCCCGGGGGCACCCCCGGCGACATGCCCGCGGCACCCCGGGGCCACAGCCCCGTCAAGGTCACGCCGTTCACCTGGGAACCGACGCACGACAGGGAGTCGCTTAAGCAGGATAAATCGGCAAGCTGGGACGTATAGGCATTACCATTCCTGATCCTGGAGCGGCCTTCGCGGCGATGGCCGGCCCCCGGTGCCTCGCCGGCACATAGCGGAGATATCTTTGGCTACTGCATCACCGATCCTGAACCCCGGAGACGTGCTCGACGGCTTTCGCGTGGAAGCCATGATCGGGGTCGGCGGCACCGCCGTCGTCTATCGCGCCGAGCAGCTCTCGCTCGGACGCCCCGTCGCGTTGAAGGTGCTCTCCCCGCAGCTCTCCCACGACGACGCCTTCCGGGAGCGCTTTCGCCGCGAGGGCAAACACCTCGCGCAGCTGGAGCACCCCAACATCGTGCCCGTCCATGCATTCGGCGAGCAGGACGGCCTGCTGTACCTCGCGATGCGGCTGGTGGAGGGAACAAACCTCGCGGACTTGATCCTCGCTCCCGGCGTCAGCGCCGATCGGGCGGTCGCGATCCTGGGCCCAATCGCGGGCGCGCTGGACGCAGCCCATGCGGAGGGGCTCGTGCACCGAGACGTGAAGCCCCAGAACATCCTCATCACCGAGCGCGGGCACCCCTACCTGGCCGACTTCGGGGTGGCGAAGGGCTCGAACACCCACGGTCTGACCGCGACCGGCAGGTTTGTCGGCACCGTGAACTACGCCTCGCCCGAGCAGGTCCGGGGCTCGACACTGACCCCGGCGAGCGACATATATGCGCTCACGGCGGTTCTCTACAACTGCCTCACCGGCGAGGTCCCCTACCACCGGGAGAGCGACGAGGCGATCATGCAGGCGCACCTGCACGAGTCACCGCCGGCGCTGCCGGGCGGCCGCGGGGCGAGCGACGATCTCGACGCCGCACTCGCGTGTGGCATGGCGAAGGACCCGCGCGCCCGCTACGCCCGCGCACGTGAACTGCTCGACGCCGCCACGCAGGCCGTGAGCCGCATGCCCGCGGCGCGGCGCAAGGCGATCCCCGCCTTCCCGGCGGCGAGGAGGGGGCTCGGGGACCTCGCCGGCCCAGCCGGCACTCCCCCCGCCCCACAGCTCACCGCCGCCGATCGACGGCGCCCGACGGATCTCGCCCAAGCGCCGGCGACGTCCGACCCCGCCCGACCCTGGCCACGAATCGCGGCCGCGTCCGGGGCCCTGCTCGCCGTCATTGCCGCCGTCGGCGGCGTGGTGCTCTTCGCGGGTGGCACCGGGACGAGCGCCGCACACCGGGAAACGCTCAATCTGACAGCCAGCCTGACCCCCGTCGATGTACCTCGGGGGCAGATCGCGGGTCTCAGCACACACGAGCCGCGCGCCCTGTCCGCGGTGGAGCTGAAGCTCGCCTCCGCGGACTCCCGATCGGCGACCCTGCTTGCGAAGCTGCCGCCCTTCTCCCCCCGGCGCCGCCCGAGCGTCGCGCAGCTGATCGCGTCTCTGCAACGGGAGGCCGCGACAATGAGCGCGCTCGCCGGTGCCACCCACCACAACGACGACGCCGCCTACACCCACCGCCTGACGCAGCTGCCGGCGGTGGAGAGCGCGCTGATGGGGACGCTCACGAGCCTGAGGACGCTCGGGTTCGGCGTGCCGGCGCTGGCCGCCATCGACGCCCATGCGTTGACGCTGCCCGCCAAGCCACGGTCGCCACGCCACCACCACGCCGCGCAGCGGACCGCCACCAGCTCCACTCCGTCGAGTTCCGCCACAGCGAGCGGCAGCGCCGCCGTCGGCGCCACCGAAACGCCCCCCGTTTCGACTCCGACGCAATCGACGCCCAGCTACGTGGCCCCGGCCCCCGCCCCCCAGACCACTTCCGCGCCCAGCCACCCCGCGCACCAGTACGGGCCGACGGTGACGGCCCCGCCGACGGAATGACCCGTGGGTGGCCCTCCCCTCACACCGCAACCGCCGGCTCAATGTTCTGGTTGACGCGCAAAGAATTCGTCGGGTCGTACTTCGCCTTGGCAGCCCCGGGACGTAGAAGCCGTCGAAGGGGCTCTGCAACGCCGGGAACGACATCGGCCCCACGCCGTGGAAGGTGGCTCCCGATCGCACCTGCAACGGTAACGCGCCGCCGACCACACCGAGGCCACGGGGTACCGCCTATCGGCGCGGCCTGGTCGAGAGGTGAGCGATGGCGTAGCATGGAACCCATGCCGAAGTACGCGATCGAGCGCGCATTCGCCGAGCAGCTCGACCTCTCCAGCGACGACAAGCTGATCGAGGAGGTAAATGCGGACGAGAGCGTGCGCTGGCTGTTCTCGCGCAGCGCCGACCGGCGTCGTGCCACTGCCTCTACGAGGCGCCGTCACCCGACATGATCGTCGCCGCCACCAAGCGCGTCGGCACCCCCGCCGACTCCGTGGTCGAGGTCAACCGCATCTCCGCGGACATGTACGCCTAGCAGGCATCCGGGTGCACGATGAGCTCCTCGCGCACATCCTCACCACGCGAAGCGGGCTCGCACCCTCAGGCTGACGTCACGCGGTGGGTTTAGGCCGTGGCTGGGACGGCCCCCTGCCCCGGCTGCGGTGAGGTCAACGACACCGCACAGCGCTTCTGCGGCCACTGCGGAGCTGCCTTCACCCAGACCTGCGCGGCATGCGGCGAAGAGAATCCGCCGGGCTTTCGCTTCTGTGGAGCATGCGGGGTTGCGTGTGACACCGGGGGTGGGGCACCCTCAGCCGAACACATGGGAGGGGAGCGGCGATGGGTGACCGTCATGTTCGCCGATCTTTCGGGGTTCACGGCGCTGTCGGAGCGCACCGACCCAGAGGAGATCCGGTCGATGGTCGACCGGTGCATGAGCGAGATGAGCGCAGTCGTGAAGCGCTTTGGAGGCACCGTCGACAAGATCATCGGCGATGCGCTGATGGCTGTGTTCGGAGCGCCGGTCGCCCACGAGGACGACGCGGAGCGGGCAGTGCGAACGGCCCTGGAGATCCAGCGCCGAGCGTCCCAAGAGGCAGCGCTCTTCGGCGGGCTCTGCGTCCGCGTCGGCATCAACACGGGAGAGGTCATCTTCGCCCCGGTGGGCCCGGAAGGCCGGCGAGAGCTCACGGTGATGGGGGACGCGGTCAACACCGCCGCCAGGTTGCAGGCCGCCGCTCCGCCGGCGGGAGTGCTACTAGGCGAGGCGACCCATGCCGCCTGCCTGAGCGCGATCGCGTGCGAGGCGGTGGAGCCGATCCTGGCAAAGGGCAAGGAGGCGCCACTGCGTGCATGGCTCGCTCGTCGGGTCACGTCGGCCCCGGCCGACCGCCCGCTCTCGGCGGCGCCGTTCATCGGCCGGGACGCGGAGCTCGAGCTGCTGGTGAGGGCGTGGGCTCGAACCTCGGGTGAGCTTCATCCGCAGCTCGTCACGCTGGTGGGCCCCCCTGGGATCGGCAAGACGCGTTTGACGCGGGAGTTCGCCGCGCGCGTGGAGGCAGACGGGGGACGGACCCTGCACGGCCGCCCGCTCCCGTATGGAGAACCGACTGCGTACTGGGCCTTTGGAGCAATCATCAGGGAGGCGTGTGGGATCTTCGCGACCGACTCGCCCGACGTTGCGGCTCACAAGCTCGGCGAGCGTACAGCCTCGCTGCTGCCGTCCTCCGACGCGCGCGAGCTCGCGCGGAACCTCTCGATCCTGGCCCGTCTGGCCGAGGACACGGTCGAGGACCGGCATGCTCTGTTCGCCTCCGCGCAGCGCTTCCTCGAGGCGCTTGCCCGCGAGCAGCCCACGTTGGTAGTGCTCGAGGACCTGCACTGGGCCGACGACAGCCTCGTTGAGCTCATCGAGACACTGTCGGTGCGCCTTGCGGGAGTGCCGCTGCTCCTGCTCGCGATCGCCCGGCCCGAGTTCCTCGACGCACGACCGAATTGGGCACGTCTCCCAACCAATGCCACCGTGCAGGTTCAAGCTCTGACCGATTCCTGCGCGCACGATCTGGTGCGTCAACTTCTCGCCGGCGTAGCGGATCATGAGGCGGTCGCCAGGCGCGTGGACGAGGCGGCGGGCGGCAATCCGCTGTTCATCGAGGAACTGGCTGCGTGGCTTTCGGAAGGCGCCGCCGCGAGTGCCGGCGGGCTCCCCGCGAACCTCAAGGCGATCATCGCTGCGCGCGTCGATCGGCTGCCCGCGCCTGAGCGGCAGGTGATCCTCGACGCGTCCGTCGTCGGCGACTTCTTTTGGCTCGGCAGCCTCAAGGCGCTAGGCGGCAACGGCTCCCTCGCAGGCACATTGCGGTCGCTCGAGCGCCGCGACCTGCTCCGCCTCAGCCCGTCATCGCGGATCGCAGGCGATCAGGAGCTGGCCTTCAAGCATGGGCTGATCCGCGAGGTCGCCTATGCGACCCTGCCAAAGGCCGTCCGTCGCGAGCGCCACGGGATCGTCGCACGCTTCATCGAGAACGCGGCGGGCGATCCGGCGGCCTACGCGGCGATCCTCGCTCACCACTGGCGTGAGGCCGGCGAGACCGCGAGCGCCGCGGACTACCTGCTCACCGCGGCAGACCAGGCCTGGAGGGGATGGAGCCCGCATGAGGCCATCGAACTGTGCAACCAGGCGCTCGAGCTGATCCCGGAGAGCGACAAGGCAAGCCGGCGGCGCGCACGGCTGCGACGGGCCGTCGCCGCGATGGCGGATCTGCATGCAAACCGCGACCTCGCGTCGGCGGATCAGTCGAAGTCCTCGGGCGAGATGTCGCCTCCGATCTCGTAGATCCCCTGGACCGTGTGGTCGCCAAGCATCGCGGCATGCTCCCGTATCAGCTCTGCGTTGGGCGAGGAGTAGATGCAGAAGGACTTCAGCTCACCGTCCTCGCCCATGACCACGTGACTGTGCTCCCATGCGATTGCGGAGAACTTCTCCTCGGCCGTCAGGATGTGCTTGGAGAGGCGGCCCTTGCTCGCCATCTCTTCCTCCTCCATGTCATCCCAGACCCTCTCGATCAGATAGCGCGGCATGTCTTCTCCCAGCTTTCGACGTCGATCAGATAATCCTACGCTTTTCGTTCTTACGGATGTCCGATGTCGCCTGCGATGCGCGCAGCGGGCACCGTGCGCACCTGAGAAGATAGCCTGGCGCGAGCTCGAGGACATCGGGCTGGCCGCACCGTGGCCACCATGAAGGGAGGAACCCATGGACTTGACTTTCAGCGAGCAGGAGATCGCGTTCCGCGACGAGCTGCGCGCGTGGTTTGCCGCAAACGACCCGGGGGCCGCGCCGGACGGCGACGAAGATCGGCAGTACGCATACCGGCGGGACTTCCAGCGCCGGCTCGCCGAGGGCGGATGGGCCGCGGTGCACTGGCCGCGCGAGTACGGCGGCCGCGGGGCGACGCTGACCGAATCGGCGATCTTCTTCGAGGAGCTCGGCCGCTCCGGGGCACCCCTGCCCGCGAACGTGCTCGGCCTGCTGCTCGCCGGCCCGACGATCATGACGTGGGGTACCGAGCAGCAGAAGGAGCGCCACCTGCCGCCGATCCTGACCGCGGATGAGATCTGGTGCCAGGGCTTCTCCGAGCCCGACGCCGGCTCGGATCTCGCCAGCCTGAAGACGCGCGCCGTGCGGGATGGCGAGGAGTGGGTGCTCACCGGCCAGAAGGTGTGGACGAGCGGCGCGCAGTACTCGAAGTGGTGCATGATGGTCGCGCGCTCAGACCCTGACGCGCCCAAGCACAAGGGGCTCACGTACTTCATCATGGACATGGAGCAGGAGGGGGTGCAGGTCCGCCCGCTGCGCCAGATCACCGGCGAGCCCGAGTTCAACGAGCTGTTCCTCGACGGCGCCCGCGTCCCGGACGAGAACGTGCTCGGGGGCGCGGGCAACGGCTGGAAGGTGGCGCTCACGACGCTGATGAATGAGCGCGCCGGGCTGGGGTTCTTCCTGCAGGTTCGCATGCGCCAGCTGCTCGACCGCGTGATCGAAGAGGCCGCCCGCGAAGGACTGCTCGACGATCCCGTCACGGCCGACCGCCTCGGCGAGCTGCACCTGCGCACCGAGATCGTGCGGCTCACCGCCTACCGCGGGCTGACCGCGATCGAGAAGTACGGCCAGCCCGGCCCGGAGGGGTCGCTGACCAAGTGGATGTGGTCGGACACCAACCAGCGGATCACGCAGCTCGCCGCCGAGCTGCTCGGCCCCGGCGCGCTGCGCGCGGGCGCGCCGTGGGCGTATGAGCTGCTGCGCGCCCGCGGCAACTCGATCGAGGGGGGCACCACGGAGGTGCTCAAGAACATCGTCGCCGAGCGCGTGCTCGGCCTGCCCAAGTCGCGGTAGGGAACGACATGGACTTCGACCTCAGCCCCAACCAGCGAGAGATCAAGGACGTCGCCCGCGAACTGCTCAAAGCGCGCGCGCCGTTCGCCAAGGTGCGTGAGGCGGCCGAGACCGCCACGTACGACGCAGCGCTATGGAGCGAGCTGGTGGAGCTCGGCTGGCCGGGAATCGCCGTCGCCGAGGAGTACGGCGGCCAGGGACTCGGCGCGGTCGAGCTGGCGGTGCTCGCCGAGGAGCTCGGGTACGCGTGCGCGGCCACGCCCTTCCTCTCCACGGCCACGGCCGCCGCGGTAATCCAGGCCACCGGCACCGACGAGCAGCGCGCCCGCTGGCTGCCGGGACTCACCTCGGGCGAACAGAGCGCCGGGATCGGCGCGCGCGAGCTGGCAGCCGACGCCGCCGGCGCCGCGGTCGCACTCGTGATCGACGGCGACGAGGCTCAGCTGATCGCCGCGCCCGAGACCGCCGACTTCGCCTCGATCGACCCCACGCGGCGGTTCGCGACCGTCGCGGGCGAGGGCACACCCCTCGGCCCCGGCGCCGCCGATCGGATCCGCGCGGCGATCGCCGCCGAGACGGTGGGCGTGTGCCAGCGCGCGCTCGACATGACGCTCACGTACGTCAAGGAGCGCAGGCAGTTCGGCGTCCCCGTCGGGTCGTTTCAGGCCGTCGCGCATCGCTGCGCGGAGATGCTGCTGCACACCGAGACAGTGCGCTCGAGCGCGTACTACGCGGCGTGGGCCGCCGACGCCGACCCGCAGAGGCTCCCCGAGGCCGCGGCGCTCGCGGGCGCCGCGGCGGCCGAGGGCGGCCCGTCGGTCACCGGCGGCGCGATCCAGATGCACGGCGGAATCGGGTTCACGTGGGAGGCCGACGTGCACTGGCTGTTCAAGCGCGCGCAGCTGGACGCGGCGCTGGTGGGCGGCGCCAAGCGCCACCGTGCGGCGCTCGCCCGGCTGGCCCACGCCAAGGTCCGGCAGCTGGCGTAATCCGAAGTGCCTTCGGTGTCACCGCCGATCCAGGCCGCGATCCATGTATGACCTCGGCTGAGCTCTGACTTGGCCCGACAGGCGGGCGGGCGCGCCGTGCCAAGCCCGGCTTCACTCAACCTCGCCGGACGCCGCGCTGCGCTCCCGCCGCCGGCGGGCGATCCGTCCACCGAGGGCGCTCAGCAGCATGCCGGCGACCGCGGTGAGCACCACGAGCAGGGGAGGGAAGCTGCCGAGCGAGACCTGCGCGGGCGTGCCGGCGAGCGCGTGCACCACCAGCAGCGCGATCCCGTAGATCGCGCCGGCCACCAGGCCGCGGCGCGCCCCGCCCCAACCGTCCAGGTGCTCGAAGCCGGCCACGACGGCGCCGATCGAGGCGAGCGCGCCGTACGCCCAGTAGGCGCCGCTCGAGACTCCGATCAGCACACCGGCCACCCCGCCGGCAACCGCGGGAACGACACCGCCCAGCACGACCTGCGCGGCACGCCCGCGGTCGCGAAACAAAACCGGCTCGTACACCAGACCCCCTCCCCTCGGACTGACACCAGGCTATCGCGTGCCCGACGCGTCAGCACGTCCAGGAGACTTCGGGCCGGCTGCCGTATCGTTCCCCCATCGACTCGCCGCTCGCCAAGACCCTGAAGTGAGCAGCCAGCCGTCCGACACCACCCAGCCGCGAGCCGGCGTAGCGCTGCGCACCATCGCGCGGGAGTGGGGACGCATCGGGTGCATCGGCTTCGGCGGCCCACCCGCGCACATCACACTGTTCCGCGAGTTGTGCGTGACCCGCCGCGAATGGCTGACCGAGGGCCAGTTCGAGCGGGCGATCGCCGCGACCAACCTGCTGCCCGGGCCGGCCTCGACACAGCTCGCGATCTACTGCGCCTGGCGGCTGCGCGGCCCGCGGGGTGCGGCAGTCGGGGGATTGGGCTTCATCCTGCCCGGGCTGGTGGCAATCCTCGCGCTCTCCGCGGTGTTCCTCGCCGGGTCGCCGCCCACGTGGATACGGGGTGCCGGGATGGGGGCCGGGGCCGCCGTCGCCGCCGTCGCAATCAGGGCCGGGCTGGGCGTGGCCGCGCCGATCTGGAGACGCACCCCAGGGCAGCAGCGGCCCCGCATCCTCGGCTACGCGCTCGCGGGAGGCGTGGCGGCGGCCACGAGCGGCCCGTGGCTCGTGCTCGTCCTGCTGGCGTGCGGCACGATCGAGCTGACATGGCAGCGCCGGCTCGCCGGCGGCAGTGCGGGCCTGCATGCGTGGCCGCTGCTCGCCGCGGTCGTGGAGCCAGGCGGAACGGGCGCGCTGGTATGGACGGCGCTAAAGGTCGGCGCGCTGGCGTTCGGCGGCGGGTTCGTGATCGTGCCGCTGATGCAGTCAAGCGCCGTCAACACCTACCACTGGATGACCCAAAGCCAGTTCCTGAACGCCGTGGCGCTCGGGCAGGTCACCCCCGGGCCGGTCACACAGACCGTCGCGGCCGTCGGCTACTCCGCCGGCGGGCTGCCCGCGGGGCTGCTGGCCGCGGGCGTCGCCTTCGCACCGTCGTTCGCGTTCGTCCTGTTCGGCGCCGCCCGCTTCGAGCGGCCGGTGCGCAACGAGCGAGTGACCGCGTTCCTCGCCGGCGCCGCCCCCGCCGCAGCCGGGGCGATCATCGGCTCGGCCGTCCCCCTCGCCGGCGCGTTGAGCCAGACGTGGCAGTACGCCCTGCTCGCCGCCGCGGCGATCGCCCTGCTCGCGCTGCGCGGCAGCGTCGTGGCGACCCTGCTCGCCGCCGGCGCGGTGGGCGCCACGGCCGGGCTGCTCGGCGCGCCGCTCTCGGTCTAGATGATTGATTCCATGAGTTCAGGCGCAGTAGTTGACGAGTGCGCGACTTGGACGGCCGAGTTGGTGGTTGAGGGAGACTGCGGCGGCGAGGCACAGTAGGCGTTGCAGGATGCGCTCGCGGAGCCCGGGGAGTGTTCTGGCGTCGTGGCGCTCGAGGGTGAGGGATGTCCTTGCAGGTCCAGAAGATGCTCTCGA
>DASZIQ010000077.1:0-3722 GCA_035948945.1 Solirubrobacteraceae bacterium
GATGCGCAATCCCGTAGTCGCGCAGACCCCAATACGGCGGGCTAGTGACGCATGTTGCAAATGTGCCGTCCTCAAAGGCGGCAAGCGCCTTCCGCACGTCGCCGATGATCAGTCGCCCGCTCCCCAGACCGGGAGCCTGCGACGACGGCTCTGAGTCGGATGACGAAAAGAATGTGGCGGGCTGAGCCATTTGACAGCAGAGGGTACGCGAAGGCTCCGACGTGCCCTAGCGACGACGATTGTCGGGCGGGAGACATGCCTACCTGGACGTACGTCGCCCAGCGCCATGTAGAGCGATCACGCCCTGACGCGGTGCTGGTCGTCGATCGCGCTCATGAGGCGCTCGCCTCCCGGCCTCGCACCATGTTGCACCTCTTTGACCTCGACGATGCCGGGCTCGCCTACGGCGATGACCCGGAGCGCGCCTCCGACGAGGGCTTGACGGGAAGCCGCGTACGCTGCGTCTGGATAACGGACCGCGCGCGGCAGCTCTCGGAGCGCAACCTGGGCGCCTTCCTGTTCCATTGCGAAGCGCTGCCAGGCTCGTGGGAGCGGCGGCTTGCAGTGGCCCCGGGGCGGCGGCTTGGAGTGGCCCCACTTCGCGTCGGTTGTTGTGTGTGGTTGATCTTCTCTGATTGGTGGGTGCGGTGGCGTCTCGTGGAGTGGAGCCCGTAGGGCGTAGCGGAACGAGGTGCCACCGGCGCGACTCGTGTTGGGGGGTCAGGCGGCTCCTTTCTGGGTGCGTGCGAGTCCGTGGCGGAAGCGCCAGGACTCTGCGCCGGTGTCGATGATGTGCGCTCGGTGGGTGATGCGGTCGACGACGGCCTTCGCGAGGCGGGCGTCGGGGAATACCTTGGTCCACTCCCCGAAGGGAAGGTTGGTGGTGACGATCAGGCTGGCGCGCTCGTTGCGCTCGGAGATGACTTGAAAGACGAGCTCGGCGGCGCCCTCGGGCAGCGCGAGATATCCGAGCTCGTCAAGGACGACGAGCTCGGTGCGTGCGTAGCGGGCGATGACGCGGCCGAGCTCGCGTCGGGACTCGGCTGCTTGCAGCTCGTTCGCGAGTGCTGCGAGGGTGGTGAAGCGAACACGGCGTCCTTGTTGGCAGGCGAGCACTCCGAGGGCGATCGCCAAATGTGTCTTTCCGGTCCCGCTGTCGCCGAGGAGGATGACTGACTCGCGGTCATCGATCCAGGAGCCCTGCGCCAAGGCGGCGACTGTGGCCTGGGGGATCTTCGGGTTCTCCTCGAAGCGGAAGTCCTCCAGGCGCTTGGTGAGCGGGAACCTGGCGTCGATGAGTCTTCGTCGTTCGCGGCGTTCAGCGCGCTCTGTGACCTCGGCCTCCAACAGCGCGGCGAGGTAGGCGACCGGCGTCTGCTGGTCGCGCATCGCCTCCTGCGCGAGTGGGCGGAAGCGATCGCGGATGCTCGGCAAGTGAAGCTCGCGGGCGTGCGCGTCGATCAGTGCTTCCATCGCCTGGACCTTCGCTGGGGCGCTCATCGTGCTGCCCCCGCCTGGAGCAGCTCGTCGTAGTGGCTGAGTGTCGGCGGTGGCGCCCCGATGGCTTGCAGGCGTGGTGGGAGACCATCGAGCGTCGCCGGCTTCGTGCGAGTGCCGCAGCCGATCAGGACCGCGACTGCCCGTCCGTCATAGGCGCCGGCGGCGAGCGCGCCTCGAACGGCCAGCTCAACGTCGCTGCCACCGTGCTCGCGGGTGAGTAGCAGCACGTCGACCATCTGCCGCGCGGCCTCTGAGGCGCCGTAGCGCTCGGCGATCTTGCCCCAGAGCTCGTCAAACACCGATGGCCAGGAGCCTCGCTCGCGTTCTTGGGAGAGAGCGAGCGAGCCTGCCAGCGCTCCCGGCTTGCGGGCGAGCAGCTCGAGATAGTGATCGAGGCTCGCCGACACGCCAAAGCGGCCGTGCTGGCGCTCGTGACGCGCGACCAGCTCGCCGGCGTGGTGGCACTCGATCTCGCGTGCACCCACGCGCGCGTGGACACGCAGCCCAGCCAGCCTGACGGGCACCGAGTAGCGGTTCTGCTTGATCGTGACGAGTGACTTCGAGTCGACCCTTGGTGTGGCCTCCTCGGCCGTGGACGCCCGCTCGGCCGGTAGCCCCCGCAGCAACGGGCGCTCCCTCGCGAAGGACTCGCCAACAGTCTCCTGGCGCCCGGTGATCCGCCGCCCGAGGTCGGACTCGCAGCCGGCGAGCATCCGCACATTCAGCTCGCCGAGCGACGCGACGTCCGGGACCGGCACCAGATGACGGCGACGAAAACGCCCGACCTCTCCCTCAACGCCACCCTTTTCGTGGGCGCCCTCGACACCCGGAGTCGTGAACTGCGACTCATAGAGATAGTGCGAGCGCAACGCGATGAACCGGTCTGACTCGACCCTTCGGCGGCCGCGCAGCACCTGCTTGACCGCGGAGGCCAGATTGTCGTAGCGCAACAGGCCGAACACCCCGCCGAACCAGTCGAACGCCTCGACATGAGCCTCCAGGAACGCCTGCTGCGAGCAGTGCGGGAACGCCATCGCGAACGCCGCGCCGGAGTGACACGCGCGCATGTGAAACAAGTAGACCCTGCACGCAGACCCGGCCATCGCGACCTGCGCCTCGCCCCAGTCGACCTCGGCCTCCACGCCCGCCGCGTGCACCTGCGACACAAACGCCTCGACGCCTTCGCCACGCTCCCGCCGGCGACCATGAACGTATTCCCGGACCGTGCGCTCAGCCACATCAGCCGCGTGCTCATCACGCAGCCGCTCCCAAATCCGCTTCGCGGTATGCCGCTGCTTGCGCGGCGCGTCCCGATCCGCGTCAAGCCACGAATCGATCAGCTCCCGATACGCCCCCAGCTTCGGCGCAGGCCGACCCACAGGCTTGCGCTTCACGGGCGGCAACGGATCGGCCAACGCCTGACGCACCGCCCGCCGATGAACCCCATACCTCGCCGCCAACGCCCGCGTCGAAGTGCCTTCCCGATCCCGATCCCGCCTGATCTGCTCGAACGTCTCCACTCGTGATCCCATTCCTCACTGCCGCCTCCCGCTCGAGCTCCATGAGCCTCAAACAGTCAGCCGCCAGTCGGACGGAGGTGGGGCCAGTTCAAACCGCCGCAACGGGGCCAGATCAAACCGCCGTTCCCACACGTCAACCAGGCAAGCATCCATGTCAGCCCAGACGGGGCGGCGCTTCTCTCGGGGAGGGGAGGTACTCATTGAGGGCAGGTAAGCACGCTCGACTTGTTGGAGTCCCGCCATTTCAAGCGCGGCTTTCCACTGACTCTCCGGGCTGATCGGTCGTGGCTTACGCTTCATTGGTTTAGTGGCGGCCTTCACGGTCGTTGAGGACTTCTTTTTCGGGTCTTCGCGCATACGCGCCCGCAGCGGGAAGGTATCCGCTTGTTGACGCAGTTTGCGTTTCATCGCCCGAGCGATCTGTTGCTCGGATGGCATCCGCAACTCGTCAACGTTAATGCCTTCATCCCGCATCTTCTCTAGCTCATCTCTGTAAGCGTCTTCACTGAAAGTCTTGGTGCCGAGGCGAATAGATACGGATGTGAGGGCATCCATGATCTGACGCTCGCTCAACGAGGGTTGCTTGTCAGCGTCCTGCGTGTCGATGGCTCGTGCGCGATCCGCTTCGGGGGTTTGGGCGAGCGCGAGCACTCCTTTCCAGGTGAGGGCTTTATCACGCCGTTTCGCGTTCAGGCTTTCCAC
>DASZIQ010000078.1:0-16631 GCA_035948945.1 Solirubrobacteraceae bacterium
CTCCCTCGCTTCCGGGAGGATCTGGAGGGCAGCTTCATGGAGTACGCATGCAGCTGCCGGCCCGTGGCGCAGGCGCTCTCGAGCGCGCGGCGGACCGGGAAGTTGTTTGGGATGCTGCGCTGGGAGGGGTTCTTCCGGGAGGCCTCCGGCCCAGGCTGGGTGCTGGTCGGCGACGCCGGCAACTTCAAGGACCCGACGCCCGGCCAAGGCATCCAGGACGCGTTCCGGCAGGTCGACGCGCTCGTGCCGGCGATCGCAACCGCGCTGGATGGCTCCGGAGAAGACATTGATAGTGAGATGGCGGCCTGGGGCCGCTGGCGAGACAAGGACGCGGCCGAGCACTACTGGCTCGCGACCGATATGGGGAAGGCTGGGTCAACGCCCGCGGTGCTACCCGAGATTGAGAGGCGACTGCTGGAGCAGGGCAAGATAGGCACGTTCCTGGATCTTTTCTACAGCCACCGGTCGCGGCCCTCGCAAGTCTTCACCCCGCCACGCCTGTTGGGCGCCACCGCCAGGCTGTTGGCGCGTCGGGGATGCGACCGGCGCGCGCTACTTCGGGAGGTGGGCACGCTCCTGGCTGAGGACTTCCAGCGAAAACGTCTCAACCGCCAGCCGGTGTACGCCGCCGCGGGCACGGCGCTCGACGCTGGCCCCTCCGACGTAGACGACACCGGCGAGGGCTGCCCTGCGCAAGTTAGAGGTGGTGGTGGCCGCGTACCGTGAGCCAGCTCTGGTGGGTGATGCGGACCGACCGGGTCCCAGCCCGGACTGACCGGGACCCGGTCGTCCCGTAGACAACAGTCAGAAACGGGTGTGTGTCACCGACTAGTTCGGGCTGTATGGTTCGTTCTGCGTGCAAGGAACCATCTCCAAGGTCCGAATGCCGGCGGCGGCCTGCGCAGCGCTTGCCCTGCTGGTCGCGTGTGCGTGTGTGTGGCGTGCGACTGCTGCCGGGGCAGCCACCGTAGCCGAACCGACGGCGAAGCTGAGCGCGGCACTCTCCCCCGAGCGCCTCGGGCAGGGCACGACGATCATCTTCGGCTTCACGATCGCGACCACCACCGGCCAGGTTCCCTCGCCGCTGACCTCGATCAACCTCTACTACCCCGACAACCTCGGGATCGGCACCAGCGGCCTCGGCCTGGAAACGTGCAGCGCCGCCACCCTCGAACGCTACGGCCCCGAAGGCTGCCCCTCCCAGTCGCAGATGGGCTACGGCAAAGGGCTCGTCGAGGTCCCCTTCGGCCCCGAGATCCTCACGGAGACCGCGCAAACCACGATCTTCATGGCGCACATCCAAGAAGGGCACCTCGGGCTGCTCTTCTACGCCAACGGCCACTCCCCCGTCTCCGCCCAAATCGTCTTCCATGGCCTCGTGCTCCCCGCGGGCAGCCCCTTCGGCGGCGACCTCGCCACCACGATCCCGCTCGTCCCCACGCTCCCCGGAGCGCCCAACGCCGCCATGGTGCAGCTGCGCTCCACGATCGGCCCCCTGCACCTCACCTACTACGAACACACCCGCGGCAAGTTCCGCCCCTACCACCCCCGCGGCATCGTCCTGCCGCTCACCTGCCCCCGCGGCGGCTTCCACTTCGCCGCCTCGTTTGCCTTCGAAAACGGCTCTCACACCAGCGCGCACACGGCTGTGCCGTGCCCGCGGTAGGGAGAGCGCTCGACGGCGAAAAATCGCGGTTTGCCGGGTCGCGGCAACGCCGTACGCGGGCCCTTACGCAGCGACGGCGACGCCAGCTGGCACGTAGTGCTGGAAAGTCAGATCGACGGGCACGGGAAGACCCTGCTCTTCGGCGACGCAAGCAAGGGCAAATCTGGCGGCCTCCTCGGCGTGGGCGGCGTCGTAGGCGTCGGTGCCGCCGGTCAATCCCGGGATGTCCGGTGATTCAAAACTCCAGCCGTAGCCAGGCGAGTGGTGGTGCAGGATGCGGATAGTGTCCATGGCCTTCGTTGTTCAGAGTAGCCGCAGAGCATCGTCTTCCGCAAGCCCCGCGTGATTGACAAGAACGCGTCGCACCTCGCCCGGCGCGAGCGTCCGCCTGTCATGGAACGCCCACGTCAATGCAGGGCGGCCATCGGCTTGCAGGCGACGGTGCGATCCGGACTGTCGCGTGATCCTGTAGTTCAGAGGCTCAGAGGTCAGAATGTGCAGGAGCCGCGTCGCCTTTACAGAGGGGAACTGGGCCATGGAGGGCACCATACGCACGGCTTGGGATGGAATGGGTCGGCGGGAGCGATGAAGGGATGGGCCACCGCCCGCCCAAAGCGTGTTGAATGTGGCCTCCGGCCGTTACAACGGGAGCGGGAGACACATGAAGGCAGTCCAGATCGCAGACCTCACGGGCCCGGCCAGCGCTCTGCGCCTGGTTGAGCTGCCCGATCCCGAGCTACCTCCGTCGCACATGTTCACGCCCGGGGAGGGCGTGGCGATCGATGTGCATGCGGCCGGCGTCTCCTTCCCCGAGGTCCTGCAGACGCGCGGCGAGTACCAGTACAAACCGCCGCTGCCGTTCGTCCCCGGCGGTGAGGTTGCCGGCGTGGTGCGCGCCGCCTCCGCGGGGGCCGGCGTGAGCGCCGGCGAGCGCGTGGCCGCCTTCTGCATGGGGGGTGGCTTCGCCGAGGCGGCGGTGGCGCCCCCGTTCCTCACCTTCCCGCTGCCCGACGCGCTGGACTTCGCGCAGGGCGCCGGCCTGATCCTCAACTACCACACCGCCTACTTCGCGCTCGCGCTGCGCGGGCGGCTGAAGCAGGGCGAGACCGTGCTCGTGCACGGGGCCGCCGGAGGCGTGGGCACGGCGGCGCTGCAGGTCGCAAAGGGCCTCGGCGCGCGCACGATCGCGGTCGTCTCTACCGAGGAGAAGGCGCTGGTGGCGCGCAGCGCGGGCGCCGATGAGGTGCTGCGCTCCGACGGTCCGTGGCGCGACGAGGCCAAGGAGCTGTCGGGCGGCGGCGTGGACGTGGTGCTCGACCCGGTTGGCGGCGATCGCTTCACCGACAGCCTGCGCTCGCTGCGCGCCGACGGCCGCCTGGTCGTCGTGGGGTTCACCGGCGGGTCGATCCCCGAGGTGCGGGTCAACCGGCTGCTGCTCGGCAACGTCGAGGTGGTCGGCGCCGGCTGGGGTGCCTACGCGCTCACCCGCCCCGAGCTCTGCCGCGAGATCGGCGCGCGGATCGAGCAGCTGATCGAACAGGGTTTCGTGCGCCCCATCGTCGGCGCTCGCTTCCCGTTGGAGCAGGCTGCCGCCGCGCTGCGGGAGATCGACGAGCGGCGCGCCACCGGCAAGGTCGTGCTCGACGTCCGCGGCGGGAGCTGAGATGGGTCTGCCGGCGGCAGCGAGCGAGGTCTGCCTGCTCTCGCAGACAGCTGCCCGCGTGGCAGGTCGGAGTTAGCAAGGCGATGGACTTCGAGCACTCCCCCCGCTCGCGCGAGCTTCAGGAGCGTCTCGACGCGTTCATCGAGCGCGAGGTCGTCCCCCGCGAGGAGCCCTACCACCGCGAGCTGCTGGCGCGCGCGGACCCGTGGATCGTGCACCCCGTGATCGAGGATTTGAAGGCCAAAGCCCGGGAGGAGGGACTGTGGAACCTCTTCCTGCCGGGCAGCCCCGAGGTCGGGGGGCATGTCCAGGGCGCGGGGCTCTCCAACGTCGAGTACGCGCCCCTGGCCGAGCGCATGGGCCGCTCGCTGATCGCCAGCGAGGTGTGCAACTGCAACGCGCCCGACACCGGCAACATGGAGGTGCTGCTGCACTTCGGCTCCCCCGAGCAGCACGAGCGCTGGTTGGTGCCGCTGCTCGCCGGGGAGATCCGCTCGGCCTTCTGCATGACCGAGCCCGACGTCGCCTCATCCGACGCGACCAACATGCAGGCCACGGCGCGGCTCGATGGCGATGAGGTGGTGCTCAATGGGCGCAAGTGGTGGAGCACCGGTGTCGGTCATCCCAACTGCAAGGTGGCGATCTTCATGGGGCTCACCGACCCCACCGCCGACCGCTACCACCAGCACTCGATGGTGCTCGTCCCGCTCGATACCCCCGGGGTGAAGGTCGAGCGGATGCTCTCCACGATGGGCTTCGACGACGCCCCCGGCGGCCACGGCGAGGTCTCCTTCACCGACGTGCGCCTGCCCGCGAGCGCGATCGTCGGCGGGCCCGGCCAGGCGTTCGCGATCGCCCAGGCGCGCCTCGGTCCCGGGCGGGTGCACCACTGCATGCGGCTTGTCGGCCTCGCCGAGCTGGCCCTGGAGCTCGCCTGCCGCCGCGCCACCGAGCGCGTCGCGTTCGGCAGGCCGCTCGCCAACCTAGGCGGCAACCGCGAGCGGATCGCCGACGCCCGCATCGCGATCGACCAGGCGCGCCTGCACGTACTGCACGCCGCCTGGCTGATCGACACGGCCTCGCCGGAGATGCTGGGCGCGGTGTCGCAGATCAAGGTCGCCGTCCCCAACATGGCCCAGCGCGTCGTGGACATGGCGATGCAGCTGCACGGCGGCGCCGGCCTCTCCGACGACTTCCCGCTCGGCGCCGCCTGGACGGTGGCCCGCGCGCTGCGCCTCGCCGACGGCCCCGACGAGGTCCACCGCGGCGTGATCGCGCGCCTGGAGCTCGCGCGCTACGGCCAGGGCAAGTGGGGCTCGGCGGCCAACTCGTAAGGGTCCGCCGCCGCCCGCGCAATCCTTTTGCGGTGTCGCCAGACGCCGAAGACGCCAGCCTCAGTACCGGCGGCGGGGCACCTCCGGGCGCGCATTGGGCGCAGCATCGCTATGGCATCGTGCTCGCGCTCACGATCCTGGCGGTGCTCTTCTCGATCCTGGCGCCCGACACGCCGGTGGGCCGCGCCATCGCGATTGTGCTGCAGGGGGCGATGCTGTTCGCGGTGATCGTCACCTCGCGCGAGGGCGGCTGGCGCGAGCGCGGCCGAGACCTGCACCCCCAGGCCCCCCTCGCGACGCTCACCGTGGTGGTGCTGTTCGGCCTGGCCGCGCTGGTGGGCCTGAACGTCGTGCCGCGCTGGGTGGGCTCCGCTGCCACGGCCACCGCGTTGGCGGTCGTGCTCGTGGTGCTCACCCGTGGGATCGTGCGGCTGGTCCGCGCTCGCGGCGTGACCCTGCAGGCGGTCGCCGGCGCGCTCACCACCTACCTGCTGATCGGCCTGGAGTTCGCGCTCATTGTCCGCGTGATCGTCGGTCTCAGCCCGCACCCCTACTTCGAGCAGGTCACCAACGCCGCGGTCACGCAGAGCCAGGAGATCTACTTCAGCTTCACCACGCTCACCACCACCGGCTATGGAGACCTCTCGCCGGTGCTCAGCATCGGCCGGGCGCTCTCGGTGCTGGAGATGCTCGTCGGCCAGATCTACCTCGTGACAGTGATCGGGCTGCTCGTCGGCAACCTCCGCCGCAGCTCCGAGCGCGCGCCCGAGGGGTGAGGAGAGCCAGCAGCCTTCCGGTCCTCGTGCCCCGTCCACGCTCCTTGCTTCATCCGAGGCTCGACCGGCGGCGCTACTCCTCCGCGTCCTCCACGTCGTCCTCTTCCTCTCCACCCGGTCGGCGCAGCCAATCCGCGAGCTGCTGACCGACGGAGTTGATCGACTCGCCGGCATCCCGGAAGGCGTCGCGGAAGCGCTCGGAGTAGTGGGACACCGCCTCGCTGCCCTCCGCACGAGCATCGACCGGTTCGTCGCGGGTCGGGTACTCGCCGCCGACGATGCGGTCGAACTCGCCCGAGCGCACCCACGCCATCAGCTCGTGCGTGCGCTTCACCGGCATCGGATGACTGACGCCGAGGTCGATCAGCAGGCGGGTCAGGCGCTCCAGGCCGCCGCCCTTCTCGGTGTAGTCGAGGCCCTGGCGCATGAACACGTCGAGATCCAGCTCATCCACCATCGCCCCGGCGGAGAGGCACATCAGCGTGCGGCACACCGTCAGTGGGTCGCGCGTGACGAGCGCCGCGGCGCGGTCGGCGCTCAGCTCGGTCGCGCGCTCCCACTCCATCAGCGCCGTGCGGATCGGCGCCAGCGGCAGCAGCAGCCGCGACGTCCGCCCCAGCAGCATCAGGATGTAAAGCGCGGTGCGGTACAACTGGTGGTCGGCGAGGATGTGCGCGGCCTCGTGCGCGAACACCGCGCGGCGCTGCCCGGCGTCCAGCAGCCCCACCAGCTCGGACTGCACCACCACGATCGGGCGCTTCGCGCCGATCGCCATCGCATTCGGCGAGGGGTACTGCGTGAGATAGAGGTCGGGCACATCGGCCATGTCCAGCGTGGTGTACGCGATCGCGTGCTCGCGCCACACGTCGCCGAGCTGCTCTTCGGAGAGCCGCACCGCCGAGCCCAGGTAGCTCTGGCGCAGCGCACGCTCATAGCCCAGCTCGATCAGCTTGCGCACGACCGTGTCCAGATAGGGAATCGATTTCAGCGCCGCAGTCGCGGCGCGGTCGGCGGGGTGCTGAAAGGCGCGCGGGGAGATGCCCCGCAGGTGGTGGCCTTCGACCGGCAGCAGCTGACCCGAGGAGTCCACGAACGGATCGTACCAATCGTGTGGATAGCCGTTCATGCCATCGCAGGTCGCGACAAGACCCCGATCGCGCCAGGTTTTTGGTCGGACATCCGGTAAACACGGGCGATTGAGCGCCCGCCGGAGCGTTTCGTCCCAGCCAATGCGTAGCGTGCTTGGCATGCCCAAAAAAAGGATTGCCCCTGGGCTCGCCGATCGACTCTGTTCGCTGGCTGAGAGCCAGCTGCAGACACAGGCGGCGCGGTCTGCCTCCGTTGACGCCGGAGCATTGGGCGTCGTGAGCGCGTGCGTGGCAATCGCCGCGCTCGTCCTCAGCACTCGATCGGCTCACCATTTCTGGATTGCCACGCTGGTCTTGCTTGGTTCGTCCGCTGGCCTGGCCGTACGTGCGCTGCTGCTTCGAGGCGCGCGGGCAATCGGCCCGCTCGTAGTCGACGTGCTCGATACCCACGACACCGACAACGACGAGGACGTCCAGGACGCACTTCTCAAAGACCTCGCAGCGGAAACACTTGCCAACCAGCGGGCCTTGGACCAAAAGGACCCACTGATCGCTTGGGCTCTTGCGTTCCTCGTGCTCGCAGTCCTATTCGAGTTGGCGGGGGTCGTACAATGAGCAGCATGAAGCAACAGTCCGCCAGCTACAAGCGCGCGGTTGACCCGCGCCGCTCACCACCAGTCCGCGACGAGGGTAAGGAGTACGTTCCTCACTTCAGATCGCTGATCCTGCCCGACCTGGTGTCGGTTCCACCCATGCCCGCATGGCTCAACAGGCTTTTGCGGCGCACAGGCAGGCCTGCCTCGCGTTAGGGCTGGTGGGCCGTTAGCACGGCACCCTGTGCCGTCTGCACCCACTGGAGCGCTGCGCTCTCAGGGTCCAAACCTTGCCCTTGGTGTAAGGTCGCGCCCGTGAGCGCACCACTCGTCGCGGTCATCACCGGCGCCTCCAGCGGGATTGGCGAGGCGACCGCGCGGCGGCTGGCGCGGGAGCCGGACGCGCAGCTGGTGCTCATCGCTCGCCGCGAGGAGCTGCTGCGCAGCCTCGCTGAGACGTTGCCCGCCGCCTGTAGCTTCCTGGCGCTCGATCTCACCGACGAGGATGCCCCCGCGCGCGTGGAGGCGCATGTGCGCGAGGAGTACGGCGGGCGCCTGACGCTGCTGGTCAACAACGCCGGGGCGGCCTGGCGCGCGCCCTTCGCCGAGGGCGGGTACGCCAACGTGCGGCGCACGATGACGCTCAACTTCGATGCGCCGGTGCGCCTCACCGAGGCGCTGCTGCCGCTGCTGCGGGAGTGCGCCCCGAGCGCGATCGTGAACGTCTCCAGCACCGCCGCGCGGGTCACGCGCCCGGGCACCGGCGCCTACTCGGCGAGCAAGTTCGCGCTCACCGGGTGGAGCGACGCGCTGTACGCCGAGGAGCACGCCCACGGCGTCCACGTCGGCACGGTGTTCCCCGGGTTCGTCGCCACCGAGGGCTTCCCCGCCCGCGAGCTGCTCGCGAGTCCGCGGACGGCGTGGATGGTCTCCACGCCCGCTCGCGTGGCTGAGGCGATCGTCGAGGTGGGCCTGGGGCGCCGGGCAGAGCGCTATGTGCCGCGCCCCTACTTCCTGGCCGCCGCCGCCCGTCTGCTGCTGCCCGGCCTCGTGCGCCGCACGCTGACTCGCGGCGGCGCCGCGATCCTCACGACGACCACCGGGGCCGAACAGGCCGCACAGAGCGCCGACCAGGCGCCGGTGGGCGGTCGATAGGGGCTCCGAGCGTGGGCCGTCGAGGCGTACGCTCGGCCAGTGGGAGCGCCCGTGACTTGCGCGAACGGCCCGCACGTCCGATGAGCCGAACATAGCGGCGCAGGTTTCTTGGCCCGGCGCGCGAATAAGAAGCGCATCGGGACCAGATAACTACGGAATAACGATTTGCCCGAGTGAGTCGATCAAGTTCTCGGGGAGAGCAACTTATGGGCCGCCGATGGGCTCCAACAGGGGCGTGCCCCGTGTACAGGGTGGACGAACGCGCGCGTCATGCCGCTACGCCAAGAATAATTGACAACGCAACTATTGTGCCCTATAATTCCGACTCCAGGCATCGGAGATAAGCCCGGCGACAGCCAGGCCCTCCATTTCAATCGAAGGACCCAGACTCATGACAGACGATAGCCGCCAGATCACCACACTAGACACTTTGGAGGCCGCTGACGCCCCCGGCAACGCCGTGCAGGCGCCGGCTGCCCTCGATTCGCCCTTCGCGGAGAGCCGTTCCGAGCCCACCGCGAGCGTCCGTCGCCGGCGTCCGGTGGCGGCCCCCGAACCCGAAAGCTTCATCCCCGAGTCCGTCGACCAGCTGCTCGCGCACTCGCGGCGCTACCCCCTGCTCACGCCCGACCAGGAGATCGAACTGGCGCAGCGGATCGAGCGCGGGGACCTGCGCGCGAAGGAACTGATGATCAACTCCAACCTGCGCCTGGTCGCCTCCAACGCGCGCCGCTACCAGAACCAGGGCCTGCCGCTCGCCGACCTCGTGCAGGA
Organism: Solirubrobacteraceae bacterium; assembly: GCA_035948945.1. Lineage (GTDB taxonomy): Bacteria > Actinomycetota > Thermoleophilia > Solirubrobacterales > Solirubrobacteraceae > Palsa-744. The sequence continues at coordinate 9,050 of DASZIQ010000078.1, forward strand.
GGGGATGCTCGGCCTGATCCGCGCCAGCGAGAAGTTCGACTGGCGCAAGGGCTTCCGCTTCTCCACCTACGCCACGCTGTGGATCCGCCAGGCGATCCAGCGGGGCCTCGAGAACTCCGGGCGCACGATCCGCCTGCCGGTGCACGTCGCGCAGCGCACCCGCAAGGTGGGCCGCGTCGAGCGCGAGCTCTCGGTGCGCCTCGGGCGCGAGCCGACCTCCGAGGAGATCGCGCTGGAGACCGGCCTCGAGCTGGAGCAGGTCGAGGAAGTGCGCCACCAGCGCGCGGCGCTCGTCAGCCTCGACCAGCAGGTGGGCGAGGACGGCGACACCGCGCTCGGCGACCTGCTGCCCTCCGACCAGGAGCCGCCCGAGGAGACCGCCTACGAGAACGAGCGCGAGCGCCTCGTGCAGCTCGCGATCTCGCAGCTGCCCGAAACCGAGCGCACCGTGCTGACGCTGCGCTTCGGCACCGGGCACGAGGCGCCGCAGACGCTCACCGCGATCGGCAAGCGCCTCGGCTTCTCCGCGGAGCGGGCCTCGCAGCTGGAGCAGCGCGCGCTGAAGAAGCTCGCGGAGTCGCCGGAGCTAGCCGCCCTCCGCGAGGCAGCCTGACGGTCGATGGCCGGCGCGGGCTCGGCGTCCTCGGTCGCTCGTGTGCAGAGCACACTTCGCTCCCTGCGTCCTTGATCCGCTTGGCCCTCGACCGTCAGGGGGCGTAACATGTAAACCGTATGTGGGACCGTATCGTCCAATGGACGATCGCCGCAGGTGAACGGATCCTCGCCCCCATCGAGCGCTTCATCGGGCGGCGCTCGCTGGTGGGCGACGCGACGTTCTTCCCGCTCGAGCGCTTCCCCTGGGTGGAGCACATCGAGCGCAACTGGGAGGCGATCCGCGACGAGGCCGCCGCGCTGCTCGGGGACCGCGCCGCGCTGGCCAACTTCCAGGACATCTCCAAGGACCAGATCGAGATCACCGACGACGACCGCTGGAAGACGTTCTTCCTGTACGGGTACGGCTTCGAGGCGAAGCTCGGGGTGGAGATGTGCCCCCGCACCGCGGCGCTGATGCGCGAGATACCCGGGATGAAGACGGCGATGATCTCGATCCTCTCCCCGCGCAAGCACATCCTCGACCACCGCGGCCCCTACAAGGGCGTGCTGCGCTACCACCTCGGGCTGATCGTGCCCCAGGACGCCGCCCACTGCCGGATCAGAGTCGGCGAGGACATCCGCCACTGGGAGGCGGGCAGGAGCATGATCTTCGACGACACCTTCAACCACGAGGTGTGGAACGACACCGACGAGACGCGCGTCGTGCTGTTCGTGGACGTGATGCGGCCCTTACCTTTCCCCGAGTCGGCGATCAACGAGGGGATCGTCAAAGCGATCGGCTACTCCCCGTTCGTCCGCGACGCCAAACGCAACCAGGAGGCGTGGGAACAGCGCTACCGCGCGCGCAGGGATCAGACGCTTGAGACGTCTAGCCCTGTGCCCTGAAGCCAACTATTGGCCTGCGCGTTGAGCACCGTGAACTCGCCCGTGACGATCAACAGGCCCAGCGCGATCATCACCAGCCCGCCGATGCCGACGATCACGGAGAAGTGGCGCTTGACGACGGCCAGCGCGCCCGTGGCGCGCTCGAACGCGAGCGCGATCGCCAGGAACGGGATCGCCAGGCCGAGAGAGTAGAAGGCGAGCAGCAGCGCCCCGTGGGCGGCGGAGCTCGACACCGCCGCCTGCGTGAGGATCGCTCCGAGCGTGATGCTCGTGCAGGGCGTCCACGCGATCGCGAACGCCGCCCCCGCGACCAGCGGCCCGCCGCGGCCGGCCAGACGCTGCAGGGACTCCGAGTGCCACTGGAAGTTGAGCGCGTCCACGAACGGCGTGGCGAGGAAGATCACCCCCATCGCGACGATCAGCACGCCCCCCACGGTGCGCAGCGCGACGATGTGATCGGTGAGCACGGAGCCGATCTGCGTGGCCGTCAGGCCGAGCAGAATGAAGATCAGCGAGAAGCTCGCGATGAACAGCAGGCTCGGGCCGAGCACCCGCCGCGCCCCCGCGTGCTGGATGTCCGCCGGCGCGACCCCGATCACGGTCGAGAGATAGCCGGGCACGAGCGGCAGCACGCAGGGCGAGAGGAACGACACCAACCCCGCCGCGAGCGCCAGGGGGATGCCCACGCCGGTGGCGGTGTCCCCGGTCGAGCTGGTCGTCGCGGCGAGGATAGCGGTGGCGTGGATCACGTCCATTCGCGCGTCTCCCCTGCCCCCTCTTCCTCCTCGTCCTCTTCCTCTTGCGCATCGTCTCCCGGAGCTTCGGGCCCCACGGATGAGGACTGCTCGTCCCCGGGCCCATCTCCCAGCGCGGCGCGCAGCTGGGCGACTTCGCGCTCCAGACGCGCCACCCGCTCCTCCAGGCCGTCCACCGCACGTGGGGCAAGCGTGGGCATGGGCGTGGACAAGGGCGATGGGGCCGCGTCGGGTGCCCCGGTCTCCTCCCCCAGCAGCTGGACGTAGCGCTCCTCCTTCTGGCCGGGCCGGCGCTCCAGAACTGCTACGAGGCCGCGGCCGATCAGCCGCTCCAGCGTCTCGTGCACCCCGCCGAGGTCGGCGAAGGCGTGCATCCGCTCGGCGCGCTGCTTGAGCTCGCCGGGAGTCTGCGGGCCGCGCAGCATCAGCACGCACACCACGGCCTGCTCGTCCTCGCCCATCGGCAGCGCCTCCGCCAGCAGGTGCCGGTACTTCGGCGCGCGGCTGCCCGCACCACTGGCCAGGCGCGTGTAGCCGCGGCGCTGCAGGCGATGCAGGGCGTCGCGTAGCACCTCCTCGTCGTACTGCACCACCGGATCGCGGTTGGTGGACTGGTTGCACGCCAGCCGCAGCGAGTTGAGGCTCAGCGGGTAGACGTCCGGGGTCGTGCGCTGCTTTTCCATGAGGCAGCCCAGCACGCGGATCTCCGACGGGGAGAGGTTCACGCCTCAATCGTATGACGCCGTGCTCCCCGCCGTGCGCCTCGGTCGTCCCCGGGTGACGGCGCTGGTCTGCGCTCAGGCCTTTCGTTTGGCTTTCTTCGCGTGCTTGTTTGTGTGCTTAGGCTTGTGCCTGGCGTGGCTGCTCTTCTTCGGGCACCCTGTGACCGCGATCTTGGTGCTCTGCTCGAGCTTGCTACCGTTCTGCCCGACCAGTTCGGTCGGCATCAGCAGCTTGCCCGCGGCCTGTGCCTGGCAAAGGTTGCCGTTCGCGGTCAGCGCCGGGTATTCGCGCTGCGGGAGCGTCATTTCGAAGCTCGTGAACGGCACATCGGGCACGGTCGCGAACGTCGCGGTCGTGATCCCCGCTTTACTGATGAACGTTTCCCCATGCACCTGGACGGTCACGCCGTCCTCGCCCGTGAGGACGACCACCAGTTCCGGGTATTTCGCGCCGCCGTAGCTGACGAAGTACGCCGGGCCGGTCAGTGCGCCTTCGAGGACCGGGGTGCTGACCTTCGCTTCGCCGACGCGGGAGGCCTCGGGACAGTGCGCCGGGTCTTCTTCGAAGGTCTTTTCGGTGCACGCCTTCTGCAGCGTTTTCAACGGCGAGGGCAGCTGTTTGGGTAGAGACACCTTGACCCGGGCGACGTTCGATCCCGACCCCGGGTTGTAAGGCAGGTCGAGCGTGACGTGCAGGCTCGCGCCGGTGGTGCGTGATGGTTTCGCGCCGGTCTGGACCTGGAACTGCGGTTTGAAGGAGAGCGCGGCGCAGTTGGTGACCTGGAACGGCAACGACTGCGGAGCCAGGGCTCCCTGGGTGCTTTCGATGCTGCCGGTGAGCTTCAGCGGGTCGCAGTTGGTCGGGTTGAACACGAACTTGGGCCGGTTGACGGTCACGTAGACGTGCTTGATCTGCAGCGGGATCCCTTCGACGATCGTCGGGATCGCATGCGGCGACCCCAACGGGTCCGTGACGGCTGTCAGCGCGGCCGTGCGGGGGTTCACCTCGATCCGGGCCCGCACGACGATCGGGCGGCCCTGCTGCAGCACGAACGGGCCGGCCTTCGCCGGGTTGACGATCGAGAGCCCGAACGGCGCGCCGTCGTAGGGGCCGGTGATGTAGACCTTGCCGCCGGTGACCGTGAACGGGTCCCCGCCCAAGCCGACCGAGACGATCGTTTCCCCGATCTCGCTTTCCGCGGGGCACGTTCCTTCGTTGGCTTGCGGTTCGCCGCAGAGCTTCACGCCGTCCAGGAGCCCTGAGACCCCGGGTGGGAAGTTCAGCTGGACGCCGGAGAGGCTCTGCTGGCCGTCTTCGCGGCTCAGCGTCGTCGTCAGTTCGCTGAAGGAGCCCGCGTTGACGTTCGTCACACCACTCTCCAGCGTCGGCGTGAACGGGAGGCTCGCGCCGGGGCAGGGGGTGCCGTTCGCGCCGCCGGTGATGTCGAATTCGGAGCTCGCCTGGGTGATTTCCGGCGCGGCGGGTGTCCCCGACCACGGCGTGAACGTCGCATTCGTCACGTACCCTTCGCTGCCGGGGAGCCGGCAGAGCGCGGGGGTGGAGAGCGGTGCGCGCTCCCCACCGAAGAACGAGAGTTCTGCCGATTCGAACGCGAGCTGGGGGTTGTTCGTGAATGTCGTCGTGATCTGCCCCGACGCGCTCAGCGTGATCTGACCCGCGAGCTTGACGATCACACCGGACACCGGGTCTCTGGCGACGACGTAGATCGCGACCAGCGACTGGAACGGGTTCTCCTGCGGGGACCCGGGGAAGTTCTGCGGCTGCGCGAGGTACGCGAAGCCCTTCAGCGGGTTCGGCAACAGCGGCGTATGAACCGTGACCGTCGCGATCTTCGACGCATTCGGACACGCCACTTCCAAGGCGTTATCCAACCCGACCTGTTCTTCGCTGCACGCCTGCAAGCCGTCCGCGGCGGACGCGTTCAGCGCGATCCCTTCGGGGAGCACGACCTTGATGTCACGCACCGCGGAGGGTGCCAGCCCGGTCGCGTTCAGCGCGTCTTGCTGGGGGACCTTGACATCGACGCTCAGCCCGCTCGGGGTGCTCGCTGCCTGCACGTCCGGGGAGACCTGGATTTCGCCGCTGAACGGCAGACTGGAGCACCCGCCGAGACCGGGCATCAGCGATGTCGCGAGCTCTTTGAAGGTGCCCTCTTGCTGCCAGCTGTCGCCTTCCACGACGCTTTGTAGTTCGCTGGTGCACGATGTCGGCAGGATCAGGAACGGCGGGGGGCTGGTGATCCCCGTCGGCGGACATGGGCTTTCCGTTGTCAGCCCCGCGGCCGCCTTGATGCATTCCGAGCTGCGCGTATTGTCGTGCCGGGTATCCCCGGGGACACCCCATAGCGTGAGCGTCGTGTTCAGGAACCCGATCGCCTGCGGAATGTTGACCACGTGCACCGTCACCCTGTAGTCTTCGCTGTTGCTCACGGTGGCGCTCAGGTACACGGGTACGCCCGGCTTGAACCCGAACCGTGCTGCTTCGCCGACCGCCGGTTCCAGGTTGTACACCGGCACCGGCAACGTGGTAAGCCCGGACTGGCCGCCGATCTGCCCCTCGTAGACGGTGACCGACGCGTACCCGATGACCGTGTCCGCCGCGCATTTCGCGAACGCGTCCAGCGGACACCGTGGGATCGCCGTCGGATTGCCGATCAGCCCCGCCGGCAGCTTGAACGTCAGATCCTTCACCAACCCGGCGGGTTTCGCCGCTTCCCCACTAGCCGAGATCGAGTCGGGGCCGATCGCCTCGTTCAGGTTCAACGTCGTCGTGTACTGAAACGGGTGGGACCCCGCCTGCTGGTCGGGCGCCCCACCGACTTCTTCGGCCTTCTGTTCGAATTCTTCCACGCCGAACGGGGTCGGGGAGCCACTCACGACGATCGGATGGGTGCTCCTCGCGGGTGGCGCGCCCGCCCCCGAGAGGCTCACTTCGTTGAGCTCCCCCGAGACCGCGCCTTCCACTTCAACACCAACCACGACTTCCACCCGGTAGAACATCGGTACTTTCTTGGGGATTTCCACCTTCACCCCCGGTTCGCTCTGCGGATGCGGTTCATACAAGTAGCTCCCACCAAGCACGCATTCCACGAGCTGCCCCCCTTCCTGCTCCGAACACCGCACCGCACCAAATTCGTTGTTATCGACCCGCGTGTTGCCATGCGCGAACAACGCCCGCAACCCCTTCGGTAGCCGGTCCACGATCCGCAACGGGTCGCTCCCCGCTTCCGCGGTCGCGTCGCCCACGTCCGTCGCGGTCACGGCCAACTCGGAGCCCTTAAATACGGCGTTGGTCACGATCCGCGCGCTCGCGGACCCGGTTTCGATTTCCCCGACTTTCAGTTCCTGCACGGTCTCATAGGCGTCTTCGCCGACGCTGCGCACCACCAGCGCGTTTTCCGGGCCAGTGACCTGCACATTCCCCGGCCCATACACCTTTTTTTCGAGCGCCGCCTGCACATTTTCAGCGCTCGCGCGCGGAACGAGCCCTTTGAAGGGATACGGCACCGTTTCAAAATAGCCGATGTCTTTACCTTCGACGTTCAGTTCGAACAACGCCCCCGGGCCCGTCGTCACTTCCTGAACCTCACTCGCGGCCGCCACCGACGGGCCGAGGTTCCCCGGACGATCGACCGACGCCAGATGAAACCACGGCATCAACGCTTCCGCCGACGCCGAGGACACCACACCACCGCCAGCCAGTGCGACACCCGCCAACCACACCACCAACACCATCCTCACGCGCCGCATCTAACCGGCCCTCCTTCCGTTACCAGACCCCGTACGCGCCCGCAGCGCACCGTACCGTCCCCGCGCCTGGCGCTCACACACAGCACGCCGACGGCGGGCGCGCTCCCGCGCGCAGACCCGCAGCGCCCGCGCCAACCGTTCGCGACGAACCTGCGCCGCGCTCTTGACCTTCTTCGTTTCGCTCACCGGCGTCGATGAGGAGACGAGGTTGCCTGGGCCGCTGAACGTTGTGCTCGCGGGCGACCCAAAGATCTCCGGCTGCGGCGACGGCGCCGATTTACACGACGCTTCCGTCACACACGGCGGCGAGGAGGCCGGCGGCGGCGGCGCGCACGGCACACTCGCCGTGCATTCCTGCGCGTCATACAACGTCCGTCCACCTTCGACATCCAACGGCGAGAGCTGCGAAGTCGAGAGAAAGAACACATCCCCCCCAGTTTCACTGGCATCCAAAAACGCCGCTTCTTCGCTCCCATCACCAGACGAGATCAACCCGACACACCCGGCGCCTTCGACCCCACTCCCAGCTTCCCCGCTAAAAGCACCACCCGGCTTGAAGACCACCGCACCATCGCCCGCGCCACGACCGCAATCACCGACACCTTCGGGCTCATACTCATACACATCCCCAGTCCCATCGACATCCTTCGGCACCAGCCCGTCACGGCTGTCGAAGAACAACCGGCCGCTGTTCGAGAGATAACGCGACTGATACACGCTTTCCCGGGCTTCGTATTCCGTCCACCCCGGCACGTTCGCCGCAATCCACATAGCTGACTGCCAGGTGCCGGAGCCACCCTCCAACGGCATGTTCGGCGCCTCGGTGACCGGGGC
>DASZIQ010000079.1:0-10974 GCA_035948945.1 Solirubrobacteraceae bacterium
CATGGGAGGTCTCTTCTCCTGTGCTCAGGCTCCGGCGTTGGGTTCCAGCCCGCGCCGGGGCCGCTGGTTGGCTATGGATGCCGCGCAGCGTAAACCCCAAATCCGGCCCCGTGGGGCCGATCCTCAAACTGACCCACTACCTATTAACGAGCCGCTCCGCCGAGAGTCACTCCATCCCCAGCGGGCCCGCCGATTCGCCGGAGAGGAACTGGCGCACGAACGGGTTTTCGGAGGCGAACAACTCGTCGGCGGGTCCCGATTCCACGATCCGCCCGCGCCACAGGATCGAGATGTGCTCGGCCACGCGACGCGCGGAGAGGATGTCGTGGGTGATCACCACGTAGGTGCCGCCGTTCTCGGCGTGCACTTCCTTGATCAGCTCGCACAACAGCGCGGTGCGCACCGGGTCCAGGCCGGAGTCGGGCTCGTCGAACAGCACGATCTCGGGGTCGAGCACGAGCGCGCGCGCGAACCCGGCGCGCTTGCGCATCCCCCCCGAGAGCTCGTTGGGCATCTTCTCGTTCGCTTCGCCGAGGCCGACCTCGCGCAGACGGCGGTTGACGATCTCCGCGATCTCCTCCTCGCCCTTCTCGGTGTGCTGGCGCAGGGGGAAGGCGACGTTGTCATAGAGGTTGAGCGAGCCAAACAGCGCCCCGTCCTGGAACAGCACCCCGAACTTCTTGCGCAGCTCGAAGAGGTCGTCGTCGGCGAGCGAGGGGATCGACTGTCCGGCGACGATCACGTCGCCCTGGTCGGGGTACAGCAGCCCGACGATGTGCTTGATGCACACCGACTTGCCGGTGCCGGAGGGGCCGAGGATCATCGACACCTGGCCTTCGGGGATGCCGAGGTTGAGCCCGCGCAGCACGCGGTTGGAGCCGAACGCCTTGTGCACGTCGATGAACTCGATCGCGTCGGGGGCCTCGCTGGGACGGCTGGAGCCGGCGTGGTACCGGAAGTCCTCCGCCTCCGCCTCGTCCACGGTGTCGTGCTCGATCGCCATACTCAGCCCCCGATCCGTGGGCGCCCGATCCTCGTGTGCACGGCGGAGCGGCGGGGCGCGTGGTCGGGTGACTGCGCGGCGGCGACGACGCGGCGACCGCACCGGTCGGATAGGTGGGCGGGCATCGACATGCTCAGCCCCCGATCGGGGCGCGGGGGTTGGCTCCCCAGAAGATCTGGGTCCCCAACATTCCGATCACGTGTACAAGTACGATATTCATGACCATTGACTTGGCCGTGGCCGTACCAACCCCCACGGGGCCTCCGGAGGCGTTGTAACCGTAGTAGCAGCCGACCAGCACGATCGCGGTGGCCATCACCATCGCCTTGATCAGGCTGTAGAGGAAGTCGGGGGGGTTCTGGAACTGCCAGAAGATCAAGAAGTAGCCGCCGGAGGACACCACCCCCACCTGATCGACCACGGCGATGTAGGAGGCGAGGAAGGCCCCGCCGATCCCCGCGAGGTACATGAACGGCAGCACCAGCCACGCGGCGAGCAGGCGCGTGGCGCAGAGGAAGGTGAGGGAGTCGATCCCCATCACCTCCAGCGCGTCGATCTCGTCGGAGATGCGCATTGCGCCGAGCTCCGCCACGATCCCGGTGCCCACCTTCGCCGACATCATGTAGCCGAAGGCGTAGGGGATGATCTCGCGCAGATCGCACCACGCGGTGAACACGCCCGAGTAGGCGGGCGCGCCCGAGGCCTCGGTGAAGTACGCGCCCTGGATCCCGCACTGCAGCCCGAGGATGAACATCAGCGCCCAGATGATCAGCGTCGAGGAGATGATCAGGATGCCCGCTTGGCGCAGCGTCTCGCCGAAGAAGCGGAACACGCGCAGGCTGTAGACGTCGCCGATGATTTTGCCGCCGAAGCCGGCGATTTCGCCCGACGAGGCGATCCATTCACGGGGGAGGGCTAGCCATTCGTTCATCGCGCGCGCCTCCCCCGGGTTGACGCCCGCCCCTCCCACACCGAGCGCGTGCCCTCCCGTTGGCGTGTGGCGACGGAAGGCGTCATTTGATCACGAGGATCTGCGGGTGCGTGGCGAGCAGCGTCTGCTCGAAGACGTAGTCGAACGCGAACACCGCGAGGAAGGTGACGACCACCGCCTGGTTGACGGCGCGGCCGACGCCCTCGGCGCCGCCCGAGGCGGTCATGCCCTTGTAGCAGCACACGATCGCGATGATCGCCCCGTACAGCGTCGCCTTCAACGCCGAGCCCCACATGTCGGTGGTGTCGGCGTTTGCGAAGAACGTGTTCCAGAAGGGCCCGAGCGGATAGCCGTTGACGAGCTCGGCGAGCAGCCCCCCGAAGATCCCGAACAGGATCGCGTAGATGTTGAACAGCCCTGTGACGAGCATCAGCGCGAGGAAGCGGGGCACGACGAGGTTCTTGATCGGGTCGACGCCCAGCACCTGCAGCGCGTCGAGCTCCTCGCGGATCTTGCGCGCGCCGAGGTCGGCGGTGATCGCCGTGCCGGCGACCCCCGCGAGCACGATCGCGGTCACGTCGGGGCCGATCTCGCGCACCGCGCCGAGCACGAAGAACCCGCCCAGGCGGTCCAGCGCGCCGAACAGCGTGAGGAAGTTGGCCGCCTGCAGGCCGGGCGCGGCGTAGTCGATGCACACCGTGGACACCAGCAGCGGGAACCAGCACAGGCGCAGCGCGAACAGGAACTGCGAGACGAACTCGCCGCCATATGGGTAGGGAGGTCGCAGCGCCGACCTGATGGTCCTGCCGGTCAGGATCATCATGTCGCCGACTTCCTCGATGAAGTTCCTCGTTGGGAGGAACGCCCGCTCTGCTGCGCTGCGAACCACTGCGCTACCTACCCCTCCTCGGGTGGACAGTACACCGGCAGTGTACGCCGGTACTGGAACTCTACGCGATGCGCTGGCGTCGCGCCACCCCTTGGCCGCAACTCCCTTCACGTGTCGGCCCACCGCCCCCCTCATCTGCAGCGGCGCGGGGGGCGCTGCAGCGCGCGGATCGCGGGAGCGTGCGGGGTCACGGAGCGCGCGGATCGCGGGAGCGTGCGGGGTCACGGAGCGCGCGGTCGCGCGAGGACTTCGATCGCTGGTATCGTGACCGCGCTGTGAGGGGGAGTCGCATGGTCAACGCGGTTCTGCTCGGCGTCTGCGGAGCGCTGGCGGGCGTGCTCGCGGCCGGCTGCGGGGAATCGCGCCGTCAGGACGCCAGCGAACCGCAGGCTCGCTACACGGTGCAGGTCACGCACGCCTCCTTCCCCACCGCGCAGGCGGTGGCGCGGCCGGAGCAGATGGTGCTCGTCGTGCACAACACGAGCGCGCGCACGCTGCCGGACGTGACGGTGGCGGTCACCTCGTTCGACTACCTCAGCGACTACCCCAACCTGGCCAGCCGCCGGCGCCCGATCTGGGTCGTCGACCAGGGCCCCGGCCAGATCGCCAAGCCGCCGGTCGAAACGGTGCAGGTAGATCCGCCGGGCAGCGGCACGACCGCCAACTACGACGTGTGGGCGCTGGGCCCGCTGGCGCCGGGGGCGACGCAGAGCTTCGTGTGGCAAGTCTCCCCCGTCAAGCCGGGGGTGCACAAGGTCTCCTACCGGGTGTACGCCGGTCTCAACGGCCGGGCGCAGGCGGAGCTCGCCGACGGTTCCCCGCCCGCGGGGAGCTTCACGGTGCACATCGCCGGGCGCCCGCCGCAGACCCACGTGGACCCCGCGACCGGCAAGGTGGTCGCCGGTCCGTACGTGCCCTCGGAAGGGTAGGCCCGAGGCACAGCCGATCGCTAGAACGAGACTCAGTCTCGTTTGATATAGGGCCGAAAAAAAGAACGATTGATCCAGGAGCACCGCGCAGTTGTGCTCTCTTTTTGACGCCCTACCCGATCAAAACGAGACTCAGTCTTGTTTGATATGGGGCCCAAAAAAGAGACGTTTGTTCAGCGGCTCCGCGCAGTGCCTTCCCCTTGAGGTCCCATCCACGGCCGACGAGTCCACCGCCGCCGCTGGGCAGGGAGGCCCAGCGCCCACGCGCACGTTGGCCGCACCGGCCCGCGCGGACGATCCCCCGAACTCGATCCTCTTTCCGCGCGCGCTGCGGCGCTCGAAGGACGCCCGGGGAGGCCACCATTTGGCCCGCTGTCGAAAGATCGCACGCGGGATTTCGCCAGTCGAGCGATGCCCGGCCCCGCGCGGGGGTTTACGATTCATGGTCGGCCCTCCGGCGGGATGGGCCTGCGCAGGGCCGGCGGTGCGCCCGCACCGGCCGGGCGCACCCTTAGACCGCGACGAGGAGGAACAGAACCCCCCCATGCCCCGCACACGCCAGCAGAACGTCACAGCCGCACAGTGGAGCGCCAACGGCTCGGCCCTCGGCTCGCTCGACCTCACCGTCCCCGGCAACCAGGTGTTCGCCGCCAACGTGTTCTCCCCCGTCGTCCAGCGCCAGCGCCTGCCCAAGGACGTGTACAAGGCGCTGAAGCGGACGCTCGAGCGCGGCGAGGCGCTCGACACCTCGCTGGCGGACGCCGTCGCGCAGGCGATGAAGGAGTGGGCGCTGGAGCGGGGCGCCACCCACTACACGCACTGGTTTCAGCCGCTGACGGGCTCCACCGCCGAGAAGCACGACTCCTTCTACGCCCCCGTCGGCGACGGCACCGCGATCGCCGAGTTCTCCGGCAAGGAGCTGATCCAGGGCGAGCCCGACGCCTCCTCGTTCCCCACCGGCGGCATCCGCGCCACGTTCGAGGCGCGCGGCTATACAGCGTGGGATCCGACCTCGCCCGCGTTCCTGCTGGAGAACCCCAACGGCGCGCTGCTGTGCATCCCCACCGCGTTCACCTCGTGGACGGGCGAGGCGCTCGACCACAAGATCCCGCTGCTGCGCTCGATGGACGCGCTCTCCGGCGCCGCGATCCGCGCGCTCAAGCTGCTCGGCGTAGAGGACGCGCGGCGGGTGTTCACCACCGTGGGCCCCGAGCAGGAGTACTTCCTGATCGACGAGCAGTACTACTTCGAGCGCCCCGACCTGCTCACCACGGGGCGCACGCTGTTCGGCGCCAAGCCGCCGAAGGGCCACGAGCTCGACGACCACTACTTCGGCTCGATCCCCGAGCGGATCCTCGCGTACATGCTGGAGACCGAGCGCGAGCTGGCGAAGCTGGGCGTGCCCGTCAAGACCCGCCACAACGAGGTCGCCCCCAACCAGTACGAGCTGGCGCCGATCTTCGAGAACTCCAACGTCGGCTCCGACCACCAACAGCTGACGATGCAGGTGATGCAGAACGTCGCCCGCCGCTACGGCCTCGTGTGCCTGCTGCACGAGAAGCCGTTCGCGGGCGTCAACGGGTCGGGCAAGCACAACAACTGGTCGATGGGCACCGACACGGGGGCCAACCTGCTCGAGCCCGGCGACACGCCGCACGAGAACCTGCAGTTCCTGTTCTTCTGCGCGGCCGTGATCCAGGCCGTCAACGCCCACCAGGCGCTGCTGCGCGCGTCGATCGCCTCCCCCGGCCAGGACCACCGCCTCGGCGCCAACGAGGCGCCGCCGGCAATCATCTCGATCTTCCTCGGCTCGGAGCTCGAGCGCGTGTTCGGGGCGATCGAGGCCGGCAAGGCGCAGACCTCCAAGCCCGGCTCGTTCCTCGGCCTCGGCACGCCCGTGCTGCCGCCGCTGCCGCTGCATGGCGGCGACCGCAACCGCACCTCGCCGTTCGCGTTCACCGGCAACAAGTTCGAGTTCCGCGCGCTGGGGTCCTCGCAGTCGCTGGCGCTGCCCAACACGGTGCTCAACACGATCGTGGCGGAGGCGATCGACGACCTCGCCGACAAGCTGGCGGCGGCGATGAAAGGCTCGTCCGCCAACCTCGAGAAGGCGCTGACGAAAGTCGTCAAGGACTCCTACGCCGCCAACAAGGCAATCGTGTTCGGCGGCGACAACTACGCCGAGTCGTGGCACCGCGAGGCCGAGAAGCGCGGCCTGTACAACCTGCGCTCGACGCCCGACGCGCTGCCGTGGCTGGTGGACAAAGGCACCGTCGCGCTGTTCAAGAAGTACAAAGTGCTCTCCAAGCGCGAGCTGGAGTCCCGCTACGAGGTGTTCACCGAGCAGTACGCGGTGAAGCTCAACATCGAGGCCGAGACGGCGGCGGCGATCGCCCGCACGATGCTGCTGCCGGCGGCGGTGCGCTACCTCAACGAGCTGCGGGCCACCGGCCTGGAGGAGCTGATCGGCGAGGTCGAGCCGCTCGTCAAGGAGCTGCACTTCAACCTGCTGAAGCTGGAGGACGCCAACCTCGCCGACAACCAGCCCGACGACGCGGCGCCCAAGTGGGCGGCCTACATGCGCGACACGGTGGTCCCCGCGATGGACGACGTGCGCGAAGTCGCCGACCGCCTGGAGGGCCTCGTGCCGGACGACCTCTGGCCGCTGCCGAAGTACGCGGAGATGCTGTTTATCAAGTAGTAGCCAGCCGCGCGAGCACCTCCGCGCGGTCGGTGCCGTGCGCGCGCAGCACGCGATCGAACTCCTCGCCGTAGATGCGCATCACGGCGAGGAGCAGGTCCTTGGTGCTCACGCCCGCGGCGCCCCGCTGCGCGGCGATCTCGACCGCCTGCTCGCTCACCAGCGCGACGGGGTCGCGCTCGGGGCCGTCGGCCGCGGAGGCCGGGGCCGCCGGTTCGCGCTCGTGGCTCTCGCCATCCTCCGTTTCGAAAGCCCCCTCGCTGACACCGAGCGCCTGCAGCGCGATCCCCGACTCGCCGTGCAAGCGCAGCACCCGCAGCCAGCGCTCGGCCTCGCCCTCGGGGGTGCGCGCGAACGGCATCGCCGTGGCGGCGATCCCGAGCGCCATCGCCGCGTCGGGGGCGAGCGTCGCGGTGGTGGTCATGGCGTCGCCCCCACCGTGGCTCCCACCGCCGCCTGCCCGCGCGCGAGCGCAGTCGGTAAATGGGCGACGTTGTCGCGTCGCAGCTTGACGCACGGCGGCCCGCCGGCGGCGGCCACATGCAGCTCGACGATCGCGGTGCCCGCCTGGCCCGCGGCGTGCCGCGCATTGCCGATCAGTTCGGGGATCTCGCCCCGCGAGACCCCGCAGGCGAGCAGCAGCTGCTCGGCGCGGCGGCTCGAGGGCGTCTCGCGGTCCAGCTCCAGCTCCTCCAGGAGCACCGCCGGCGCGGCGGGGGCCCCTGCAATGTTGAGCACACATGCGGCCATGTCGTCAGGACGTGTATCGGTCGCTTCGGCCACGCGCTGTAGCAGCTGGGATGCGTTCGCCGCCGGCCCGAGCTCGGCGAGCGCACGGGTGAGCCGCTCGGCGCCGAACAGTTCGCCGCCGGTGCGCGCCTCGGTGACGCCGTCGGTGAAGAAGCACACCTGCGCCCCGCCGGGCACCCCCACGGTGGTTTGGCGCAACCCGGTGCGCATGCCCGCGCCGATCGGCGGCGCGGCGCACACCGTAGTCGACCCCGCCCACCCCGTCGACCCCGAGCCGATCACCAACGGCGGCGGGTGGCCGGCGCAGGCATACACCAGAGTACGCTCGTCCGGGTCGTAGGTGGCCACCACGACCGTGGCGAACAATCCCCCGAGTTGGCGCTCCAGCACGCTCTCCGCCGTCTGCACCGCGACCCGCGGCGAGAGACCGGCCTCCATATAGGCCCGCAGCGTGAAGCGCACGAGCGCGGTGTGCGGCAGCGCCTGGCGGCCGTGGCCGGAGATGTCCCCGAGGATCACCGCCACCCTGCCGTCCTCCAGCGCGAACACGTCGTAGAAGTCGCCCCCCGCGCCAGGGCCATCGGCCGGCCGGTAGGCCGCCGAGGTGCCGACCGCGCCGAGGTGCTTCGGAGTCTCCGGCAGCAGCGCGGCCTGCAGCAGACCGACGTCCTCCAGCAGTTCGCCGCGCTGGCGCTCCAGTCGCCGCGCCCGCACCGCCGCCAGCCACGAGCGCGTGCCGAGCGCGAGCGAAAGCGACAGCAACAGCCCGAGCAGGAATTGCACCGGCAGGGGCACCACGTCGGCGATCGTGGTGATCGTGGTGACCAGCGGCGAGCTGCGCACGTGCGGCGAAGGATGCGGTTGTGCAGCCCCGGGGTGCGCGCCCCGCGCCGCTCCTCCCCGCAGCGCCTTCGTCCCGGCCGCGCCCGCGGCGGCGGCGAGCGCCAGCTGCGAAGACCCGGCGCCGCGCCCTGCCGCGCGGCGCCGGTCGCCCCGCCTGGCCCCTTGCCCCGCGGCCTGGTGGCGCGCGCGATCGGCCCGTCCCGCACCGTGGGTGCGCGCGGGAGCGACTGTCCCCGCCCCGCCTTTGCCCTGCGGGGGCGATGTCGCAGCGGTGGTCGTGGGCGCCGTGGCCGTCGGCGTCGCCGCGCTCGTCGGCGCGCTCGGCGAGACACTCCCCTGGACGGCAGCCCCATACGCTCCGGGCGCCGGCGCAGACGCCGATGCAGGGGCGGCCGTTGGCGACGCGGAGCCGGCGGACGGGGTTTCCGCCCCGCGTCGTTCATGGCTCTTGGCGCGTTGCTGCGTCGTGGCGTGTGCTTCCCGCTGCCCACCGCTCCCGCCGCCATGCTGTTCGTGGCTGCCCGCGTCTCCCTGCGTCCGTCCTTCCCCACCTCCCCGTCCACCGCTCCCACGACCTTCTTGGCCCCCGGTCGATCGGTTGCCACCCCCCGTGCCACGGGCTTGATCGCGGCCGCCGCCCCGCCCTTCGTGACCCCCGCTTTCCTGCTGCGTTTGCGCCCCCTGCCCCTGCGCCTGATGAGTGCCTCGCTGCCCGCCACCCCGTCCACCGGATTCGGGTTCGCCGGTCTGCGCGCCCTGCTGACCGCTCCCCGATCGGTTCTCGTGTCCGGCCCCCTGCCCGCCACCGCCCCCGCCCTGCTGTTCGCGACCTCCGGCGCCCTGCTGGCCGATTTCTGATTGGTCGCCACCACCCGCACCCTGTGGCTGTTCGTGGCCCCCACCCCGCTGTTCGGAGCCTTCGGCCCCCTGATGAGAATGACCCCCCCAGCCCCCCTGCCCGCCGCCCCCCTGCCCGCCGGCTTCCGGGTGGGCGCCGGCGATCGGGGTGTACGTCAGGGCGAGCGCGCAGCCGACGGCGATCGCCCCGTACCGCCTGCGCCGGTCAGCTGGGAGGCGCGCCATCTTCCCGCACGCTTGCGAGCGCCTCGTCGAGCGCGGGGAGGATTGCGAAAGCTCCATCCATCCCGGCGAACTCGAAGATCTGCAGGACGTCGCTCCGGGGGCACACGATCGCCAGCCGCTCGCCGGCGGCGAGCCCGCGCTTTGCGGCGACGAGCACGCCCAGCGCGGTCGAGTCCATGAACGTGGTGCGCGAGAGGTCGACGACCAGCCGGCCGTGCCCGGCCTGCAGCGCGTCGAGCAGCGTCCACTTCAGGCGTGGGGCCGTCGAGAGGTCGAGCTCGCCCTCGACCTCGATCACGCAGGTGCGCTCGTCGAGCTCGCGCTGCACGATCTCGAACGTTGTCGCACTCGCGGCCCTCCCCTCGGGAGCCGGGGGCTGCGAACGGGTGGATGTCTGAGTCGAACTGGGCACCGTGGCCTCCTTCACGCGCGGCGGGTGGTGGTCCACGAGCGCGACGTCGTCCATACGTCCCCGCGCGTGTGAGGACATCTTCGGCCACCGGCGGGCGGTCTTAATGGAGGAGCCGGATGACCGAACATTCGTCCAGGCAACGTGAGATCTGGCAATCTGCCTCCTATCCGGTCCACAGCGACTGGTCCTCCTCGCCCAGCCGCCACACACCGGCAGCGAGCCCGTAGTGGCGGGCGATCGCGATGCGGGCGAGGATCGCGCGGGCGTCCAGGTACCACACGCGGTGGGATACGCCACATCGATCCCGACGATCCGGCAGCCGGCGCCCCGCAGCGCGATCGCGGTCGGCAACCCGACGTAGCCGAGCCCCACGACAGCCACGCCAGTGTGACCGGCGCGCTTGGAGCGGTTTGGAGTTGCGCGCCGCCGGGTAGCCTGGGGGGAAGTGTGCACGGCGACTGGCTCTGGGATGGAGGCGGTGGGCTGTGGCATGGAGGTTCTCTCCTGGCGAGAGGAAGCTGAAGCGGCCCGGCGGTCGCCGTGCAGAATGGCCGCTCGCACGCCGAGTTTCACGGCGCTTGGACGAGTGGTTGAGGGCTGTCCCAAAGAGTGAGACCGGCGTGTCGTTCTTATTGGACGACAGGCGCGCCCCAAGCGGGCAGTCGGCGTCGGGCGGGCCGTGCAGGCGTGTGAATGGTTGTGACCGCCGTTTGACTGTCGGGCGGGCTCGCTCCTGCAAGACGTTGCCGCAGACATGCAGACCAACCGGCGGGCACTCGCTCGCAAGGGTCTGCTGTTCAACCGGGCACAGACGCTCCTAGTGCTCGCGATCCTCGTGGAGCTCGCGGGACAGGTAGTACAATGAGCGTCATGGAGCCATCCACCGACGGCCAGCCGCCCGTCCAGGAGTCAGCGCGCACAGAGGTCTCCGACACCTTTAAAACCGCAAGAGCGCCAAGCGACCGCCACTTCGAGCAGCTCACCGTACCCGGCATCGGATCGGGTCCGATCCTCCCCGAGTGGTTGAGCAAGCGCCTCCAGAGGACCTTCCGGCGCAAGCACACAAGCGCCACACAGTGACACTGCGCCTACGGTTTCTATCTAAGCGAGGCGAGGAGCTCTTCGCCCCCGAAGAACCAGCTGCTCCACAATCGACGCCCTGGCGGGGCACATTCTCCGAGTTCGCGCGACTTTGCAGCGCCTAGCGAAGCAGCCGGAACGACGCCAGAGCCGGGCGGGACCGCTAGTAGCATCCTTGTGATGCGCGATTTCCGACAGGCGATCCACAGCCGCGTCGTCGTCTACGACGGCGGCATGGGCGCGACCCTGGAGCAGTTCGACCTGACCCCCGAGGACTACGGCGGGCTGCAGGGCAAGTGCCACGAGGCGCTCGTGCTGAACAGGCCGGACGTGATCGAGGGCGTGCACGCCTC
>DASZIQ010000080.1:0-4357 GCA_035948945.1 Solirubrobacteraceae bacterium
GAATGGGTTGATGGTCGGGTTGCCGCCGCGATCCATGGGCACGAGGCCGCCGTCGCGTCGCAGGCTGATCGTGGCCCAGACACCGATCACCGGCCCGGGACCGAACACGGCGTTGGGTACCTCGATCGCGATGGAATCGACATTATTTTCGGCGAAGTCATCGTGGCCGGTCCACTGGAATCCGTGCAGAGCGCCCTCGACATCCGCGAAGAACGGGTCGCTGCGAAGTCCAGCGAAAATCCGGATGTCGCCCACCTGAGCAGCACGGGCCTCGCCGTCAAA
This sequence comes from Solirubrobacteraceae bacterium, assembly GCA_035948945.1. Classification (GTDB taxonomy): domain Bacteria; phylum Actinomycetota; class Thermoleophilia; order Solirubrobacterales; family Solirubrobacteraceae; genus Palsa-744. Next base: position 283 of record DASZIQ010000080.1, read on the forward strand.
GCTCACGGGGAGCGACGTGACAAGCTGTTGTCCGGCAGGCTCCGCCTCCCTCGCCTGGCTGCCGGTGGCATACCACGCTGTCATGGTTTGCACGCCATCCTTGAACGCGGAGAAGGTGAAGGTGAAGGCAACGTCGGCCTGCAAGTCGCCGTCGGTGTCGATGTTGATCCGATGCACCGCATCGGGGTGGAATTCCGGACCGGTCGTAGGCGCGGGTATGGGGGGTGGAGCACTCGTCGGGTTCGAGTCCATGATCAGAACGGTCTTGTCAGGGTTGTCCGGTGACTGAAACATGAAAACGTCAGTCAAGTCCAGGCGCCGGTCGTCACCGGGGAACTTCAGATTGTCGGCGCTGAAGTGGTTGGACATCGTGAAGCGGCCTCCATGGGTGATCGGGAATGCCACCAGCGTCGTGGGTTAGACGGTTGCTCGCGCCCGTGCAGGTCCCTGGTCGGTGCCCTGGTTTCACCCGATCGCACCTGCTGCGGCGCGGATCACCTGGCCGTTGACGGTGTGGCCTTCGGCGCCAACCAGAAAGGCGACGACGTTCGCGGCCCCGGCCAGTGTGTCCGATCGTCCGTTGAGCGCCGCGACGCCATTCACGGTGATGTCACGGCCGCCCAGCTCATCGCCGAGCATCAATGTGATGCCCGCCACCGCAATCTTGCATATCGTGTATGCCGCCAAGTTCGAATACGCCGTGGCGGCGCTACCCCGGAAAAGGTTGACGATTGCACCCCCCTGGCGAAGCTGACGCGCCGCCAGTTGGTTGACGACCAACATGCCCCGTACACTCGTTGTGAGAAGTGCGTCGAACGCATCGAGGTTGTCATCGAAAGGGGGGTGTAGATTTATCTGTCCGGCGGCGTGGATCACGATATCGACGCCCCCGAACTCCTCGCTGGTCACGTAGAACAGTCGCTCGACGTCCAATTCGTCGGCGACATCGGCACGAACCGCGACCGCCGTGCCGTTCGCGTCGAGGATCTCCTCGATGGCGGCGTCAGCCGCGAGCTGATCCCTCAAATAGTTGATGACCACGGCGTAGCCCCGCCTGGCTAGATTGCGGGCAATTTCACAGCCGATACCGCGCGAACCCCCAGTGACGATCGCCACGCGGTCGGTTGACGTCCTGTCTTCTGGGTAACCAGCCACGCACCCAAGGCTCGCTATGATCGCGCTGCATCGCACCAGTGGGCGTGCCGGGTCGGGTCCCTGGTCCTTTACGCTTTGGGGGATCCATGGCCGCCCAGCGACTGCCGGCATTTCGCGGCCGGACCAGCGAGCGGGAAGTGCTGGGCCGGCTTTTGGAGCATGCGCGGATGGGCCAGGGTGCGGTCCTGGTCATCCGCGGTGAGGCTGGTGTCGGCAAGACGGCACTCTTGGACTACGTCGCGCGCCAAGCCTTTGGTTTTCGAATAGCCCGGATCGCGGGAATCGAATCCGAGATGGAGCTGCCGTTTGCAGGTCTGCATCAGCTCTGTGCGCCGATGCTCGCTCGCCTTGGGGCGATCCCTGAGCCCCAACAGCGCGCGCTGAAAGTTGCGTTCGGACTCGCTTCAGGCGAAGCTCCTGACCGCTTCCTGATCGCCCTGGCTGTGCTCAGCCTCTTGGGTGTCGCTGCCGCAGAGCGACCGATCCTGTGTCTCGTCGATGACGGGCAGTGGCTCGACAGTGCCTCTGCGCAGGCGCTCGGATTCGTGGCGCGACGGCTTCTGGCTGAGGCTGCGGCCATCGTGTTCGCGGTCCGCGAACCAACCGGTCAGCGCGAGTTCGCAGGACTGCCAACTCTGCTGCTCCAAGGGCTGCAGGAGGCTGATGCGCGCGCTCTCTTGGCGGCTGCCATCCCGGGTCCGCTCGATGAGAAGGTCCGTGACCGAATCATGGCGGAGACGCGCGGTAATCCACTTGCACTGCTGGAGCTGACCCGCGGCATGAGCGCTGCCGAGCTCGCGGGCGGCTTCGCCCTTCCCGACGCCGGTAGCCTTCCGGACCACATCGAAGACCACTATCTGCGTCGTATCCAGACCTTGCCCGCGGCGACACAGCGCCTAATGTTGTTGGCGGCGGCCGACCCGGTGGGTGACGCGACACTAATCCGGCGTGCCGCCCGAGCGCTCGGGATCGACAGTGCGGCGGCGGGGCCGGCAGCGGCGGAGCAGTTACTGGAAATCGGGCCCCGCGTCCGCTTTTGGCATCCGCTGGTGAGATCCGCGGTCTACCGAGCCGCATCGGTGGCGGATCGGCAAGCAGCACACGCCACGCTCGCAGCTGCCACCGATCCGGATGCGGATCCCGATCGGCGAGCATGGCATCGAGCGCACGCGGCGAATGTGCCCGACGAGGATCTGGCCGACGAGTTGGTTCGTTGCGCGAGCCGCGCGCAGGGCCGAGGTGGCATCGCCGCCGCAGCCGCATTCCTGGAACGGTCCGTCGCACTCACTCCGGACCCCGCAACTCGCGCTTCACGCGCGTTCTCGGCCGCGCTGGCGAAGTTCGCAGCCGGCGACATCGCCGCCGCTGAGACCCTCCTCGCGACGACAGAGGTCGGCCCGCTCGATGAGCTTGGCCGAGCCAAGGTACAGCGCGTGCGGGCTCAGATTGCGTTTGCGCTGCGACGTGGAAGTGACGCTCCGCCATTGCTGCTGCGCGCGGCGCAGCAACTCGAGCCGCTCGACGCGGAGCTCGCACGCGAGACGTACCTAGAAGCACTCCTCGCTTCGATCTACGCCGGCCGTCTGGCCACTGGCAACACAGTGACCGAGATTGCACATGCGGCCCGCTCGGCGCCGATCGGTTCCAAGCCGTTGGGCGCCAGGCAGCTGCTGCTGCTCGGTCTCGCGACCCGTTTGACCGATGGGTACGCCGCTGCGGCTCCGCGATTACGCGAGGCGTTGGGCGCCTATCGCGCTGAGGAGCCGCGACTGGACTGGTTATCCGTCTCCTACAACATCGCGGCCCAGGAACTCTGGGACGACCAGGCATGGTTCGAACTGGCGTCCAACCAAGCTGAACTGGCACGCGCGAACGGAACGCTTAGCCTGCTTCCATACGCGCTCGATTACCTCGCGGGGAACCTCATCCAGACTGGCGAACTCTCCGCAGCAGCTGGACTCATGGCTGAGGCCGAGGTTCTTGACCCAGGAATGAGGGCTGAGACCCTCCCCTACATCCCCCTGCAGCTCGCCGCGTGGCGCGGTCAAGCGTCCGACGCAGTCGACCTGATCGATGCGATGGTGCGTGGTGCTGCCGCGCGAGGCGAAGGCTGTGCGGTGACCGTTGCAGAGTACGCGACAGCGGTCCTGTACAACGGCGTCGGACGGTACGGGCTTGCGCTCGACGCGGCGACGAAAGCGGTGGCTTCCGACGACATCGTCACGTCATCGTGGGCGTTGTCCGAGCTCGTCGAAGCCGCCTCCAGAGATAGCCAGTTGGAGAGAGCGCGTGCCGCGGCGAGCCAACTCTCCGAACAGACCGGAGCGAGCGGCACAGCCTGGGCAAAAGGCACCGGAGCGCGATCGCGCGCGCTCGTCGAGGAAGGCGCCGTGGCGGAGGAGCTCTATCGGGAAGCGATCGATTGGCTCAGCCAGTGCCGGATGGCGGCTCACCTGGCTCGTGCTCACCTGGTCTATGGCGAATGGCTTCGCCGCGAGAACCGGCGTCTTGAGGCCCGCGAACAGTTGCGCGCCGCGCATGACATCTTCGTTCCGATGGGTGCCGAGGGCTTCGCCGATCGTGCACGGCGCGAGTTGCTCGCCACGGGCGAGAAGGTGCGCAAGCGCCGAGAAGACACTCGAGATGAGCTCACGCCGCAGGAGGAGCGCATCGCACGACTCGCACGGGACGGACGGACGAATCCAGAGATCGGTGCCGAGCTCTTTCTCAGCAACCGCACTGTTGAGTGGCATCTGCGGAAGGTGTTCGACAAACTCGGCATCACCTCGCGCAAGGGTCTCCACGACGCGCTTGTCGACTGAGGCCGCGACGCTGCCCTCGCCTATGAAGCCGGCGGACGCGATCGGTCAGACGGCGTGTGCCTTGACCCGGACTCGTCCGTTGGATACGTCGACCATCC
>DASZIQ010000081.1:0-44811 GCA_035948945.1 Solirubrobacteraceae bacterium
GATCGAGCGCCTACGCCGTCAGCTACACGAGGACCCAGCGCCACCCGTGACCGACGACCCCGAGGAGGTGATCGCCGCATAACATCCGCAGCAAGCGGAGCTACGCCTCAGCAAATTCACCCGGGAAACAGGACGCGACCCTTCAGCTCCTTGAGGACTCCGGCGATGCACTCCTGCAACAGCTCCGTGTGCTCGCGGAGCTTCCCAGCGAAGCGGTAGCAGGCCCACAGGGACGGAACGTCGCCATCCGGCGCGATCACTTCCGCCAACTCCAAGTGCTCGCACACAAGCGCCACAGTGCGCGTCCACGTCGGGATCGCGTACATCGACTTGGCGAGCCCCATGCCCACCATCGCCCGGAGCGAGTAGCCGGGACGGCCCGTCAGCCGGGTGTCTTGAAGCTCATCTATGAGGCGAGCAACCTCCGGCGAAGCGAGGATGGTCGAGAGGTCAGCGGCGACGGAGCGCCGTGATACGTTTGGCGTGGTCATGGAGCCGATATCTCCTTGATCCTGGTCCCCGGAGACTGCAATCTCGCGGGGGCCGTTTTTGTTTGTAGTACAAGGGAAACTACAGGTCGGCTCGGACGGAAAAACGGCGGGGAGCGCCCCGCGACCCGATGCTAATAGGGCGGCAAGCTGAGCTTCGCGATCTCGCCTCGGACTTCACCAAGCTGTTGCTCCGCCAGTGCCAGCCGTAGTTGCGAATGGCGGTGGCATTCATATCTCGCCGCGCAGCTCTGACTAAATAGGCTTTCGTAAAGCGTCGCGATGGCAGGCCATTTTTGGCGCAACAACTCTTGCGCGTCTCGTGCTTCTTTGGACGCAAACTCATCGCAACAAGCGCCGCCTGAATCTCGTGCATCGCGGCGTAGAACAATGCAGTCATCGCCCAATCAGGCCATTGCGAATGGCTACCCCCGATGAACTCGTAGAACTGCTTGTTCTGCTGCGCCCAGCTTTGATGTTCGGTCGCACTCGGCATACAGCCGAGCTTAGATCAGGTGGAGTCCAGGCGCTTGCCTTCGCGCACCCGAGATGGGATCTCCTCGGTCGCCGCGAACACGAACAACTCGCCTTCCCGTCCATTGAGCTTGGCGCATACAACTTCGATGAATGAGGCGCGCAGTCGCATCTCGCAGTCGAGGTCAAGGTCGTCCAACACGACAGCAACTTCCAGATCCTCATCCGTATCGAGAACCCAGACCTCGCGCACCTCCTCGATCGACTCGACGCGCTGCGCAAAGGCCCGCGCCGCCGCGCGGCGGCGCATAGGCTTGGCATCGACAAGCCAGAGCCGCTGCCGATACGCAGGCCCAAGAGTCTGAAAGTCCATTACGCGCATAGCCTCGCCTTCGTGCGGATAGCGCATCAACGGAGCTTCCGCTGTCGCGCCTCCTTCGATCAAAAGGGGCATCTGTCTACGCCTCCTCGCCCTCGGACTCTATCTCCGCCACCAAGAGGCCCGGGGGCGGTTTGATCTCGCCGACGTTGCCCTCGCGCGTCTCAATGACTTCCTGCAAAGCGTCCCGCAGCAGCTTGGCGTACTCCCAGCTCATAACGACGCGCACAGCCGCCTTGGGCGGCTCGGTCGGCGCCTCGGTCATGGGTGCCATGTACCCGAAGTCGAGTCCGAACTCGAAGGGAGCCGGAATCGCCCGCAGCCAGTTGGTGTAGACGATCGGCAGCCCCTCAATGTCAGGCGGCTGGGCAAATCGCTCGCTCATGTCGTTCCCATCGTCATCGTGGGCGCGGCCTTTAGGGGCGGCACCGCTGCATCTTATGGTAGACGAGCTAGATGGTGTCGGCGCCATATGCTAGGCGGGGCGCATGGGCGTGGGGTAGGATGGCCGTCAGATTGGGGTATGCGTCTCCGACCGCCTGCGGCATCCCGCACCAACACAGGTCTAGCGAGTTTCGCTAGCCCCTCCTAGGCACCCGCTCGCGCTAGTACCACCCGGGTGGTACACTGCTGATGTGCCATCCACCAAGCCACGTGTTCAGGTCACGCTCGACTCCGAGTTGGCCGCTGCGGTGAGGGAGCTGGGCGGAGCCAAGCCCCGGTCGCGCGCCGTGCACGACCTCGCACTGCGTGGCGCAGAGGCTATCCGCGCCGAGAAAAACGCGCGCCAGGAAGCCCGCGAACACCTGCGGCGCATAGCCACCGGCGAGGACGACAGGTACGACTGGTCGGTCTCCGAGCGCCTCCATGCCGAACGCCGCTGAGCCCTACGGCTCGGGCGAACCGCTCGTCTTCGACACATCGGCCTGGAACCGCCAGGGCGATCCGGCGGTGCTCCCCCGCTGGCTGGCCACCGAGGGGTCCGACCTGCTGATCGTGTGCCCCGTGGTCGCGCTCGAGCTGTTCGCGGCTGCCCCTGACCAGGAGGCGTTCGCCGACCTCGATCAAAGCCTCGCCGCCCTGCCGGCGGCTCCCATCACGCGCAAAGCCGGCACTGCGGCGATCGGCGCCTCGCGCGAGCTGCGCGGCGAGCGGCGTCTGCCCGCCGCCGACTACCTGATCGCCGCAGCGGCCGCCGAGCGCGGAGCGGGGGTGCTGCACTACGACAGCCACTTCAACGCCCTCTGCCGCGTGCTCGGGATCGAGAGCGTGTGGATCGCTCCGCCCGGCTCGATCGACTAACCCTCGCCTCGGGTGCAGTATCACCTCGCAGCGCTCGATTCGCGACGTGCCCCGCTGACGTGGTTCCCTCGGATTCGGTGATTGATGGGTCCTCTAGCGGGTGAATCCAGCCCTGATCATGAATTAATGCGGCGTGGTCGGAGTGAATGTCCCGGCCACTCCGGTTCACTGGAGGTTGGCCATCACGTGCTTCACCACGGTGTAGTCCTCCAGCGAGTACACAGAGAGATCCTTCCCATACCCCGACTCCTTGAACCCACCATGCGGCATCTCAGAGACGAGTGGGATGTGATCATTGATCCACACGCACCCAAAGCGCAGCGCCCGCGACACGCGCAGCGCGCGGCCCACGTCCCGCGTCCAGACTGAGGAGGCGAGCCCATACCGGGTGGCGTTGGCCCACGCGACCGCCTGGGCCTCGTCGGAGAACCGCTGCACGGTGATCACCGGGCCGAAGATCTCGCGCTGGATCAGCTCGTCCTCCTGGGTGGGGCCCGCGATCACCGTGGGCTGCAGGTAGAAGCCGGGGCGCACGGGGGCCTCGCCGCCGGTCACCACCTCGGTGTGCGACGGGCGGCGGGACAGGAAGCCCTGCACGCGCTCGCGCTGACGGGCGGAGTTGAGCGGGCCGAGCGTGGTGTCGGGGTCGAGCGTGTCGCCGATCACCAGGCCACGGGCCTGCTCGGCGAGGCCGGACACCACGTCGTCGTAGACGCGATCGGCGGCGAGCACGCGCGTGGCGGCGGTGCAGTCCTGGCCGGCGTTGTAATAGCCGGTGCCGGCGATCGTCTCCAGCGCCGACTCCATCGCGACGTCGTCGAAGACGAGCACCGGGGCCTTGCCGCCGAGCTCGAGGTGAACGCGCTTGAGCGTGTCCGCGGCGGTGCGCGCGATGTGCTTGCCGGTGTCGACCGAGCCGGTGAGCGAGACCATGTCCACGTCGGGGTGTGAAATCAGCGCCTGCCCCGTGGGGTCGCCGCGACCGGTTACCACATTCAGCACGCCCCGCGGCAGGATCTCCGACGCCAGCTCCGCCAGGCGGACGGTGGTGATCGGGGTCGTCTCCGCCGGCTTCAGCACGATCGTACAACCGGCCGCGAGCGCGGGGCCGATCTTCCAAATCGCCATCATCAGGGGGTAGTTCCACGGGGTGATCTGGCCGACGACCCCGACCGCTTCGCGGCGCACGAACGAGGTGTAGCCGGCCATGTACTCACCCGCGGCGCGGCCCTCCAGACAGCGCGCGGCGCCGGCGAAGAAGCGGAGGTTGTCGGCCATCACCGGCAGCTCGTCGCGCGCGACCGCGGTCAGCGGCTTGCCGGCGTTCAGCGCCTCCAGCCGCGCGATGTCCTCGGCGTGGTCCTCGATCCTGTCGGCCAGCCCCAGCAGCGCGGCGGCCCGTTCGGCCGGCGTCGTCTGCGACCAGCCGGGGAAGGCGGCGCGGGCGGCGCGCACCGCGCGATCGACGTCCTGCGCGGTGGAGTTGTGGGCGCGGGCGAGCTCCTCGCCCGTCGCGGGGTTGAGAATCGCTTCGATCTCACCCTCCGAATCGGCCCACTCGCCGTCGATGAAATTGCTCAGAGTGGCCATCGGTGCCCCCTCGGGTGGTGAACGATCTTTTTGATATGGGATGGGTGGGCGGGCAATTAATCAGGGGGTCGGGGGTGGTATGAACTTTTTTTATCCGATAGCAATTGCACACACCTTTTGGATTTTTTGTGCATATCTCTCTACCACTCACCCGTCGTATCTACTATCGCTATATCCACTACCGGGCCCTCAACTGCCCTGCCCGACGGGGCTGCCGAGCGCCTCGGCGACCGCGGGGTGAGTGATCTCCCCGTCCTTGACGTTCAGCCCAAGGCGCAGGCCGGGGTCACGTTCGAGCGCCTCGTCGATGCCGCGGTCGGCGAGTGAGAGCACGTACGGGAGCGTCGCGTTGGTCAGCGCGTACGTCGAGGTGATCGGCACGGCGCCCGGCATGTTCGCGACGCAGTAGTGGGTGATCCCGTCGACCTCGAACGTCGGGTCGGAGTGGGTCGTCGGGTGTGAGGTCTCAAAGCAGCCGCCCTGGTCGATCGAGACGTCGACCAGCACCGCGTGGCGGCGCATCAGGCCGAGCTGCTCGCGGGAGATCACGTGCGGGGCGAGGCCGCCGTGGATCAGCACCGCGCCGATCACGAGGTCGGCGGAGGGCAGCATCTGCTCGATCGCCAGCGTCGAGGAGTACACGGTGGAGGCGCGACCGCCGAACGCCACTTCCAGCTCGCGCAGGCGGTCGATCGAGCGGTCGAACACGAACACGTCGGCCTGCATCCCGATCGCGATGATCGCCGCGTTCATCCCGACCACGCCGCCGCCGATCACGAGCACCGTGGCGGCCGCCACGCCGGGCACGCCGCCGAGCAGGATGCCACGGCCGCCGAGCGGCTTCTCGAGCATGAAGGCGCCCGCCTGCGTGGCGAGCTTGCCCGCGACCTCGCTCATCGGCGCCAGCAGGGGCAGGTTACCCCGCGCATCCTCGACCGTCTCGTACGCGATGCACGTGGCGCCCGAGGCCTGCAGGCCGCGCGTCAGGCTCGGCTCGGCCGCGAGGTGCAGGTAGGTGAAGAGCGTCTGCCCCTCGCGCAGCAGCGCGACCTCGCCCGGCTGGGGCTCCTTCACCTTCAGCACCAGCTCAGCCTCGGCGAAGACTGCGCGCGCGTCGGGCACGATCCGCGCGCCCTGCGCTGTGAACTCGCCGTCCGGCAGCGCGCTGCCCTCGCCCGCGCCGGCTTGCACCACCACCTCGTGGCCGCGCGCGCTCAGCTCGCGCACGCCCGCGGGGGTGAGCGCCACGCGGTACTCATCCAGCTTGATCTCGCTGGGGACTCCGATCTTCACAGCGTGAGCTCCTTGTCATCGAAGATCGCTTCAGAGTCGCACAAACTGACCCCACCCCTGACCCCCTTTATGGGGGTCCCCCATCCCAACACCAATTCCGCCGTCATCGGGCCAACTCCCGGCCCCGCAACGCCAGCCAGAACTCAATCCGATCGCGCGCCGTCGAGAAGTCGCGGCCGGTCAGCTGCTCCACGCGGCGGATGCGGTAGCGCAGCGTGTGGCGGTGACAGTACAGGGCGTTGGCCGCCTTCTCCCAGTGGCCGTTGTGCTCGATGAACACGTCCAGCGAGCGCAGCAGCTCGTCGCCGTACTCGCCCTCGCCCGCCTCCACGGGGCCGAGCACGCCGCGGCAGTAGGTCAGCAGCGCGTCGTCGTCCTGCAGGGAGAGCAGCAGCTGGAAGGCGCCGAGGTCGGCGTAGGAGGCGACCACCTCCGCGCCGTTGCCGTTCTGCAAGCGCATCGCCTCCAGCGCGCAGCGGGCCTCGTGGAAGCTGAGGCGCAGCGACTGCGCCGGGGCCACGCGGCTGGCGCTCGCGCGCACCTCGCCCCCCAGGCGGGCCGTCAGCTCCGTGCGGATGCGGCGGGCGAGCGCGATCGGGTCGAGCTCGCCGGGGGAGCGGTGCTCGGCGTCGCGGGCGCCGTTCGCCGGCGGGGGCGGGCCGCCGTCGACCACGGCGCACAGCAGGCCGGCGCGAATCGCCACGAGGCTGCCCAACCGCCTGCCACCAGCCACGTTTTTTTGGGGCCCCGTCTCGCCGAGCAAGTCCTCGCGCGCCAGGATTCGTTCGACCAGGGGGGCCGCCACGGCGGGGTCGGGCAGCGCGAACGCCAGCACCGCCGCGCGCTCGCCGATCCCGAAGGGGCGCAGCCGCGCCTGCAACTCCTCCGGGTAGAGGCGTCCGGTCAGCGCCTCCGCCAGCACGTCACCCGCCATGCTGCGCTGCAGCAGCTCGTAGCGCTCGTCCAGCAACTGCGCGAACACGCGCTCGGTGATCGCGATGAACGGCAGCTCGTACGGCACCTCGAACAGCGGGAAGGCCCGTTTGCGCGCCTCGTCGGCGAGCGCCGCGGGCAGGTGTTTGTGGCCGAAGCCCGTGCCGAAGCCGAGACCGCCGATCTCGTGCTCGGCCAGGCGCGCGATCAGCTCGCGCTGGGCCTTCGCGCTCTGCAGCTGCAGCCCCGTCGTGAGCAGCAGCTCGCCCCCGCGCAGCCACGGGGTCGGGTCCGTCAGCTCGGTCGAGTGCACCCAGCGGACGTGCCCCCGCGCCGACTCCTCGCCGCTGACGAGCTTCAGGCCGAGCTCGGCGACGAGGCCCTCGACGGTCAGCATCGCGCCCCTCGGCGGCCCACCGGCGCCGCGACCGATCCCGCGACGCTCAACACTCCCGCGCCTCCCGGCCCGCTCGCATCCATCCGCCGGCGCCCACCGATCCCGCGACGCTCAGCACTCCTCCGCCTCCCGGCCCTCGCATCCATCCGCCCCCTACCGATCCCCGATCCGCTTCCACGCCTCGCTCAACACGGGGCGCAGGATCGCCTCGATCTCCTCGAACTGCTCGGGGCCCGCGATCAGCGGCGGGGAGAGCTGGACGATCGGCTCGCCGCGGTCGTCGGTGCGGCAGATCAGCCCGCGGCGGTACAGCTCGCCGGAGAGGAAGCCGCGCAACAGGTACTCCGCCTCCGCGTCGCTGAACGTCTGCCTGGTCTCCCTGTCCTTGACCAGCTCGATCGCGTGGAAGTAGCCCGCTCCGCGCACGTCGCCGACGATCGGCAGATCGCGCAGGCTGTCGAGCATCGCGCGGAACTCGTCCTCGCGCGCGCGCACGTGCTCGCACAGCTGCTCGCGCTCGATCACGTCGATGTTCGCCAGCGCCACGGCGCACGCCATCGGGTGCCCGCCGAAGGTGAAGCCGTGGTTGAAGATCGCGTCGCCGTGCAGGAACGGCTCGATCAGCTTGTCGGAGGCGATCACCGCGCCCAGCGGCGCGTACGCCGAAGTGATGCCCTTCGCGGTCGTGATCATGTCCGGCTGGTAGTCGAAGCGCTCGCACCCGAACCAGTGGCCAAGGCGCCCCCACGAGCAGATCACCTCGTCGGAGATCAACAGCACCCCGTGGCGGTCGCAGATCTCGCGCACGCGCTGGAAGTACCCCTCCTGCGGGACGAAGCAGCCGCCGCCGTTCTGCACCGGCTCGAGGATCACCGCCGCGACTGTGTGCGGGCCCTCGAACACGATCGCCTCCTCGATCGCGTCCGCCGCCCACAGCGGGTCGCGGTCTTCTTTCCAGCGGTATGAGTTGGTGTTGGCGACGTGGTGGCCCCCGGGCGTCAGCGGCTCGAACGGCTCGCGCAGCGGCGGCAGGCCGGTCGCGGTGAGGGCGCCCATCGAGGTGCCGTGGTAAGCGAGGTTGCGGGAGACGATCTTGTGCCTGCGGGGCTCCCCGCGCGCGGCGTGATACGCCTTCGCGAGCTTCCACGCGCTCTCCACCGCCTCCGAGCCGCCGGAGGTGAAGAAGACGCGGTTGAGGTCCCCGGGCGCGAGGCCCGCGATCCGCGCCGCCAGCTCGATCGAGCGGGGGTGCGCGTAGCTCCAGTTGGTGTAGAAGCCGAGCTCCCGCGCCTGACGCGCGGCGGCCTCCCCGAGCTCGGCGCGGCCGTGGCCGATGTTCACGCAGTACAGCGCCGAGAGCCCGTCGAGGTAGCGCTTGCCGTGCTGGTCGTACACGTAGCACCCCTCGCCGCGCACGATCACCGGCACCTCGTGGTCGGCGTAGGCGCCCATCCGCGTGAAGTGCATCCACAGGTGACGCTTCGCCAGCTCCTGGAGGTCGCCTCCGGTGCTCGCCGTGGTCGGATCGCTGAGCTGCGTGGCCATCTCCAGTCTCCTTTATTGGAACCCAGTGCCGCTCCCATAGACACTTAGCACAACCGTACCGCCGCTTCAGGCATGTATCAATGCGCCCCTAGTTCAAGCCCTCCAGCCTTCGTTGTACTAGATGTATAAGGATGGGGGGAAACTTTGGGGATCGCGCCCATTGTCGCTCGCCCGCGGGGGTCGTAGCGTTTGCCACGAAGGCCCACCGTTCTAGGCAGAGGAGGGCGAGATGGCAACTGCGAGCGTCGCGGCACCCGGCCAACCCGAATCTTCGGGAGTGATGGACAAGGGGCTGAAGAAGAACGCGATCGGCTACCTCTCCAACATCGTCATCGGCGTCGCCTCCACCGCACCGGCCTACTCGCTGGCGGCGACGCTGGGGTTCATCGTCGCCGTCAAAGGAGTCGGCGTGCACGCCCCGGCGGTGATGCTCGTCGCGTTCATCCCGATGCTGCTCGTCGCCGCGGCCTACAAATACTTCAACCGCGCCGACCCCGACGCAGGGACGACGTTCGCGTGGGTCACTCGCGCGTTCGGCCCGATGACGGGCTGGATGAACGGCTGGGCGATCTTCCTCTCGGACGTGATCGTGATGGCCTCGCTGGCGGACATCGCGGCGATCTACACGTTCAAGCTCTTCGGCTTCAGCGAACTCGGCGAATCGAAAGCGGCGATCATCATCGGCGCGGTGCTGTGGATCGCGATCATGACCTGGATCTGCTACCGCGGCATCGAGCTCTCCGCGCGCATCCAGCAGTTCCTGCTCAGCGCCGAGGTCTTCATCCTCGGGCTGTTCGCGGTGGTGGCGTTCGTCAAGGTCTACGGCAGCCATCCCCCGGCCGGCTCGATCAAGCCTTCGCTCGATTGGATCAACCCCTTCGCGATGAACTTCTCCGACCTCGTCGTCGCGCTGCTGCTCGCGGTCTTCATCTACTGGGGGTGGGATTCCGGGGTGGCGGTCAACGAGGAGTCCGAGGACCCGGCGGAGGGCCCGGGCAAGGCCGCGGTCGTCTCGACGATCCTGCTCGTGCTGATCTACGTCGTCGTGACGGCCGCCGCGCAGTCCTTCCACGGGACGGGCTTCCTCACCACCAAAGAAAACCAGGCGGACATCCTCAACGCGCTCGGCGGCGGCGTGCTGGGGAGCGGCCTGGACAAGCTCTTGATCATCGCCGTGCTCACCTCCGCGTCGGCCTCGACACAGACGACGATCCTGCCGACCGCCCGCACGACGCTCTCGATGGCACACTGGAAAGCGGTCACCTCCCTGCTCTCGCGCATCCACAAACGCTACCTCACCCCCACCGTCTCGACGCTCGGCTTCGGCCTGCTCTCAGTTGCGATCACGATCGTGCTGCTGCTGCTCTCCGAAAGCGTGCTGGAAGACTCGCTCACCGCGATCGGCTTCCCAATCTGCTTCTACTACGGCTTCACCGGCGTCGCCTGCGGCTGGTACTACCGCCACGATCTGATGGAAAGCGCGCGTAACTTCCTACTACTCGGCCTCGGCCCACTGCTCGGCGGGCTGATGCTGTTCGGGATCGGAGTGAAGGCCGCGTTCTACTACGGCCACGCGGAAAACGTCTCCTCGAAGCCAATCCTCGGCATCACGCTGCCGCTGTGGATGGGCATCGGCGGCATGGTCCTCGGCGGCATCATCATGCTCGTCTCACGGCCCGTCTTCAAAGAGTATTTCTCGCGCAAGACCGAAACCGCGCCGCCCGGGCTACTCCAGCAGCCGCCGCCGACCGGGCCGGTTCCCGAGCGCGTGGAGTTCTGAGGCTTGCAAAAGCTGCCCTGGGGGCAGAAGAGCGGGGCGCGCAGCAGGGAAGCCGCGCCCCGCTCCTTTTACATTCCCAAGCCCCGCTGAATCGGCGCCACAGGACGGCGGGGAGGAGCGTTCGCCTTGGGCTACACCGCGTCGTCGCGCTGACCGTGCGGCGCGCCGAGCTCCGCGAGGCGCTCCAGGAACGGACCGGGCGGAAACGCCTCGGGGCCGAGCACCCCGGTGCCGCGCCAGGTGCCGTCGTCGAGCAGCTCGAGCGCGACGACGGGGTTGATCGCGGTCTGCCACACGACCGCCTGGCTTGCGTACTCGCGCATCGTGTATTCGTTGTCCACCACATGGTAGATGTAGGTGGAGCGGGGGTTGCCGTCGCGGCCGGTGCCCGTCACCCACGTGCCCGCGCACGTGCGCCCGCTCATCCGCTCGCCGAGCGTCGCGGGGTCGGGCAGCGCGGCGGCGACCACGTCGCGGGGGGACACCTGCGTACCGCGAACAGTCACCGGCTCGGTCGAGTCGAGGCCGAGCTTGTGCAACGTGCGCAGCACGCCGATGAACTCCTCCCCCAGCCCGTACTTGAACGTGACCCGCTCGCACGCCACCCAGCGGGGGATCAACACGACCTCCTCGTGCTCGACGTTCACGCACTCCACGGGTCCGATCCCCTCGGGGAACTCGAACACCTCCGGCTCGGAGAAGGGCGAGGTGGTGTAGAAGCCGCGCTCGCGCTCCCAGATCAGTGGCGGATTCAGGCACTCCTCGATCGTCGTCCAGATCGAGAAGGTCGGCGCGAAGTCATACCCCTCGACCACCAGGTCGGCGCCGTCGCGCACCCCCACTTGCTCGACCTGCGAGAAGAGCTCGTCGGCGGCGTAGCGCGCGAAGATGTCCGACAGCCCCGGCTCGACGCCGATCCCCACCAGCGCCAGCAGCCCGGCCTGCTCCCACTGCTCGTGCCGCTGCAGCTGGTGCTCGCCGAGCATCACCCCCGGCAGCTCGTACGGCCGCTGCTCATGGGGCTTTGAGAGCGTCATCGCCATATCCAGGTACGTCACCCGCGCCTCGAAGCAGGCGCCGAAGATCGGCTCGTTGAAGCGCGGGTCGCAGGCGTTCAGCACCGCGTCGGGCCGCACCTTCTCGATCAGCGCCACCAGTTGCGCCTGATCGGATGCGTCCACCTGCTCGGCGGTGAAGCGGTCGGCCTCGCCGAGCCGCGCGGCGGCGTCCTGCGCGCGCTGGGGCGAGACGTCCGCCATGACCACCCGCTCGAACGCCGGCCGGCGCTGCGCGATCGCCGCGAACGCCGCGCCCACACCTCCGGCTCCTACGACCAGGACTCGCATTATCCTCAGCCGATCGTAGCGCGGAATACCAGAGGAAAGAGGCGCCTCGCGCTCGTGGCAGTGCTGCTCGTGGGGCTCTCCTACGCGACGCTGATCGAGGACTTCTCCTGGAACCAGACCTCGCACTACGACCTGCTGCAGGCGCTCTACCACGAACAGACCACGATCGATCCGTACCAGAAGGACACGGGCGACAAGGTCTTCTACCACGGGCACTGGTACTCGGCGCGCGCCCCGGGCCTGGCGCTGTTCACGATGCCCTGGTACACGGTGCTCAACGCGATCGACGCCCAGCAGTGGGCACGCGAATCGCCGGCGGAGCCGCGCACCGACGAGATGATCTACCTGATCGGGCTGTGGGGCAACGTGCTGCCCGGCCTGCTCCTGCTGCTGCTCGTGTGGAGTGCCGCGGAGCGCCTGCAACCCGGGTTCGGGGCGGCGAGCGCGGTCACGTTCGGCCTCGGCACGATGGCGCTGAGCCTCTCCACGCTGTTGTTCTCGCACATCTTCACCGCCTTCCTCGGCTTCGCCGCGTTCACGATGCTGATGCGCGAGCGCGACGGGCCCCCGCGCGCGTGGCTGTGCGGGGCGGCCGGCCTCACGCTCGGCTACGCGATCTCCTCGGAGTACCCGCTCGCGCTGCTCGCCGGCGTGCTCGGGCTGTACCTGCTCTCGCGCCGCGACGCGCTCACGCCGCTGGGGGTGCTGCGCCGCGCAGGCGCCTACGCGGCCGGCGTGCTCGTCGGGCTCGTGCCGCTCGCGCTCTACAACCTCGCCGCCTTCCACTCGCTCACGCACGTCGCCTACGCCAACGTGCCCCAGCAGCACAATGGCTTCTTCGGGATCACCGCCCCCTCCCTGCGCGTGGCCGCCACGCTGCTCGGGGACTCGCGCGGCCTGCTGACGCTCGCGCCCGTGCTCGTGATGGGGGCGCTCGGCACGGTCGCCCTGTACCGGCGCGGGCGCCGCGCGGAGGCGCTCGTGATCGGCGGCGTGTGCCTCTGCTATCTCACCTACAACTCCGGCTACTACCTGCCCTTCGGCGGAGGCTCGCCCGGCCCGCGCTTCCTCGCCACGACGCTGCCGTTCCTCGCGCTGGGGCTCGCGATCGCGTTCGAGCGCTGGCCCGGCCCCACGATCGCGCTCGCCGCGGTCTCGATCGCCTGCTCGGTGCTCGCGGCGATCGCCCACCCGCTGATCGGCTACGAGACCGAGACCGTCAGCTGGATGCGCCACCTGCTGGAGGGCTACTTCCAGCCGACGATCGCCACCGCCTACGGCCTCGGCCGCGGCTGGGGAGAGATATGGGTCTTCCTGCTGCCGGCGGCCGCCGCGATCGCGCTGGCCGCGTACGTCACCCCCCGCATGCGCCTGACGAACCGCTCGCTGCGCGCGGGCCTGCTCGCGCTCGGCGCCTGGGCGCTGTACGCGGCGCTCGCCCCCACGCTCTTCGGCATCGACCACCAGGGCCTGCTCGACATCCTCCACTCCGGTGACCCGCAGGCGCTCACCAAGGGCGCCTACTTCGGCCCCTACCCGCTGCGCGCGCTGGTCCCGCTGGCCTGCGGATTCGCGCTGGTCGCGCTTGCGGGGGCGTGGGTTTGGCGCAATGCGTCGGGGGAGGCCACGCCTCAGAGCCCCTCGCGCAGGTCGACCATCTCCACCGGCGCATCGACCGCGAGGATCTCGGGGTCGCCGGTGTAGAGCGTGGCGTGGTGCCGTTGGGCGGTTGCAATACAGAATGCGTCAGCGTAGGAAAGACCCCCGCCCGCCTTGATATGCGCGGCAGCGCTTACCAGTGGCCAATCGGGATCCTCGACCGCCAGCATCTGCGGCAACTCGTCGATCTGCGCACGGGCCGCGCGCTGCCCATGCCGGCGCTCGATCCAGTACAGGGCCTCACCCAGATTGATCGAGGAGATCAGCGCCTCCCCGCCAAAGATCAATTCTTCGACGCGCGCGGCAGGAGACTCGTCACGCAACAGCGCAAGCACCGCCCAGGCATCGAGAACTGACGTCAAGTCCGCGCATGCGCCGCTCGCGTTCGTCGGCCTCGACCTCACGACGGTGCTCAGCTTCGAGTCCCGCTATCGGATCGATCTTGCCACCCTTCAGCGACCCACGCAACCTGGCCAGGATCGCCCGGCGCTCAGCGGGATCGGCGATCACCTTGCGGATGCGGACAGCGCCCTGCTCCTCATCGAAGAACACCTGATCGCCCGGACTGATACCGACCCGGTCGCGGATCGCCTTGGGGATCACCACCTGGCCCTTGGAGCCCACCTTGTAGGTCATACTTTAAGTATAACCATCCAAGGCGAGGTCGATTCTCTGCATGAGCGCCGATATCGGTCTTACGCCTGCGATGGAGCGCGTGGCGCGGTGCGCCTGTGGACGAATACAAGGCGTGGCAAGGTCGTCGGATCAGTTCGGATTGCCTCTCCGTTCTTAGACTATAGTCTAACAGACAAGCGTCTATAGCGCTTTTTGGCTCGAAACGTAAACGTAGGGGGGTGTCCGCCCCCAAAGCGACCTACGTCCAGCTTGGCCGCGTCGTCCGCCGCTTGCGCAAATCCCGGCGTATGACCCAAGAACGTCTTGCCGACCTCGCCGGCATGCACCTCACCTATCTATCTGAGATCGAGCTGCATGGGAGCAATCTGTCATGGAACATGCTCACTGGCTTAGCGACCGGCCTGGACTTGACTCTAGTTGAGCTGATGGCACAGGTCGAAGAGGAGGCGCGGCGGGATCACGCCACCGTCGAGCCACCCTCCCGCGAGTCTCCAGAAGCATAGTCAGCGTCTGCGTCGCATGGTGGGTTCGCAGGTTGTCCTATCCGCCTCCCTCGGTCTCGATCCGCGTTTCCCGCAGGGCCATTGCGCAAGCCTCGGCCACTTGCAGGGCTTGATTGAGATACTCGCCGGAGAACTCCGCCACAGTTTGCGCGATCCGCCCCGTCGCCCTCACGTACAGGCGTCCAAGCACGCGTACCGCCTCCTCTGAAGGCATCAACTCATAGCAGTCGCGATCGCCTGTTGCCCGCCAGCCGAGCAGGTCGAGAAGCCTCAAGTCCTCTTCGAAGCGATGTCGCAGCCGCAGCGCCTCGGCGACATCCCCCTTCTGGAGGATGATCGCCACGTCCCCCACACCCGCCAGGTCCGTGACTACGAACTGGTGCAACGCGTCGCGCTGCGTACGGTCCAATACCATCGTTGAGCCTCCTTTCTGGCTTCTCGATCAGACGACATCTGCAGTCAACCGGAGCTTCTGGACGACAACCGGCAGCATGAAGGTGGGCTGCGACGGGAGAGCTCGACAGCCCTCCTGCAACCCCTGGAACCTGAGCAAACAAGCGGGTTTTCGCCGCCACAAGAATAATCCCGACGTCGGCGCTGGCAACCACGGAGATCTCCGCCAACGCCCTGCGTGTCGCCGCCACCCGCGGACGGCTGCAGGCATCCAAGGCCCCGACGGCACCTGGCGCAGCACCCGCGCCTGGGTCGCGGAGTACCTCGCCAGCCGCTACCGCCATCGAATCAGTTATCGACAGTCTTGACGTTGCAGTGCGCGGCGTGCAGCTGCCTGCACACCACCAAGTAGCCCGGGCGGGGCTTGTCGTGGGCGTTCATCAGGCCCGCGTCGAAGCGCGTGGAGGGCGTGCCGCCCGTCCAGTCGTAGATGTAGAGGCGCTTGATCCGCGGGTTGGCGGCCGCCACGCCGAACATGAACTGCAGCACTTTCGCCGCCCGCCTGATGCCCGAGCCGTGGACGTTGGTGAAGTCGCCGGCGAATTGTACGATCCCGCCGGTCTCGGTCAGCCACACTTCGCCGCCGAGGTCGGCCTCGAGGTCGCGCGTGCGCCAGCTTTCGAAGCGGTTGACGTCCGAGTAGTCGTGCAGGCCCCACGTCGTCGGCATCACCGTCCGCAGGCGGCCGATCTCGCGCTTGAATTCGGCGATGTAGTCGATCGTCGTGTAGATCTCGTCCTGGTCGAGCACGTCCAGCCCGACCACCGTGCAGGGGATGCAGTCGCGCTTGAGCGCCTGGTAGTACTGCGCGTCCTGCACGGCGGTGGGGCTCTGGAAGTAGCCGGGCACATACCCGCGGTTGGCCTCGTCCCACGCCTGGTATTCGCGGATGTGCGGGAACCGCTTGATGAACTTCGCCACGTTGCGCTTGTAGGTCGCGACGCTCGGCATTTTCATCGGCGTGTACTCGGAGTGGTAGAAGGCCAGGAGGATTTTCTGATGGCGCGCTTCGGCGGCGTGGATCCACGCTTCGGCCTGCTCGAGGTCGTATGGCCGCACCGCCACGTCGTAGGGCACCGTGAGGCGCGCGATCTGCGTGTGCAGTTGCTGCCACAGCGGGTTGCCGAACATCTCGTCGTGCGAGTCGCTGATGCCGGTCATATAGGAGGGGCCGCGATGGCTCGTCTGCTTGGCGGCGCTCGCGCGCGCGAGCGCCGAGGCGACGGGAGCACTGCCGGCGGACGCTGCCAGCGCCCAGGCGAGCGCCAGCCCACCGATCAGCGCCGCGCCGAGCAACGCGGCAGTGGACCGATCGAAGATCTGCGGAGCGAATGTCGCCCTAATCGGTCCCCGTTTCAGCCGGCGGGGAAGGTATCGGGACATCCTCACCGACAACAGGCTAGGGGCTCGAGGGTTGCGGGGGCGCCGCTTCCCCGGGCTGCAACGAAGCCTGCGGGGCCGCCACCTCGGGTTGCAACGCAGCCTGCGGGGCCGCGCTCGCCGGGCGCAGCACGATCACCTCGCCGGGGACGTTGGTCAGCAGCCATGCCACGGCCTCGGGCGTGAAGCCCTCCCCCGAGCTGTCTGCACCGGCCGCCACCACGATCCGATCGAAGCGCTCGTGCGCGGCCAGCTCGCGCAGCGCATGGCGCACCGTGCGACCCCGCTCGATGCGCGAATCGACCGGCACCTCCGCGCGGGCCGCTCGTCGCTCGATCGTCTCGAGCATCGGCAGCGCCACGTCGCACTCGCTGCGCAGCGGCACCTCCACCGACAGGCGCAGCGGCACGAGCGCCAGGTACACGGGCATCAGCGTCGCGCCCTCGGCGCGCGCCAGCCGCAACGCAGCCGCCAGCGCCGGCTCGGAGAGACCCTCCCCGGTGAACGGGAACGCGATCCGGCGCACCCGCTCGGTGCCCCGCAGCGCGCGCTCGCGCCGCCAGCGCTCGAGGCCCACGGCGGCGCCGAAGCCGGCCGCCAGCGCCACCACGATCAGCACGACCGCGAGGGGAGTCATGGCTCCCTGTCCCCCGTCCCGCTCGCCGATCTGCACACTCCCACCAGGGCGCGGCACCGTCCAACGCCGGCACCAGCCCATCCACCCCGTCCGACAGCCGTCGCGATTTGGCTGCTCACAGCGCCGCCCCCTCTTCCTCCACCGCATCCCCCGCGGTGGGCAGCAGCGTGCGGTCGGCGACGATCCGCAGATCCACGCCCGGCAGTCCTTTCAGCAGCTGGAACGGCAGCGCCGGCTGGCTCAGGCGCCGCCACGCGTTGCGGGGCTTGGGCGTGCCCATCAGCAGGTACGTCGTGCCCCGCCCCCGCGCCACCCGGATCGCGGTCTGCGCGACCTCGTCGGCCTCCTCGATCAGCAGGTGCGCGCCCAGCACCGATGCCAGCCGCCGCAGCGCCTCCAGCTGTTCGCGCTCCTCCCTGGTCGGCGTGGCCCCCGGCGGACGCACGACCAGCAGGTCGAGCTCGGCCCCCAGCCGCTGCGCCGAGCGCCACGCGCGACGCACCACCCGCTGCGAGCGCGGCGTCGGCGTCACCAGCGCCAGCAGCCGCTCGGAGATCACCTGCGGGGTCACGCTCGCGACCAGGCTGTCCTTGCGCCGGCGCACCACCGGCGCCTCGCGGCCGCGACGCTCGAGCTCCACCCCCTCCGCCACCTGGCGCAGCGCCGTCTCGCGCAGCGCCGCGAGGTTCTCGATCTTGAAGAAGTTGCTGAGCGCCGCCTGCACCCGCTCCGGTGCGTACACCTTGCCGGCGCGTAGCCTGCCGATCAGCGCCTCGGGCGTGATGTCCACCAGCACCGTCTCGTCGGCGGCCGAGAGCACCGCATCGGGGATCGTCTCGCGTACGCGCACCCCGGTCAGCTGCGTCACCTGGTCGTTGAGGCTCTCCAGGTGCTGCACGTTGACGGTCGAGAACACGTCGATGCCGGCGTCCAGCACGTCGCGCACGTCTTCGTAGCGCTTCTCGTGCTCCACCCCGGGCGCGTTGGTGTGCGCCAGCTCGTCGATCAGGCACAGCTCGGGCACGCGCGCCAGCACCGCCGGCAGGTCCATCTCCTCGATCTCGGTGTCGCGATAGCGCACCCTGCGGCGCGGCACCATCTCCAGGCCCTCCGCCTGGGCGACCGTCTCCATCCGGCCGTGCGGCTCCAGGTAGCCAACCACGACATCGCGGCCCGCCTCCGCCTCAGCCTGGCCCTCCTGCAACATGCGGAACGTCTTGCCCACGCCCGCGGCCATGCCTATGAATACCTTCAGGTGGCCTCGATCGCTGGGCATCGCTCGGCATTGTCCTGCACGCAGCGGATCGCAGCGTCGTGTAAGGGACACCTGCAAGTAGAGTGCGGCCTGGAGAGCCGGGAAGCCTGGTCGGCGTGCCACTGCCGTGGAGGCCATCGTGATCAGCCGCCAGCTCAAACACAACCCCAACAGTCGTGTCTGATCTGCTGCTGAGCGCCGTCTTCGCGACCGGCGTCATCGTCAGCCTCGGGGCGTCCTGGGCGCTGGTCGTGCGGATCGAGCGCGTGGGGGCGCGCCTGGGCCTCTCCGAGGCGCTGCTCGGGATGCTCGCCGCGCTGGCCGCCGACGCGCCCGAGATCACCGCAGCGGTGACGGCGCTCGCCCGGCACGACACGCACATCGGCGCCGGCGTCGTGATCGGCTCCAACGTCTTCAACCTGGCGGCCCTACTCGGCCTGGCGGCGGTCGTCGCCGGCCGGATCTCGCTGCACCGGCGCGTGATCGAGCTGGGCGGGGCGGTGAGCCTGTGGATCGCCGGGATCTGCGTGCTGGTCGTGATCGGGGCGTTTACGCCAGCGGTCGGGCTGCTCGCTGCCCTGGCGCTGCTGGTGCCGTATCTCGCGATCCTCGGCATGGGGCGTGAGCGGCTCGCGCGGCTGCGGCTGCCGGATGCATGGGCGAGCTGGCTGGCGGAGGCGGTCAGGGAGGAGGAGCTGGAGCTCGAAGTGGCGATCCACCCCAACCGCGGCGGCGCGCGCGACGGCGCGCTGGCGGCGCTCGCGGTGCTCGTCGTGGTCGGCGCCTCCGTGGCGATGGAGCGCACCGGCTCGGAGCTCGGCGCGCGGCACGCGATCCCCGGAATCGTGATCGGCGGCCTGATCCTCGCCGCCGTCACAAGCCTTCCCAACGCGGTCGCCGCCGTCTACCTCGCCGCGCGCGGCCGGGGCGCGGCGACGCTCAGCACGGCGCTCAATAGCAACGCGCTCAACGTCGTCGCCGGGCTGCTGATCCCGGGAGCGATCGTCGGCCTCGGCGCCCCGTCCGGCCCGACGACGTTCGTCGCCTTCAGCTACTTCGTCCTGACCGCAGCCGCGCTGGCGATCGCCTACCTCGACCGCGGCCTGCGCCGCCTCCCCGGCCTGCTGATCATCGCGGCCTATGTGGCGTTCGCGATGGTGCTGGTGAGCGGCGCGTAGGTGTATGCGCACCCCTGGCACGGCTGCTCGTGAGCGGCGCGCAGCGAACGGGTGACCAGGCTTCCCGGCTCACCGCCGCAAACGACATCGATCTCGCTCATCCTCGGATCGCGGAAAAAACAGCCTCGGATTACGGAAAAAAACAGCCTCAAATTGCGGAGAAAAACTGCCTCAAATTGCGGAAAACGTAGTACCATGGCCGTATGCCCGCGGTCCTGACCAAGCTCGTCGAGCGCCGCCTCGGCGAGGTGGCGCTGCGTCGCATGGGCGAGGAGCCCGTCATCGTGCTGCAGGGCCCGCGCGCAGTGGGGAAGTCGACGCTGCTGCGGGAGCTGGCGACCTCACTCGATCGCGAGGTCATCGACCTCGACGACCTCGACACCCGCGACGCGGCTCGCGCCGACCCGGCGCTGTTCGTGCGGGGCGAGGCCCCTGTGTTCATCGATGAGTTCCAGCACGTGCCGGAGCTGCTCGACGCGATCAAGGCGGAGCTCAACCGCGATTCGAGGCCGGGCCGGTTCGTGCTCACCGGCTCGACGCGCTATGCCACGCTGCCCCTGGCGGCCCAGGCGCTCACCGGACGCGCCCACCTGATGGACGTCCTGCCGCTCTCACAGGGGGAGATCGCGGAGGTTCGCGAGGACTTCGCCGAGACGCTGATAAGCGATCCGGCGGCGCTGGTGCGGGAGAGACCGGTCGAGACCGCCCGGGAGGAGTACGTCGGCCGCGTGGTGGCGGGAGGATTTCCACCGGCGCTCGCCCGGGCGCGACCCGCGGATCGCGCGCGCTGGTTTGACGACTACCTGGAGCTGGTAATCGAGCGCGACGTGTTGGAGCTCACGCGCGTGCGCCAGCGCCGGCAGCTCCCGCTGCTGCTGGCGCAGCTCGCCAGTCAGACCGCGCAGATGCTCAACATCGCCAAGGCCGCAACGGCGATCGGCATGGACAAGTCGACGGCGGAGAGCTACACCAAGCTGCTGGAGACCGTCTTCCTGATCCAGCGGCTTCCAGCGTGGGGAACCACCCTCGGGTCACGTGTCGCGGCGGCTCCGAAGGTACACCTCATCGACAGCGGGATCGCCGCACGCCTGCTGCGCTTGACCGAGAGCAAGCTGGCGGCCGCCACAGCTCCAGCGCTCACCGAGCTCGGGCATCTGCTGGAGACGTTCGTCGTGGGCGAGGTGTGCCGCCAGCTCGACTGGCTCGACGCACCGGTGCAGCGCGGACATTGGCGCACCCACGATGGTGAGGAGGTCGACCTGGTGCTCGAAAGCGAAGACGGCAGAATCGTCGCGCTCGAGGTCAAAGCCTCCTCGCGCGTCGCCTCAGGTGAGTTGCGCAGTCTGCTCAGGCTGCGTGGCAGGCTCGCGGGACAGTTCCTGGGAGGCGTCGTGCTGTACACAGGCGCGCGCGCCTACACCCACGACGGTATGCACGTGGTGCCGATCAGCCGGCTCTGGAGCGCCGGGCTGGCGGGCGGATGAGGTGAGGGAACTGGTATGGGGACGGGGGTCGTTACTCTCCACATCGAGACATTTGAGCGCCATCGCCACACAGCCGCCGCCTCCGCTGGGGGCGCCGCCGCCCGGCCCGATCCTGCCGGAGCCCCCGCGCCGTCCCTGGTGGATGGCCAAGCGCGTGCTGCTCGGCGGGGTCGGAGTGGTGCTGCTCTCGGGCGCGGCGAGCGCCGTGCTGGCGCGCAACGAGGTCAGCAAGGTCGTGGCGGCGCTGCGCCAGAACAAGCCGGTGAAGGTCGCCGCGAGCATCCTGCCGCAGGCGCCGAGCGGCGCGCCGGAGACGCTGCTGCTGGTCGGCAACGACGAACGGCCGCCCCCCAAGGGCAACCCCAGCGGGGCCGTGCTGCCGCACTCCAACGAGATGCTGCTAGTACGCATCGACCCGAGCAAGCCGACGATCTCGATGCTCTCGATCCCGCGCGAGCTGCGCGTGCCGTTCACCCGGCTGAACGGGCAGGTGGAAGAAAACCGCATCAACTCCGCCTACACCTTCGGCTACGAGGAAAGCGGCGAAACCACCTCCGGCGGGGTGAAGCTGATGGTGGAAACGCTCAAGAAGGTGATCGGCATCACCCCCAACCTCGTGTTCGTCACCAACTTCAAACGCTTCAAGCGCGCCGTGGACGAAATGGGCTGTGTGTACATGACCGTCGACAAGCCCTACCACCACGTCAACGAACCGGGCGGGGAACAGTACTTCGAAATCAACCTCCAGCCCGGCTACCAACGGCTGTGCGGGCAGGAAGCGCTCGAATTCGTGGCCAACCGCCACGAAAGCACCTCGCTGATCCGCGACGCCCGCGACCAGCGCTTCCTGCTCGACGTCAAGGCCCAGTACGGGCCGACGCTCTTTGAAAACCGTGAAAAGTTCGAGCGCATCGTCGGCAAGGCCGTTGAAACCGACCTGCACAGCGAAGCGCAGGTACTGCAGCTGCTCGAGCTGCTGGTCGAATCGGCCGGCAAGCCAGTGCGCCAGGTGCCCTTCCACGTCGAGCTGCACAGCACCTACGACACCGCCACGCCACAGCAGATCGAAGAAGCGGCGCACTCCTTCCTGAGCGGCACCGCCGCGATCGCCCCGCATCGGCTGCGCGGCTCCAGTGGCGGACGAGCTCGCTCGGCGCATCGGCGCCCCGCGGCTCCCGCGCCCGCGCTCTCGCTGTCGCCCACCCCGAGCGCCACGCTCGCCGAAGCGCGCGCGATCGCCCCGCGTCTGCCGTTCGCCGTGGAGGTGCCGCGCGCCCAGGAAACCACCGCCGAATCCGAACCGGACCTGGTGCGCTGGTATGACATCGCGGGGCCCGGCCGGCAGCTGTACCCGGCCTACGTGGTCGTCGTCGACGAGGGCGAATTGGGCCAGTACTACGACGTCCAGGGCAGCACCTGGACCGACTCGCCGCTGCTCAGCGACCCCACCCAGGAAATCCACTTCGGCTCGCGCACCTACAGCCTCTACTACGACGGCGAACACCTCAAGACGATTGCCTGGCGCGAAGGGGACGCCGCCTACTGGATCGAAAACACGCTCACCAACAACCTCTCGCCGCAGCAGATGCTGGCGATCGCCGAGAGTGCCCGTCCGGTGATCGGCACTGCCGCCGCCGGCTCGCACGCGCCGGTGAGCCCCCGCAGCTTCAAACTGCCCCCGCCCGCGGCCCGCCAGGCGAGCACGCTCGCCAAAGTCGGCGCGCTGCTCGGCTTCGTGGGATTGATCGTCGTCGCGCTGCTGGGGCTGTGGGTGCTCTCGCGCCAGCGCGAGCTGCGGGCGCTGCGCGAGCAGGTGGCGCAGGCGCTGGCGCTCGAAGCCCGTCAGCGCCATCTTAATAGATCGTTCACCAAGTAACCATCTCAGCCAAACGCTTCCTTGCCTACGGTGTGAGCACGATGGAACCCACGCTCCACCGGAAGGGGGTGACGCACATGGCATTCGACTCAAGCAAGAAGAAAAAGAAAAGCTCCAAGAAAGACTCTGGCAAGGGCAAGAAGAAAAAGTAGTCAGCCCCCATCCGCGCGGATCGTAGAGCCTCGCTCGAGGCTCCGATCCGTCGCCGGGGGCCTCCATGGGCCGCCTCCTCGAACATCTGATCCCCGCACGCGCGCCGATTCCCTGGCGGCGCCTGCTCGCGTTGACGCGGCCCGCGCGTCGCTCGCTGCTGGGCATGGTCGCGCTCACAGCGCTCGGCGCGCTGCTCGGCCTGGTGCCCCCGCTGGCGTTCGGGGCGCTGATCAACGACCTCGCAAGCGGCCACCACACGGGCGGGACTTCGCTGAGGGTCGCGCCCGCGGTCGCCCTGATCGTCGCCGCGCTGCTGCTCGAAGCGCTCTCCTTCGCGCTCTCCGACGGGCTCTTCGCGCAGGCCGTCGGCACCCTCTACCGGGAGCTGCGCATGCTGATGTTCAGGGGCCTGCAATCCCGCGCTCCCGCCACCGCGCCCGAGCTCGCCGGCGCCGCCTCGCGCTTCATCTCTGACGCCGAAGCACTCCGGGACGTCGTCGTCGCCCCGCTCGACACCGCCGTCATCGGGCTGTTCGAGCTGCTCTCCGCGCTCGCCACGCTCGCGGTGCTCTACCCGCCCGCCGCGCTGTACGGGGCCGCGCTGATCGCGCTCACCGGCCTCGTCACCCGCTTCTCTCAGACCCCGCTCGCGCCCGCGGCCGAGGAGCGTCAGGAAGCGCTCGAGGCGATGAGCTCGAGTCTCGCCGCCGAGCTCTCCGCGCGCCTGGATCGCGACGCGGCGGCGGGACGCTTCCGCACGGCCGTGACGCACGTGCGCCGTCGCGAGGTGCGGCTCGGGTGGCTGGAAGCCGCCAACCGCTACGGCGCCGGCGCCGCCGCCAACCTGGGGCCGATCGCCGTGGTGGTGCTCGCCGCCCTGCAGCACAACTTCTCGGCCGGCACGCTGCTCGCGCTCTTCCTGCTCGCCGAGCGCGCCTTCTCCGGCGCCGACTCGCTGATCGACCTCGGCTTCGACCTCGAGCTCGTGCGCGCGGCCGTGTCGCGCTGCTTCGAGCTGGTCGATGGCGAGGCTCTACGCCCCCAGCAGGTTGTGCACGACCAGGTCGATCAGCTTGATCCCGATGAACGGGGCGATGAGGCCGCCGAGACCGTAGATCCAGAGGTTGCGCCGCAGCAGCGCGGAGGCGCCGATCGGGCGGTAGCGCACGCCGCGCAGCGATAGCGGGATCAAGAGCGGAATCACGATCGCGTTGAAGATGATCGCCGAGACGATCGCCGATTCCGGCGTGCCCAGGTCCATGATGTTGAGCACGTGCAGCGGGCCCTTGCCGCCTGCCGTGGTCGCGTAGGTGCTGATGAACACGGCCGGCAGGATCGCGAAGTACTTGGCGACGTCGTTGGCGATCGAGAACGTCGTCAGCGCGCCGCGCGTGATCAGCAGCTGCTTGCCCACCTCGACGATCTCGATCAGCTTCGTCGGGTTGGAGTCGAGGTCGACCATGTTGCCCGCCTCGCGCGCCGCCTGCGTGCCGGTGTTCATCGCCACACCGACGTCGGCCTGCGCGAGCGCGGGGGCGTCGTTGGTGCCGTCGCCCGTCATCGCCACCAGGCGGCCCTCCTGCTGCTGCTCGCGGATCAACGCGAGCTTCGCCTCGGGAGTCGCTTCGGCGAGGAAGTCGTCGACGCCCGACTCCTCGGCGATCTTGGCCGCCGTCAGGCGGTTGTCGCCGGTCACCATCACGGTCTTGATGCCCATTGCCCGCAGGTGGTCGAAGCGAACCTTCATCCCCTCCTTGATCGTGTCCTTGAGGTAGATCACCCCCAACACCTGGCTGTCGCGCGCGACCGCCAGCGGCGTGCCGCCTTCGCGGCCGATCCGCTCCAGCTGCGCCTGCAGCTCCGGCGGCGGCGAGCCGCCCTCCTGCTTGACGAACTCGACGATCGCATCCCCCGCGCCCTTGCGCAGCTGCTGGCCGTCGTAGTCGATCCCGCTCATCCTGGTCTGCGCGGTGAACGGCACAAACGTGGCGTGCAGCGTGCTCATGTCGTGCTCGCGCAGCCCATACCGCTTGGCGAGCACCACGATCGAGCGGCCCTCCGGCGTCTCGTCCGCCAGCGAGGAGAGCTGCGCCGCCTCGGCGAGGTCGGACTCGGCCACACCCGGCATCGGGATGAACTCCGAGGCGAGGCGGTTGCCGATCGTGATCGTTCCGGTCTTGTCGAGCAGCAACACATCCACGTCGCCCGAGGCCTCCACCGCGCGGCCGGAGAGGGCGAGCACGTTGCGGCGCACGAGACGGTCCATGCCGGCAATCCCGATGGCCGACAGCAGCGCGCCGATCGTCGTGGGGATCAGCGCGACCAGCAGCGCGATCAGCGTCGTCTCGGAGATCGGCGTGCCGGCGAACAGGCCGAACGGGCGCAGCGTCGCGACGACGATCATGAAGATCAGCGTCAGCGCCGCCAGCAGGATGTTGAGCGCGATCTCGTTCGGCGTCTTGCGCCGCTCCGCGCCCTCGACCAGCGCGATCATGCGATCGAGGAAGGAGTGCCCGGGCTCCTGCGTGATTTCCACGACGATCCGGTCGGAGGTCACGCGCGTGCCGCCGGTGACGGCGCTGCGGTCGCCGCCGGACTCGCGGATCACCGGCGCCGACTCGCCCGTGATCGCCGACTCGTCGACGGTCGCGATCCCCTCGATCACGGTGCCGTCGCCTGGGATCAGCTCGCCCGCCTCCACCACCACCACGTCGCCGCGGGTCAGCTCCGAGGCGGCCTTGGTGGAGCCGTCGCGCATCGTCGCCACGGTCTCCTTGCGCATCGAGCGCAGCGTGTCGGCCTGCGCGCGGCCGCGGCCCTCGGCGAACGCCTCCGCCATGTTGGCAAAGATCACCGTCAACCACAGCCAGAAGGCGATCGTGAACGTGTACCACGCCGGCTCGTGACCGCCACCCAGCGGCTTGCCACCGAAGGCCTGGATCAGCCACGTCCCCGTCGTGATCACCGCGCCGATCTCGACGACGAACATCACGGGGTTGCGGATCTGCACGCGCGGGTCGAGCTTCTTGAGGCTGTCGATCAGCGCGCGCCCGATGATCTCGCGCTGGAACAGCGACACCGCCTGGCGCTCGGTGGCTGCCGGAATCGTCGACATCAGCTCACTCCAGTCAGGCGGTCGAGGGCGAGGTTCAGCTGGAGCACGTTCACTCCCGGTTCGCCGGAGAAGCCGAGGCCGCGGCCCGATGTGTACTTGGCGATCAGCCCGTTCACGGTGGCGAGAGAGATATGACGCACGGTCGCGACGCGGTGCGCCTGGATCCAGGCGTTGGCCTCTGAGATTTCCGGGTCAAGACCCGAGGCGGAGCTGTTGACCGCGTCGACCGGGATCTTCGCCACGGTCAGCCCCGGGTCGTATTCGGCCTTGGTGGCAGGGTTCTTGTTCAGTTCGAGGTAGGCCTTGATGTTTTCTTCGTTGGCTTCCCTGGTCTTCACGCTGTTGGGCCCGTGGTTGGAGAAGGTGCTGGCGGCGGCGTTGTCCGGTATCCCTTCGGTGGCCGAGGGGCGGCTCTGGAAATAGCGCGGGTCCGGCGTCGTCACCTCCACGTGTTCCTTTTCCTGCGGCTTGCCATTCTTGAGCACCGGTGTCGAGAAGCTCTGGCCGATGAGCTTCGAGCCGACGAGCCTGCCGTCGACCTTGACCTGCTGACCGTTGGCGTCGCCGGGGAAGGCGACCTGGCTGATGCCGGTGATCGCCAGCGGGTACACCAGCCCGAGCAGGATCGTGAACACCACGATGCCGATGATTGAAGTGACGATGTCTCGTTTCATCTCAGTAGAGGTGACCTGTCAAGCCCTGCACGATCGGGCCGAGCAGCAGGGCGGGGAAGAAGGTGAGCGCACCGACGAGCACGATCACGCCGATCAGCAGAATCGCGAACGTGGGGTTGTCGGTACGCATCGTGCCGAGGCCTGCGGGGGTGACGCGCTTGCCCGCCAGCGCGCCGGCGACGGCGAGCGCGAACAGGATCGGCGCGTAGCGCGCGAACATCATGTCGAAGCCGCCGAGCAGGTCGGCGAAGGTGATGCCGTGCGCGCCGAGGTTGCCGGCGGCGGGCTGGATGTAGCCGGTGTAGCCGGCGAATGCGGAGCCGTTGTTGTTCGCCTGCGAGAGGTAGGCGTAGAAGGTCTCGGAGAAGCCCTGCGGCGTGTTGCCGCCCGCCTTGGAGATCGCCACCGAGGCGATCGACGCGCGCCCGGATTTGCTCGCGGTCGCCAGCGCCGTGCAGAACAGCGCGGCCAGCGGCGTGACGAGGATGCCCAGGCCGGCGAGCTTGATCTCCCGCGCCTCGAGCTTCTTGCCCAGCCACTCCGGCGTGCGCCCGACCATCAGCCCGCCGATGAACACGGCCAGAAGGACATACAGCAGGATCGAGTACAGCCCCGTGCCGACGCCGCCGAAGATCACCTCGCTGGCCGACAGGTTTGCGAACGGCACAGCGCCGCCTATGCCGGTGAACGACTCGATCGCGCTGTTCACGGCGCCGCACGAGGTGACGGTGGTGACCACGTCGAACAGCGCCGAGCCGGCGATCCCGAAGCGCTGCTCCTTGCCTTCCATGTTGCCGCCGCCCGAGCCGTGGATCACACCCGTGTGCAGGCCGGCCGCATGCTGCGCGGGCGAGCCGTGCGCCTCGGCGATGTAGGCGACGCAGGCAGCGCCGAGGAACATGAACATCATCACGCCGTAGATCGCATACCCCTGACGGCGGTTGCCGGTCATGCGCCCGTACATGAACACGAGCGCCGCAGGGATGACAAGCACACACAGCATCTCGAAGAAGTTGGTGAACTGACTCGGGTTTTCGAACGGATGCGCGGCGTTGGTGTTGAAGAAGCCGCCGCCGTTGGTGCCGAGCAGCATGATCGAGTGCTGGGAGGCGACCGGTCCCATCGCGATCGTCTGCGTCAGGCCGGTGATCGTGTGCACGACCAGGTAGTTGGAGAGGTTGGCGATCACGCCCTGGGAGGCGAGCACGAGCGCGACGAGCACCGACAGCGGCACGAGCACGTACAGGATCGTGCGCACGATGTCCTGCCAGAAGTTGCCGAGGCTCTTGCCCGTGCGCCCAATGAGTCCGCGCACCAGCGCGACCGCCACGACGATCCCCACGCCGGCGGAGAGGAAGTTCTGCACCGTCAGCCCCATCATCTGGCTGAGGTAGCTCATCGTCGTCTCGCCGCTGTAGAACTGCCAGTTGGTGTTGGTCATGAACGACGAGGCGATGTTGAACGTCACGTTCCACGAAGGCGAGTGGTAGCCAAGGGGATTGAGCGCGTGGGGCACCCAGAAGGCGTCCTGGGTGCGCAGGATGATGTACAGCAGCAGCCACCCCGCGAGTGAGAAGACGATCAGGCTTTTCGCGTACGCCTTCCAGTCCTGCTCAAGCTTCGGATTCACCCGCAGGATCCGGTAGAGCATCCGCTCCGGCCACGCGAACAGCGGCGTCAGGAAGACGCGCTGACCGGTGTACACCCTCGCCATGTAGCCGCCCAGCGGGAGAGCGAGCAGGGAGAGAATGATCGCGAACAGCGCGATCGTCAGCCAGCCGTAGAAAGTCATCGCCTAGAGGTTCTCTCCACGAATCAACGCGTAAAAGAGGTAGGCGATGATCAGCACCGACACGACCAGGCCGAAGAAGTCGGCGCCGCTCATGTGCGCGATGAACGCGCCCAACGGGGGCGTAGTCATATTCTGTCGATCCCCTCGATGATCGCGAGCAAGATCGCAAACATCGCTATCCCGATCGCCACCGCCACCACGTCCATACGTGCACTATTCTCGCTGCGCCATCACGGCCGTGTGACGATTTCGCTCCCGCGTATAACGATTTCGTTACGACCTTGCGATGGCCGGCCGTGCACCGCCGCAGCGCGGTTATTCACCTATCTGGCCGCGTCCTATTACTCGGTGGCGGGCACCAGCGGGGCGGGGAGGCCGTGGGCCCGGTAGGCGGCGTTCAGCGCAGCGACAGCTCCTGCGTATGACTGCGCCGGGCGGCGGCCGCTGAACGTCACGGTGAGCGACCCCGACTCGCCGTGCAGCGCGATCGCCCCGCCGCGCACCGGCCCGCTCGCGGTGCGCGCATCCCGCGCCCACGCCGGCAGCACCCAGCTCAGCGGCGTGCCGGCCGCCAGGACGCCGTGCCAGGTGAGGGTCTCTCCCCGCCGCGTGGAGCGCTCGGCGAAGGAGATCACCCCGCGGTCGGTGGGGGCCGCGGTCACGGCTATGCGCTGTCCGGGCGCCTGCCACGCGGGGCTCGCGCCGGCGAGCAGCCGCACGCCGCCGGCGGGCGTGTCCGCCACCAGCATGTTGCGCAGCAGCGCCACGTATTCGGCGGCGAACGTGCCGTGCGGGGCGAGGTTGGTGGCCGAGGCGCGGCCGCCGAAGGGCGCGATGCCGGTCTCCCAGCCGCCGTCGGTGGCCGTCGTGTGCACAAGCTCCGCGTACAGCCCCGCGATCGCATCCGCGGCGTCGCCGGCGGCCAGCTCTGTCTCGAAGATGCGAAAGCCCAGGTAGTCGTGCAGCTCGCTGCCATTCAGGTAGGTGGGCAGGCCCTCGGCCATATGCGCGCGCGCCCACCTCAGCGTGGCGGCGACCGCGGGCGAGCGAGCGCCGAGCACCTGCACGGGGAAGGCCGCCCAGTAGTTGCCCCAATCCTGGCCGCCCTTCGCGTCGAGCACCGGGGGGATGTGCCCTTCGCGAGCCACGGCCGCAGCGATCGCGTGGTCGAGCGCGGCCTCGAAGCGCACATCGACTGCAGTCCATGCGGCGGCGTCGGCGCTTGCTTCGGCCGGCGTAGCAGCGGCGCCAGGCGCTTCGGCCCCTGCGGCGGCGGCGCTCGCTTCGGCCGGCATGGCAGCGGCGGCATGCGCTTCGGCCCCGGCGGCGGTATCGGCGGCATGCTCTTCGGCCCCGGCGGCGGTATCGGCGCCCTGTCCCGCCGAGGCAGCGGCCGTATCCCCCGCCTGCTCCGCCAACGTGGCGGCCGCGACGGCCGCGCGCAGGCCGGCGGCCGCCCACAGGTCGTCGCCGGTGAGGTGCCCGTACGCCAGCTCGTTGTCGTCGGGGTTGCTCGCGGGCAACAGCCCCAGCGGGTCGGCCGCGGTAGCCGCCGACAGCCAGCCCACCGCGGCGCCGATCCGCCCGAGCTGCGCGGCGGCGTAGGCCGGTTCCCCGGAGAGCTCGGCGTGCTGGGCCAGCGCCCACAGCGCCTGCCCCCACTCGTCGTACTGCCCGGCCTGGCTGATGAACAACCCGTCAGGCTGCTGGAAGGCGTCGATGAAGCTCAGGTTCTGCGCCGCCGCGGCGTGCAGCCCCACGAGGTCGAGCGCCTGCGTCTCGATCGCCGCGTCGCGGATCCAGAAGGCGCGGTACTGCAGGCGGTTGGGGCATTGCTCCCAGCCGATGGGCGTAAGGATGCGCGATTCGAGCATCTGCGCGATCGCCGCCCGGTAGGTGGCGTCCACCTTCGCCTCGGGCGCTTCGATACCCATCATCCCCGCCTCCTCCCCAGCCCACAGCGAGCGCAGCGCCGCGCGCGCGGCCCCCAGCGGCATCGCGTCGAGGCCGCGATCGGCGCCGGCGCCGGCCGGCGGCGGGTCGAGCGGGATCTGCCAGGTGAAGCTCGCGCTGCCGTGGGCCGCCAGGCGCGCGCTGAACACCCGGCCGTCGTGCGGCGCGGTGGGCGTGCTCGGCGCGAGGTTCGCACCAGGGCTCCGAGCGGGAGTCGCGAGCGGGCTGCGAGCGACCGTCGCCAGCGGTCGGCTCGGGGCGGCGGGGCTGCGAGCGACCGTCGCCAGCGGTCGGCTCGGGGCGGCGGGGCCGCGCGCGAGCAGCAGGCCGGAGCGGTCGAGGTCGCGCCCCGCGACGGTGTAGCGAAAGGCGCTGGAGAACGACTGGCCGGGCTGTTCGTAGACGCCCGGGGCACTGCCGCTCACCGGCCGCTCGTAGCGAAACGCGCCGGTCGGCACGCCGTGTGGGCCGCGGATCCGGCGACCGCGGGTGTAGGCGACCACCATCGCCACCCGCGCCTCCTGCGAGCGGCCGGAGCCGTTGGCAGCCGTCACCGTCTCGTACGCCACCGGCCGCCCGTCGACCGGGACCGCGAACAGCGTCACCGTGTAGCGCACGGGCCCATCGGCGAGCGCGCTGGAGAGCAGCCCCACCCCCGGTTCGGGCAGCGTGCGCGTCGGCTGGTCCCACCCGCGCAGGCGCCGGCCGAAGCGCAGCTCGTACTCGGCCCACCCGGTGTACACATCGCCCTCGGGAGTGACCTCGGCGCCGGCCGCCATCCCCGGCACCGCGAGCTGTTCGGTCGGGGCCGAGAGGAAGCCGGTGGGGGGCGAGGCACTCGCCCCGGCCGCGGTCACGCCTGTGGCCAGGGCCAGCGCGCACAGCGCGGGGAGCAGGAGCGCGAGAGCAAGACGCATAGTCAGGCAGCGTATTGCGAGGCCCTACCGGGTCACGCCGCCCGGCACCGCACTGCGCGACCCCGCGGGCAGCCCCGAAGGGGGGCTGCCTATCCAAAAAAGGGGGCCCGCTCGCCCCTCTGCCCACTCGCTCAGCCCGAGAACCGGTACCCCACGCCCGGGTCGGTGAGGATGTAGCGGGGGCGCTCGCCAGGCGGCTCGATCTTTCCTCGCAGCCGCGCGATGTGGGTGCGCAGCGCCTGCATGTCGTCCACGTATCCCGGCCCCCACACCTCCCCCAGCAGCGCCCGGTGCGTCATCAGCCGGCCGCGGTTCTGCGCCAGCACGCGCAGCAACTCGAACTCGATCGGGGTCAGGTGCACCGCCTCGCCGTCGCGGCGCACCGCGTGCGCGGCGAGGTCGATCTCCAGGCCGTCGGTCGCGATCGTCGGCTGCTCCTCGCCCGCTCCCTCGCTGCGGCGCAGCGCGGCGCGCAGGCGTGCCACCAGCTCGCGCGTCCCGAACGGCTTGGTGATGTAGTCGTCCGCCCCCGCCTCCAGCGCCCTCACCTTCTGCTCCTCCTCGCCAACCGCGGAGAGCACCAGAATCGGCATCTCGCTCCACTCTCGCAGGCTGCGCGTCACCTCCACGCCGTCGCCGCCCGGCAGCACGAGGTCCACGATTGCCGCGCGCGGGGCCTTCACCGCGGCGAGGTCCAGCGCCTCGGGGACGCTCTGCGCGGCGATCACCTCGAAGCCGGCCTCGCGCAGCACCACCCGCAGGGCTCGGAGGATCTGCAACTCGTCGTCGACGACCAGCACCCGCGGCTTCGCCGCCGATGCGTCAACCGCCATCCGCCTCCGATCCCTGCACCGGCGCCGCCGCGGCCCCTTCGGACCTCCGTGCCGCCGCCGCAGCAGCCTCCGATCCCTGCACCGGCGCCGCCTCGGCCGCATCCGATCCACGTGCCGCCACGGCCGTCTCCGACTCTCGGGCCGAAACCGCCGCGGTCGCTTCCGAGCCACGTGCCGCCACGGCCGCGGCCGCCTCCGGGCTGCCCCGCTGCAGCGGCAGTTCGAACACGAACGTCGCCCCCTGCCCCGGCAGCGACTCCACGTGCAGCGAGCCGCCGTTCGCTTCGAGGAAGCCGCGCGCGATCGCCAGCCCGAGGCCCGAGCCGCGGCGCCCGCCGCGCGCGGTGCCGGCGGAGTAGAACGGCTCGAACACGCGCTCCAGCTGGGCCGGCGGGATCCCCGGGCCGCGATCGACCACGCGCACGATCAGGCGGTCGCCCTCGCCCGCCATCGTCCGCACGACGCGCGCTCGCACCGACACCGGATGGCCCCCCGAATGCCGCCGCGCGTTCTCCAGCACGTTTACGAACGCTCGCTCCAGCTGGGTGGAGTCGGCGCGCACCAGGGGCAGGTCACGGTCGATCGTGACGTGGAACGCCTCCGGCTGGGATTGACTGGAGGAGGGGGAGGGGGAGGTTGCGTGGTTGGGTGACGACGGCGCGAGGTCCTCCAGCGCCGGGGTGGGTGAGGGCGGTGGGGGCGCCAAATCTTCCAGCGCCGTCCCGAGCACCTCCTCCACCGACAACCACTCCCGCCGTGGCTCCGCCGCGCCCGCCTGGAGCTTCGAGAGGTCCAGCAGGTTGTCCACCAAGCGCGAGAGCCTGCGCGTCTCCGCCAGGATCGCGCTCGCCAGCTCCTCGCGCTCGGGCGCGGAGACGCCCGGCAGCGCGATCGCCTCGGCTGCCGTCGAGATCGCGGTCAGCGGGCTGCGCAGGTCGTGCGACACCGCGCGCAGCAGCGCCGTCTTGACGACGTCCGCTTGGCGCAGCGCCGCCGTCTCGACCACGCCGCCCTGCAGCGTCTCGCGCTCCAGCGCCGCGCTCAACAGCGCCTCCAACGCCGGCACCACCCGCTCCTGCAGGCGGTACAGGCTGCGCTCGGAGCTGTCGGCCCCGACCACCACGGTGCCCAGCCGGCGGTCGCCCTCGCGCAGCGGGAACGCCACGCTGCGCGCGTCCGGCTCCACGGCCTCCATCACGATCGCCGCCGACTGCAGTTCCAGCGCCTGCGCCATCCGCGCCGCGGCCGTCGGCAGCACCTGCGCGAGGCTCTCCCCCTTCAGCAACAGCCTCGCCATCTCCAGTACCAGGCTCGCCTCACGGCGGCGCTCCAGCGCCTCCTGGCGCGAGCGCGAGTTTGGGACCGGGATGCCGAGCTTGCGCGACATTGCGCTCAGCGTAGAGGGTGGCGCAGTCGGCCGCTAGGCCGGCTGGCCGAAACGGGGGCTCCCGCTGGAGGCGGTGTCTTCCGGCTTCGGTCGGACCCCTCCGCTGTCGATCGGATGCAAGACCAGGCGTGACCTCGTCCGTCCGTCGATTATCGCGACCGCTCATACATTGACCCGCTACCGTCGATCATTGCGAGGTGGACCCGATCGAGGTGCGGCGCTCAGGGATGCTCAAAACGCACAGACGCTCAGCCGTGTTCTCGGCAGCTGGCGTGCTGCTCGCTCTCTCGCTGCCCACCACCGCGGCGGGCTCGGTCGCGCCGCTGCCCGCCTCCGCCTACCTGACGCGCCCGGCGTGTTCCGCGCCGGCGCCCGGCCACGTGGGCTGCCTCGCCATGGAGTTGGTGCCGCAGAGCAGCGAAGCCCGTGCCCACACGCACCCGCTGGGAATGACCAGCGGCGGCCCGCTCGAAGCCCCAGGCCCCCGCAACGGCGCCTATGGTCTGCGCCCGATGGACCTGCGCGCGGCCTACTTCCCGGGTGAATTCGCCGAAGCGCCGGCATCCAAGCCACAGACGATCGCGCTCGTGGACGCCTACAACGACCCCGAAGCCGAAACCGACCTGGGGGTCTACGACAAAGAATTCGGTATCGAAGAATGCACCGAAGCGAACGGCTGCTTCGAGCAGGTCAACCAGCACGGCGAACGGGGCAATCTGCCGTTTCCCAAGAGCGAAGCCGAACGCGAAGCGGAGCTCAATGTCTACAAAAACACCAAAGCGAGCAAAGCCACAAAAGAAGCGGCCCGCGAGGAGGTCGAAGAAGCCGACGGCTGGGCGGTAGAGATCTCCACCGACATCGAGACCGCCCGCGCGATCTGCCAGCGCCACTGCCACATCGTGCTCGTGGAGGCCGACTCCGACTCCTACGAAGCCCTCGAAGCCGCCGAGGAAACGGCCGTGAGGGTCGGTGGCGAAAAAACGACCGCCGAAGACACTGAGGTCTCCAACTCATGGGGCGGATCCGAACCGGTGCTCGACAGTGCCGCCTTCGACCATCGCGGCACTGTGATCACCGCCGCCGCGGGCGACGACGGCTACCTGAATTGGACCGCCGCCGCGGAAGCCGGGGAAGAATATTACGTGGGCGCCGACTACCCGGCAGCATCGCCGCATGTGGTCGCCGTCGGCGGCACCCACCTCGGGCTGTCGGCTTCGGGCGCCCGGAAGGAAGAGACCGTCTGGAACGACGATCCCCGCGGCGGCGAAGAAAACTATGGAGCCGGCGGCGGCGGCTGCAGCGCGCAGTTCGAAGCTCAGCAATGGCAGCGCGAAGTCAAGGACTGGGCGAAAGTTGGCTGCGAAGATCGACGCGCCGTGGCCGACGTCTCGGCCGACGCCGACCCCTACAGCGGCGTCGCCGTCTACGACTCGGTCCCCGACCTCCGCGAAGAAACGGTGGGCAAGAAAGTCGAACTCGTCAACACGCCGCTCTACTGGTGGCCGATCGGCGGAACCAGCGTCGCCTCGCCGATCGTCGCCTCGATGTTCGCGCTCGCCGGCGGCTCGCACGGCGTGGAATACCCGGCGAAGACGCTCTACGAACACCTCGAAACCGGCCTGCTGCACCCCGTCAACGACGGCGGCAACGGCGAATGCGACGGCTTCTACGGCGAAAACCCCACCACCCACGAAAGCTGCAGCGGCTCGCTGAATTCCCTCTCCGCGCGCTTTCCCTTCGACTGCGGCGAAGGCGTCCTGATCTGCAACGCTGGCCCCGGCTACAACGGCCCGGCGGGCGTCGGCACCCCCAACGGGATCGGGGCGTTCCAACCCGGCAGCGAAGCAGAGGTCAGGAAACTGAGAGCCGAAGAAGAGGCCGTGCTGAAAGCCGAAGCAGAAGCCCGCGAGAAAGCAGAAGCAGAAACGGAAACCAAACGAAAGGCCGAAGAAAAAGCCAGGCAGGAACAGGAAGCAGAAGAAGCAGTCGCCAGGAGCGCCCGCGAAGCAAAAGAAGCCGAATCAAGGAAAGCCGCAGAATCACAACAGGCCCTGGAAAAGACGGAGCAGGCCGAAGCGGAA
The DNA here is from genome assembly GCA_035948945.1 of Solirubrobacteraceae bacterium. GTDB lineage: Bacteria > Actinomycetota > Thermoleophilia > Solirubrobacterales > Solirubrobacteraceae > Palsa-744. Next base: position 35,494 of record DASZIQ010000081.1, read on the forward strand.
AAGCTGGTCGCCCAGAAGATCGAAGAAGAAGCGCGGGTCGGTAGGAGCCTCGACGAAGGCTCGAGCGGCTCGGCGAGCAACACCAAAGGCGTGGCCGGCAGCGCCTCCCAGGGCGGCGCATCCAACGGCTCATCGTCGAGCTCGAGCGCGGGCGGGACGGGCTCCGGCCACGGTGCCGTCCGCCTCTCCAACCTCGCCCTCACCGCGCGCGCGAGCGCGGTGTTCGCGCACGGCCTGCCCACTGTCTCCCAGGTGGCCTTCGCCTTCACGCTCAGCGGCCCCGCACGGGTGCGGGTCACGCTCTCGCGGCTGCAGCGCGCCGGCGGGCGCCTGCGCTGGGTCGCAGCGCCAGGCGGGCTCACGCTCACCGCCGGCCGCGGCCGCGGCCGGGCCCATCTGCGGGGCCACGGCACGCTTCCCGCGGGGCGCTACCGGCTCACGCTGACCCCCGCGCACGGCGCAGCGCGGTCGCTGACGTTCCTGCTCGGGTAGCGCTCGCTCTACCGCCGCCCCGAGCGTTCGGGGGTCGCGGTGGCCATGCCCGCCACCGCATGCTGGACCTGCTCGCCGCGGAGCGTGAGCTCCCAGGCGTTGGGGGCGCCGCGCAGACCGCCGCCGCCGACGTTGGCGATCAGGCCCTGAGCCTCGAGACGACTGAGCAGCTTGGATATCTGCCCCTGGTCGACGACCTCGGCGCGGTTGGCGACTTCGCGATTGCTCGATCCGGGCCGCTCGGCGATCGCCGTCAGGACGCGCGCGGTGCGGTAGGTGAGCCTCGGACCCATGCTCTCCATCGCCACGCGCCCGCTGCGCGGAGGCTGCGAACGCCGGCCGATCGTCGGCCGGCCGGCCGGCCGGCCGAGCTCGCGTCGCGCGGCGGCGCTGCCCAGATAGGGCAGCAGGATCAGGCCCATCAGCTCACCTCGCAGCGCGGTGGGCGGCTCGGGCTTGGACGCCAGCAGACGCGTTTGCAGGACCGCCAGCAGCGCGCCCACCACCCCCTCGGCGGTGATCGCGGGAGGCTCGGCGCGGACCCTCGATTCCAGCCGCCCGCGATCGACGTAGTCGGCCAGCGTCGCGATCGCCGCGGCGCGGCTGCGCAGCACGCGCGGGCCCGCGCCAAGGGCGTAGACGATCCACAGACGCGCCAGGCAGGGCTCCTGCTCGATCAGCTCGAGCGCGGCGCCCAAGGCGGATCTGATCCCTTCGACCCACCCGTGCTCGCCGGTGTATGCCTGCTCCATCGCGGCGCCGGCGCGCTCCGAGCACCACTCGAAGGCCCCGAGGAAGCACGCTTCGACGTCGGCGAACTGTCCGCGGAGCCTGCGCGGCGAGACCTCGGCTCGCGCGGCAACGTCAGCGAGCGCGATAGGACCGCCACCCACCCCCCATCCACCTCCGCCGGACCCCCCGCGCCCGCCCACGCTGGCACCCTGAGCACAGACGGCCGCAGCCATCGCTCTGAAGATGCGCGCGCGCTCGTCGTTCTCCACCGGACCCCCTGGCTCTTGCACCCTGACGTCTTCCTCTCCTCGGCGGCAAGCTTGATCTTTGCCTTCGACGTTATCTTCTCATTGTCCAGCCTATCTCGCGTGCTGTAGGCAGGTGTTTCCCGGCGCTCGGCCGGAATTGGAAACGCGCCCGGCTCCAGTTGCGTCCAATTATTCGGGTCCCGACCACCCGACCGTTACGCGTCGAAGTCGCTTGTATGCAGGGAAAACGCGGCGGCTGGCCAAGGGGGCGCGAGCGGCGAACGGACGCCGCTCGCAATTTGCGTTGCGGGAGCGCCAGACCGGGCTTACCCTCGGACGAATGGCGATCAGACCGCCCCATGCGCCCGTAGCTCAACTGGCTAACGGCCACGACAACAGTGGCGCCGAATCTCCAGGTGTAGTCACTCAACCGGCGACGAGCCGCGGGCCTCGTGCCCGCGAGACTCGCCGGCCGGCGGCTATCTGCCGCATCGCGGTCGCTTGGTATGAGACAGCCCTCGCGAGTCGCCGGTCTAAGAGCAGCGGCCTTCTAAGCCGCCGATGTGGGTTCGAGCCCCGCCGGGCGTACCTCCTCCGACACAGCCCCCCGTAAGTGCTCGACCGGCTCTTACAGGCGCTGATCGCGCTTGCGCCGCGGACCAGCTTCTCGGTGATCCCCCTCCACTACCCGCGCAGAGGGGCCGACGCACAGGTCTTCCGCGGTGGGGGCCCACCGCGGGGGTATTCCGGCATGGCGGGCGCGGTGGCGGACGCGCAGGGGTCGCCGGGCACGATGGGCGGATCGGCACCCGGCTCGATGAGCAGAGCAGCACAGAGCGAGGTCGAGCTGAGCGCCGCGCGCGAGGCGCTCGCCGCGCTTCCCGAGGTGGCCACCGTCAGCGCGCGCGCGGACTCGCTGCAGGTGCGCTTCGCCGACGCGGCGGTCGCGGCGCTCGGCGAGCAGTTGGAGTCCGGCGATCGGGGCGCGCTCGACGCCCGCGATTTGGTGGGGGCAGCCGAGGTGGTGGTCAACTTCTGCGACGCCAACCCCACCAAGGCGCTGCACGTCGGCCACCTGCGCAACATCGCGCTCGGCCAGGCGCTGGCGGGCACGCTGGCGGCCGCGGGCGCCCAGGTGACGCGCCAGAGCCAGGTGAGCGACTACTGCCGCAGCATGGGCGAAGCGCTGGCGGGCTACGGGGAGCTGCCCGAGCACACCCCGCGCAGCCTCGGGGTCAAGAGCGACCAGTTCGTGGGCGAGTGCTTCGGGCGCTACGCGGCGCGACTGGTCGAGCGGCCGGACGCCGAGGGCTCCGACGACCCGGCGCTGAGCGCCGAGGCGGCCGTCCGCAACGATCTCGCCGACAAGCTGCTCGAACGGTTGAGCGCGGGCGACCCAGAGATCGTGGAGCGCTGGCGGAGGCTGCGCGGGTGGGCGCTGGAGGGGCAGCAGGCAACGCTCGCCGCGCTCGGCGTACACATCGACCGGTGGGTGTACGAGTCGGATTCGCGCCCGCTCACACGGTGGATCCTCGAGCGCGGCGTGGCGGGCGGCGTGCTGACGCGCACCGCGAGCGGAGCGGTCGTGTACGAGACGCGGGAGGAGGAGTACCCGCGGCTGCTGCTGGCGCGCGCGGACGGCTTTCCGACCCAGCACCTGCGCACGATCGCGCTGTGGCGCGGGTTGCACGAGACGCTCGGCGAGAGCCGCACGATCGAGGTGGTGGGCGAGGAGTGGCAGGCATACGTGCGCTACCACGAGCGCCTGATGCACGGCGAGAGGACGGCGCCTGCGGATGCGGAGGACCCCTCCGACGTCGGCGCACATCCGCCCAGCGCAGTGCTGCCCCGCCCCGAGCGGCGCCGGCCGGTGCACCACCCGAGCGACAACGTGATCTACGGCATGGTCACCGTCGAGGGCGGCGCGGTGAAGTCGAGCAACGGCAGGCCGCCGCTGGTCGACGGGATGCTCGAACGGCTCACGGCCTCGCCGGCGCTGAGCGAGCTCGCCGCGCGGAGCGAAGGGCGCTTCGCAAAGCGCAGTCTCGCGGCGCTCGTCACCCTGGGGTTCTACCTCGGCCGCCCCACGCGCAGGCCGGTGGATATCACCTTGACGGAGATGCTCGACCTCGCCGGCGGCGTGGGGTGGGAGCTCGCGCGCGCAGCGGTGAGCGCGTGGGACCCGCGCCACGACGGCCCGCCCGACCCGGCGCCCGAGGATGCCGAGTACCGCCACGCGGTGATGCAGTCCCAGGTCCACCGCCGGCTGCTGGCGCGTGCCGTGGAGCAGTTGGACGTGTACGAGCTCGCGCGCTTCTACGGGCACCTGAGCCGCCGGTACCTCGCGAGCGAGAGCGATGCGGATGCGCGCACCGCGCGCGCGATGCGCACGGTGGTGGCCGCCGGGATCGGTGCGTTGGGATTGCCATGTGCGGTGCCCGAGGATGGTGCGCCAGGATGAGCCCAAACGGGTTGGATCTGACAGCCGACCGCATCGTCCCGGGCGCAGCTTGCGGCGTCACCGATCCCGCGTGCGACGGCGCACGCAGCGGGCCGCACGAGCTGGAGGGCAAGCCGGACGGACCCGGCTGCCCCGAGGTGGCCCAGCTCGACCGCAACGAGGCGCTGCGCGGGCCCCCGCCGGGCGCAGTGGAGCGCGTGCGGAGCGCAATCGCGCGCGGGCAGATATACCCGCACGAGGCGGCAGCGCGCGCGCGGGCCGCCGCCGCGGCCCACCTCGGCGTGGAGCCGGGGCAGGCGATCCTCACCACCGGCGTGGACGAGGCGGCGGACCTGTGCATCCTCGAGCTCGGCGACCCGTACACCATCACCCCGGGCTTCGACGGGTACGGCGATCGCGCCGCGGCGCTGAACCACCGCAGCCGGGCGTTCCCGCTGACCGACGAGCACGCCCTTCCGGAGGAGTTGATCGGCGCGGTGGGCGAGGGACGGCTGGTGATGGTGGCGAGCCCGAACAACCCGACCGCGAACCGCTTCGCACCCCACTCGCTGACCGCGCTGCTGCGGCGCTCGGCGTACCTGATGCTCGACGAGACGTACGCGGACTTCTGCGCGCACGCCCCGGGGATGCAGTGGCTCGCCGAGCACCCGCGCCTGGTGGTGTTCCGCTCGTTCTCGAAGGCATACGGCCTGGCGGGCCTGCGCATCGGCTGCCTGGCGGGCGAGGAGCGGCTGATCGGGCGGCTGCGCGCGCGGCAGGCGTATCTGACCACGAGCGGGCTGGCGGCGGAAGCGCTGATCGGCGCGCTGGAGAGCGACCCCGACTTCCCCCGCCGCCACGCGCGCGAGGTGGGCACGCTGCGCGCAGAGCTGATCGCGCGCCTGCGGGCGCTGGAGCTGTTCCAGCGGGTGCACGACAGCGAGACCAACTTCGTGTTCGTCACGTGCGCGTCGCCCGCCGCGGCGGCAACGATCCGGGAGACGCTGGCGGCACGCTGGAACGTGATCGTCGCCTCGACCGCCCCGCTCGGAGCGCCGGCGGGGCTGCGGATCGGCGTGAGCCTCAAAGGAGACGCCGACCGGTTGATCGCCGGGTTGACGGCAATCGCCCAGCTGCGCACACCCGTCTCCGGCGGGGCTGCGCGTGGATGAACTCGTGGGGGATGGGGTGTGTATGTAACTTTTTAAATGCCGTATAACAAATGCGTACACGTTCTAAATTTTTAATGCAACGACCACCCCTCCCCCTCCTTCCCCTTATACATACTATAGCTATACGCAGGAGAACCGACATGAACGCCAGCCCCAAGACCATTGCGGCGAACGCGCCGAAGGCGATGACATGAACGGCGCCAGTCAGACCATCGCCCAGACGACCCCCAAGGCAATCGACCGCGCGGCCTTCCGCCCGACGCTGCTGAGAGCGCTCGACTACCTCGCCGGGTGGGCGACGGCGGAGCTCCTCATGGCGATCCTCGAAGACGAGCCGCTGCTGAGCGCGCTGGAGCAGGGCACAAGCGCCGAGGAGCTGGCCGGGCGGTTGGGCTCGCCCGGCAGCGCGACCACGGGCGCGTCCGGGAGCGAGCTGACCGGCGCGCTGTTGCAGGCGCTGCACTCCGAGGGCGCGGTGGTACACGAGGCCGGAACGTACCGCCTCGCCGAGGACCTCTCCGAGCTGCGCGCGGTGCACGGCTGGCTGGAGCTGCTGATGGAGGGATACCGCGACCTCTTCAAAGGCGTCGGCAGGCTGATGCGCGAGGGCGACGGGAGCATCGAGCGCAACCACCTGCGGGTGGCGAGCGGCAGCGCGCGAATCGCGATCTACGACGCGGTGCCGCTGACGCTGCGGCTGATCGAGCGCCTCGGCGCCTCGGAGGGCGTGGTGCTGGACTACGGCTGCGGTAGCGCGCTGTACCTGATCACGCTGTGCGCCCAGCACCCCGGGCTGCGCGCGATCGGCGTGGAGCTCGCGCGGGAGACGGTGGAGGCCGCGCGGGCGCACGTGCGCGCAGCGGGCATGCAGGACCGCATCGCAATCGAGCACGCCTCGGCGCCCGACTACATGCCGAGCGAGGAGGTGGACTTCGTCGTGTCGGCGTTCGTGCTGCACGAGATCGTCGGCCAGCGCGGCGTCGAGGGAACGATCGAGTTCCTGCGCTCGTTCGGCACGCGCTTCCCCAACGCAAAGCTGCTGATCGTCGAGGTGCACAACCCCTACGAGGAAGGCCGCAGCGAGCTCATCGGCAGCGACCGCCAGGGAAAGGGTTACTACAACTATTACATCTGGCTGCACTCAGTCACCACCCAGCGCCTGCTCACACACGCACAGTGGCTGGAGCTGTTCGCACAGGCCGGCTACCGAGTGGCACACGAAGAGCGCGTGGATGACATCGTCGACTCCACGGGCCTGGAGATCGGCTATGCGCTGGAGCGGATATAAGGGTTTTATCTCGAGATCATCCGCGCGGGTCAGTTGCTCCCCAAGCGCCTGGGCGCGAGGCCTCCGTGCCTCGCGGAGTCGCGCAACTCGAATAGCTTGCGCGTCAGAGATATCGTCTCTCGGAGGCTCACGGCCAGCGGCCGCCGCCCATCCGCGCGCAGCCGCAGCCGCCGCACCCGCTCCCCCTCGAGGTCATATGACTGCTGCTTAGGCGGCTTCACCATCGATCCAAACACTACCGCGCTCGTCGCTGGAAGACGAGAGGACACTCGCGCTGGACCGAGGACCGAGGACCGTGGCCCAGTGGTTATTTTTTCTTCCCCTTCGGCGCCTTTTGCAGATGCACAGTTGCCGTGCTGATCGTCTGACCACCAGAGCTGACGGTGACGATCGCGGTGAGCTTGCCAAACTTCGCCAGCAGCGCCCTCCCGGGTCCGTTGAGTGCGAGCGCCAGCGTCTTGGAGGTGCCCGCCGCGAGCGAGGCGCTCCCGGCCGCGATCACCACCTGCTTCTTCTTCACGGCCACCTTCCTCCCGCCCTTGCGCGCGGTGACCGCGACGACCCGACCACCCTTCAGATGCTCGGTGACGGTGACCTGGACGCTCGCGGCCTCGCAGGCGGCGCCGCCAGCCGGGCAGGAGAGCGTTACGACGAGCTTGCCCTGCTTGCGGGAGATCGAGCCGAGTTGGACGACCGGGGGCTTTGGCTTCGGCGCCGAGCCACCGCCAGGGCCACCGCCCGCCGACGCGCCGTAGACAACTCCGACAAACGCCGGTTCGGAGGTCTCATGCGCGTAGTCGGCAGTAAAGCCGTTGGCGAGCGCCCCGAAAGTGCCTTCGAACTTGCCGCCGTCCAGCTCGAAGAGGTCGAACTCCTGTCCTGCGGCTGGCACGAACCCGCCGATCGGGGCCGGCGCGAGCGTCCCCCCGGCGGTGAACTTGCCCGGCCCGTTGCAACAGGGACCGGTCAGCTGGATCGCGCCGATGCTCGTCGGGCTGGCGATAGCAGGCGACAGCGTGCCGTGATTGACGAACGACGCGGCCTCCTGCAACTGATAGACCGCACCCGGCGCAATCGTGACAAGCCCTTCGTTGGTGGTGACGGAACCGTTGTTGCCCTGCAAGATCCCACCGTTGACTTCGAGTTTGCCCGACGGGCCGTTGGTCAGGCTCTCCAGGAGCTGGGTGACCCGGGTGGCGGTTTCGGTTTGAACGTCGATCAGGCCATTGTTGTGGATCGAGCCGGCTTCGACGGTGACCACGCCGCCGGCTTCGCCGCTCCCGGTCGGGTTGAGCACGAGCGTCCCATCGTTCACCAGTTCTTTGCCCCCGCCACTCAGGGTCGTGCTGTAGTAGGTCTCGCCGCCGGAGCTGAACGGCTCGCCGCGCACCGTCACCGTCTGACCGGCGGGGATCGTGCCCGTCAGCGTGAGTGTGCCGTAGTTGTCCAGGAACTTCCCGGTCCCACCCGCATCGGCGAGCGTCGAGCCGCCCTGCAACATCACTTCGTTGCCCGACACCGAACCGGATTGCTGTGTCCATTCCGCGCCATGTGTCGTGATCGAGCCGTCATTGGCGACCGTCGCGTCGTTGATGAGCTCCGCTTTACCCGCAAAGCTCGGCTGCATTTCCACCGACGCGCCCGCGGCGACGGTGAACGTCCCTTCGTTCGTCACCGTCCAGGGGTAGGCACCTTCGCCTTCCTTGAGGAACAGCAGTGTCCCCGACACATCGAGCAGGCTCGCGCCGGGCTCGATCTGCAGATTGGCAAGCTTGATCCGATTCGCCCACGGCGCGCCGTTGTTCACCGCTTCGATCTGGCCCGCCTCCACAACGCTGCCGCCCACCAACCCCGCGCCCGCGCCATGCGGTTCCACTTTGGGTTCCGTGGTCGCGTCGGTCGATTCCAAAACCAGCTTCGTATTCGCCGCAAATGTCGCAGATTCCACCACATTCAGATCTGTCTCGTTCGAGGTGTTGCCAGCATTGTCGTAGCTCTCACCGGCCACATCGATCGTCACCTCACCGGCACCCCCACCCACCGTCAAAGTCTTCGCCACCCCGCCATTAGGCGGCAACACCACCGTGGCCGGCGCCGCGATACACACGCTGTCCGAGCTGCCAGGCACACCTTCCGGGCTCCAAGCGCCAGCGGTCCCCCAGTTCCCGCTTCCGCCCTTCCAGGTCTTACACGCGGCCTGCGCGCCGGCCACCGATACCGCCAGACAGCCAAGGGTCAAGATGCATACGAGCAGCGAGCGCGTGCGGGTCACGATGAATCCTTTCGGTTGAGTGCAGGTGCAGGCCCAGCTGGCGGGAGATCGAGACAGGCGCCATCGCTTCTCGACTGCCCTGACTCCGCGCGCCCAGCCCCCTACCCGACAGCTCCCCCTGCCCGGTACCCCCAGCCGCACGCACCCAGCAGTCTACCGGCATTCCCCGGCCCCCAGGCAAAGCCAGGGAGATCTACGGTCGCGACCAGCGAAAATCTCAGGCGGGAGCGTGCAGCGTGGCGGGCGCCCCGAACGGCCCCAAGCACTCCGGCAGCAGGACCGAGCCGTCCTCGCGCTGGCCGTTCTCCAGCAGAGCGATGAGCGTGCGCCCGACCGCGACCGCGGTGCCGTTGAGCGTGTGGAGGATCTCCAGCTCCCGTCCGCCCGCCCCCCGGCCGCCGCCCCGCGCAACTCGAACAGCTTGCGCGTCAGAGAGATCGTCTCTTGGAGGTTCACGGCCAGCGGCCGCCGCCCATCCGTGCGCAGCCGCAGCCGACGCACCCGCTCCCCCTCGGGGTCATACGACTGCTGCCCAGGCAGCTCCACCATGGATCAAACACTACCGTTCGTCGCCGGTTGGGGGTTGGAGACAGCGGGCCGGGCGGTGGTGCCTGGCGCGTAGGACGATCGTGCATCCTGTTCCATTTTTCCGGCGGTTTCTGGTAGGACTTAGG
>DASZIQ010000082.1:0-9661 GCA_035948945.1 Solirubrobacteraceae bacterium
GGGCAAAAAAATTGGGCCCCCTGGGCCCGCGCGCGCTGCTTGCAGTGAGGCCGATTCGCGTCGCTATGTGCTCAGGGTCTTCATGTTGTCGTTGCGCCCCGCGGCCGGCGCTGTTCGCACACCTAAGCCGTCCGCCGAGCGGAGGCCGACTATAGCAGAGGATTCGCTGCCTGCTCGCCGGCTGACTCGGCCTCTGCAACGCCGCCCGCAGAGCGGGCCCTGCCGCCCTTCGGCGAGCGGTCTCAGAACCAGTCTGCGAGCGGGTTCAGCTCAGACCCCTACCGGCTCGGCGGCTCGCTCGGAATGGCCCGCGCTCTCCGCGCCGGCGTGGTCCGGGATCGAGTCGGCCGGGGCACCGCGGCCGGCGGCCGCGGCTGGTCGCTCGGCGCGCAGCAGCATCGTGCAGGGGATCAGCGTCAGCGCCGCGATCCCCAGCGCCCACCAGTAGGCGGTGTCGAACGCGCTGGCCCGCGCCTGCGCCGTGAGGGCGTCCACGCCGGCGCGCTGCAGCACGACCGCGAGCACCGCCGTGCCGATCGCCCCGCCGGTGCGCTGCAACACGGTGAGCTGGGGCGTCGCGTCGGAGACCTGCTCAGGGCGCATCGACGCAAACGCGGCGGTCATCGCGGGCATGAAGCACAGCCCGATGCTGAGGCCGCGCACGACGAGCACCGCCGAGATCGCCACGATCGACGTGTGCGCCCCCACGAACGTGAGCGGGATCGTGCTGAGGCACAGCACCGACACGCCCGTGAGCGCCACGCGCCCGCCGCCGAAGCGTTCGGTCAGGCGGCTCGCCAGCGGCATCGCCACCAGCGCCCCGATCCCCTGCGGCCCGGTGAGCAGCCCCGTGCTGATCACGTCCTGCCCGCGCACCGCCTGGTAGTAGTACGGCACCAGGATCATCGCTCCGAACAGCGCCGCCCCAAGGCCGAAGTTCACGAACGCCGCCCCCGCGAACACGCGGTTGGCGTACATACGGATGTCGAGCAGCGGGCGCTCCACGCGCAGCGCGTGCAGGCAGAAGAGCACCGTCAGCGCCACCCCCACGACGGCCGGCACGATCACCTTGCCCGAGCCCAGCGCTTCGCCCGAGCCGAGCTCGCTGATGCCGTAGATGAACGCCGCGAACCCCACCGGCAGCAGCGCCAGGCCCACCACGTCCAGTCGTTCGGCTTCCCCGGGCTCCGTGTGGGGCAGCATCCGCCAGCCGAGCGTGAACGCGATCGCCCCGATCGGGACGTTCACGAAGAAGATCCACGACCAGTGCAGGTGCTGCAGGATCAGGCCCCCCACCACCGGGCCCAGGATCGGAGCGATCATCGCGGGCATCGAGACGATCCCCATCACCTTGCCCATCTGCTGGGGGCCCGCCACCTGAGCCATGATCATCATTGCGACCGGCATGATCATCCCGCCGCCGGCGCCCTGCAGCACGCGGAACACCACCAGCGAGGTGAGCGAGCCCGCCAGGCCGCACAGCGCCGAGCCGGCGGTGAACAGCACGAGCGACACCATGTACACCTGCTTGGCCCCGAAGCGCCGCGCCGCCCAGCCCGTGACCGGGATCACGGCCGCCAGCGAGAGCAGGTAGCCGGTGATCACCCACTGCACCTGTGAGAGCGGGCTGTGCAGATCCTTCGAGAGCGTGTCCAGCGCCACGTTGACGATCGTGGTGTCGAGGATCGACATGATCATCCCCAGGATCACCACGCCGCACACCACCCACACGTGGCGCGGGATGTGGCCCGCCTCGTAGCTCATGCGCTCGCCGGCGGCGGGGCCGGTCGTGTTGGGAGCCGCGGGAGACGCCATCCGATTCAGCCTAGCGACGGCTTCAACCCCTTTGCCGCGTGGCCGGCGACCGTAGCTCACGGATCTCCGCAACGCAAGGCGATGCAACTACGCGACCCATCCCGGCTACAGATTAATTGCCCGCCCGCCCTGCCTTCATCAAAAAAATGTCCCCTCCTTGAGACGTCAGCCCTGAGCGGGTCGAGGACCAAGCGAGCCAAGGATTGGAAGGCCCGCCCACCCCGCGAAGTGTGCTGGCCGAAACGGGGATGCTCGCCGAAGGCGAGTGTCTACCGGATTCGGTACACGAGCGACCGAGGGCACCGGCTCGCGCCGGTCATCGGCCCGCTCACCAGCGGTAGTGGGCGAAGGCCTTGTTGGCCTGCGCCATGCGGAAGATGTCGTCCTTGCGCTTATACGCGCCGCCCTGCTGGGACTGGGCGTCGAGCAGCTCGTGCGCGAGACGCTGGGCCATCGTCTTCTCGCGGCGCTGGCGCGCGAATTCGACCAGCCAGCGCACCGCCAGCGTGCGTGCGCGCCGGGGGGCCACCTCGACCGGCACCTGGTAGGTGGCGCCGCCGACGCGGCGCGATTTAACCTCGAGGTTGGGGGTGAGCGCCTTGATCGACGCCTCCAGCGTCTCCAGCGGGTCTTTCTCGCTGCGCTCCCCGAGGATCGCCAGCGCGTCGTAGACGATCCGCTCGGCGACGGACTTCTTGCCGTCCAGCATCACCTTGTTGATGACCTGCTGCACCAGTTTCGAGCGGTGTACCGCGTCCGGCTCGACCGGACGCACGTGGGCGGCTGCGCGGCGGGGCATCAGCGGGACGGCTGGCGGTCCATTTGAACGCGAGTCGGCAACGGCAGGCCGCGGGGTGTGGCGCGAGCAGACGTCACTACTTCTTCTTCACGCCGTACTGCGAGCGCGCCTTTTTGCGATCGTTGACGCCGGCAGCGTCGAGCGTGCCGCGCACGACCTTGTAGCGCACGCCCGGGAGGTCCTTCACGCGCCCCCCCCTCACCAGCACCACGGAGTGCTCCTGCAAGTTGTGGCCCTCGCCGGGGATGTACGCGGTCACTTCGATCGAGCCGGAGATGCGCACGCGCGCGACCTTGCGCAGGGCGGAGTTCGGCTTCTTCGGGGTCGTCGTGTACACGCGCGTGCACACCCCGCGCCGCTGGGGCGCGACGACCTTCTTCTTGCGGCCCTTCCCCGACTTCAGTCCCGGGGTGGCCAGCTTTTTCTTCGGGGCTTCGCGGCCCTTGCGCACGAGCTGGGAGGTGGTTGGCATTCGGTCGAGGATGGTAGCAGTGCGAGCTAGCAGTGCGAGCGCTTGGCGAGCGGCGCCCGCCGACGGTCGGTGCGCGCCGGATTGGTAGGGTGGCTTCGGCGGAGACGTTTGGGTGGCTTCAGCGGGGACGCCGGGAGTCCGGGGGAGCGACGATCAGGCCGCTTCGGGCGCGATGCCCGCCGCGCGCATCGGCGCCGGCATCAGCGCGGCCGCCACGATCACCAGCACGAACGCCAGCGCCTGCACGACGATGCCCACGGCACTGCCCGGCATCGGGTCGCCGAACACGACGATCCCGCCCGCGATCCCCGCGATGTTGGCGGCGGTTCCCGTCACCGCGATCACCGGCACCGCCTCACCGTCCTGCAGGCCACGCGCGGAGGCGTAGAAGGCGACGATCGAAGCCGCCACCGCCACCCCCAGCCACGGGCTGAGGATCACGCCGAGCACCCCGTGCGCTCCGACGATCCCCGTCAGCGCCTTGATCGATGTGTCCGACACCCCGAACAGGATCCCCGCCGCGGCGCCCAGCATCACGCCGTGGTGCCGGACCGGCCCGCCGATGCGGGGGCCCATGATCAGCAGGCCGCCGATACCGAACAGCCCGGCCTCGAAGGAGATCATCGCCGGGTCCGAGAAGCGCGCATCCGCACCGTGCATCGCCGGCAGCGTCAGCCCCAGCATCACCAGGCCCGCCGCCATCAGCCACAGCCCGGCCCACTGCCGCGGGCCCACCTTGAAGCCGAACATGCGGTCGGCCATCACGGCGATCAGCACCACGCCGCCCGCGAGCGACACCTGCACGACGGACATCGGCGCCAGCGCCAGCGCCGCGACGTGCAGGCTCCACGAGCCCGCCGCCACCAGCATCCCGATCGCGAACCACTTCGAGGAGAACAGCACCTTTGCCGAGCGCAGCGGGTGGCGCACGTTCACCGCGCCGACCTCGTTCGCCCCCCTGTACTTGTAGAAGAAGCCGAGGTTCGCCACGAAGGCGCAGGCGAGCGATAGCAGGATGCCGAGATCGAGCGTCATGACACGGGGGGGTGGCCAGGAGGGGGGCCTGCCCCCCTCCTGCTCAAGACGAGGTTCGCCACGAAGGCGCAGGCGAGCGATAGCAGGATGCCGAGATCTAGAGTCATGGGTGGTGGTACGGCGGTTGCGGCTGGTGCGGCGGCGGTTTCTTGGACCGTGCGCAGCTCCATCGGCAGCCGCCGGGGGATGCTTTACTGCGCCGAGTCGATCCAAGCAGATTAGTCGTGCCAACCTGTGCGGAACCTAAAGAGGACCCCATGCACAAGCCCCTGCTGATGGTGGACATCGACGGGGTGCTCTCGCTGTTTGGCTTCCCCGCGCACGATCCTCCCGATGGCTCCTGGCACGCGATCGACGGCATACCCCACTTCCTTTCGGCCACCGCCGCCCGGAACCTGCTCGCGCTTGTCTCTCTCTTCGAGCTGGTGTGGTGCAGCGGCTGGGAGGAGAAGGCCGACGAGTACCTCCCGCACCTGCTGGGCCTGCCCCGCGACCTGCCCCACCTGAGCTTCGCGCGTCGAGCGGATGTGGGCAGCGCGAGTGGAGCGATGGCTGGGGGCACAGCTCACAGCGCCGGAACAGGCGATCACCCAGCCGGAGTGGCCGCGGGCAAATCGATTCACGGCCACTGGAAGCTCGCCGCGATCGACGCCTACGCCGGCGTGCGCCCGCTCGCTTGGATCGACGACCACATCGACGCCGCCTGCCACGCTTGGGCTCAGGCGCGCGCGGCGCCCACGCTGCTCGTGCAGACCTCACCGGAGTTGGGGCTCACCGAGCGCGAGGTTGGGCAGCTTCGGGCGTGGGCGGGGGCGCTATCGCTGGCGGCGTAAGGAGACGAAACTAGCCACGCACCCGTCGGAGACGGCCGCGAACACCTCATTGCATCAGGGCGTACCATCTGGGATGTGAGCGAGCCCGTCACTGTCCCCAAGCCGAGTATGGACCCAGCGCGTGCGGAGCGTTTGCGCAGAGACGCCCAACGGCCGATGAGCACGAACCTCGCCCAGGGCATCTCATTGAGCCACGCCCTGCTCAGCTTCGTGGGCGTGGCCCGCGGCGGGTGAGTGCTCCTGCCTTCGACGAGCTGCTTCGGCGACTCGTTGCCGCCAAGGTGCAGTTCGTTCTGATCGGTGGCCTAGCCGTCAACGCTTGGGGGGTCGTGCGGGGGACCAGAGATCTGGATATCGTCGTCGATCCGGCGACGGAGAATCTCAATCGGCTCGCCGCGCTTGCATCCGCCGCCGGTGGGCATGTACACACTCCTGAAGCGTTCGTCAGTTCGGGATTCTCGATTGCCGCCCTCCTCGCCAAGGAAGAACACGTGGAGATCGAGACCTCGCTGGGCTCATTGGATGTTGTGCAGGGGCTCCCCGGCGTGCCTGCCTACGCGGAGCTCCGAGATCGAGCCACCGAGGTCGAGATCATGGGGGTCACCATCGCAGTGTGCTCCTTGGCGGATCTCCGCGCCATGAAGCGCGCAGCAGGCCGGACGCGCGATCTCGCCGACTTGGAGGAGCTCGAGGTCGCAAACGAGCAGGACTGAACGGGCACGGGCGCAGTCGCAGTCGCGTAACATCGGGCGCACGGCTGCCCTCGGCCGGCTCCCGTCGCCCGCAGCCCCCTACTCCTCCACCACGTCCGGCACTTCGAGCTCGGCCAGTTCCTCGACGAACCCCGGGTCCGAGTCGCCGGCGCCGATCCGCTCCAGCGAGGCGAGGTCGGCGTCGAACTCCTGGCCGTAGGCGCCGCCGAGCGGGTCGCCGCTCTGCAGGCCGAGCTCCGCGGCGATCTCCTCGTGGTCGAGCAGCCCGACCTCGTCGATCGCGCGCGGGAGCGGTTCGGAGGGCTCGATCTCGATTCGCCGGTAGCGCTTGAGGCCCGTGGCCGCGGGGATCAGCTTGCCGATGATCACGTTCTCCTTGAGCCCGCTGAGGCGGTCGGTCTTGCCCTCCAGCGACGCGTCGGTGAGCACCTTCGTGGTCTCCTGGAAGGAGGCCGCCGAGAGGAAGGAGTCGGTATTCAGCGATGCCTTCGTGATGCCGAGGATGATGTCCTCGAACTGCGCCGTCTCCTTCTTGGCGGCGTCGAGCTCGTCGTTGACGCGCGCGAATTCGAAGCGGTCCACGAACTGGCCCGGCAGGTAGTCGGTGTCGCCCTTCTGGTCGACCCGCACCTTCTTCAGCATCTGGCGCACGATCAGCTCGATGTGCTTGTCGTTGATGTCCACGCCCTGGGACTTGTAGACCTCCTGCACCTCGTTGACGAGGTAGCGCTCGGTCTCGGTGCGCCCGCGCAGTTTGAGCAGGTCGTGCGGGTACAGCGAGCCCTCGTTGAGCTGCCGGCCCGCCGCGATCTGCTCGCCCTCGCGCACGAACAGGCGCGTGCGCCGGGGGAAGCTGTGGCGGTGCTCCTCGCCGGCGGCGTCGGTGATCACCACGGTGAGCGCCTTCTCGGACTCTTCGATCCCGGCCGTCCCGTCCTGCTCGGCGATCTGCGCGAGGCCCTTCGGCTTGCGCGCCTCGAACAGCTCCACCACGCGCGGCAGGCCGTGCGTGATGTCGGCGCCCGCGACGCCCCCGGTGTGGAAGGTGCGCATCGTCAGCTGCGTGCCGGGCTCGCCGATCGACTGCGCCGCGATGATCCCGACGGCGTCGCCGATCTGAGCCATCTGGCCGGTCGCCATCGCGCGCCCGTAGCAAGCCTGGCAGACTCCGCTCTGCGCGCGGCACTTGAGCACCGAGCGCACCGGCACCGTCACCTGCGTGCCGCGGTCGTGGTCGTCCTGGTTGGCCTTGACGATCTCGGCGAACTCCGCGCGGCCGATTTCGGCGCCCTGCTCGACCAGCACGCGGCCGCGCTTGGTGGCGATCTCCTTGGCGGCGACGCGCCCCACAAGGTTGTCGTTGGGGTCGCCCCCGTCCTTGAAGACCGCCATCTCGATGTGCTCCTCCGCGCCGCAGTCCGGCTCGCGGATGATCACGTCCTGGGCGACGTCCACCAGGCGGCGCGTCAGATAGCCGGAGTCGGCGGTGCGCAGCGCCGTGTCGGCGAGGCCCTTGCGCGCCCCGTGCGTGGAGATGAAGTACTCCAGCACCGACAGCCCCTCCATGAAGTTGGCCTTGATCGGCCGCTCGATGATCTCCCCCTTCGGGTTGGCCATCAGCCCGCGCATCCCCGCCAGCTGGCGGATCTGCTTGAACGAGCCGCGCGCACCGGAGTTGGCCATCATGAAGATCGGGTTAAGCGTGTCGAGGTTCGCGATCATCGCGTCCGCGACCTCGTCGGTGGCGGCGTTCCACTTCTCCACCACGGCCTCGTGGCGCTCCTCCTGAGTGATCAGGCCCATGTCGTACTGATCGGAGATCTCCGCCACCAGGTGCTCGTACTTCTTCAGGATCTCCTCCTTCTCCGGCGGGATCACGACGTCGTTCTTGGAGATCGTGATGCCGGCCTGCGTGGAGTACTTGAAGCCGAGGTCCTTGAAGGCGTCGAGCACCAGCGAGATCGCGGTCGCTCCGTAGCTCTGCACGAGCGCGTCCACGAGGCGCGTGGTGTCGCGCTTCTTCATCGACTGGTTGACGTACGTGTACTTGGAGGCGTCGAACTCGTCGCCCAGCGCCTCCGCCAGCGCGCGCTCGATGCGGTCGTTGTAGACGATCCGCCCCACTGTGGTGAGCAGGTGGCCGCCCTCGCGGCCGAAGGGCCGGAACTCGGCGACGTCGTGCAGCGTCACCACGCCCGCCTCGTAGGAGAGCTCGGCCTCCTGCGCGGTGCGGAAGACGTGCGGGCGCTGCTCGTTCGCGGGCCACTTGCCTCCGGCGAGCAGCTCCTGCTTGGCGGCGAGCTCCTCCGCTTCGGGGCCGTAGGTGAGGTAGTAGGCGCCCAGGATCATGTCCTGCGTGGGCGTCGCCAGCGGCGCGCCGTGGGCCGGGGAGAGGATGTTGTTGGAGGACAGCATCAGGATCCGCGCCTCCGCCTGCGCCTCCGCGGAGAGCGGCAGGTGCACGGCCATCTGGTCGCCGTCGAAGTCGGCGTTGAAGGCGTGGCACACCAGCGGGTGCACCTGGATCGCCTTGCCCTCCACGAGCAGCGGTTCGAACGCCTGGATCCCCAGGCGGTGCAGGGTCGGCGCGCGGTTGAGCAGCACCGGGTGCTCGTGGATGACCTCCTCGAGCACGTCCCACACCTCGCCGATCATCGAGTCCACCATCTTCTTGGCGGCCTTGATGTTCTGCGCGGACTTGCGCTCCACGAGGCGCGCCATGATGAACGGCTTGAACAGCTCCAGCGCCATGATCTTCGGCAGCCCGCACTGGTGCAGCTTCAGGTAGGGGCCGGCGACGATCACGGAGCGCCCGGAGTAGTCCACGCGCTTGCCCAGCAGGTTCTGGCGGAAGCGGCCCTGCTTGCCCTTGAGCATGTCCGACAGGCTCTTCAGCGGACGGTTTCCGGGCCCGGTCACGGGCCGGCCGCGGCGGCCGTTGTCGAACAGCGCGTCGACGGCCTCCTGCAGCATCCGCTTCTCGTTGTTGACGATGATCTCGGGGGCGCCGAGGTCGAGCAGCCGCTTGAGGCGGTTGTTGCGGTTGATCACGCGCCGGTAGAGGTCGTTGAGGTCGGAGGTGGCGAAGCGCCCGCCGTCGAGCTGCACCATCGGGCGCAGCTCCGGCGGGATCACCGGGACGGCGTCGAGCACCATCTGCTCGGGCCGGTTGCCCGACTGCAGGAAGGCGCTGACGACCTTCAGGCGCTTGACCGCGCGCGCCTGCTTCTGGCCCTTGGCGGTCTTCACCTGGTCCTCCAGCTCGACCCGTTCGGACTCGAGGTCCACCTGCTGGAGCAGGTCGCGGATCGCCTCCGCGCCCATCCCGCCACGGAAGTACTCGCCGAAGCCGTAGGACGAGCCGAAGCGCTCCTTGAGCTCGCGGAAAGTCGTCTCGTCGTGCTCGATCTGCTTGGGCTCCATCGTCTTGAACAGCTCCCACACGTTGCGCATCCGCTCGGCGGCGTCCTCGATGTAGGCTTCGGTGTCGGCGATGTCCGCCTCGAAGGCCTTGCGCAGCTCCTTGAGCAGCTTCTCGCGCTCCTCGTCGGAGAGCTTGTTGAGGTTGACGTCCAGCGAGTCGGCCCACAGGTGGTCTTCGTCGGAGAAGCCGGTCTGCTTGCCGCTCTCCAGGTACTTCTCGCGGCGCTCCAGCGACTCGCGCAGCTCCAGCACCCGCTCCTCGCGCTCGGCGGTGTAGGAGTCGAGCACCTTGTTGACCTCCACCTCGAGCGTCTCAAGATCCTTCGTGCGCGCCTCATCGTCGACCCAGGTGACGATCGAGGCGGCGAAGTACAGGACCTTCTCGAGCTCCTTCGGGGCCATGTCGAGCAGGTAGCCGATGCGCGAGGGGACGCCCTTGAAGAACCAGATGTGGCTGACCGGAGCGGCGAGGTCGACGTGACCCATGCGCTCGCGGCGCACCTTCGAGCGCGTGACCTCCACGCCGCAGCGCTCGCACACGATGCCCTTGTAGCGCACGCGCTTGTACTTG
>DASZIQ010000083.1:0-69339 GCA_035948945.1 Solirubrobacteraceae bacterium
CCGCCGCCGCCGCCAAACGAAGAAGGCTGTACGACCACGATCTCCAGCCTCTCCGCGGTGAACGCCGACCTGAAGCCGGGCGCAGTCGTCTGCCTGGCCGCGGGCACCTACGGAGCCCTCAGCATCACGACCAGCCCCTCCAGCAACGCCACGCTGACCGCCGCACCAGGGGCACACGTGGTCGTCAAGGGCGTCAACGTCGCCGCCTCCAACATCACCGTCAGCCAGCTGCACAGCGAAGGCCCAATCAACATCGGCTCCGGCTCGCCCTACCCCGGCTTCAGCCACGACGCGATCGAACACAACGACGTCGGACCGACCAACGGCTACGGCATCAGCGTGATGAGCGCCACCTCCACACCCTCGAGCTACATCACGATCGCCTACAACCGCATCCACAACACCAGCGCCACCAGCGAGGGCGACGCCCTGCGCTTCGACGGCTGGAACCACCTCACAGTCGTGGGCAACGACATCTACGACATCAAGGAGTGCCCGAGCTCAACCTGCCACACCGACACGCTCCAGTCCTACCAGAGCGACGTCCCGACGGAAGGCCTGGTCATCGAAAAGAACTACTCCCACGACAACGTCGGAGCACAGGGGCTCCCCTTCCTCAAGGACGGCGACATCGCCAACGTAACCATCCGCGACAACCTGAGCCTGCGCAACACCCCCACCAACGGCCAGGTCACAGGCATCTGGATCGACGAGAACATCCACAACCTACTGATCGAAAAAAACACCTACTGGGGAACCGACGGCAGCATCGTCCAAAGCGAAGGCTCCGCCAGCAACCCAACGGCGACGATCGACCGCAACGTGACGGACACCCTGAACATCAAAACCGCCAGCGCCTACAGCTACACCTACACGGAGGACTACGACATCTTCCGAGAAGCGCCCTGGACCTACACAATCGGCCCACACAGCAAGGTCGAAACCAACCCCGCCTTCATGTGCAGCCCCAAATGCGGCGGCGGCGCAATCTCCGAAGACGACTACCGCCTCAAAACCAACCCCAACAACATCGGGATCGACTGGAACCCCGCCGAAGAGCAATACGGCCCCACGAACTGATCCACCTGCCGCAGCTGGGGGCCGATGCGCCCCCGGCGGCGGGTCCCGTGGGCGCGAGTTCCACTCCGCCGCCGCGTTATGTATCCTACGGGCAGGCAAGGCTGCCGTCGGACACTCACTGGGACAACGAGGACTGGAGAGGCTTCGATGCCGAGGATCCGCAGGCATACAGCCCTGCCAACAGGCGCACCCGGGCGACCGAATCTGTACTTGGCGGGCCTGGTGGGGGCAGCTGTGCTCGCCATCGTCGTGGGCGCGCTTGTCCTCGCGGCGACGGCGCCCGGCGCTAGCCCAGCCCTCGGCGCCAAGGCGCCGGCGCTCCACGCCCGCTCGGCTCGGCCGTCCACGGTGCTGCTCGGCGACGCGACGGTCGAGCCTCAGCGCGACGCGTTGATTCCGGGACTCCCCGAGGCGTTCCGGCTACGCGCGCACGCCAGCGGCCAGATCGCCTCCCTGCGGCTCTACATCGACGCGCGGAGCACCGCCACCACCGTGCTCGTCGGCCTCTACGCCGATTCCGATCGCCGCCCGGGCACGCTGCTCGGAACCGGTTCGCTTGCCTCCCCGCACAGGGGCGCATGGAACACCGTGACGCTCACGCCCAGCTGGCTCGTCGCCGACCATCACTACTGGCTCACGATCCTCGGCGAGGGGGGCACGCTGCGCTACCGCGCCAGCCGGCATGGGAGCTGCCCCAGCGACGCCAGCGTCCACGCCAACCTCCGTGCGCTGCCAGTCGCGTGGAGCGCCGGGCGGTTTCACCGCCACACGCACTGCCCGATCTCCGCTTACGCCACCGCAGCTTCTTTGGGAGGCCCGAGCGGCATCGTCCCCTCGCTCCCGGCCTCCGTCCTGAGCGCCCCACTGGGACCCGTTTCCCCGGTCACGACCATCTCCCCGGCGGAAGAAGCTCGACCCGAAGAACACAAGCGGGAACACCATCCCCCCGAAGAAGAAAAAGGCAAGGAAGGAGAAAAGGAAAAGGAAGAAGAAAAGAAAGAAGAACCGCCTCCACCGCCACCCGCGCCGGTCAACACCAAGCTCCCGGCGATCACCGGCACCACCACCGAAGGGGACACGCTCACCGCGAGCACTGGCGCGTGGGAAAACGGCCCCACCAGCTACAAATACCAGTGGCGAGACTGCAATACCAAAGGCGAAAGCTGCGCCACCATCGCCGGTGCCACCGCCCAAACTCACAAGCTCACCAACAGCGATGTCGGGCATACCCTGCGCATGATCGTGACCGCCACCAACGAAGGCGGCTCCACACTGGCGACCTCCGCCGCTACAGCGAAGATCGAACCCGAAGCAGAAGAAGAAAAGAAAGAAGAACCGCCTCCACCGCCGCCCGCGCCGGTCAACACCAAGCTCCCGGCGATCACTGGCACCACCACCGAAGGGGACACGCTCACCGCAAGCACTGGCGCGTGGGAAAACGGCCCCACCAGCTACAAATACCAGTGGCAGGACTGCAACGCCAAAGGCGAAGGCTGCGCCACCATATCCGGGGCTGCCAGCGCAACACACAAACTGACCAGCAGCGATGTCGGGCACACTCTCCGCGTCGTCGTGACCGCCACCAACAAAGGCGGCTCCACACCCGCGACCTCCGCCGCCACAGCGAAGATCGAAAAACCGGCCGAAGGACCACCTCCGCCGCCGCCCGCGCCGGTCAACAAGACGCTCCCGACGATCACAGGCACGACCATCGAAGGCGACACACTCACCGCGACCAACGGCACATGGGAAAACAGCCCCACCAGCTACAAATACCAGTGGCAGGACTGCAATGCCAAAGGCGAAGGCTGCGCCACCATATCCGGAGCTACCAGTGCAACACGCAAACTGGCGAGCAGCGATGTGGAACACACTCTCCGCGTCGTCGTGACCGCCACCAACAAAGGAGGCTCCACGCCCGCGACCTCCGCGCAGACGGCGACCGTCGTCGCGTCCACAGGTGGGAGCTCCTACCCGCCATGCACACAGACCCTCAGCCTGGGCGCGAACGTGCCCTCCGCGGTGTCGGGCGCGACGGCGGGCAGCGTGATCTGCCTCAACTCTGGCGCATACGGCAGCCTGACCCTCAACGCCTCTCCGGCCAGCGACGTGACGCTGCAGGCAGCGCCGAGCGCCCATGTGACAGCGGGCAGCATCCACATCAGCGGCAGCCACCTGGTGCTGCGCGGCCTATGGATCGACGGCGAAGTCGCGCTCGAAGAAGGCAGCTCGTTCATCACGGTAGACCACAACGACATCAGCAACGCCAACGAAAGCGGCGGCGAGGGCGTCGTCTTCGACACCTCCAACTGCACCGTCCCCAACGCACCCAAATGGGAAGGCTGCGAACCGCATGAGGCGATCACCAACGTGACGATCTCGGGCAACCACTTCCACAACATCGGCAAAGAACACAGCGAAGACGCGATCCACCTCGATTACTGGCGCGACGTCACCGTCACCGGCAACGAGTTCGACCACGTGATCGAGACCGGCAACCACACCGACTGCCTGCAGTCCGTCTACGGCGGCACCAACCTCACCTTCACCCACAACTACGAGCACGACAACGACTGCCAGGGCTTCTTCATCAAGGACGGCGACGCCACCGACGTCTCGATCACGGACAACCTGTTCCTGCGCGACGACGAACCAGAAGAAACCTACCCAGAAGAAAGATACGCCAACTACGCGCAGGCCTGGAACATCGAAAACCTGACCGTCGAGAACAACACGATCTGGGACGGCAAGGGCCTCGCGCTCGTCACCGAAGATGCCTCGGTATCGCCCTCCGCCCTCATCGACCACAACCTGATCACCGCCCTCACGATCAATCCGCCGATCGGCAAGGCATACGCGCTGACCGAGGACTACAACATCTTCGACGAAGCGCCCTGGTCGTTCACCCCCAGCTCCACCGACACCACCAACTCAAACCCCCAATTCCTCGACACCGCCACCGACGACTACCGCCTCGCCACCAACCCCAACGGCATCGGCATCGACTGGAGCCCCGCCGAAGAGCAGTACGGCCCCGCGAGCTGAAGCCTGCCAAGGGCGGGCGGCGATCGAAGGGCGGGCGGCGATCGCGCCGCCAGATGGGCCAATGCCGCACCCGTCCCCGCCCATGAGCCGAGCGGATGACCCACTCCATGCGAGCGGGATGGCCGAGCGCCCGTTAGGTTGGGCATGTGGCCGACGGAGCGGCGGGGTAGCCTGCACGGGGATCTCGCGATCGCCCGCCTTCGCGCACGCCCAGCGCTTCGCGGGCGGCTCGGCCGCACGAGGGCGAGGCCCGGTCTTGCCCTCGTGACCGGCGCCGCGCTGCTTGCGGGAATGGCCGCATTGGGCGCCGCGCTGCTCGGCGCCACGCCCATGCCCACCGCGTCGATCCGCGCGTCAACCGCCGCCGCAAGGCCCTGCGGCATCCGCGTCTCGAGTCTCGGAGCTGCTGCTGAAGCGATGGCGCGGGCGCCCTCCGGCGGCGTGGTGTGCCTCACCGCCGGCCGGTACCCCGGAAGGCTCTCGTTCAGCGCTCAGCACACCGGAGATGTGACGCTGCAGGCGGCGCCGGGGGCGCACGTGAGCACCGGGTCGATCGCGATCGCCGGCAGCCACATAGTCGTCCGGGACCTCTGGGTGAACGGCGAAATCGCGCTCGCCGCGGGCAGCTCGTTCGTGACGCTCGACCACAACGACATCTCCAACGCCCACGGCCGCGGAGGCGAGGGAATCGTGTTCGACACCTCCGACTGCACCGCCCCAAACGCGCCCCGCTGGGAAGGCTGCGAACCACAGGCGCCGATCTCCGACGTCACGATCTCGGGCAACCGTATCCACAACATCGGCGCCGGCCACAGCGAAGACGCGATCCACCTCGACAACTGGCGCAACGTCACCGTCAGCGGCAACGAGTTCGAACACATCGTCGAGACCGGCAACCACACCGACTGCCTGCAGTCCGTCTACGGCGGCACCAACCTCACCTTCACCCACAACTACGAGCACGACAACGACTGCCAGGGCTTCTTCATCAAGGACGGCGACGCCACCGACGTGTCGATCACCGACAACCTCTTCCTCCGCGATCAGGTCGGGGCGTACGCCAACTTCGCACAGATCTGGAACGTCCAGGGTCTCACGATCCAGCACAACACGATCTGGGACGGCAAGGGCCTCGCGCTGGTCGCCGACGAAGCCTCGTTCACCCCCACCGCGACCATCGACCACAACGCGTTCTCCAACCTCGTGGTGGAGCCGCCCGTCGGCACTCCCTACGCGATCGCCGAGCACGACAACCTCTTCGGCCAGGCGCCGTGGTCGTTCCGTGCGAGCCCCACCGATCGCGTCACCGCGCGTCCGCGCTTCGCCGACCCGGCCCGCAACGACTATCGCCTCGTGCACAACCCGCGCGACATCGGGGTCGATTGGAGCCCGGCGGGGCAGCGCTACGGCCCCCCGCACTGAGTCGCGGATCGCCTGGAGCGTGCGCGGCGGGCGCCGGGATAGGCCCGCGCGAGCTGTGGCACCCACGAATCGCGCGCGAGCAGCGGGCTCCCCAAATCGTTTGGTGGTTATGCCGGCGATGCCCTCAACCCTGCCCGCGACCTTCGGCGAGCGTCGCAGCGAGGCCCCGCGCGAGGCGCCCGTGGCGCGCCGCCTGCGCTTCATCCGCCAGTACGGCGCCTGGCGTCGGGCCGTGCGCGAGCTGTGGCGCTTCAAGTGGCGCGAGCACCGCGGACGGGCGATCGTCGGGACCTACCACACGCGCCGCGGCGCGGTTCGGTACTGCATCCGCCACGGCACCCGCGACGTGGGCATCTTCTCGGAGATCTTTGTCGCCGGCGAGTACGACCCGCCGCCTGCCGTGCTCGAAGTGATCGCCGCGCTCGGGCGGCCCCCGCGGATCGTCGACCTCGGCGCCAACGTCGGTCTGTTCGCGGCCTCCTGCCGGGAGCGCTGGCCGGGCGCCAGCGTCACGGCGGTGGAGCCCGACCCGGAGAACCTGGCGCTGCTGCGCCGGACCGCCGCCGACGTAGCCGAGATCGAGGTGCTCGCCGCCTGCGCGGCCGACCACGACGGCGCCGTGCGCTTCGTGGCGGGACACTTCGCCGAATCGCATGTGGCGGACGCCGGCTCCGCGGAGGAGACAATCGAGGTGCCGTGCGTCGACGTGTTTCGCCTGGCGCAGTCGGCCGACCTGGTCAAGATGGACATCGAGGGCAGCGAGTGGGAGATCCTCGCCGACCACCGGCTCGCGTCGCTTGACGCGCGGGCGTGGGTGATGGAGTGGCACGAGCAGCACTGTCCGCACCCCGACCCGCGCGGCGCCGCCCATGCGGCACTGCGCGAGGCGGGCTTCGAGGTGCTCTGCGAACACCAGCCGGTACCGGGCAACGGCACCATATGGGCGCTGCGACCGAACTAGGGCCGGCGCCCCCGGCGCCGGCGGCGCCGGCGGGCACGCGGCGAACCCGCATCGGCATCTTCCCGGCGGGCGCGCGAAGCTCGCGGAGGCGGCTGTTCGCCGCGCTGGAAGAGGCCTACCCGGTCAGCTTCGAGGGTCTAGGGGACGCCGCGGGCGAGGTCTCCGGCGGGGCGCCCGCGGCCGCGAACGGCGCGGGGGGCAACCACGTCGGCATCCGTGCTGGCGCGGTCGCGGGCGGTGAGCGCAACGGCGCTCGCTGGGCGGGAGGGCTCGACGGCCTCCTGGCGATCGGCCCCGACACGCCCTTCGATGCGCCCGCTGAGCTGCCCTATTTGCACGCCGTGGGCGAGGAGCTGAGCGAGGAAGGTCCCGGTGGGGACGTTCGCGCCGAGGTTGCCCTTGCCGCGCACCCGGCGCTCGCGCCGCCGCTGCGGGGAGCGCGCCTCACCGATCGCCGCTGCGGCCCGCTGCCAGCGGACGCGCTGGCGCCCGGGCAGCTCACGCTGGCGAGCGTCGGCGGCGCGCCCGCGTGGGTGGCGAGCGGCGCCAACCACGCCCACGAGCTCCTCGCCGCCGCGCCCGCCGAGCTGGCTGCGGGGGAGTCGCTGCGCGAGCGGCTCGCCCCGGGCCGCTGCCTGGCGCTGCTGGCGCTCGTCCGCTTCATCCAGAGCCTGAGCGCCCAGCAACCCTCGGAGGCGACGCCGCCGCAGGCCGCGTTTGTGCTTGACGACCCCAACCTCCACTGGCCCAGCTACGGGCACCTGCGCTACGAGCAACTCGCCCTGCACGCGCGCGTGCACGGCTACCACATGGCGATCGCGATGGCCCCGCTCGACGGCTGGTTCGCGCATCCGAGAGTGGTGCGGCTCTTCATGGAACACCCGGGGCAGCTGTCGCTCTGCGTGCACGGCAACGACCACCTCGGACCCGAGCTCGGCAGGATCGCCTCGGACGCAGAGGGGCTCGCGCTGGCGCGGCAGGCGCTCGCGCGGGCCGCGGCGTTTCAGCGACGCACGGGCCTGCCCGTGGAGCGGGTGATGGTCCCGCCGCACGAGCAGCTCAACGAGCCGGCCGCCCGCGGGCTGCTCGCGGGCGGCTTCGAGGCGGTGTGCGTGTCGCGGCCCTACCCCTGGATCGCCCCACGCTCGCCCACCCCCGCCGCCGCGCTGGGCACGGGCCCGCCGGAGTGCGGAGCGCTGGCCGGGTGGGATCGCCGCGAGCTCGTGGCGGGCGGCCTGCCGCTGCTGCTGCGCGCCGGCTTCAACGCCCCCCGCGAGGACCTCGTGCTGCGGGCCTTTCTCGGCCAACCGCTGATCCTCTACGGCCACCACGACCTGCTCGCGGACGGCCTCGACGTGCTCGCCGAGGCCGCCGCCGCGATCGACACGCTCGGCGCGGTGCGCTGGGGCTCGCTGGCGGAGATCGCCCGGGCCGGCGGGGCGGCCCCACCACCCGTGCCTTCCATCTCACGCGAGGCGCAGGTATCCGAGGCGCAGGTATCGCTACGCCCGCATCCGCGGGCGCTGCTGCGTCGTCTCGCCAGCGAGGCGCGCGACCGCGCCCGCGTTGGTTAGACCTCGGAAGGTCGCGGCGGGACAAACGCTTGAGACGCACGCGTCGCCGGCACCATCCGCGTCGCCGGGGTCGCCTGGGCCGCTGTGTGGGGCATCCGAATCGCTTAGGCCGCTGCGTGAGGCACCCGAGCCACCTGAGCCGCCCGCGCCCGGCGCTGGGGGCGCCTGACCTGGATCTCGCGGGCCGCGAAGTAGGAGCCGAGCACGAATGCCGGCGAGGCGATCTGCGCAGCGATGCCCTGCCAGGTCGGGTACACACCCAGCCAGGTGCTCCACGCGATCGGCACGCTGAAGCTGGTGGGCGCGATCGGCAGCCAACCGATGCCCTGCAGGTTGTGCACGGTGGTACCCACCATCACCGCCAGCACGAGCGCGATCAGGACGCCGGTGAGGATCAGCATGCGCTTGAAGGGCAGCTTGCGCTGCAGCTTGAGGGTGAGGGTGCCCACGATCAGCGTGCCGCCCAGGCCGATGCCCGCCCCGAGCAGCGTGGCGCCGGTGCCCGCGCTGGTTTGCAACGCCTGCAGGAAGAGCACGGTCTCTAGCCCCTCGCGGTAGACGCTCGAGAGGCCGAGCAGCGCGAGGCCGAACACCTGGCCGGAGACGAAGCCGAGTCGATCCCACCGTTCGATCGCTTTGCGCCGGCGATTGAAGCGCGCGATCCACTGGCTCCAGTAGACGCGGTGGAAGAACCAGTTGGTCACCAGCAACAGCACCCCGATCGCGATCAGGCCTGTGATCGCCTGCAACTCCAACCCCCCTTCGCCGAGCATGTGCAGCATCATCTGAGCTACCACCCAGGTGAGCGCAGTGGCGCCCAGCCCGGCCACCGCGCCGACCAGCACCGGGCGACGCAGGTGACGCTTCGCCCCGACGAACGAGGCGGTGAGCGCGGCGAGGATCAGCACGGCCTCGAGCCCCTCGCGGAACACGATGATCGCGCCGTCGATCACGATCGTGGTGTGACTGACGTGCACTTCGCCGAGCGTCTGCGCGGCGAGGGTCAGGTCGGCATTCACCGCGGCGGCGGCGCGCGCCACGGCGGCCGGCCCGGCGCCCCGAGCGAGCAGTTCCACCAGCGCCGAGCCGCCGCCGAGCAGCAGCTCGCGCGCGATCTCCCCGTCCAGCTGGGGATCCTGGATCAGCAGGCGCTGACCCGGACCGCTGGCATAGATGACGTACGCACGCAGCAGGTCGAAGCTCGCCGCTCCCCGGTCTCCCCCGAGCGCTGCGGCCTGCGCCTCTTCCAGCGCCGCGTCGATCCCCGGGTAGGAGCGCTCGATCCGCCCGGGCGCCGGCAGGATCGCGGCGAGCTGCCGCTGTGCCTGTGCGCTGAGCGCATCCACTTCGAGCGTGAGCGGCCACGGATCGAAGCGCTGTGTGGTGGGCGCGAGCAGAGCCTGCAGGCTGACGAGGGTGCGCAGCGCTCGCGCGGTGGCGGCGGGGTAGCGGGCGGCCAGCTGGGGGCGCAATTCCGCCACCCGCCGCTCCGCTCCGCGTGCCAGCAGGCGGACAACGGCGGCCGACTGGGTTTCGTGCGTGGGCTGGGCGCTCGCGTAGCGGACGGGCAGCAGGGCGAGCAGCAGGTGCAGCGTCTGGAGGTCGCTCGCGCTGACGCCGGTACCCGCCTCCTCGGGAGGCCGGCGGCTGCCCACCGCTTCGGAAGCCTGGCGGCCGCTCGACGCCACGGAAGCCTGGCGGCCGCCCAGGGCGCGAGCCCCGCCGGCCACCGTCAGAGCCGCGAGCAGCGTGAGCGCAGCAACGCCGAGCAGGCGCCTGGAGAGCCCCACAGCCTCCCGCCGGCAGCCGACCCGGAGCGTGGCGAGGACGACCCGCGCCGCCCCGACCGCAAGCATGGCGCGAACAACTCGCGCCTCCCAGCCGGCCCGAAGCGGGGCGAGGACGCCCCGCGTTGCACGCGGGCCCATGCTCCCACTTCGCATGATTGACTTAGGGTGCCCTAACATATGCTCCGGCGTGGCTCCGATACACGCCCCACCAATCAACGACTCGGGAGTTGCCCACTTTGCGCACTACGCCATCCCCCTTGCAGCGCATGCACGCACACAGAGGCCTGGGCGACTCACGCGGGAGGAACAGCATCGCGACGCTTCTGCTGGCGCTGCCCGCGGCGCTCGCCGCGCTTGGCCTCGCGGCGTGCGGCAGCGGCGGCGCCGACCCCGGCGCGGCGCTGCTCAAGTTCACGCTCACCGACCAGGGATGCTCCCCCGAGCAGGCATCGGTGCCCGCCGGTCCCGTGACCTTCTCGGTCACCAACGGCGGAACCACACGGGTGACCGAGCTGGAGCTGCACAACGAGAGCGGCATCATCCTCGGCGAGCGGGAGAACCTCCTGCCGGGGCTCTCGGGCTCGTTCTCGCTCGATCTGGAGCCCGGAAAGTATGAGCTCGTGTGCCCCGACGGGGACGTGACCCAGGGCGAACTGACGGTCACCGGCAAGCCTCACCCGGTGAAGAGCCCCTCGGAGGTGCTGCTGAAGACGGCAGTGCTCCAATACCGCACCTACGTCGAGGGCCAGACCGCCGCCCTGCTCGAAGGCACGCGCCAGTTCGTGGCGGCGATCGAGCAGGGCAACATGGCCGAGGCGAAGCTGCTGTTCGGGCCCGTGCGCTCGCACTACGAGGCAATCGAGCCGGTCGCCGAGAGCTTCCCCGGTCTCGACACCGCGATCGACGCGCGGATCGATTCGCCGTTTGTCAACGGCGACGTCGCAAAGTGGTTCGGCTTCCACCACATCGAGCAGTTGATGTGGGCAAAGCACACGCTCAGGGGCGCGACGCCGCTCGCCAACCGGCTGCTGGCCGACGTGCAGACGCTCAACCAGCGGGTGCCATCCCTGCCACTGGCTCCCGATCAGCTGATCAACGGGTCGGTGTCACTGCTAAACGAGATCGTCAACGTGAAGATCACCGGCGAAGAGGATCGCTACTCGCACACCGACCTCTCCGACTTCCAGGCCAACCTGCTCGGGGCGCGCAAGGCCTTCGAATACATGCGCCCGGTACTGGAACGCGACGGCAGCTCCGCGCTCGCGGCCTCGATCGCCGGCCAGTTCGCGGCCGTCCAGCAGGAGCTGAACGCCTACCGCCGCGACACGCCCCTGGGCTTCGCGCTCTACGGGGCGCTGACGCAGGCCGACAAGCGGAAGATCGCGGTGCAGGTCGGCGATGCGGCGCAGGCGCTCACCTCCGTCGCCCAGAAGATCGCCGTGGGGGAATAGCCGATGCCACGACGCAAGAGCGGCACACAAGCGAGCGGCAAGAGCGGTACACGAGCGAGCGTCTACGTATGGACCGTGGTGGTGCTGTCCATCTGCGTGGGCGCCGTGATTCTTGGCTGGCACGCCCGCGGTGGCACGCCCGATCCAACCAACCCGGCCAACCACGTGGGGCGCACGAGCGCCGTGATCGACAGCGGCGTGCTCGTCTTCCGCGAGGGGCTGGAGACGATCCTCGTGCTCGCCGCGATCACCGCGAGCTTCCTCGGCGCCAACCGTGCCTATCGCAAACCCGTCGCCGTCGGCGGGGGGCTTGCGCTGTTCGCTTCGGTGGGGACATGGTTCCTGGCCATCTGGTTCATCGGCGCGTTCGGCGGCAGTGGTCTCAACGTACAGGCCGCGACCGGGATCCCCGCGATCATCGTGCTGCTGCTCGTCATGAACTGGTTCTTTCACAAGCTCTACTGGACCGGCTGGATCTCGCACCATCACCGCCGCCGCCGGGGGCTGCTCGGCTCGCGTGGCGAGGCCAGCGTGCGCACCACGCTCCTCGGGCTCGGCCTGCTCGGCTTCACCTCCGTCTACCGCGAGGGCTTTGAGATCGTGATCTTCCTGCAGGCCCTGCGCGAGCGCTACGGTTCGAGCGTCGTGCTCGAGGGCGTCGTGCTCGGTCTGCTGTTCACCGCCGCGGTCGGAGTCCTCACCTTCGGCCTGCACCAGCGCCTGCCCTACCGCAAACTGCTGATCATCACCGGCGCGATGCTGCTCGCAGTGCTGTGGATCATGGTCGGCGAGGAGGTCAACGAGATGCAGCTGGCAGGCTGGATCGGGACGACCGCGATCCCGGGCGTGCATGTCCCCGGCTGGATGGGCACCTGGTTCTCGATCTTCCCCAACGTCGAGACCGTCGCCGCGCAGGCGTTTGCCGTGACACTCGTGCTCGGCTCCTATCTCGCGGCGGAGTACATGCGAGTCTGGCGTCCCCGTCGACGGGGGGATCGCTCCGCGGTCCGCCCCGAGCAGCCACCCGTCGAGATCGCCGGCGCCGCGCGCAGCACGACGCGCGCAGGCAGCGCGGTCGTCACGCGCGAAGCCTGAGCTCAGCCGAGCGCCAGCTCCAGCAGCGCATCGTGGCGGCTGCGCCACGAATTGGCGCGCACGAACGCGCGCCGCTCGCGCTCCCCCGCGCGACCCAGCGCATGCGCGGCGCGCACCGCGCCGGCGAAGTCGCCGCCCTCGCCGACCAGCACCACGCGGTGGTCGACCCCGCGCATCGGCTCGAGGTCGGTGGCCGCCACCGGCAGGCCGCCCGCGAGGTACTCGTAGAGCTTCAGCGGGCTCATCGCCTCGGTCAGCGCGGAGCGCCGGTGCGGGATCAGGCCCACGTCCGCGCTGCCGATCAGCTCCGCCAGCTCCGCGCGCGCCACGGGCTCTTGGATCGTCACGTTCGGCTCGCCTCGCAGTGGCTGCAGGTGCGCCGCATCCACCAGCGGTCCCACCAGCTCCAGCGTCGCCTGCGGCATCGCCCGAGCGGTCTGTCGCAGCCACTCCACGTCCAGGCGGGCATCGAGGCTGCCCGCGTAGACGAGCAGGGGCCCCCGGCGATCGGCAGGCGGCTGCGGCGGTGCGACCGGGGCCAGCCACTCCGAGGGCTCGAGGCCATTGGGAACCACGCGACTCGCCCCCGTGGGCGCGAGGCTTCGCAGCAGCGCGGGGCTCACCGCCGCCACCCGATGACCGCGCTCGCGGATGCACCTGTAGCCCTCTCGATACGCCGCCCACCAGCGGCTGTACGCGGGGTGCGCGGTCCACTCGTCGAGCGCGTAGTAGGTCACCGCGCGCGCCCACGAGAGCTCGGCGAAGCCGGCCACCAGAGGGTGAGTCGTGATCACCACCGGATCCTTCAGCCCCATCCTCCGCGCCCCGCGCTCCATCGCGCGGCCGTAGGCCGCAAAGGCGCGCGCCACGCCATTGAGCGCGGCCGGGTCGCGGCGGCGCAGCCGCACCGGGGCCAGCAGCTGCCGGCGCTCGTCCGCCGGGAACGGCGCCGCTTCGCGCGCGAGGCGGTCGCGCAACAGCTTCAGCGGCAGGCTGCGGGCGCGGTCGCAGATCAGCACGCGCCGCACCTGCTCATGCGCGACCAGCGCGCGCGCCAGCCGGTCCTCCGTGCCAAACCACCCCCGCCGCGCCGCGGCGCCCCAGCTCAGGTAGGAGAAGGCGAACACCACCTCGCCCGCCGCGGAGGCCTCCAGCTCGAACCCCTCCAGCTCGGGTCTGGTCGCCAGCGCTAAGCCGGATTCGCTGTACATCCCGAAAAAAACGCCACTGCTCGCAGCGAACTTGCAGCCGCGCAACTCCGGGGCGGTTAAGCGCCCTGCAAGCCCCACACCGGGCTGAGCGTTGATTTCCCAAGATCGCCAATGCCCGCGGAGGAGACCCTCAAAGAGACCACGATCCGCGGCCTGCGTTGGCTGGCGGTGACGCGCATGGTGGGCGAAACGCTGGCGCTCGCCGCCGCCGTGGCGCTCGCCCGGCTGGTCGCCCCGGCGGCCTTTGGGCACGCCGCGGTCGCGCTGATCTTCCTGCCGCTCGCGGGCATCCTCACCTTCGAGGGATTCGCCTCCGCGCTCGTGCAGCGCGAGACGATCGACGAGCACGACCGCCAGGCCTCGATGTTCATGTGCATCGTCGGCGGCGCCGTGCTCAGCGCAAGCGTCTACCTGCTCGCCGCGCCGCTGTGGCGGCCGCTGTTCGGCGCCGAGACCGCGTCGCTGATCGAGCTGATCTCGCCGATCCTCCTGATCGCGGCGCTCGGCGGCGTCTCGCGCGCCACGTTGTGGCGGGCGCTTGACTTCCGCAGCACCAGCCTGATCGACACGCTCAGCGTGGTCAGCGGCTTCGCGGCCGCCGTCGCGCTCGCGGCGGCCGGGCTCGGCGCGAAGGCGATCGTGATCGGCGCGCTCGTCCAGATGAGCGTCAGCTCGGCGCTGCTGCTGATCCGCGCGCCCGCGCCACTGCCACGCTGGTCGCCGGGCGCGCAGCGGCGCGTCGCCGGCTTCGGGCTGCCCGCCGCGCTCGCCGGTCTCGTGGAGGTGCTGTTTCGCAACGTCGACTACGCGATCCTCGCCGCCCGCCTATCGGCGGCCACCGTCGGCATCTACTACCGCGCGTTCAACCTCGGCGTCGTCTACCAGGACAAGCTCAGCGGGGTGATGGTGCAGGTCGCCTACCCCGTCTACTCGCGCACCACCGACCGCGAGACTCTGCGCGCCGTACACGAGCGTGCCGCGCGCGTGCACGCCGCGATCATCTTCCCGCTGCTCGCCCTGCTGATCGTGCTCGCGCCGGTGCTCGTGCCATTCCTCTTCGGGGCCGCCTGGAAGCCGTCGGTCGAGCCCACGCAGGTGCTGGCGCTCGCGGGGATGCTCGCCGCGGTCCTCACCGGCTACTCCCAGGTGATGCTGGCGATCGGCAAGCCGCGGCCGCTGCTGCTGTTCAACATCGCCCGCCTCGCCCTCTACGCCGGGGCCGTCCTGCTCGCCTCCCGCCACGGCCTGATGGTGGTCGCGGGCGCCGTGGTCGGCGCCTACTTCGTGATCCTGCTCGGCGCCTACCGCTTCATGCTCGGCCCCCACGTCGGGCTCTCGATCCGTCGCCTGGTCCCCGAGCTCGGGCCCGCGATCGCCGGCTGCCTCGCGCTCGCGGCGGTCGCCGTGCCGGCGATGCGGCTGCTCGCAGGCACGCTCCCGCGCGTGCTCCTGATCGCGCTCGTCGCCAGCGCCGGGCTGGCCGTCTACACGCTCGTGCTGCGCCTCGCCTTC
The DNA here is from genome assembly GCA_035948945.1 of Solirubrobacteraceae bacterium. GTDB lineage: Bacteria > Actinomycetota > Thermoleophilia > Solirubrobacterales > Solirubrobacteraceae > Palsa-744. The sequence continues at coordinate 15,142 of DASZIQ010000083.1, forward strand.
CCCGCCGCGTGGGGGGACGCGCGCCTGCTTGTGGTGCAGGTGCTGGGGCCGCTGGGGCGACGGCTGCGTCGCGGACGGCCGGTCGCCGCGGAGCCCCATGACCCCGGCCCCGCCGGCCCGATCGACGCCGCAAAGGCCGTCGCGGGGTAGGGGCTAACAAATCTCCGCCCCACAGCCGATAAAGTGTGTGTAATGGCGACTGTCGAACGGCTGCCGCCCGCTCTGAGGGGCAAGTCGGCTGGGGCAACCATTATCAAGGATGTACGGGTGGAAGTCCGGGAGGATTCTTCCGACCGACAGGCGCTCTTCGTCGTCCTGGTACTTTCCGATCCGCCGAAGGGGCTCGAGACATGGCCGATCGATGATCTCTGGGAACTTCGACGTGAGGTCCGCAAGGCCGTAGGGGAGCGGCTGCCAAAACTAGACATGCCTTGGTTCATCGCCTTCGAACCGGAGCATCCGGACTTGCTGGACGAGGACGACGAACCGCTTGGCATCGAGGACTAGCCCCACCGCAGTTCCGATCGACCCAACGAGGCTGATCAAAGCCGCTCGGGAGTTCGCTAGACCGAACAGTAGGGGACGTCCGCGATCGATCTGGTTGCGACGGGCCGTCTCCTCGGCGTACTACGCGCTGTTCCATTGCCTATGTCTTGAGGCATCCAAGCATCTTCTGCCGAAGGGCACACGCCAACAGCAACTGCGACTATCGAGAGCGTTTGGCCACCGGGAGATGAAGGGAGCCTGCGCGTGGATAGCTGGGAGGCAGGGAGGAATCCACCCCTACGTCAAACCACTCGTCGAATTCCTGAAGCCAACGCAAATCGCCGATGTCGCGTCCTCCTTTTGCGACCTTCAGGAGGCACGCCATGAGGCCGATTACGACCATCTCGCCCCGCTGTCCAAGCCGGCGGCGCTCACCCGCATCGATGACGCAGAGAAGGCGATCCAAGCGCTCGCCGCCGCCAGCTCGGCAGAGCGGGAGGCATTCTTCTCGCTTCTGGCAATCTGCGCGCGCCTTCCGCACCAAGCCGGCTAGCCTCGCGTTGGGGAGGGCACGCCACGCCCATTTCCCCTCAGAACGAGCGTCGTGCCAACGGCGCCAGCGCGGTCGGCGGCGGGGGGCCGAAGGGAGGCTCGGCTCTCCCGGCCAGCGTGGCGATTGCGCGGCGCGCGGCCTCGCGGTTGATCGCGGCCTCGTCGCCCTTGACCGACGCTACGACGGCGCGGATCGCGTGGCGGGCGCCGATCGCCCCGAGGTACAGCGAGCGGTGGGCGCGGGAGAAGTGCTTGTGCGCGTACTGGCGGCGGGCGAAGGCGTCCTGGGCGATCATCCGCGGGCGCACCCCGCCCTTGCAGGCGTGGTGGACGATCGTCATGTCGGGCAGGTGGCGCACCCCCCACCCGGCGCGCTTCATCCGCAGGCACAGGTCGGGCTCCTCGGCGTAGATGAAGAAGCGCTCGTCGAGGCAGCCCGCGCTCAGCAGCGCCTCGCGGCGCGCGAGCATGAACGAGCCCGAGGTCCAGTCAGCCTCGCATTCGCACTCGTAGAGATCCATGTCGAGCACACGCTCCCCCGCCCACGCGGGGCTCACCGGCCAGCGCTCGGACGCCAGCGCCTCGCCGAGCGCCCGGGCGGCACTGGGGAAGCGCCTGATCGTGGGGAACAGCGTGCCGTCGGGGGTCAGCTGGCGCACGCCCACGAGGCCCACCTCGGGGCGCTCGTCGAGCATACTCACCAGCTCCCCGAAGGTCCCGGCGACGATTTCGGTGTCCGGGTTCAGCAGCAGCACGTAGCGCGCGCTCGTGGTCTCGACGCCGCGGTTGTTGCCGTGCCCGAAGCCCCTGTTGGCGGAGGCCACCACGCGCGCCGCGGGAAAGCCCGACTCGACCAGCTCGCGGGTGCCGTCGCTCGATTCGTTGTCGACGACCACCACGTCGAGCGTCGCGTCGCCCGCGTGGGCGAACACCGTCGAGAGGCACGCGGTCAACCAGCGCGCCTCGTTGGTTGACACCACGACGATCGCGAGATCCGCGACCGGTGGTGTTGGCGAGGAGGAGGAGGAGGAGGAGGAGTTGGCTGTGCGGCTGTGGGTCGCGGTGAGGTCGGTGGAGTCGCCGTGCGTCGCGACGGCAGCGGCCCGATCGGCATACGCCGTGGCCACGCCGTTCGTGGATCCCCCATTGAGGCTGGATGTCGGGTTCTGCGACACGTCATCCACGCAACGCATCGGCACTGCGCGCGCTTTCGTGCAGCCGCTCGCGCACGCGCCGCCCCCGGCGCCACACCGGTCGCCTGATGCGCTCCACGCTGCGCGCCGCCGCCCCTAGGCCGCCGTGAGTCAGGGGCGCCACGGGTTGGCCGCCGATCAGCGCCCGGCAGCGCCCCTGCCGCAATGCCGCCACGCACGCCGCCACGCTCAGCGGGTCCTCCCCGCCCGGCGCGTCGAGGAGAAGCTCCATCGCCAGCGGGAACATCTGTCCGGGCCGGTGCAGGTCGAGCGCGGCGACCCCCACCAGGCCGTGCTCGGCCGCCCAGCGGCAGGCGCGCGGGTTGGGCGCCCACCCGTCCCACTTGCGCGTCCAGATCTCGATGCCGGCGCTGAGCTCCAACCACTCGCGCTCGAACACCCGCCACGCGTCGCGGCGCACCGGATGCGCGAGCACCGCGGCGCCACCGTGCGTGGCCACCGTGCGCAGCAGCTCCGTGGTGGGCGTCCCCTCGCCGAGGAACGGCGCGCCCCACACCGGCACGTGCACGCGATCCTGCGGGTCGGCGTACTCGATCCCCGGCACCAGCAGCGGGCCGGCCGCGCTTGCGGCGGCGCACGCCGCGACGTACTCCGCCAGGCGCTCGGCGTCGAAGCCGCGGTCGTGCTCGCACATGAACACCGCGTCGCAATGCTCCTTGCGGAACAGTGCCGCGATCTTCTCCAGCGGCAGCTGCGCGTCGTAGGACCACTCCGAGTGCACGTGGAACGCCGCCCTGATCGTGCGCGAGCGTCCTGCCGGACCCGCACCGGCATCGCCCGCCGGGCCGGCGGCCTCGAACGTGCGCGAGCTCACGCGCCCCGCCTGCCCCACGTCTGGGTGGCCACGGTCCGCCAGGTGTCCTCGAGGAACAGCCCGCGCGTGCCCGGCTGGAGGTTGTACCAGGCGGTGGGGCTCCCGCTCGCGAGCATCGCGCGCAGCGTCGCGCGGCGACCCGGCCACTCGCCAACGTGCCCGCGCGGGCCGCGCAGCACGAACAGCATGTGCATCAGCTCCCGCCCCACATGGCGACACGTCAGCTCTTCGAACGGGGGGCTCGGCGGCAGCGGCGCGGCGTGGTCGAGCGCGCGCGCGGCGGCCCACGCGGGGTACTCATACCCCACCCTGCGCGCCAGCGCGAGGCTGCCCCAGGGACGGCCGTTGAGCTCCATGAACCACCACTCCTCACCCGCGCGCAGCAGCTCCACCATGAACATCCCCCGCCAGCCCGCCTCGCCGAGCAGCCGCTGCACCGGCCCCACCAGCTCCGTCGGAACCGGCGCCGAGGCGCACGCGCTCGAGCCGGAGCCCGCCGGGTTCATCATCCGCACCCGCCGGTGCGCGCTGAGGTGGTGGATGCCCTCGTCGTCGGCGATGCCGAAGATGCCCGCGCCCGTGCCCGCCACCCAGCGCTGCACGAGCGCCGGGGTCGCCGCGCCCCATGTGCGCAGCAGTGCCTGCGCCTCGGCCTCCGTGGCCACCGGACGGGGCGCCAGGCGCCGCAGACGACCCTCGTGCTCTTCCGCCGCCAGCGCCGGCTTGAGCACCGCCGGGAACTCCCACCCGGTGGGCAGCTCCAGCGCATGCGGCTCACCCGCGCCGGGGGTGGGCCTGTGGCCGTTGACCGCGGCGACCCCGGCGCCGTCCGATGTCAGCTCCACCCACGGCGCCACCGCGAAGCCGGCCGCTTGTGCGGCGCGCAACTGCACGCGCTTGTCCAGCGCCATCCGCGCCTGCACGCCGCGCGGCCCCGCCACCGGCGCTTCGGCCGGCAGGCCGCGGTCGGCCACCAGCACCGCGGGGTCATCGAGCGGCATCGTCAGTTCGTGCGCCGCCGCCAGCGCCGCCACCTCTTCCGCGCACGCGGCGAGGTCGTGCTCGGGGGCGGTCACCTCGACGATCGCGACCTCTCGCAGCCGGCGCAGCGCCACCGGGCGCCCGCGGCGCGCGAAGGCCGTCACGCGGTGCCCCGCCCCCAGTAGGCTCGCCACCGCTTCGGGCGCGGCGAGCGCGTCGGCGAACCCGACCAGCACCGAGGCGGCGGCCACGCGTGTCCCGCGCGCTCGCCGCGTGAGCGTCTCCTGGGCGGCGGCCGGGTGGGGTGTCCGGTGCAGCTGTGAGGGTGGCTTCGCCGTGCTGGCCGCGGCGCTCGTCGACCCGGGCGCGAGGCTCACCCCTCGGGACGGTCGGTTGGCTGTGCTGGTCGGTGCCGGTCTCATCGATCCGCTCCCCCGCTCACCGCAGGCGCTTTACGAGCCGCTTGCCCAGCCGCGTGGGGCTCGGCCGTTCCCGCGCGCCGGCGGCCGCCAGCGCCAGCCACTGCTCCAGCGGGCGCTCGCGGTGGACGGTGCTGCGCGGCGCCAGCCACGCGTGCGCGGGGGCGCAGCCGCCGTCGCTGTTGTACACGCGGCGGTAGCCCGCCGCCCGCAGCGCGCGCAGCACGCGGCGGTCATAGGAGCCGAACGGGCACGCCGCCTCCTCAACGGGCGCTCCGAGCAGCTCCTCGAGCGCCCGGCGCGAGCCCACCAGCTCGGTGTGCAGCTGCTCGTCCGCCAGCGCGCGCCAGTCGCGGTGCTCCATGCCGTGGCTGCCGATCGTCATGCCCGCCTCGTGCAGCGTCGCGATCTGCGCCGCGGTGAGGTGCCCGGGCGCGCCGATCTTCCCCGCCAGCACGAAGAAGCGCGCGGCGGTGCCCCTGCGCGCGAGCGCCGCCAGCGCCTGCTCGGCGTCGGAGGCGTTGCCGTCGTCGAACGCCAGCCTCACCCCCGCGGGCGGCAGCGCGTCGAGGATCGCCTCCAACCACTCCCGCGGCACCCACACCTTGCGCTCGGCGTCGCTCGCGCCGGGCGGGGGGCCCGCTCCGTTGCCTTCCAGCCCGTGGAAGGTGAGGATCAGCTCCTGCCCGCGCACGCCATCACCGCAGGCGCACGATCGTGAAGCCGCGCGAGGGGTTGGTGCCGCCGACAGGATCGGCGAGCGTGCCCACCGTCGTGCGCGCCACCGCCGCCCCGCGCAGGTAGGCGCCGAGCAGCGGGTCGTAGTTCACGCCGAACGTGGGCGTCCCCCAGATCGACAGGTCGCGCGCGCCGATCGCCGCCACCGCCACGTGCTCGCGGCGCATGCGCGCGACTGCCGCGCGTTCTTCGGCGGGGCTCGCCAGCAGGCCGGGCAGCAGCGTCAGCTCGTACAACGCCGGCAGGCGGTCGGCCATGAAGTACAGCCCGCCGTCGGTCGGGGCCGCGAGGATCCGTTCGCCCGGGCCGCTCTGCGCGTCGATCTCGCGCACCGCCGCCTGCAGCGCGTGCGCGGCCGCGGCGCTCGTCACGAAGCTGCCGCGCGGGGTGTGGACGGTCGTGTTCTCGTGCACATACAACCCCCCCACCGCGTACACGGCGAGGCCCACCGCGACGAGGCCGAGCGCGCCCAGCGACGCCGCGCGCGCCTGTGGCCAGCGCGCCGCGACGCGTTCGTGCAAGATCCCCAGCAGCAGCACCAGCGGGGCGGCGAAGTAGGGCGCGTAGGAGCCCTCGGTGGTGAAGGCGTTGTAGGCGCGCAGCCCCAACCCGAGCGCGGCCACCGTCAGCGCCAGGTCGGCCGGCCACGAGCGCCCCAGCGGCGAGCTCTGCCCGCGCACCAGGCGCACCGCGGCGAGCACCGCCACCGCGATGCCGAGCGCCGGCAGCCAGCTCATGCCGAGCACGAGGTGGCGCATCTCCAGTTCGATCGCCGCGCGCTGGCCGCTCAACAAGCCGCTCGCGCGCAGCAGCCCGTCGAGCAGCGCGAGCGCGAGCGCCGCGGCGGCCAGCGGCCACAGCGCCCGCCACGCTCCCGCGCGGGCGTCCGTGGGGGTGACCGCTCCGTTGCCTGACGTGGGGATGGCCGCTCCATTGCCCGCTGCACCGCTGCCGTGCCTCCTCGCGCCCGCCGCGATGGGCCGCCGGCGGGTGCGCCAGCCGTTGACGCTTGCCACGAGCGCCGCCAGCAGGCCGGTGTAGATCGCAGCGCGGGCCGCCAGCCCCGCGATGCTCCCGGCGCTCAGCGGCATCCAATTCTGCTCGGTGTTGACGCCCGCGTGCAGGAACTTCACCGGCCACAAGTTTTCGGTGAAGAGGCGCGAGAAGCCGGCCTGCTCGGCAAACCACGCGTACACCGCCAGCGGGATCGCGAGCGCCGGCAGCGCCATCCGCCACGCCGCCCGCCATGCCGGGCCGCGGCCCGACACGCGCCACGTGGCGATCGTGTAGGCGGCCGCGGCACCGACTGCCACCGCGAGGAATTCCGGGCGCGTGAGCGCGACCATCCCGACCCCGGCTCCCGCCGCCAGCGGCCGCTCGCGGGTCAGCGCGAGCAGCGTCAGCAGCAGGAACAGCAGCCCGAACGTGGCCGAGTCGGTGTGCGGCAGCACGAAGTTGAAGGCCGTCCCCGAGAAGCCGATCGCCAGCAGCACCGCGCTCGCCAGCCCGGCCGTGAGCGGCACCAGCCAGTGGCGCGCGAGCGCGTAGAAGGCCGCGAGGATCGCCGCCGTCTGCACCAGGCCGAACGCGAACGCCGTCGTGAAGCTCGTGCCGAACACCCTGAAGCTCAGCGCCAGCGAGTACAGCCCTAGCGGCCCGTAGTAGTAGCGCACGTCGCGGTACGCCACCGCGCCGTGCCTGATCAGATCGGCGGTGGTCAGCTCCGCGCCGGCGTCGATCTCGGGTACCCCCCACTTGCGCCACGTCAGCGCCGTGAGCGCCGCGAAGCACAGCGCGAGCGCCGCGACCACGGTGCGATCGCGCGGGCCGCCCGCCGTCTCGGGCGCCGCCGGCGCCACCGGGGGCGCGGCGTACGCGGGCGGCGGCGCCACCCGCGGGGGGGTCAGGGTCGCGCTCACGCCGGCGCGGGACGGGGGACGAGCACTCCCAGCAGCACCTGCAGCTGCCGGTGGGCGACCACGCGCAGACCAACCACGTACAGCGCACTGCCGACCACGCCGGCCACCAGCGCCGGCGCCAGTTCGCCCGGCAGCGTCGTGCCGAGCGCCCACCCGGCGCCGAACGCGAGCGCCGCGAGCGCCAGGAAGCGCGCCGCGTCGCCGCCCAGCTCGAGCGCCAGCCGCGGCGCGGTCGCGCGGCCGGCGGCCGCGACGAGCAGCACCGCGGCGAAGCCCGCCGGCGCCACGAAGAACGCCCCCACCGCGCCATCCACGCCCCACAGCGCGCTGGCGGCGGCGGTTGCCGCCAGGTGCACCAGCACGAGTGGCAGCGCGAGCGCGCTCAGCAGCCCCGCGCGGCCGACCGCGAGCAGCACCGGCAGCAGGAAGTTGACGAGCAGCGCGCACACCGTCCACGGCACCAGCAGCGCCACGAAGGTCCTCAGCGTGGCGACCTCGGCGGTGGAGAGGCTGTGGGGCAGCAGCGCGTGGATCAGCGGCGCCACCGCGATCAGGCCGGCGAGCGCCGGCGCCACGATCAGCATGGCGTAGCGGAAGCCGCGCGGCACGGTCTCGGTGACGAGCGCCTGGCGCTGGGCGCGCGCGTCGCGCGTCATGTCGGGGATGTTCGACATGCCGAGCGCCATCCCCGTGCCCGCCACCAGGTAGCTGGCGAACAGGTAGGCGTAGGAGAGCACCGTGGTGCCGCCCGCCGTCGCGTGGCTGGCGAACGCGAGCGTGATCACGAACAGCACGTTGAACGCGAGGTACACGGCGGTGCGCCCGAGGATCAGCCCGCCGTTGCGGACGATCGTGCCCGGCGCGAGCGAGCCGCCGGCGCGGCCGCCCGCGAGGCCGCCGCTGCGGCGCAGCCCGACCGCCATCCAGGCGCACGTCACGGCCGCCATCGTCAGCATCGACCAGCCGAGCGTCTGCACTCCAGCGCTGCTCATCAGCGCCAGGAAGCTCACCAGCCCGGCGCCCGCGCCCGCCATGTAGGCGCCGGCCACGAGCGTGAAGCGGTCGCGGATCGCCAGCACGGTCGCGCCGCCCGCGGCCCACAGCTGCAGTGCCATCGCGCAGCCCAGCACCGGCAGCGCGGCGGCCGTGACGGCGCGGCTGCGGGGGCTCAGGCCGGGCGCGATCAGGTGCGCCAGCGGACCCGCCAGCGGGCCGGTGAGCACCAGCACCGGCAGCGCCACGAAGCCCAGCGTGATCGCGAACTCGCGCACGCTCAGCCGCGCCCCCGGCTCGACCAGCAGCGGCACCGAGGTGAGGCGCAGGCTCTGGCTGAACACGCCGAAGGTCGAGTACAGCGCGAACGCCACGAAGAAGCCGTCGGTGCGCGCATTGGTGCCGAAATGGCCGAGGTACAGCACCGCCTGGATCGCCGAGGCGGCCGCCATCGCGAACGTCGCCAGCGACATCGCCATGCCCGCGCGCGCTTTGCGCGTGGTCGTCACCGCATCTGTTCGCGCGGGCGCCGGCGCGCGGCGCGCGCTCTCCGCGCCGAGACTCAGGGTCTGACTGCTCATGCTTGAAAAACGCGTTGGCGTCGGCGTTTCTCGCGGGCGTCGCCGGGCCGGGAGGCAGATCCCGCGTGCCGCCTGTCGGATCGACTCGTGGCGTCGCCGGATCGGGGGATCCCTGCGGTCGCGCCGGCGAGGCAGGACCGGCCACCGTGGTCACGGGGCAGGGAGGCCCCGTGCCCGCCACCGCGGTCGCCCCACGCACCCGCGCGGACGATCCCGCCTCCACACCATCCGCACGCCGCGCGCCCGTTCCAGGCGAGGTGCGCGCGGGTTCGGTTCAGAACAGCTTGACGCTGGGGGTCGTGAACGGGCTCGTGCTCGCGCTGTTGCCGAACACGTCTTTGAGCGCGGAGCTCAGCGTGCCGCTCACGGCGCCGGGGCCACCGGCGGTGAGGTTGTTGCTCGGGTCGGAGATCGAGGTGACGGTCAGCTTCACGGTGACGCCGCTCACCGCCGTGCTCGCGGTCACGACCGCCGAGGTGCCGCCAATGTTGCTATAGCGGGAGTTACCCGAATCGCCGCTGCTCCAGCTGCTCGAGCCGATCCCCGACACCGCGATCGTGGTGGAGCCCGTGGCTCCGCGCGTGTAGGTGAGCGTCACGCTGCTGGGCACGCTCGCCGCTTCGATCGTGTCGCTGAAGACGAGCGTGATCGCGTCGCCCACCTGCGGCTTGCCGGCGGTGCTGCCGGGGGTCGAGTCGGCGATCGCGGTGAGGCTCGGCTTGGTCGTGTTCACCTTCACCGTCGCCGGCGTCGAGGTGGTCGAGTTGCCGGCCTTGTCGGACACCGTGTACTCGTACTCGTAGCAGTGTCCGCTGGACACGGTGCTGTCGGTGAACGGCGAGCTCAGCCCCAGCGAGCCGATGTTGGTGAACGACGCGAACGTGCTGCACGTGTTGGTGGCGGTCGTGTAGGTCGCGGTCGCGCGCTTGAGCTGGCCCGAGGCGCTGTTCACACCCGAGCCCGCATCGCTCGCGGAGAAGGTGACTGCCACCGGGCCGTTGGCGTACGTCGGCACGCTCGCGGTGGCGCTCGGCGCGGTTTTGTCCACCTCGACGGTGGTGGCGAGCGTCGAGGTGTTGCCCACGCGGTCGGTGCCGGTCAGCTTGTACGCGTAACACCCCGCCGCCAGCCCGGTCTGGGTCGGGTTGCCGGTGATCGTCACGGGCGTCCCGTAGTTGCTGCACACGCCGTTCGCCAACGTGCCGGCGGCGCGCGTCAGCGCCGAGGAGAGCAGGCCCGAGCCGCTGTCGGCGTTGTAGTCGGTGCGCGTGCCGATCGCGAAGCTGCCGGAGGTGTTGTAACTGGTCGAGCCCGCTTCGGTCGCCGCCACATTGTTCACGCTCAACGCCCCGCCGGTCGGCCCGGTGGCGTCGGAGATCAGCGCGTAGGTGGCGCTCTGTGAGCTTGCGCCGGCGTTGGTGGCGGCAAACACCGTCGGGCTCACCGACGGCTGCGTCGCTGTGGCGCCGAAGGTGTACACCATCTGGCCGCCCGTCTGGGCTTCGCCGAAGCCGTTGGCCGCGAGCGAGCTGAAGGTGTAGCCGCGGATCCCGCTCACCGTGTCGGTGGAGCTGGCGCTCACCGTGTATGTACCGCCCGCCGCCGGCCTGAAGTACAGCGCGTCGTTGGAGGACTTGTAGTACGCGTTTGCGAGGCCGCTGAAGCTCAGCGACGGCGTCGGCGGGATCGTGGTGTCGACCTTCACCGTCGTGGTGAGACTCGCGCGGTTGCCCACGTTGTCCACCCCGGTCAGGGTGTAGCGGTAGCAGCCGTTGGGCTCGCTCTGCGCGGGGCTGCCCGCGATCGTGGTGGGGGCGCCGTAGGTGCCGCACGAGCCGCCCGCGAGCGTGGCCGTTTCGAGCGTCAGCGTGCTCGCGCGCAGGCCCGACTGGCTGGCCGTCTGCGGCTCGCTGTAGTCGGTGCGAATCGCGATCGGGTAGCTGCCGGTGATGCTGCTGCTGGAGGAGCCTTCGGCGCTCGCGGCAGTGCCGTTTATGTTCAGCGCCCCGCCCGTCGGTGGGCTCACGTCGGGCACCACGTCGAAGTCGGCGCTCGCGCTCACGCCAGCTTTGTTGGTGGCGGTGACGGGCTGTTCGCCCGCTGCGGTCGCGCCCGCGCCCGACCACGTGTAGGTGGTCTTGTAGGGAGTGCTCGTGAGCGCGCCCCCGCCGCTTGCGAAGCCGCTCAGCGCCGGGAAGCTCACTTCCCTGATCCCCGACTGCGGATCGCTCGTGCTCGCTTCGACGGTGAAGCTTCCCGAGTTGCCCGCCTGCGGGTCGGTGTACACGGTGGCGCCCGCGATGTACGTGCTGCCGCTCGCGCCCGACAGCGTAAGCGCGGGCGTCGAAGGCGGCGCTTCGGTGACCGTCAGCCTCTGTGTCGTGCGTGCGCTCACGCCCGCGCTGTCGATCGTCTCCAGGCCAATCGTGTACGTACCCGGCGTGGTGAAGGCGTGCACGAGCGTGGGGCTGGTGCCGGTGTTGGTTTCGTATTTGCCGCTGCCTTCGAGGTCCCACCGGTAGTCGGTGATCGTGCCCTGCGAGTCGCTCGAGCCGGAGGCGTTGAGTGTCACGCTCTGCCCCGTCACCGCCGGCGCGTGGTTGATCGTGAACGAGGGCGTCAGCGTCAGGTTGACGTTGCTCGAGTGGTAGTGGGCGAACACCGTCGTCGGGCTCAGCGCCTGGTTGTAGATCGCCAGTTCGTCGAGCTGGCCGGCTCCGAACAGGGAGTTGCCGTCGCGCGAGAACAGGTACAGCGTCGAGTTGGCGAACGGCCCCTGGCCGGTGGCGCTGCTCTCCTGCTGGTAGCTCACCGGCACCCCGTCCACGTAGGGCGTGATCTCTTCGCCGCCCGCCGCGCTGGAGTTGAGCACGATCGCGTAGTGGTGCCACACCCCCGCGCTGGGGCGCTGGAAGAAGACGCTGTTGCGGTTGGCGCCCGTGCCGATCCCCACGCCGAAGGTGCCGCCGTACTCGCCCGCGTTGGGGTCGACGATGAAGCCGCCCGCGTTTTCGTTGAAGTTCGGGGTGAACTCCATCGCCAGCGCATCGTTGTTGGCGTACTGGTTCCACTTCAACCAGAACTCCACCGTCACCTGGCTGGTGCCCGACAGATTGAGCGGGATCGCGCCGGAGTCGCTGGTGCCGTTGAAGCCCACGGCGGTGCCGTTTTCGATCGCGCCCGGCAGCCCGAACGTGCCGCCGCTGATCGCCCCGGCGGAGAGACCCGCGCTGTCGAGGATCGTCGGCCCCGCCGGTTCGTCGAGCTTGTAGTAGTCGATCAGCCCCGGCGTGTTCTGCACCGCTTCGGCGTAGCTCGTGGCGGCCTGTTCGAGCACCGTCACGGTGATCGTGGTGCGCGCACTGAGGCCGTGGTCATCGGTCGCTTCCACGCCCACGGTGTGCGTGCCGGGCGTCGTGAAGGTCGTGCTCACGGTCGGCGTCGCGCCGGTGTTGGTTTCGTATTTGCCGCTGCCTTCGAGGTCCCACTTGTAGTCGGTGATCGTGCCCTGATCGGTCGAGCCGCTTGCGTTGAGCGTCACCGCCTCCCCGACCATCGTGGGGTTGGGGGTGGCGGTCGCTTTCACGTTCGGCGGGAAGTTGCCGACGGTCAGCGTGTGGCTCACGGTGGCGCTCGCGCCGTGGTTGTCGACCACGCGCAACCCGATGTTGGGGGTGCCTTCGGTCGGGATGCTGGTGCTCAGCACCGGGTTTGAGCCGGTGTGCGTTTCGTATTTGCCGCTGCCGTTCAGATCCCACTGGTATTCCACGATCTGCCCGTCGGGGTCGCTGGAGCCGGAGGCGTTGAGCGTCACGCTTTCACCCGGGCGCACCGGGTTCTTGGAGATCGTGAACGACGCGCTCGGCGGTTCGGCGTTGCCGTAGGAGTTGTAGTGCTGGAAGATCGTGCCCGCGCTCAGCGGCTGGTTGTAGATCGCCAACTGGTCGAGCTCCCCGGCCCCGAACAGCGCGCTGCCGTCGCGCGACATCAGGTACAGCGTGGAGTTGGCGAACGCGCCCTGGCCGGCAGCAGCGCTTTCCTGCTGGTAGCTCACCGGCACGCCGTCGACGTATGGGGTGATCTCTTCGCCGGCCGCCGCGCTCGTGTTGATCACGATTGCGTAGTGGTGCCACACGCCGGCGGAAGGGCGCGCGAAGAAGATGCTGTTGCGGTCCGAGTTGCTGCCGATGCCGATGCCGAAGGTGCCCCCGTACTGGCCCGCGTTGGGGTCGACCAGGAAGCCGCCCGCGTTTTCGTTGAAGTTCGGAGTGAACTCCATCGCCAGCGCGTCGTTGTTGGCGTACTGGTTCCATTTCAGCCAGAACTCGATCGTCAGCTTGCCCGTGCCCGACAGGTTCAGCGGGATCTTGCCGTAGTCGCTGGAGCCGTTGAAGCCGATCGCGGTGGTCGGATCTTCGGCGACCGCGCCGGGCAGCCCGAAGGTGCCGCCGCTGATCGTGCCGTTGCTCGATCCCTTGCTGTCGAAGATAGTTGGGCCAGCCGGTTCGCCGAGCTTGTAGTAGTCGATCAGCCCGGGCGTGCTCTGCACCGCGCTCTCGTAGCTGCTGACGCCCTGTTCGAGCACCTTCACCGTCACCGTGGTGGTGGTCGTGAGCCCTTCGTTGTCGGTCAGCTTCACCCCGACGGTGTGCACGCCGGGGGTCGCGAAGCTGGTGCTCACTTCCGGCGTGCTGCCGGTGTCGGTGGCGAAGTTGCCGCTGTCATCCAGGTCCCACTTGTAGTCGGTGATCGTCCCCTGGTCGGTGGAGCCGCTCGCGTTGAGCGTCACCGTCTGGCCGACCAGCGCCGGGTTGGGAGAGACCGTCACGTTGGCGACCGGCGGTAAATTGCCGACCGTGATCTGCTTGGTGGTGGTGCCGGTCGCGCCGTCGCTGTCGGTGACGCGCAGCCCCACCGTGTACGTGCCGGGGTTGGCGAACGAGGTCGTCGTGGTGGGGCTCGAGCCGGTGTTGGTTTCGTATTTGCCGTTGCCGTTCAGTTCCCATTCGTACTTGACGATCGAGCCGTCCGCGTAGTGCGATCCGGAGGCGTTGAGCGTCACGCTCTGGCCGGCGCGCGGCGGGTTGGGGGTGGCCGTGAAGGATGCCACCGGACGCGGCTCGGGCCCATTGGAGTCGAACTGTTCCTGGATCGTGGAGGCGCCCAGTTCGCCGCCGTAGATTGCCAGGTCGTCGATTGAGCCGCTGCCGAACAGCGAGTTGCCGCCGCGCGAGAAGAGATACAGCGTGGAGTTGGCGAACGCGCCCGCGCCTTCGCCGCTGCTCTCCTTCTGGTAGCTCACCGGCACCCCGTCGACGTAGGGGATGACCTCCGTGGCGGCCGGCGCTTTGGGATTGAGCACGAAGGCGTAGTGGTGCCACACGCCGGCGCTGGGGCGCGCGAAGAAGACCGTGTTGCGCGCGCTGCCCGCGCCGATGCCGACGCCGAAGGTGCCGCCGTACTCGCCCGCGTCGGGGTCGACGATGAAGCCGCCGAGGTGTTCGTTGTAGTTGGGGGTGAACTCCATCGCGAGGGAGTCGTTGTTGCCGTAGGCGTTCCACTTCAGCCAGAACTCCACGGTGATCGCGCTCTGCCCGGAGAGTTCCATCGGGACTTCGCCGTACGCGCCGGTCTCACCCTCGATCGGGTCGCCGTCGCCGGAGAATTCGGTGGCGGTTTCGGAGGCGCCGTTGACCGCGCCGGGCACGCCGTGCGTCACTTCGAACAGCCTGCCGTTGTCCGAGCCCTTGCTGTCGATCAGCGTCGCGCCGGACGGTTCGTTGAAGCGGTAGTAGTGCAACAGGCTGGGCGCCGCTTCGACGGCGTTGTTGTAGCTGCTCACGCCCGTGCCGAGCACGGTCACCGGCAGCGTCGCGGTCGCGGTCGCGCCTTCGCTGTCGGTCACCTCCACGCCCACGGTCGTGCTGCCGGCGCTGGTGAAGGTCTTCGTAATCGTCGGCGTCGTGCCGGTGTCGGTTTCGTATTTGCCGCTGCCGTTGAGGTCCCACTTGTAGTCGGTGATCGTGCCGTTCGCCGCAGTGGACCCGGCGGCGCTGAGCGTGTCGAGCTGCCCGGCGCCGACCGGGTTCATGCTCGCTGCGATCTCAGCTGTGGCGGTGTTGTCGACGTTGACCGTGCGCTCGGTCGTTTCGCTCTGCCCGTTGGCGTCGGTCACCTTCAGGATCACTTCGTAGGTGCCGGGCTGCGTGAAGGCGTAGGTCAGCGTCGGCGAGGAGCCGGTGTCGATCGAGAACGTTTCGCTGTTGTTGACGTCCCACTTGTAGTCGGTGATTTTCGCGTAGGGATCGGTCGAGGCGGAGGCGTTGAAGGTCACGTTCTGGTTGATGTAAACCGTGCTCGGCGTGGCGGTGAACGAGGGCCGCGGCAGCTTCGGCGGACCGCCAGCGTCGACCTTGACGTCTTCGGCGGGGGTGCCCGGCTGGACTTCCATTTCCGAGAGGACGTTGTAGGTCATCTGGTCGATCGTCGGTTCGACGTCGAAGCCGTACGCCCACTCCATCGTGCCCGAGGCGAACACCAGCGCCCCGCTCGGCGCGCGGTACTCGGCCGCGCTCACGCTGCTGGACTCGCCCGGCGGCGGCGTCGTCGCGCGCGCCCGTCCGGCGTCCTGCAGCCACGAGTCTTCCGGGTTGGCGACGTTGGTCAGCGTCAGCCGCTTCACGCCGGCCGGCTCCACCGCGTAATAGCTCGGCTGCGACGGCGAGGGCACCTGGTCCCACTCCCAGCCCACGATCCCTTCGGGCAGGACCGTGGTGGATTTCGCCGAGACCCCCGTGTTGCGATACACCGGGCTTGAGCCGAATTCGCCGTTGGCGTTGCCCGCCGGGATCGTCAGTTTGTAGCGTTCCTCGTCGTTGTCGCCGACGTACAGCACGCCGAACAGCGAGTTCTCCGGTTCGTCCACCCCGATCCGCCCGCCGGGAGGCGCGTTGGGGTCGCCGGGAGGCGCGCCGGGGTCGCGGCGGGTGGTGGTCGCGTACTGCGGCCGCGGTTCGCCGTTGGGGCCGATCGACGCCGGATCGTTGGGGGTGGCGGCGGCGTCGCCGTCGCTGGAGCCCTGGATCGTCTTGTAGCACACGAGCGTGCGGTGGTTGTTTTCGTAGCGCGTCTGCCAGTACGCGGTGTTGGCGCTGAGCGAGACGATGCTCACCCCCGCTTCGCGCGCGGCCTTGAAGTTGTGGAACTCGTTGTAGGACCAATACTCGCTATGCCCGGATACCAGGTCGACCTTGTGGTTGAGCAGTTCGCCCGGGTTGGAGTCGAGGTTGACGTCCGAGGTGTAGCTGACTTCGTAACCCTGCTGCTCCAGCCAGTACACGGTGAGGAAGTCGGGCCCGAAGAAGTGGTTGTACTGCTCGTCGCCTTCCTTCTCGGGGCGGTCGAAGGAGACCGCCACCGCGCGCGGGTCGCCGGCGATCGTGTTGGCGCCGCCGCAGGCGTCGTAGTACAGCGACTTGCAGCCCCACGTGTTGTACGCCTCGTAGTCGGCCGAGGGCAGCACGTACTCGATCGCCGCGTGGTTGTTTTCGTTGCGCACGGGGAACACCACGTAGTTGCTGATGCCGCCACCGCCGACGTCGGTGAACACCGCCTCGTAGATGCCCGAGATCGGCAGCTTGTTGCCGGGGATCGTGTAGCTGACGCTCCAGTTGGAGCAGCTCAGTTCCCCAGTAGTGGTGTTCTGGGGGTTGCACTGGAAGGAGTTGTTCACCGGGACGTTGGTGGCGCCCGCGCCGGGGATCAGGCGCGCGCCGTCGCCGCCGTAGTAGCCGATCCGGTAAACGCTGATGTTGACGTCCGTGGCGGGGAACGACGGCAGGTCGGTGCCGATCTTCAGCGGCACGTTTTCGCCGAGCTCGTAGCTCGATGCGGGCGTGAAGCCGCCGAGGTCTTCGCTGTAGTTTTCCATCGCCACCTGGTTTTCGGTGGTGCCTTCGCCCATGCAATTGTTCTCGTTGACGATCGGGTTGGCGTTGGGGCACGACACTGCCGCGGAGGCGCCCGCGGGCGCCCCGCCGAGGATCGACAGCAGGACGGCGATCAGCAGGGCGGGCAGGCCGGCGCGGGCGTACGCCCGCGCGGTGGTGCTACGCGGTGGCAGAGTGTCGTGTGTATGCATATGTTGAGAAAACGCGGTGGGGTTGGGGGATCTTTTGTACGGCTCGGCTCTCAACCGACTGGCACCGGCTCGCGCTCGGGGTCGCGCGGGTGGGTGGGGCCGGGCTCGTGCGGCGCGTGCACGGGGTCGCGCTGGCGCGGAGGCCCGAGCGGCAGGCGCTGGCGCTCGTCACCCGGATCCAGCGGCCCACGCGGGTCGGCGCCCGGCGCGTCAGGGTGCAGGAGCGGGCGCGGATGGCGCGCCGCCGGGCGCACCGGCTCGGTCGCGGGCGAGGGCTCGCGCAGCGCGACGATCATCGCTCCGATGAAGAACAGCAGGTAAGGAACGTGCGGGAAGGAGAGCACGTCGAACAGGCCGCTCGCCAGCACGATCACACCCACCGCGGCGAACGCCGCCAGCGCCAGCGAGGCGCGCCGCGGATCGGGGCCGCGGATCGTGCGGTGGGCGGCGCTCATCATCGCGCCGAGGATGCCGAGGTAGGCGAGCAGGCCGATCGCGCCGGTGGTGATCAGCAGACCCAGGTACTCGTTGTCCAGAATGCGGTACTTGTGCGGGTCATAGCTTTCGTAGCCCCGTCCCAGTAGCGGGTAGGTGAGCAGATCGGGGCGCACGGCGTCGTAGCGCGCGGTGCGGTCGGTGGTGCTCAGCACGTTGTTGACGTGGCCCGGCTCCAGCTGCGTGAGCACCGACCCGAGCGCGCCCGGCGAGGTGAAGTGCACAAGCACGCCGAGCACCAGCGCGAGGCCGAGCAGCGAGCGCCCGACCGTGCGAGGGCGGTAGACGACCAGCAGCGCCATCGCCCCCACCGGCGCGACGATGCTGGTCTTGCGCGAGGTCGCCAGGCCGCCCGCCAGCAGCAGCCCGATCGCGATCGTGTAGAGCACCCGCCGGCGGCGGGTGAGCGCGTCGATGGAGCCCATCACGGCGAACGGCAGCACCATCGCCAGCAGCGCCGCCAACTCCAGCGGCTGACTGGTCGGGCCGTACACGGTCAGCCGCCCGATCGAGTCCGGCATGTCCAGTTCGGGGGGCACCGTCACCGTGAAGACTTTGCCCCACAGCGAGTAGAAGACGTTGTAGTGCATCCGGTACTCGATCGCCGTGGCCACCGCCACGATCACCCCGAGCGCCACCATCAGGGCGACGTAGCGCGGCACCTCGCGCGGGCGGATCACTGAGGCGACGACGAAGAAGAAGAGGATGTAGGAGCCCAGCAGCGCGAGCTTCTTGACGACCAGCGACACCTCGTCCATGCTCGCCAGCGCCTGGCCGTTCAGCGCGAAGCCCACGCAGCACACCCCGAGGAAGGCGAGCGCGGCGAAGTGCACGCGCGTGAGCTTCACGCGCGGACGGGCGGCGCCGCTGACGATCCCCAGGCTCAGCAGCCACAGCAGCGCAAGCGCGATCAGCAGCGGCCGGTCCAGCGTGCTGCTAAGCGGCAGGCTCACCGGCAGCTGGATCGCGTCGAAGGGGACGAGGAACAGCATCACCATGAAGCCGGCCAGGGCCCACGGCAGCACGCGCGTGGTGTGTGGCCAGTCGTCGGCGTGCGGGCGCGGATCGTCGAGCCGGTCGAGCGTCGCGAGCTCGTCGGCGCCGCGGGCGGCCAGCCGGCGCCGGTGGCGGCGGGCATAGATGAAGCTGAGGCCGATCAGCAGTACCAGCGCGAACACGAACGCCATCGCCTGCCAGCGGGCGCCACCCCCCACCAGCCCGCCGGTCGTCGGCCCGAGCGGGCGCACCACCACCGTTTCCGGGCCGCCGCCCCCGGCCGGCTGTTCGGAGCGCACGTGGCGCAGCAGCAGCGCGCGGGCGGCGTCCACCAACGTCACCGCCCCGCGCAGGGAGGGCGCCTGCGCGTAGATGCTCAGCATCGGGCGTTCCCCGTCGACGTCCAGCAGCAGCCGGTAGGCGTTGTCGACGCTGATCGGGTCGGGCGGCGTGGGCAGCTTTGGCCCGAAGTTTTCGCGGCCCAGCAGCAGCGTGAACGGCCCCGAGGCGGAGACGCTGAGCCCATGCAGGCCGAGTGTTTCGCCGAGCGCCGCGGTGGCGTGGTCGCTCTGCAGGTAGAGGGCATAGCTCACCGCCAGTTCCGCGGCGAGCTTGCCGGCGTCGGTATTCGTCGGCACCGTTGTGGCCAGCTGCGAGGCCCTGGTGTCCACCAGCACCTCCGCCTGCGCCGCGCCGAGCGCCACGTTGCGGGGGTGCAGCGCCGGCGGCGCGAGCGACGGGCGATAGCCGACCAGCAGCGCCGCGAGCAGCGCGGCAAGCACGATCGCGACCAGCGGGCGTAGCGTCCGCGAGGGACGACCCAGCGCCCGGAAGGGACCGCGTGGCACCCGCGAGGGACGGCGGCGTGCGGCGTGCGCGAGCGCGCCCATTTCCCGCTCCGCGCTCAGCGGCGGCGCTCGGCCGACGCCGAGCCGGCCCGCACGACGGCCGGCGGGTGGTGGGAGTCGGACGCGGACGAGGCGGGCGCGAACAGATGAAGGCCCTCGAAGTCCGAGGTGTGCTCGGACTCGAGCGCCGCGCGCTCACGGGCGCGGCGGCGCGCGCTCTCGACGCCGAGCAGTGCCAGCAGGCCGATGATCAGCACGCCCAGGAAGGCCGCGACGGTGAGCGTCGAGCGCGTGCTCGAGTTCACCGAGCCGGCCTGCGGCGGACCGAGCTCGCGGATCGTCACGCGGTGCTGAGGGGGCGTGGCGGACTGCTGCTGCAGCGTGGCGACGTAGCGCTGGACGCCCGGCAGGATGCTGCCCGCCACGCGCGCGGCGGCGGCGGCGTTGGGCCCCTGCACGGAGGCGGTCACCACCGGCTCGTCGGTCTGTGCCAGGAACGTCAGCCTGTACTTGACGGTCTGGGCGAGCAGCTGGTTGGCGCGCGCCTCCGAGGGGGTGACCACGTCGAGCGGCTCGCCGGTGCCGCTGTAGGGACCCTCGGCGGTGATCTGCGCGACCGGCACACCGGCCGTGGTGGCGATGTCTTCGAGCACGGCGGCGCTCGTCATCACCTGCGCGAACACCGACGCGCGCGTCGTGAGCGGGCCGGTTTCCTGCGAGAGGTTGGCGAGCGCCGAGTCTGGCGAGTCGACCAGGATCTGCACGGTCGCGGCCCCCGTCGGCACGGAGGCGACGCTCGCTCTGACGGCGAACGCGGCGCCGAGCGCCAGCACGACGATCGCCAGCGTCGCCTTCCAGCGGCTGCGCAGCACACGGACGATCTCAGCGACTTCCATGGCTCAGCGCGCCAATCCGCGCGTGGCGAGCTCGCGGGTGGCGTCCTCCACGCGGTCGACGGCCTCCTGGTCGGCCAGCCATGCCAGCAGCCCACGCATCCCCTCCTCGAGCGTGACGGCGGCCTCGAAGTCGAGCAGCTCGCGGGCGCGGGTGGGGTCGGCGACGCAGTGACGGATGTCCCCGGCGCGATACTGGCCGTTGCGAATCGGCTCGAGCTCCAGCTCCAGGCCCGCGGCGAGCGCCTGCGCGATCTGCAGCACCGTGCTCGGGCGCCCGGTGCCGAGATTGATCGCATGCCCGGTGGCGCGCTCGGACTCCAGCGCGCGCACGAGCCCGCGCACGATGTCGCTGACGTGAATGAAGTCGCGCGACTGCTCGCCGTCCTCGAAGATCACCGGCGGGTGGCCGTTGAGCAGACGGGAGGCGAAGATCGCGGCGACGCCGGTGTAGGGGTTGGAGAGCGCCTGCTCGGGCCCGTACACGTTGAAGAAGCGCAGCGCCACCGTGGGGATCCCGTAGGCCGCGCCCGCGACCAGGCACAGCTCCTCGTGGTCGCGCTTGGTGATCGCATAGATCGAGGTGGGAATCAGCGACTTGCTCTCGCGCGTGCCGACCGGCGCCAGCACCGCGCCGCAGGCCGGGCAGCACAGCTCCCACTGGCGCGCCAGCAGCTGCTCCTCCGGGCGCGGCGGGGGCGCCGTGCGCCCGTGCTCGGGGCATTCGTACTCGCCCTCGCCGTAGATCGACATCGAGGAGGCGACGACCAGGCGCGTGGGCAGCGGCCGCTGGGCAACCACCCGCTCGAGGAAGATCGCGGTCTGCATCGTGTTGCGCTCGGTGTAGCGGGCGATCTCGTACATCGACTGCCCCACACCCACCGCCGCGGCCAGGTGCACCACGCGATCGACCCCGCGCAGCGCGCGATCGGCGCACGCGACGTCGCCCACGTCGCCGACGATCAGCTCGACCGAGCTCGGCAGCTCGGGCGCCCGGTCGCCGTGGACCTGCGGCTCGAGGCTGTCGAGCACCACGACCTCATCGCCGCGCGCCACCAGCTCGCGCACGAGGTGCCCGCCAACGAATCCCGCGCCTCCAGTCACCAGTGTCCGCATGTTCGCCACCTTGTCTCGTCCTCGGAGTGTGTTGCCAGTTTTCGATTGCCGCTACACCATGCAACGCGGTGCCCCGACGGCTTCTTTTGTGCACGTTCGGCGAGTGAATTTGCACATGCTCTCGGTGCGGGCCTGCACACGCTCGGCGTGCGTTTGCATACGCTGGGTGCGCGTAGCGCCCTACGCTCGGCGCGCGAGGAACGCCTGCCGCCCCGCGTTCTTGAGGTGTATGCAGCAAGTGCAAGAGCCGCGCATCCTGGTGGTGTCACCGGTGCGCAACGAGGCCGACCACATCGTCAGCGTCGCGCGCGCGGTCGCCGCCCAGGAGCTGGCGCCGGCGCGCTGGATCGTGATTGACGACGGCTCCGACGACGGCACCCTGGAGCTGCTGCACGAGCTCGAGCGCGAGATCGACTTCCTCACGGTCATGCAGGCGCCGCAGTACTCGCCGGAGGCCGGCGAGAGCCCGCGCGACCGCCTGGCGCACGCGATCGAGGTGCGCAACTTCAACCTCGCGCTGGCGCAGGCGACGGCCGCGGGGCGGGCGGGCGCAGGGGGAGCAGCCGCGGAGAGCTACACACACGTGATGAAGCTGGACGGTGACATCGAGCTCCCGCCGCAGTACCTGCGCGTGCTGATGGAGCGTTTCGCGCAGGATCCGTCGCTCGGACTGGCGGGCGGCGTACTCGTCGAGCCGACCGCCGGCGGGGACGTGCGCAGGGTGAAAATCCCCGCCAACCACATACACGGAGCGCTGAAGTGCTACTCGCGCGCCTGCCTCACCGCGATCGGAGGCGTGCAGGAGCGCCTGGGATGGGACACGATCGACGAGACCTACGCGCGCATGCGGGGCTTTCGGACGGCGCGCTTCCCCGACCTGGTGTCCGTCCACCATCGGCCGCTGGCGAGCGCCGACGGCGCGCTGCGCGGGCACGCGCGGCATGGCGAGTGCGCGTACATCGCGCACTACGACCCCGTGTGGGTCGCGCTGCGCTCGCTCAAGGTCGCCCAGCGGGCGCCGCGCGGCCTGTCGGGCGCCGCCTTCCTCTATGGCTACGCGCGCGCCGCGGCGCGCCGCGTGGAGCAGGTGCCCGACTCGGAGTACCGTCGTTTCACAAGGCGCGAGCTGCGCCGGCGGATGCTGGGTGGACGTCTCATCCAGGCAAGGTGATGGGCGCACCCGGGCGTCCGTGGCGCGAGCAGCGTCGCGCGCCGAGCGTTATCTGTACATGATCCTCAAGGGGGTGATCATGCCGGCGCCCGTCGACGCCCGCGCAGACAGCCGGGCAAACGCCGCGCTCCAGCGCGTCGGCAACCGGCCGATCGTCTGCCACGCGCTGGAGGCGATCCGCCGCGCGGGGGCGAGCGAGGTGGCGCTGATCGTCTCGGCGCGAGAGCTTTCAGCCGTGCAGGCGTGCGTCGCCGCGGAGGGGCCCACGGGAATCGAGGTCACCTACGTGCCCCACGTGCGACGGCCGGACGCGGTGAAGGAGGCGCTCACGCAGGCGGTGGAGCTGGTCGGCGATGCGCCCTGCATCGTGCACGCCGCCGACGGCCTGCTCGCCCAGCCGCTGGAGCCGCTCGTGGAGCTGCTGCGCGCGGGCACCCCCAACCTGGTGATGCTCGTCCACCGACGGGCGACCAGCGGAGGATCGATCGGCCTTTCGACCAGACGGCTGCTGCGCCTGGTGGGCGAGCCCACCAGGGAGTGTGAGCTCGAGCTGGCGGGCGCCTGCCTGTTCGGACCCGGCGCGCTGCGCCACGCCGCCAGAGCGCGCTGGTGGCAGCGCGGCGAGCTCGACCTGGCGGGGGTGTCGCAGAGACTGGCGCAGGCGGGCGGGCTGCTGCAGGTCGAGCACGTGCGCGGCTGGCGCCGCTACGGGGGCACGGCAGCCGACCTGCTGGAGCTCAACCGGCTAGTGCTCGAAGCGCTGGTGAGCGCCGACCGCGCAGAGCCGGGCGCGTTCGGATCCGGCACACGGCACGCCGCCGCCGGCGATGACGACAGCAGGATCGAGGGCTGCGTGCAGCTCGACCCCACCGCATGCGTGCAGTCGAGCGTGATCGTCGGCCCCGCGGTCGTCGGGCCGGGCGCTTTGGTGCAGGATTCCTACATCGGCCCTTACACCTCGATTGGGGCGGGCGTCCACATCGAAGGCGCCGAGATCGAGCGCTCGATCATCCTGCCCCGCGCGAGCATCACGCACATCGGCGGGCGCCTCGTGGGCAGCGTGGTCGGCTACGACGCGCGCGTCTTCCGCGACTTCTCTTTGCCCCGCGCGCTGCGCCTGAACGTCGGCGACGGCGGGGAGGTGGCGCTGTGTTGAGGGTGGCGATGGTGCACATCTCCGATTTCCGTCTGGACTCCCGCATCCAGCGCCAGGCGCGCGCGCTGGCCGAACGGGGCGATGAGGTGGATTTGGTGTGCGTGGGCGAGCGCGAAGAGCTGCACGTAGGCGATGGGGTGATCCGCGTGCACCCGGTGGCGGCCGAGAAGGCGGCCGGGGGAGCGGGCGCGTACCTGCGCGACTACGGGCGCTTCCTGGCGCGGGCGCTGTGGCGTCTCACGGCGCTGGACATGCGCCGGCGCTTCGACCTCGTGGAGGTCCACAACATGCCCGACCTGCTCACCGCCGCGGCGCTGGGGCCGCGCCTGCGCGGGACGCCGGTGATCCTCAACATGCACGACACCTTCCCGGAGCTGTTCGCCACCAAGTACGGCCGGCCCGAGGGCGATCGCCTGGAAGCGCTGCTCGAAGTCGAGGAGCGCCTCAGCGCGGCGCTGGCGAGCCGCGTGGTGACGGTCACCGACCAGGCCCGCCTGCGCGTGGAAGGCCGCGGCGTCGGCGTGGGCCGCACGACGGTCGTGATGAACTCGCCCGACGAGCGCGTGTTCGGCCCCGCGCGCACGCCCGTGCAATGGCCGGCGGAGGGCCCGCTGCGAGTCCTCTACCACGGCGGCCTGGCGCCTCGCTTTGGGGTGCAGAGTCTGATCGAAGCGTGGGGGCATCTGCGCGAGCACGTCCCGCGCCTGCACCTGCGCGTGTGCGGGTCGGGCGAAGACCGCGACCGCCTGGCGGCGCTGGCGGCGGAGATCGACCCCGAGCGGATCGACGTAGCGCCGCGGCCGGTGCCGTTCGAGCGCATCCCGGCTGAGCTGCAGGACGCGCACATCGGCGTAGTGCCGACGCTGCACGACCGCTTCACCGAGTTGCTGCTCCCGGTCAAGCTGCTGGAGTACGTGCACATGGGCCTGCCGGTCGTCTCCTCGCGGCTGCCGGGCATCTCCGGCTACTTCTCCGAGCGCGAGCTGCACGAATTCACCCCGGGCGACCCCGGCGATCTGGCGCGCGCGATCGAGTCGGTCTGCGCCGACCCCCACGCCGCGCGCGAGCGTGCCGCACGCGCGACGCAGAAGCTCGCGGGGATCGCCTGGGAGCAGCAGCGCGCGCGTTATCTCGCGCTGGTGGACGAGCTCACGGGCCGCGCGGGCGCGGCGCCGAGTGCGCGGCGCACCGACTCCGAGACCCAGGTCGCAGCCGCGTGACACTCAGGCAGGCCGCGAGCGCCTGAACCGGAGCGGTGGAGGCGTGAGCGGGTGGGACAATCGAGGCGTAAGCAGGTGGGAAAGACCGCGCCGATCTAAATTTTCTGCGTAATGGACCCGAAAGGCGGAAAAAATCGTCGTAAGCATCAGCTAGAGTGTGGATCTAGCCTTACGCGAAGTTTTTCGATCCTTTTCGCGTCTTATGACGACTTTTTCCTCTAGACGGCTGCTTTGATGCCCGCTACGGCACGTTTTTCGCTCGACGAGCAGGGCGAGGTCTTTTTCACGTCGACCGCCACCTCGCCGGCGGTGCGCACTCTGCTGCGTGCCGGGCAGATCCGGCACGTGGCCGGCCGCCTTTACACGAAGAACCTCGACGAGCCGCTGGAGGATGTGATCCGCCGCCGGGCGTGGGACGTCGCGGCCGGCGTCTTCCCGGGCGCCGTGATCGTCGACCGCACGGCCTTCGAACCGCGCCCCGCCGGGCCCGAGGGTTCGATCTTCCTCTGCTCGCAGACCAGCCGTGTGGCCAGGCTGCCCGGGCTCGTCCTGAACTGCCGTCGCGGTGCCGGACCCGCCCCGGGAGACATGCCGTTCCTCGGAGGCGCCCTGTACATGAGCTCGTGGCCGCGGCGGTTCCTCGACAACATGCGCCAGGCGCGCGCACGGACGGGAATCAGGCGGACGTTGAGCCGTCCGGAGCTGGAGGCTCAGCTGGAGAAACTGCTCGCCAACCAAGGCGAGGGGGAGCTGAACAGGTTGCGTGACGAGGCCGCCCGGATCGCGGGCGACATCGACCGCGAGCGCGAGCTCGACGAGCTCTCCTCGGTGATCGGCGCGCTGCTCGGCACACGCGAGGGCCGCCTGGCAAGCCCGCTGGGCAGGGCGGCGCGGGCCCATCAAAGCTGGGATGAAGGAAGGCTCGCGTTGTTCGACATTCTGTTCGGCGCCCTGCATGAGTATGTGCCGGTCGATCGTCCCGCGGCAGAACGCATCAGCCCTGCGTTCTCCTTCTACGAGGCGTATTTCTCGAACTTCATCGAGGGAACCGAGTTCACGGTCCAGGAGGCTCGGGACATCGTGTTTCGCGCCGTGGTGCCCGTCGATCGACCCAAGGACGCACACGACGTGCTCGCGACGTTCGACCTGGTAAGCGACCCCGCACTGCGCGCAAGAACCCCTTCCAGCGCAGAGGATCTGGAATCGCTGCTGAAGAGGTTCCACGAACAGATCATGGCCGGGCGTCCCGAGGAGCGCCCGGGCCGCTTCAAGACCCAGGCAAACAGGGCCGGCAACACCGAGTTCGTCGCGCCAACCAGGGTGCGCGGAACCCTGCAGCGCGGGTACGAGCGCTACGCGGCTCTACAGCCAGGGTTTCTCCGCGCTGTCTTCGCGATGTTCCTCGTCGCCGAGGTGCACCCGTTCTCCGACGGGAACGGGCGCGTGGCCCGAGCGCTCGCCAACGCCGAGCTGAGCGCCGCCGGCCAGCAGCGGCTGATGATCCCGATCGTCTTCCGCGACGACTATCTCCAGGCGCTGCGAGCGATGTCGCGCATGAAATCCCCCAGCGCGCTCATCAGAGTGCTCGCTCGAGCGCAGGAGTGGGCGGGGGGCATCGACTGGTCCTCGATGGCATCGGCGGAGGCCGACCTGGAGCGCACCCACGCCCTGCTGAGTCCCGCTGAAGCCGAGGAGCAGGGAGTCATCCTGCGGACCACGGCCGAGCTTGTCGGCTGACGGCACAATGAGCGCACGCCGAGCCCGAGGAGCAAGCCGCAGCGACCGCTGCCTGACGCTCAGGCCGCGAGCGCCTGGGGATGGGGAGCTGGAGGAGCAGCGGCCTTGCGGCCAACCCGCACGCGCTCCAACGCCTCGGCGGCCACGCGCTCGGCGAGGCCGACAACCGACTCGCCGTTGAGCAGCCGCGGGTAGATCTGGCTGGCCGATGCAAGCGCAAGACCCTCGACCCCGGGCCAGATCGGCGCGGTGCGCGGCTCGTGGGCGAGCGCGTGGACGGGCTCTACCAGCGGGGCGCGCTGGACGGTCCAGTCGACCACGTCCTCGTGGCTGAAGTCGGGCACGAGCCGCACGAGCATCTCGGTGTAGCGCCGGTAGACGGTCTCGTCGTCCTCGGCGAACTCGGGAGAGCCGGGATCGCAGTACTTGGGCAGGTAGGCGAGGCGCAGGCCGTCGGTGTGAGCGGTGCCCACCACGTGGGAGGTCTCGACCACCGTGGTGATCGGCGTGGGGTCGCAGATGTTGATCGAGTAGTAGGGCGTCAGCGAGCGCCGCAGCTTGAGGATCAAACAGACGACACCGAGGTAGCGCTCGGGGTAGGCGGCGAGCAGCGGCTGCAGCTCCTCGGGCAGCAGCCGGCGCAGCGCCGGGGGCTGCAGCGTCGGGATCGTGAGATCGAAGCGCTCGTCCTGCCCATCGACGCGCACCCCGGCGACCCCCCATGCCGATGGTGGGGTCTCAAAAGAGTTAACACTTCTCAGGCCCTCCCCGTCACCGCCGCGGCCCGCCGCTCCCGCGGGCTCGAGCACCAGCCCTTCTACGCCGGCCCCGAGGCGGACGTCGACGCCGAGCTCGCGCGCGCGCTCGGCGGCAGCCAGCACGAGCTGTTCGTGGCCGCCGCGCAGGCAGCCCATCGTCTCCCCGGCGGAGCGGCCGTCGCGGGCGGAGCGCATGCGGTTGGTGCGCGCCCACAGGTAGGTCGCGGGCAGCTCGGCGTGGTGGGAGTTGAAGCGGGAGTCCAGCAACGGGCGCCAGATGCGCTGCACGACGCGCCGGCCGCAGTGGCGCGTCAGCCACCGTTCGAGCGGGATCGACTCCAGGGCGTCGTAGTCACGGCGCAGCTGGCAGTGCAGCACGAACCACGCGAGGCGCGCGCGCCCCAGCGGCGAGAGCGGCGGGAAGCGCAGGAAGTCGCCGATCCCGTTGAAGGGGTGCATGTGACCGTCGACGAAGAAGCCAACCCCGACGGGTGTGAAGCTCAGCCGATCGGCCAGCCCGAGCTGGTCGGCGAGCGCGATCATGCGCTCGTCGGAGGGGACGATCACGTGGTAGAAGCGATCGATGCGATGCCCCCCGAAATCAAACGCCCCGGCGAGTCCCCCCGGGGTGGGGGCACGCTCTAGCAGCGTGACGCGCGCGCCGCCTTCGGCGAGGCGCAGCGCCAGCACGGTGCCGAGGATGCCGGCGCCCACGATGCCGATGTGCGGGGCCCGCCCGTCCGGCTTCCCATCCGCGCTGCCACCGCCGCCACCGATCCGGGAGCGTGAGCCCACGGTGCCGGTATCCCCGACGCTTGGCCCGTCCCCCGCCGTTGAGCCTTCGAGGGTCATCGGCCGCCGGCTATCGCGCGTAGTTGAGCGGTCGGCCGCTCTTCGGCGCGGGCCGCGAGCTCCTCGCTGCCGAGGGGTGAGATCGGCGGCGGCTGGATGCGCCCGACGAGGTGGGCGGCCATCAGCCGGCCGTAGGCGAGCACCGTGGGGCGCAGGCTCATCTTCGATACGCCCATGCGTCGCGACCAGTCGTTGATCGTCGGCACCTCCTCGACGCGGGCGCCGGCGTTGTAGAGCTTGAGCAGCAGCTCGACGTTGGCGGCGAAGCCGGGCTCGCGCACCAGCAGGTAGCCGTAGGTTTCCGAGGCGCGGCGCAGGGTGCCGGCGCGGTAGACGCGGTAGAGCGAGGAGAGCGTGTGGATCTCGTGCAGGCCGCCGGCGTAGCGAAACGCGTTGGAGACCGCTTTGGAGGCCGCCAGCCGCCAGGGGGCGACGCCGAGGATCCGCCCGCCGGGCGCGTACACCGAGGCGAGCACGACGTCGGCGCCCTCGTGGAAGCGCTCCAGCATCCGCGGCAGGTCGGAGAGGTCGGAGGTGTTGTCGGCCTCCAGCGTGACGATCGCGTCGCCGTCCTGGGACTCCCCCAGCGCGGCGCGCAGGCCGGAGTTGATCGCCGTGCCGAGGCCGCGGTTGACGGAGTGGCGTACCACGGCGAGGTGCAGCGCATCGCTGTGCTCGGCGATCGCCTCGGCGGTGCCGTCGGTCGAGCCGTCGTCGACGAAGATCACGCGCGCGCCCAGCTCGCGCGCGACCGGCGCGAGGTCGGCGAGCAGGCGAGGGATGTTCTCGCGCTCGTTGTAGGCGGGGATGACGAAGCGGATCATGGTTGGTCTCCTGGTGGTGGGGGCGGTGGGTCCAGACCCTTCATTTTGTGAAGTGTCTGGGGGCAAAATGAATACATCCACATCGGCCCTCCTACTTCACTTTGTAAAGCATTCTGGGAGCAAAATAAATACATCCACCCACCCCCTCACGCGGCGACGCGAACGTGCCGGGGCGCCGGCATGTCGAGCAGGGTGACGGGACGGTTGTTGGCGGCGGAGTCGCGGACGGCGAGCGCGGCGGCGAGCGCGCGGCAGCCGTCCTGCGCGCCGACGGGCTCGGGAGTGTCCTCGAGCACGCAGCGCGCGAATGCCTCCAGCTCGGCCTGCAGCGGCTCGACGCGCGGCAGCGCGAAGCGCACGGCGGCGCCCTCGGCGTCGCCGCGGATGCGCGCGAGCTCGCTCCAGCCGGTGGGCGCGCCGGTGGACTCGGTGAACCACACGTCCTGGGTCAGGTAGGAGGCGCTCAGCATCCCGGCCTCGCCGATCACGGTCATCTCGCGACGCTTCTCGGGCGTCAGCCAGTTGACGTCGAGCAGACCGAGCGGCCCATCCTCGCCGAAGCGCAGCAGGCAGGCGATCAGGTCCTCCTGGGAGGGGTGCACGCAGCGGGAGCCGTCGGCGTAGATCGAGGTGATGTCGCGGTCGAGCACGAACTGCATCAGGTCGAGGTCGTGGGTGGCGAGGTCGATCGCCACGCCGGTGTCCTGGATGCGCACGGGCAGCGGCCCGACGCGCGTGGCGTGGACGCGAAAGACGCGCCCGATGCGCCCCTCGCGGATCAGCTCGGCGAGCTTGCCGACGGCGGGGTTGAAGCGCTCGACGTGGCCGACCATCAGCTTCACCCGCGCCAGGCGCGCGGCGGCGGCCATCCGCAGCCCGTCCTCCAAGGCAGTGGCGATCGGCTTCTCGACGAACACGTGCTTGCCGGCGGCGATCGCCTCGAGCGCGAGCCGCGAGTGGTGCTCGGAGGGGGCGCAGATGCACACCGCGTCGACGTCGGCGCGCTCGAGCAGCCAGCGGTGATCGCCGACCCACTCGATCGGCCGCCGGCCGATCCGCGCGCGAGCGGTTGACTCGTCGGGGTCGGCAACGGCCACGAGCCGCCCCGCGGCGATCCGCTCCCAGGTCTCGACGTGGTAGGCGCCCATGCGCCCCACGCCGATCAATCCGATGCCCAGCTCATCCATGTCGTGCTCCTTTGGTCTCGTCCATGAGATTGATGTGGTCGGGGGCTCCCATTTGGGGATCGTCCGCGCAGCAGATGCGGGGGCAGACGGTCGTGGGCGCGGGGCATCGTGCCCCGCGGCGACGCTGGCGGCCCCCAACCGGACCCTCCGTGGCCGTGCAGCGGGAACGGGCGCGCGTCATACCCCCACCCCAACGCCGATCCCGGCGACGAGCGATGCTGCCCCGTCGCCGGGCGACGTCCCTTCCCCCAGGGTCTGGTGTGAGCGTCCCAGGTAGTCAACGACCACCTGCGCGATCCGCTGCGCGGCGTGGCCGTCGCCGAAGATCGGGGGGCGCTTCAAGGGCAGCGGGGTGCGCAGCGCGGCAGCGAAGGCGTCGGGGTCGCAGCCCACGAGCGTGTTCCAACCGGCCTCGACCGTGTCGACCCACTCCGTCTCCTCGCGCAGCGTGATGCAGCGCACGCCCCACAGGTAGGCCTCGCGCTGCACGCCGCCCGAGTCGGTGGCGATCGCGCGCGCGCCGCGCTCGAGCTCGAGCATCCGCGTGTAGGGGACGGGCTCGATCAGCTTCACGTTGGCGGGCGCCTCGAGGCCCCAGCCATCGATCGCAGCGCGGGTGCGGGGATGCAGCGGCAGCAGCACCAGCAGCGGCGCGCGACCGAGGCAGGCCAGCACCGCGGCGAGCCGCTCGGGGGAGTCGGTGTTGTAGTTGCGGTGCACCGTCGCGAGCAGGTAGTCGCCGGCGCCGGCGGGGCGCACCCGCGCGCGCCAGCTCTCCAGCGTGTCGCAGAGCGGGTCGCCGGTGACGTGGATCTCGCCCGCGACGCCCTCGGATTCGAGGTTGCGCCGCGCGCCCTCCGTGGGCGCGCACAGAAGCTGCGAGAGGCAATCGGTTTCGATGCGGTTGTGCTCCTCGGGCATCTCCGAGCGGTAGGAGCGCAGGCCGGCCTCGACGTGCACGAGCGGCACGCCGCAGGCCGCCGCGGCGAGCGCGCCGGAGAGCGTCGCGTTGGTGTCCCCGCGCACGATCACGGCAGCAGGGCGTTCGGCGCGGATCAGCTCTTCCAGGCGCTCGCGCGCAAGGTCCAGCTGCACTTCCCGCGCGCACGAGCCGACGCCGAGGTTGTGCCGCGGGCGCGGCAGGCGCGTGGCGAGGATCTGGCTCTCGGACATCGCCTCGTCGTAGTGCTGGCCGGTGTGCACGAGGATCTCCTCGGCAAGCGGCGCGAGCGCCTTGCAGACGGGGGCGGCCTGGATGATCTCCGGGCGCGCCCCGATCACCGACAGCACGCGCGGGCGCGCGGTGCGGTCGGCCCCGGCGTGGCCACCTGCGGCGGACGGCCCGGTGATGCGCTCGCGCAGGGCGCCGTTCGGCAGCCCGGGCGGCTGCGCGGCGAGGCCGCCGCCGGCGCCGTCGATCACGCTGGAGGGGGACACGGTGAGGCCGCTGCCGGCGCCACGCAGCGCGGGCTCATCGGCGACGTGCGTCCAGCGCGGATTGGTGGGCGTGGGAGCGAGCTCGGACATGGGGTCCTCAGGCGGCCACCCGGTCGGCGGGCTGGGCGAGCGTGAGTGGGGTGGCGCCGGCGCGCATCGACGCCTCGGCGAGCTCCACGGTCGCGACGATCTCGATCCCAAGCGCGAGGCTCGAGCGCGGCTCCTCGCCGGTGCGGATCGAATGGGCGAAGTCTTCGAGCTCCAGGCGCAGCGGCTCGCGCGGCTCGATCCGCGGGATCACGACGTCGCCGGTGCGGTAGATCAGCTGGTGCTCGCCGAAGTTGGCGGGCGTCGGCGGCAGCATGTCCATGCCGCGGTCGTAGATCCGCACCGGTTCGTCGGAGGCGGTGTCGTCGTACTGCACCATCCGCTGGCTGCCGACGACGATCATCTGGCGGACCTTGCGCGGCGCCAGCCATGAGATCTGCACGTTGGCGGTCTGCCCGTGCGCGAAGGTGAGCGTCATGAAGGCCGTCTCCGAGACGCCCTGGCGCAGCACGGAGGAGCCGGAGGCGGCGACTTCCACGACCGGCTGCTCCAGCCAGTAGAGGAGGATCGAGAGGTCGTGCGGCGCGAGGTCGCACACCACGCCGTCGCCGTTGTACTTGCCGAGGTTCATCCGCGAGGAGGTGACGAAGTGCACGTCTCCGACGACGCCGCCGCGGATCAGATCGCGCACCGCGTTGACGGCGGGGCTGTAGATGAAGGTGTGCCCGGGCATCAGCACGCGGTCGCTCTTGGCTGCGAGGTCGGCAAGGGCAAGCGCGTCGCGCAGGCGAGTGGCGAGCGGCTTCTCGACCAGCACGTGCTTGCCGGCCCGCAGCGCGCGGGTCGCAAGCGCCGCGTGCGTCTGCGGGGGCGTGGCGATCACGACCGCCTCAACCGCCGGGTCGACCAGCACCGCGTCCAGGTCGCGCACCGCGCGGGCCCCGGGGTGACGGCGGCGGAAGAGGTGAAGCTGGGCGGGATCGGAGTCGCACAGCGCCTCCAGGCGCAGCTGCGAGCATTCGGCGACGTTGCGCGCGAGGTTGGGACCCCAGTAGCCGTAGCCGACCACGGCGGTGCCGATCGGCTCCTCGCGCGGCACGATGTGACCGGCGGGCCGCAGCTGGGTGTCGTGAGAGCCGTGGCGGGGAGCGTGGCCGCCCGAGTTGCCGCCCGAGCTGCCGTTCGCCCACGCACCGTCGCGGGAGCCGTTGGGCGCAACCTGACCACGCCCGGGGCCGCCCACCCCCACTCCATTCTGTGAGCAGCCGTCGCCCGAGGAACCTGGATCTAACATCACGCCACCCCCTGCCGGCCAAGCACGACCGGAACGGTCTTGAACAGGATTCGCAGGTCGAGCAGCAGCGAGGCGCCGTCGGCGTACTCGATGTCGAAGCGGACCATCTCGTCGTAGGTGCGCTCGTTGCGGCCGCTCACCTGCCACAGGCCGGTGAGTCCGGGCTTGACGGCGAAGCGCCGCAGGTAGGCGTCGGGGTACATCTCGACCTCGTAGGGGATCACCGGGCGGGGCCCGACGAGCGCCATCTCCCCGCGCAGCACGTTGAGCAGCTGCGGCAGCTCATCGAGGCTCCACGAGCGCAGCAGACGCCCGACACGGGTGACGCGGTCGTCGACCGAGAGCTTGTACAGGCGGCCGCGTTCGGAGCTGGCACGCCCGCCGATCAGGTTCTGCACGTAGCGGCGATGCGGAGCGGTGTCGGCGCCGGTGTGCATCGTGCGGAACTTGAAGATCGTGAACTCCCGCTGCCCGCGCCCGACGCGGCGCTGGCGAAACAGCGCGGGCCCGCGCGAGTCGATCCGAATCGCCAGCGCGAGCAGCGCCATCAACGGCGCCAGCGCGAGCAGCAGCACACTCGCGACGACGAGGTCGAGTGCCCGCCGCAGGGCGTCCGCAACGGGGCGCCGCACCGACCCCGGCGAGGCGGCGGCCTCGCCGCGGGCGTGACCCGGTTGGACGTGGTCGGGCACGACCACTGACAGTCGCTGCACAGGTTGTGTAGGAGCGACGCTCATATATGTGATGAACGTGGTGGCACGGGGGCGTCTTTTGTGCAATGTGCGAAGGCGCCCGCATCGTTGAAAGCGCCCACATGCTCGTTTGCGGACGATGCCGGGGCGCCGGCCGTATCCTCGCCCGCGAACTCTGCGACAGCGCCGGCCACTCGATCGAGCTCGGCGTCGCTCATCCCCGGGAAGATCGGCAAGGAGCAGATCCGCTCCGCCGCCGCCTCGCTCACGGGCAGGCTGCCCGGGGCCAGGCTGAGATCGGCGTAGGCCAAAGTGCGGTGGATCGGCACGGGGTAGTGCACGGCGCTCGCGACGCCCCGCTGGGCGAGGTGCTCGCGCAGCAGATCGCGCTGCGCGCAGCGCACCACGAACAGGTGAAAGACGTGGTCGGCGTCGGGGAAGGGCAGGCGGACGGGATCGACCGCGCGAGCGCGAGCGCCCAACGCGGTGCCCCCGTCACCGTCCGCCGTCCCACCACCCTCCCCCCCAAGAGGGCCGGAGAGCCGCTCGCGCAGCGCCGCCCCGAGGCGCCGGCGCTCGTCGTTCCAGCCGTCGAGGCGTGTCAGCTTGCGCCGCAGCACCGCCGCCTGCAGCGCGTCCAGGCGCGCAGTCGAGCCGACCACGCGGTGGTGGTAGCGCGGCCGCTCGCCGTGGGCGCGCAGCAGCCGCACGCGGTCGGCGAGCTCCGGGCGCGAGGTCACGACCGCGCCGCCGTCGCCCCACGCGCCGAGGTTCTTGGCGGGGTAGAAGGAGAAGCAGCCGAGCGCCCCGAGCGTGCCCACGCGCCGGCCGCGGTAGCGCGCGCCGTGCGCCTGGCAGGCGTCCTCGATCACCTCGATGCCCGCTTCGCCCGCGAGCGCAAGGATCGGGTCGAGATCGACCGTGGCTCCGAACAGGTGCACCGGGATCACGCAGCGCACGCGCGGGGAGAGCGCGCCCGCGACGAGCTCGGCGGTGAGCAGATGCGAGTCGGGGTCGACGTCGACCGGCACCGGCACCGCGCCCACCGCCGAGACCGCCTCGGCGGTGGCGATGAAGGAGTTGGTGGGTACCACCACCTCATCGCCCGGGCCGATCTCCAAAGCACGCAGCGCCAGCGCGAGCGCCTCGGTGCCGGAGGAGACGCCGACGGCGAAGTCGGCCTCGCAGTAGGCGGCGAACTCGCGCTCGAAGGACTCCACGTGGTGACCGAGCGTAAAGGCGCCATGCTCGGCCACTTCGCGCACCGCCCCGAGCAGCTCCTCGAGCAGCGCGGGGTCGGCGTGGTCCATGCGCGTGAACGGCACCTGCGGCGTCGGGGCGCCGGGCGTGGCGGGGGAGCCGCCGGCAGCGCCCTGCGGCACGGGCGGGGGAGCAGCCGGCGGGCAGGCCAATGAACTGGACAACGTTGCCCCCTCGCTCAGCATGCCGCCGCGACGACGGTCGCGGGCGCCGACTCCAGGCGGATCAGCTCCTGCTGCAGCGCCCGGCGGCCGCGGTGGTGCAGGCCGTGGATCGAGCTCTCCGAGCGGCCCATCCGCTCGGCGATCTCCGGCGGGGTGAGCCCGATCACGTGACGCATCACGACGACGTGGCGCTGTTCCTCCGGGAGCGAGTCAAGCGCGGTGCGCAGGTTGCGCGCGCGATCCTGGGCGACCTCGTCCATGTGTGTGTCAGCGCCGTACACCTCTTCGGCGGGGATCGCGCGGCGGCGCCGTAAATGGTCGAGCGCGACGTTGCGCGCCAGCCGCAGCAGCCAGCCCGAGAAGGGGATGCCGCGGTCGTCGTACTTGCAGATCACCGTGATCAGCTTCAGGAAAACGTGCTGGGTGAGGTCTTCGGCCTCCTTCTCGTCGCGCACGATCGAGCGCACGTAGCCGTACACGTTGTCGGAGTAGCGCACGTACAGCAGCCGCAGCGCCTCGCGGTCGCCCTCCTTGGCGCGAGCGATCGCGAGGCGCACCTGGCGCATCGCCTCGGGCGACTCGTCGAGCGTGGTTTTGGCGCGCAGGCCGATGTGAGCGCTCTCGCGAGCGTGCATGTCTTTGATGTGCACGGAGGTTCCTCCATCCCTGGTTTGACGATTCCGTTGCTTGTTCGAAGCCCGTTCTGAAGCTGCCCTTCGGGCCCGGTATGTCCTGCCAGCGATGATGGGCAACGCGGGGGGCGCTCACAATCGCCCATCGGTCGCGACTTTCGTTCACCGCCATGAACGGCCGGATCGGTCATCCTTCGGGAGGCGAGCGTTCACAACCATGAACGCCCGGGTCCGCCATCCTTCCGGGGTACACCATCTTTCCCCGGAGTCAAATCAAGCGCAAGGAGCCCCCCGCATGAGCGAGCACCCGCACACCCGCACGGAGACCGACGAGGAGGATCCCTACGAGTCGTTGATGGCCCGCAAAGGAGCGCCCAAGCACCGCTTCCCCGCCCGCGAGTCAGACCCCCGGCTGGCGTACGCGCTCGTACACGACGAGCTGCTGCTGGACGGCGTGGCGCGCATGAACCTCGCGACCTTCTGCACCACGTGGGCCGAGCCCGAGGTGCTGAAGCTGCTGGCGGAGAGCTTCGACAAGAACATCGTCGACAAGGACGAGTACCCGCAGACCGCGGAGCTCGAGACCCGCTGCGTCAGGATGCTCGCCGACCTGTGGCACTCCCCGCACCCGGGCACCACGCTCGGCACCTCGACGACCGGCTCCAGCGAGGCGGCGATGCTGGCGGGCCTCGCGGCGAAGTTCCGCTGGCGCGAGCGCCGCGCGGCCGAAGGCAAGCCAGCCGACAAGCCCAACTTCGTGTGCGGCCCCGTGCAGGTGTGTTGGGAGAAGTTCGCGCGCTACTTCGACGTGGAGATCCGCGAGGTGCCGATGGACCCGGGCCGGTACCTGATGGAACAGGAGCAGTGCACGGAACGGTGCGACGAGAACACGATCATGGTGGTGGCCACCCTCGGCCAGACGTTCACCGGCCTGTTCGAGGACGTCGCGGGGATCGCCGCCGCGCTCGACGAGCTGCAGGCCGAGCGCGGCCTCGACATCCCCCTGCACGTGGACGGCGCCAGCGGCGCAATGCTCGCACCGTTCACCGCCCCCGACTTGGAGTGGGACTTCCGCATCGAGCGCGTGAAGTCGATCAACGCCTCCGGCCACAAGACCGGCCTCGCGCCGCTCGGCTGCGGGTGGGCCGTGTGGCGCGAGAAGCACGACATGCCTCAGCGGATGATCTTCAACGTCAACTACCTCGGCGGGGAGATGCCGACCTTCAACCTCAACTTCTCCCGCCCCGGCGGCCAGGTAGTGACCCAGTACTACGATTTCATCCGCCTCGGCCGCGAGGGGTACACGCGCGTGCACGGAGCCACGTATGAGACCTGCGCGTACCTGGCGCACGAGATCGCCAAGGCGGGCCCGTTCGAGCTCGTCCACGCCGGCGACCCCGACAGAGGCATCGCCGCGGTGTCGTGGAAGCTGACCGACGGCGAGCACCCCTTCAACCTGTTCGACGTGGCCGACCGCCTGCGCGCCCACGGCTGGCTCGTCCCCGCCTACACCCTCCCGCCCCACCTAGAGAACCTCGCGATCCAGCGGATCCTCGTGCGCCACGGCTTCAGCCGCGACATGGCGGATCTACTGCTCGCCGACATCCACCGCAGCCTCGCAACGCTCGCCGAGCACCCCCCGAGCAGCTCGCTCTCAGAGCGCGAGGTGGGCTCCTTCAACCATAACGCCACGGCAGCCGTGACCTGATCGATCGGCGCAGGCGATCCGGGAGGCGTCGCCTCGAGATCGTTCGCGCGAGTGGGTGGGGGTTCCAAAGTGGTGGGCGTGGGGCCTCCATGCCCCACGTCGAGCGTCCGCGTCCTCCTACAGCGCCTCCTGCGCGAACGCCTCCGCGAGGTCGCCGTGCCACGTGCGGAAGAAGGCCTCCGCCGTGGCGGCGTCAAGGGGGCGCGCGAAGAGGAAACCCTGGCCCGAGTCGCAGCGCTCGTCCTGCAGCAGGTTGAGCTCGCGCTGGCGCTCGATGCCCTCGGCGAGCGTCTCGATCGACATCGCCTTGCCGAGCTGCACGAGCGTGCGGATCAGCGTCTCGCCTTCGGGGGACTGCGTCAGGCGCGCGATGAACGAGCGGTCGATCTTCAGCGCGTCCACGGGGAACTGCTGCAGGTGCGAGAGCGAGGAGTAGCCGGTGCCGAAGTCGTCGATCGCGATGCGCACGCCGAGCTCCTTCACCCGCTTCAGCCGGCTGACCGTCAGCTCGGTGTCGCGCATGATCGTCGTCTCGGTGATCTCCAGCGTCAGCGCGCCCGGCTCCATCCCGCTCTCGCGCAGCGCGTCGCGGACGTGCCCGACGAACTCCTCGGTGTCCAGCTGGCGCGCGGAGACGTTGACCGACATCCCGATCGCGTGGCCCTTCTCGCGCCAGGCGGCGCTCTGGCGGCACGCCTCGCGCAGCACCCAGCCGCCGATCTCGGTGATCATGCCGGTCTCCTCCAGCAGCGGCACGAAGTCATCCGGCTGCACCACCCCGCGCCGCGGGCTGTTCCAGCGCAGCAGCGCCTCGACGCCCGTGGGGCTCATGTCCTGCAGGTCGAACGTCGGCTGGTACACGAGGAAGAATTGCTCGTTCTGGAGCGCTTCGCGCAGGTCCATCTCGAGCTCCATGCGGCTCTGCACCGCGTCGTGCATCGTCGACTCGAACACCACGTAGCGGTTCTTGCCGTCCCACTTGGCGCGGTACATCGCCACGTCGGCGTCGCGCAGCAGCTCCTCGGCGGACTCGCGCGGGCCCATCGCGATCCCCACGCTCGCGGTCACTGCGAGGCGCGCGGCCTGGGCTTCGTCGTCGAGGCGGAACGGCGGCGCCAGCGCCTCCAGCAGGCGCTCGGCGATCAGCTCGGGGCCGGCAGCCAGAGACATTCCTTCGGCGATCACGACGAACTCGTCGCCGCCGAGGCGCCCGAGCGCGTCGGTCTCGCGGATCGTGTGCCGCAGCCGTGCGGCCACGGCCTGCAGCAGCCGGTCGCCGGCGCCGTGGCCGAGCGTGTCGTTGATGCTCTTGAAGTTGTCGAGGTCCACGAACAGCGCCGCCACCGGCGTCTGGCTGCGGCGCGAGCGCACCAGCATCTGCTCGACGCGGTCGAGGATCAGGGTGCGGTTGGGCAGGCCCGTGAGCGGGTCGTGCGTGGCGAGGAACACCAGCTCGTCCTGGCGGCGGGAGAGCTCCTCGTGGGCGCGGCGGCGCTCCTGCTCGAAGGACTCGCACATCCGCACGAGCGTCACGTCGAGGCTGCGCTGCAACATCTCCAGCGCCACCGTGCGCACCTCCTCGGAGAGCTCCAGCGCCCGCGCGTGCTCCAGCACGACCGCCTCGGCGGCGTCGCGCCAGCGCAGGCAGCGCTTGGTGACCTCGTTGAGCGGCGCGGCACGCTGCGCGGCGAGCTGGCCGAAGATGCGCCACGACTCGCGGCCGACCTCCCGCGCCACCTCCTCGCCGTCGCCCGCCATCCAGCGTGCCACGGCGATCGTCGACACCGAGCCGACCCGCGCGAAGCTGTCTTCGACGAGCGCGTCGAGCGTCTGCCCCGACCCCTCCGAGCGGCGCTGCATCCCAGCTACCACCTCGCCGGTATCCCGTTTCAGGGCTTCGCCGAGACGGCGCAGGTCCTGGGCAGGGTCGAGCATACCTCCAACTATCGACGCCGCCGCCGATTCCTTGAGTCGCCCGCCACCCCTCCGGCTGCCCCGCCCCCGGTCAGGCGCCCCTCCCCATCCAGCCGCCCCGCCCCGGTCAGGGCGCCCTCCTCATCCAGCCGCCCCGCCCCCGGCCAGGGCGCCCTCCGTCCGGCTGGCGTCTGGCGCCGGCTCCCACTCGACACGCACGCCTGTAAGCGCTAGTTTTCGATCATGCGCTGCTGTGTCCGCAACTCGTCCGCCCATCAAGGGTTTGACCGTATGACGGATGTAATAGACAGCGCCTTGACGAAAAGCCCAGCGGGCCAGTAGGGTGCTAGGTTCTAGCCTGGGGTCTACACCAAAAAGTTGTGGAGGAGAGGATCGTGGTCATGAGAAGCCTTGCTCACCGTTACCTTGCCGTTGGGGGCGCCTTCGCGGCCGCCGCCGCGGCGCTTGCCCTCGCAGTAGGCGTCGCCGGCGCCTGGGGATCGTCCGCGCACGCCGCGCGTACAGTCTCGCTGAACGACACCGGTAAGCTGCACAAGACCTCCGGACACGGGTTCAACCTGTACGAGTCCGGCAGCGCCAGCGGCTCGATCTCCGGCTCGATCTCCCTGCATCTGGACGTGGTCTCCACAAATAAAGTCACAGCTGAACTGACCGTCTACCCCAAGGGCAGCTCGATCAGCGGCAAGGCCTCCGGCAGCTACCGCACCAACGGCGGCACCGCGACTTTTTCGGGCACGCTCTCGGTCACCCACGGCGGCGGCAGCTACTCAGGCGCTCACGGCTCCGGCATCAGCTTCAGCGGGACGATCCAGCGCTCCAACGACTCCATGACCGTTCACGTCGACGGCCACTTCTCCTCCTGACGCGGGCGCCAGGGGAGAACTCAATGCTCAAGCTCAAGACTCTCGCGGCGGCTGCGGCACTGCTGGCATGCGCCTGCCTGCCGGCCGCCGCCGCGGCGAAGGCCACAGAGAAGGCGACGCTGACCACCTCGTTCACCCCCGATCGGCTGGGGGCGAGCACGACGGTCGGCTTCTCGTTCAACATCCTGACCACCGAAGGTCTCGCGCCGCCGCCGCTGAACAGCATCGACCTGCACATGCCGGCCGGCATGAACTACACGACGACCACGCTCGGCCTGGCGATCTGCCAGCCGGAAGTACTCGCCAAGGAAGGGCTCGCCGGCTGTCCCGTCAACTCGCGTCTCGGGTTCGGCAGCGCCTACGTGGAAGTGCCGTTCGGCGACGGGGCGGGCACCGAGCTGCCCGAAATCCAGGCCGTGATGGGCCCTTCCCACACCGGCAACATCGCCGTGCTGTTCTACGCCAACGGCAAAGCCCCGGTCTCGGCGCAGCTGGTGTTCAAAGGCGAAGTCGAGCCCGCCTCGGGGGCGTTCGGCTCGCAGCTGACGACGCTGGTGCCGCCGATCCCCAGCGTGCCGGGCGGCAACAACGTCGCGATCCTCAGCGTCAAGGCGACGATCGGCCCCGAGGGACTGACCTACGAAAAGCACGTGCACGGCAAGCTCGTGCACTTCAAACCGCTCGGCATCGGCGTGCCGGAACACTGCCCCCGCGGCGGCTTCCCGTTCTCGGCCTCCTTCACGTTCGAAGACGGCTCGGCCACCACCGCCTCGGCGAAGGTGCCCTGCCCCGCGTCGCACTCCAGCGCGCGCAGGAAGAAGTAGCAGCGCCGCAGGAGAAGTCGCACCGCCATATCCCTGGTTGGCAACGGCGCCCCTCGGGTCTCTCCCGGGGGCGCCGTTGGCGTTCTTGGGTCGGTTTCCCAGACAAGCGGTTTGTCCGCGGTGCTCTTCGATCGAGCCGAGCAACACTGGTGGGTGCGGCCTTACGCGTCTGTCGTGGCCCGCTGCCGACGCGCCGCGCGCCGCTCAAAGATCGAGGCGAGCAGCACGCTTACCTCGAACAGGAGGTACAGCGGCACCGTCTCCAGCAGCAGGGTGATCGCATCGCCGGGCAGGAAGGCCGCCACCGCGCCACACGCCAGGATCGCGTAACGACGGTTCGCGCGCAGCCGGCGCGGCGTGACGATGCCGGCGCGGGTGGCCGCCAGGATCGCGACGGGAACCTGGAAGACCAGCCCCATCGCGAGCAGGATGGTCGCTGCGAAGTGGTAGTACTGGCTGGCCTGCACGAGCACGTTGAATTGGTCGTTGTTGAAGTTCTCGAAGAAGCGCAGGGCGGCGGGCAGCACCACGAAGTAACCGAACATCACCCCGATCGCGAACAGCACGGGTACCGCCAAGATCAGCGGCGAGACGACGCGCTGGTGCTCCGGCCTGAGCGCCGGGAGCATGAAGCTGTAGATCTCATAAAGAATGATCGGGAGCGCCAGGATCAGCGCGAACAGCAGCGCGATGCCAAGCGTCGCGGTGAACGGCTCGCCGACCCCGAGCGTCACCGGCTTGTTGCCCTGCGGCGCGGCCGAGAGCCGCGAGATCGCCCTGTGCAGCTGCGGCGTCACGCCCTGCAGCGTTGTGCGAGTCGCGGCGCTCGCTCCACTTCCGGGCCGCTCGAGCGCCACCACCACGCGTTCCAGCTGCACCCCAATCGAGCGGGCGCTCTGCTGCACCGTGTAGGTCGCGCCGAGCGGGCCGCTTCCGGCTCGCACCTGTTTCTGCGTCTGGTGTTCCAGCGGCCGATTGACGATGCGCAGCAGCGAGTGGTTCTGCCACAGGCAGAAGCCGAACGCCACCGCGAGCACGGCCAGCGAGACGATCAGGCGCGTGCGTAGCTCGTCGAGGTGATCGACGAAGCTGAGCCGCTCCTCGTGTCCAATTTTGCCGACGGCTACGGGTATGTGCGAGAGCGTGCTGATGACCTGCCATTCGCGCGAGCGACCACAACGGATCACATTGGGGGGCGTGGGGCCACGATTGATCGCTCGGGGGAGGCTTGCGGCCACGGCAGATAACTCGGAGCGAGAAAGGCCGAGTGGCGGCGCGCGCGGGCGTGGCAAGAGAAAGCCGCCCCGGGAGGCGGCTTTCTCGCTTGCGATGCGGTGCGGGCGTGTCTTTCAGGAGACGATGAACCCTGTGCCCTTGACCGCGGCGAGCACCTTGCTGGCGGTGTATGGCGTGTCGAACGGGCCGTCGGGGGCGATGTCGTTGCCGGCCGGTTCGTTCAGGAGCCCGATCACGCTGGCGTGGCGAGCCTCGACGGTGAGGATCGACAGCGCCGCCTTCACGTAGGCCGCGGACTTGATGTTGAGCGCCTGCCCGGAGTAGGCGTGCACGCCCGTGTTCTCGAGCACCTGGGAGGTGGCCATGAACATCGCGGGATTGGTGTTGGCGCCTTTGAAGTCGAACTTCGGTTCCTTGGCGGCCTGCGACCCGAGGTGGCTCTTGAGGAATGCGACATGCGCGTTCTCATCCCTGGTGACGATCTTCAGGAACGAGCTGGTCTGCGGGTCGAGGGACATGTTGGCGGCGCTTGCGCCGTTGTAGAACGCGGCCTCCAGGTACTCCAGCGTCAGCGCGTAGTTGAGGATTCCGACGTCTCCCTTCCCGAAGCTCCCGGGGGGCCGTCCCGTACCGGCGGCGAGCGCTGGTGTGGCGAGGGCGCTCAAAACAGCCCCCGCGCTCATGGCGCCCGCGCCTGCGATTGCGGTCTTGCGCAGGAAGCCGAGGCGCGTGTCCCCGGGCTCGAGCGCACCGACGGCCTCGGCGTGGGCTTCCGTAACCGCGCCGTCGACGTCGATCTCCTGCAGGTTGATCTTGCTGGGCATGTGCAACTCCCTTGTCGTAGGTGTTCGTGGAGGCGGCGTGGTTGCGGCAGCGGTGTCGATCCGCTTGCGCCGTCCGATGCGTGCCCGGTTACTTCGCACCAGGGGGTCCGGCAGATCAGTCGCCGGGGGGAGCGGCCGCTCAGCTGAGATGCGCGACGATGACCGCGGGAGCGGTCGGCAACTGGGTGCCGCCGGAGGGCTCCTGCGTGACCAGCACCTCGTTCGCGCCACCGCTGTCGGGCACGGCAACC
Source organism: Solirubrobacteraceae bacterium (assembly GCA_035948945.1). Taxonomy (GTDB): domain Bacteria; phylum Actinomycetota; class Thermoleophilia; order Solirubrobacterales; family Solirubrobacteraceae; genus Palsa-744. The sequence continues at coordinate 58,400 of DASZIQ010000083.1, forward strand.
GTCGCGGTTCCGGAGGCGGTCGGGGCGAACAGGCTGTCGGTCGGTTGCGGCTCTGCGTGCCCGGGGCGCTTCACCCACACCTCGTACACGTGCTCCGATGAGGGCTCGGGCATGTCCGCCACGGTGAGCCAGGTGTGCCCGCCGCTTTGGTGCAGCGCCGCGCTGGCGCCGGCGAGCGTGACGTCGGCGCTCACCACTCGCGCCGAGGAGCCACCGGCCGGGGTGGACCCGCCACCGAAGGGCGTGGACAGCGCACCGATCGCGACACCCGCCGCCAGCATTGCCGTACCGGCGAGCGCCAGCGCGGGGCGCAGGGCAAAGCGCCTGCGGGGTGTGCCGCGCGCGCGCGAGGAGGAGCGCGCAGCCTGCTGGGAGGCGTGCGAGGGAAAGCGTGCGGCCTGCTGGGAGGCCTCGCTGCGCACGACCGCCATCACCTGCCGCTTGGCGTGCGCCGGGGCGGGCACCTGCCTGGCCGTGGTGGGCAGGTGCTCGACCGCCGGCCCCAGCGCGGCAAGATCGTCGCTGCACAGCGCGCACGTGCGGGCGTGCTCGACGAACATCCGGCGGTGGCGCTCGTCGAGCAGGCCCAACAGGTACAGGGCGCCGTCGCCACAACCACCGTCGGCGGGGCTCGGGAGGTCGTGCGGGTCGGAATCGTGCGCTTCGCTCATCGGGGGATCCCCTCCTCGGCGGCCATCGTCAACCGCAGCTTGGCAAGTCCCAGCCGCATCCGGCCCTTCACGGTGCCGACGGGCATCTGCAGCATCGAGGCGATCTCGGTATGGGTGAAGCCGCCGAAGTACGCGAGCTCGAGCACACGGCGTTGCTCCTTGGGCAGGACACCGAGGGCGCCCGTCACCTCCTCCGAGCGCTCTCGGTCGAGGATCTGCTCCTCGATGTCCTCCGCGCCCGCCACCCGCTCAACGGCCCCCTCTTCCTGGAAGGCGTGGCGATCGCGCACCCCACCGCGGCGCAACGCGTCGACCGCGCGGTTGTGCACGATCCGCAGGATCCAGTTGCGTACGCTCCCACGGGTGCAGTCATACCGCGCGCCGGTGCGCCACAGCGCGAGGAACGCCTCCTGCAGGACGTCCTCGGCGGTCGCCCGCCTGCCGCACATCCGGTAGGCGAGCGAGAAGGCGACGTCGCAGTGGCGGTCGTAGACGACCTCGAACGCGTCGGCATCGCCCCCCTGCACGAGCGCCATCAGCTCCTCGTCGGCGAGCTTGCCTAGGCTTGCGGAGCCGCTCGCCGCCGAGTGCAACCCGCGCGCTCGGGGCATCGGGACCTTCATCGATGCCCCGCGGGCACACCCGCCGGTGAGCTGGCGTTCATCGCGGGCCCTGTTCCTGTGCGGCCGGCGTTGGGTCCTGCGCGCCGGCGGGCATCGCCACCTGGACGCCGGGGGTGACCACCTGCGCGGCGACGGGCGTCGCCACCTGGGCGGCGATCGCGGGGGCGAGCGGCTCGCCGCTCACCGCGCTCTTGAAGCCTCGCAGCCCCTCGCCCAACGAGCGGCCCATCTCAGGCAAGCGCCTGGCGCCGAACACCAGCAGCAGGAGCACCAGCAGGAAGGCTATGTGCAGTGGATTGTCAAGTCCCATCGTTCACCTCTCGGTAGGTATAGAGATCTGCTTGCGTGCAGTCCCGAGCCCACGTGGCCCGGGTGTGGCGAGGTTCCTACGCGCCACCCCACCCGGCAGATCACCACCCGGCCGAGATTCGAGAGGGACTTCAGTCCTGCAGCGCCACCGCCGGCGGCACGCCGGCGGCGATGTAGCCCGGGATCGCGACGATCGCCACGGCTGCCGCGGTGACCAGGGCGAGGCTGGCAAGGGCGACCACGATGCCGAAGGAGTAGACGACGGGGAAGTTGACCACGTTGGCCAGCGCGCGGTCGAGCAACTGCTGGCCGTAGAGGCCGAACACCGCGCCGCTGACGCAGCCCACGCCGAGCAGCAGCAGGCTCTCCAGCAGGATCGTGCGCCACAGTTCCGCGCGCGGGAAGCCCTCCAGCTTCAGCTTCGCCAGGCGCGGGCGGCGCTGCCATACCATGTTGCCCATCGCCGCCGCCATCGCCAGCACCGCCGCAATCAGGATCAGCGTCGCGATCTGCGTGAGACGTTCGAGGCCCTGGCGGCTGAGCGCGCGCTGCTGGGCGGCATGTTCTTCGGCCGTTTGCACCGCGAAGGCCGATGAGCTCCCGCCGAGCGCGTGTTCGATCTCGCGCCTGCCCTGGGCTTGGGAGACGCCGGGCGAGAGCAGCACGTTGTAGGCGCTCGCGTCCGCCGAGCCCCACGCGCGCGCGTAGGCATCGGCGTTCATGACGATCGCGCCCGGCGCCCAGCCGATGTTGGTGCCGATCGCCGCGACTTTGAAGGTGCTCGGGATCGGGGTGGGCAGTGCGAAGGGCTCGCCGATGTGCAGGTGGTGTTCGTTGGCGATCGCCTGCGACACGACCGCCCAGCCGCCGGCGCGCACCTCCGCTTCGGCGCGCGCCACGTTGCCTTCGACGATCTGGCTGGCGGGCAGCAGCGGCGAGGCTTCACGCGGCGGGGCGATCACCCACACGCGCCGTTCGCCGATGTCCAGCAGCCCCCCGCGGTAGAGGCGCACGGCGCTCACGCCCGGCAGGCTCGCGAGCTTGGCCCGATCGGTGGGCGTGAACGGCGTGGTCCTCAGCAGGTTGTAGGAGCCTGCCGGGGAGACCCACACGTCGGTGAAGGCGTTCATGTCGTGCGCCGCGTTTTCGAGGCCGTGCAGCAGATCGCCGTGGGCCGCCTCGATCGCGACGCTGCCGAACACCGCAACGGCGCCGGTCGCGGCGATCGCCACCGCGCGCGCGCGGCCGGCGCGCAGCTCCATCACCGCCACGTGCGGCACCGCGCTCGTGATCCCGGGCGCGATCCGCCTCACCAGCGCGAGCATCGCGTTCAGCGGGATCGGCAACAGCAGCAGCAGTGCCCCCACCAGGAACACCATCCCCAGCACCGCCGATTTCGGCGCCGCCAGCAGGACCGCCGTGGCCGCCGCCAGGCACACTGCGCCGCCCAGCGCCAGCCAGCGCGTGCCGCTGAGCGTGCCCGCGCCATCCTTGTCGGTGATAGCCGCCAGCGGCTGGCGCGAGACGATGTCTTTGAGCGGGCTGAGCACCGCCACCGAGGCGGCCAGCATCCCCCCCGCGACCGCGACGGCGACGCTCTGCGCGCTCACCACGCGCTGCGAGCCCACGGCGAAGGCGGAGGAGAGATAGCCGGGGTTCGAATGGAAGAGGTGGATCGAGAGCTCCTGGCCGAGCGCCAGCCCGAGCACGCACGCCAGCACGCCGAGCACCAGCGCGTCGAACATCATCACCCCGATCACCGTCTGCGGGGGGTAGCCATCGCGTCGCAGGTCGGCGATCAGCCGCCGCCGCTGGGGCACCGTCAGCAGCATCGCGTTGAACGCGAACAGGAAGCCGACGAGCGCGCTGATCACCGCGAACAGCGCGGTGGACTGGTTGGTGGCGGCGGCCGCTTTCGTGAACAGCGTTTCGTCGTAGTTTGCCGGCTCCACGTTCAGCCGCCCCCCCGCGAGGCGTTCGAGCCCCGTGCGCACACTCGCTTCGGCGCCCGGCGCGGGCTCGACGAGCACGCGGCTGACACGGCCATGCAGTCCGGTCATTTCCTGGGCGAATTCGAGCGTCGTCACCGCGATCGGGCTGGAGACCAGCGGTCCAATCTGGCTGGCGTGCAGCAGCGAGTACAGCGGCGCGTGTTCCACGTGCCCGGCCACCTTGATGGTTGCTTCGGAGCCGAACCCCTTCGTGATCCCGATCTTCTGGCCCAGCGGCGCCGGCAACACGAGCGCCCCGAAGCCGCTGAACCCTTCCAGCTTGGTCTTGCGCACGAGCGTCCCGTCGAGCTTTGAGAAGCTCGAGTCGGCGCCCACCAGCTCAACCGATTCGCTGCCCTTCGGGCCGGAGATCTCGGCGTTGGCTTCGAGCAGCGGCGCCGCCACGCGCACCCCCGGGAGGTGGCGCACCTGCGCGACCATCCCCGCTTCGAAGCCCTGGGCGTCGCGCGCGAGCAGCTGCAGCGTGGCGTTTCCGACGATCCCTTTTGAGAGCTGCGCCACCGAGCTCGACAGGCTGGAGCTCGCCACCTGCGAGGCAAACAGCAGCGCCACGCCCGCGGCGATCCCGACGATCGCGAACATCTCCTGCAGCGCCCGCGCGCGCAGGCGCACCCGGTAGAGGTGCAGGACGTTGAGGAGCTTCACCGCGGCCTCGCCCGCTCCCGATCAGGCATGTGTGGGAGGGGGGATTTTAAATTTGGATGGCCCTGCCGGGCCGCGGGTCGGTTGGTGGCAGTCGTTGCGCAGATCGAAATGGGGAAGCTTCACGGCGTTCTCGGACCCCTACTGCGCGGCCATCCGCGCGGCCCACTGCTCGGGCTCGTACTCGCCCAGCTTGCCGTCGCGCAGCGCGTACACGCGGTCGGCGTACGCCGCCGCCTGCGGGTCGTGGCTGACCAGCACGATCGCCACCTGGTGTTCGCGGCACAGTTCGGTGAGCAGCTCCAGCACTTCGCGCCCGCGCTGCGTGTCGAGGCTGCCGGTCGGCTCGTCCGCCAGCAGCAGGCGCGGCTGGGTGGACAGCGCGCGCGCGATCATCACACGCTGGCGCTCGCCCATCGAGAGCGTCTCCGCGCGGTGATCGAGGCGCTCGCCGAGGCCGAGGCGCTCCAGCAGCGGGGAGATCTGGCGGTGGGCCTCGCGCCAGCGCATGCTCTTCAACAGCTTCAGCACCGCGTTGTCGATCGCGGTCACGCCCGGCAGCAGATCGAAGTTCTGGCGAATGAAACCCAGTTCGGAGAGCCGGAAGTGCGAGGCCTCCTTCTCGCTCAGCGAGGAGACGTCGCGGCCGCCGATCAGCACCGCGCCGCTGGTCGGCGCCAGGAGCGTGGCAACCATCAGCAGCAGCGTCGTCTTGCCCGACCCGCTTGGCCCATACAGCGCCACCATCTCGCCGGGCTGCACCTCGAGCGAGACGCCATCGACGGCGCGCACCGGCTCGCCACCGACCTGGGGGTAGTGCTTCACGAGATCGCGTAGCTCTAGCACGGGGGGCCCTTTCTCAGCCCGGGGGTGTGGACCCGATGTATGCCCCTCACTTTATGCCACGCACATCGTGCCCGAGCGGGGTTGGCGTGGTGGCGACCGCCGAGGCGGCGGGCAGCATCTCCTGCGCCGGGGGGATCACTACCTCCGCCCCACCGCCGCGCCGCGTCGGCGCCCCGGGCGTGCTGGGCGCCATGCGCCGCAGCGCCAGGCGCGAGTGGAACACCGTCATCGCCATCCGCGCCGGCTCGCCGAGCGCCTCCAGCACGGCGTCGGCGACCGTCGCCGCCTCGGGCGCGCGCGCCTCCGGCGTGCATAGGTAGAAGCTCGCCATCGCCGCCAGCACCAGCGTGTGGCGGCGGCCCGGCAGCGCCTGCGCCGCGTGCATCGAGCGCTCCGCCAACATGCCCATGCGGGTGGCCGCGTCGCACGGGGAGGCGTAGCAGCTGACGAGGCTGCGCTGGCCCGTCGCGTAGTCCTCGGCAGCGTCGATCAGGTTGTCCAGCAGCGAGTGCAGCGACCCGATCCAGGGGAAGTACGCCGCCTCCATCGCCGCGATCTCCCCGGGGTCCACGCGCGGCTCGGCGGCCGCGGCGATCAACGCGTAGATGCCCAGCGAGCTGCCCCCGGCGGCGGCCGTCTCCCACCAGCGCATGCCGGTCCCGCGCGGCGTGTGCGCCCGCGCCCACCGTTCGAGCGCCACATAGTCGCCCTGCACCTCGCCGGTGTTGCAGCTCTGGAAGGCCACGATCCGCTCCGCCGCGCGCAGCGCCGCGGGCGCGACCGTCGCGTAGGAGGGCAGCTGCGCAAGCGCCGCGCGGCAGCCGTCCACAGTCTCGGCCAGGTAGCCGCCGTCCTCGTGCAGATGGTGGTGGGCGTAGTAGTCGAGGTGCTCCGCGCCGGGGTCCAGCGCCACCAGCAGCGCGCGGTGCAGCAGCCTGCCGTTGGCCGCCGGGTCGGTGTTCGGCAGCTCGGTCAGCATGTCCAGGTAGTTGTACGCCGCCTGGAAGCACACCATCGCGCGCGCCGCCGCGGCACGCCGGCGGCGGGGGACGAATGCCGCGAACGCGCTCGCGCCCTCGATGTTGCCCCACTTGCGCAGGGCGTCCACCACGACCTGGCGCAGCAGCTGGTCGGGGATCTCGTGTGCGCGGGCCTCGCGACGGCGGCGCTCCGCGCAGACGCCGGGGAACACGCCCAGCCAGTAGCGTCGCGCCGCTCCGGCAAAGGAGCCCGCGAGGGCGACACGACCGCCAGCTGTAGAACTCATAGGCACCTCCCCAGACCCTAGCCTAGCTCTCCGACTGCGCCGACCCGCGCGCCCTCGGATTATAGACGCTGACGCGACTCGCTGTCCAGCGTGTCGCTTTCACGTGTAAGAACCTGTTTCGAAATAGAGGTGCTGGCCGATCGGAGAGCCCGTCGCTCTGCGATCGGTAAGGCGTTCCTGGACCAAGCTGGGCGACGACAGGGCGGCGAAGCGCGATCGATCGAAGATTCCAGGTGGGGCCCCTGTCTTGGGTGCGCTCAGCGCTCCTCGCGGGTGCGGATCGCCTGCTCCAGCTCCTCGCCGCGCTGGGTCAGCCGCCACATGTTCGGCTCGCCTCTGACCAGGCTCTCGCCGCCGTTGGCGATCAGCCCGAGACCCTCCAGGCGCGCCAGCAGCTTCGACATCTGGCCCTGGTCGGCAACGCCTGCGTCGCGCGCGATCTGGCGGTTGTTAAGCCCCGGCTGCGCCGCCACCGCGGTCAGCACGCGCATCGTGCGGTAGGTGAGGCGCATGTCCAGCCGCTTCAGCGGGTCCTCTTGGTTGCGCGCCTGGCGACGCGCGCGGGGCACGCGGCGGGCCAGCTCGGCCGCCGCCGCCTCGGGGCCGAGGTAGGGCAGCACGATTATGCTCATCAACTGCCCCCGCAGCGCCAGCAGCGGCTTCGGCGCCGGCTCGCGCAGACGGGTGTACAGCACGCCCAGCACAGCGCCCACTACGCCCTCCGCAACGACGCGGTTGAGGCCGGCTGGGGCGCCCGCCTCGCGGCGACCGCGGTCCACTGCACCAACCAGCGCGTCCACCACGCGCGCGCGGCGCTCCAGCGCCTCGGGGCCCGCGGCGAGCGAGTCCACCACACACAGCGCCGCGGTGGCGGGATCGGCGTCGAAGCATTCGAGCATCGCGGTGAGCGCCGCGCCGATCCGCGCGCTCCACCCGCGCTCGCGCTGGTACGCCGGCAGCACCGCGTCCTCGATCCGCCGCAGCGCGTCGTCCAGCGCTTCCAGCAGACACGCTTCGCGATCCTCGAACAGCTCGTAGAAGGTGCGGCGCGACACGCCCGCCCGCCCGACGACGTGCGCCACCGTCACTCGCTCGGCGCCCCGCTCGCGGGTCAGGTCCACCATCGCGCCCAGCATCCGCGCGCGCTGGATCTCCGCAACACGCTCGCGCTCGAGGTCGAGCTCGACGCGCCCGCGAGGCGACGAGTCGCTCGGGCGCAGCCCGCGACGCTGCCCGCTGCCATCCTCAGTGCCGCGCCTGCTCACCACTTTGCCATGACTTCCGATCCTCTCACCTCCCTCCCGGCCTGCCCCGGCATGTGGAATATAGGCGACACGAAGTGATTTTGTCAAGGGATGTCTCTGTTTCTCCAAAAGTCCCCGGTCCGCGGATTTCTACGGGCTTCGAGCGCCGCGGAACACGGTGTGCGGGAGGCCGCATCGGCGACCACACCGGCGCTCGCCAACACCACCGGCGGCCCCTGCCGGCCACCTCCACCGGCGACTGCCGGCAGCCCCAGCCGGCCACCCCCACCGGCCCGCACTCAGGCGCGTTCCCGCCATCGGAGCATGCGCGCCCCACCTCGCCCCAACCGCCGGGCGCCGACCTCAGAACCACCGAGCAATTCGAGCATCTGATCATAACCGGGAAGCAATTCGAGCACTTTCGTTGTATCCTCCAGTGTAGAACGCGAGGAGACCTGGGCGTGGAATTGGGCTAGGCTCGCCAAAGTGGTTGTACCGGCACCGTCCGCCAGCGTTCCCGCCAAGCGTTGACACCCAATTCTCTGCCAGGAAAAACAGCGATGGACCGTGCCGTACGTGGAGTGCTGGATCTAGCCCGCGACGTGCTCGCCGAGCTCGACCTCGACGTGGTGCTCGAGCGGGTGCTGGACTCCGCGCAGGAACTCACCGGCGCCCGCTACGCCGCGCTCGGGGTGCTCGACGAGTCGCGCAGCGAGCTCTCCCAGTTCATCACGCGCGGGATCGACCCCGCCACCCACGCGGCGATCGGGGCGCTGCCACGCGGACGCGGCGTGCTGGGCGCGCTGATCGAGGATCCCGTGCCGCTGCGCCTCGGCGACGTCGGCCGCCACCCCCGCTCCTACGGGTTCCCCCGCGGGCACCCCCCGATGCGCACCTTCCTCGGGGCGCCGATCGTCGTGCGGGGGCTGCCCTACGGCAACCTCTACCTCACCGAGAAGGCCGGCGGCGCACAGTTCTCCGCGGAGGACGAGGAGGCGCTCACCGTGCTCGCCGAGCTGGCGGGCGTGGCGATCGACCACGCCCGCCGCTATACCGGCGCCAGCGAGCGCCGCGACGAGCTCGAGCGCACCGTCGCCACGCTCGACGCCACCACCCAAATCGCGCTCGCGGTCGGCGGCGAGACCGACCTCGACGTGATCCTCGAGCTGGTCGCCAAGCGCGGCCGCGCGCTGGTCGGCGCGCGCGTGCTGCTGATCGAGCTGCGCCACCGCCAGGAGCTCGTCGTCGCCGCCGGCGCGGGGGAGCTGCCCGCGGGCGTGGTCGGCCAAACCGTCCAGCTGCGCGACTCGCTCGCCGGACAGGCGCTGCGCGCGCGCCGCACGCTGCGCCTCGACGACGAAGTCAACCGCGCCCGCTTTGAAGAACACGGCACCAGCCGTCTCGGCGTGAGCGCGCGGGGCGGGCTGGTGGTGCCGCTGCTGTTCCGCGGTCACGGCTACGGCGCGCTGCTGGCGCTCGACCGGCTCGAGGACGGGCCGAGCTTCAGCGCCGAGGACGAGCGGCTCCTGGTCGCGTTCGCGGCGAGCGCCGCCACCGCGGTGGCGACCGCCCAGTCGGTCGCCACCGAGCGCCACCGCCAGCGCCTCGCCGCGGCCGAGGGCGAGCGCCGGCGGTGGGCGCGCGAGTTGCACGACGACACCCTCCAGAGCCTCTCCGCGCTGCGGATCGGGCTCTCCACCGCGGCGCGCTCGACCCGCCCCGAGGCGCTGCGGGACGCCTTTCTCCAGGGGATCGAGCAGCTCGAGGAGGCGATCACCAACCTGCGCGCGCTGATCACCGACCTGCGCCCCGCGGCGCTCGACGAGCTCGGCACGCAGGCGGCGGTCGAAGCGCTCGCCGAACGGGCCGCCCGCCACGGCATCGAGATCGACGTCAGCATCGACCTCGCCCGCGAGCGGGGCGGCCAGGTCGAAGGCGACGGGGCGCTCGCCCGCCACACCCCGGAGCTCGAGACCGCGATCTACCGGATCGTGCAGGAGGCGCTCACCAACGCCACCAAGCACGGCGGCGCCAAGCGCGCGGTCGTCGAGATCCACGAGGAGGGAGACACGGTGCGCATCGAGGTGCGCGACGACGGCGCCGGCTTCGACCCCGCCGCCGACACCACCGGCTTCGGTCTGCTCGGGATGCGCGAGCGCATCGAGCTGCTCGACGGCACGCTGCGGATCGACTCCTCCCCCGGCGCCGGCGCCACCGTGCGCGCCAGCTTCCCCGTCCAGCGGCGGGCGGGCGCCGCCCCGGCGGCCGTGCGCGAGATTCGCGGCGGGTGAGCAGCCCTCAAACGCTCATCAAGCCGCGCTCCATCGCGTAGCGCACCAGCTCCGCGCGCGAGGCGAGGCTCAGCTTCTGCTGAATGTGAGCGCGGTGGGTCTCCACCGTGCGCACCGACAGGAACAGCTGCTCGGCGATCTCCGCATTGGTGTGGCCCAGCGCGATCAGGCGCAACACCCCCACCTCCCGCTCGGAGAGGTCGTCCGGGCGCCCGGGCGACGGCTCGGACGCCAGTCGCGCCCCCAGGCGCGGGGTCAGATACGTCGCGCCGCCGGCCGCGGCGCGCACCGCCTGCACGAGCTCGTCGTCGGCGGACTCCTTGAGGACATAGCCGAGCGCGCCCGCCCCCAGCGCATGGCGGGCGAAGGCCGGCTGCTCCTGCATCGTCAACACCACGATCTGGGTGCTCGGCGACTCGGCCCGCAGCACGGGGATCGCCTCGAGGCTCGACCCGCCCGGCATGTTGAGGTCCAGCACCAGCACCGCGGGGCGATGCCCGCGCACGTAGCGCCGCGCGCTCTCGACCTCGCCCGCCTCCGCCACGACCTCGAAGTCGGCCTCGCTGTCGAGCAGCATGCGCAGGCCGCTGCGCACGACCGTGTGGTCGTCGGCGAGCACGATCCGGATCCTCCGATCCGCGGCCGCTACGCCATCGACCCCGCTCGCGTCGAGCGCCTGGGTCTCCTCTTCTTGCATCACGGCGTAGATATACAGTCCGTGCGCGGCGTCGTAAGCCGTAATTCCCCGCAGCAGCGCTGCGGATTTTACGCGGCCCGGCGGTGGCGGTAGCGGAAGCCGCACACGCTAAACCGGCGACCGTTGACGGAGCTCCGCGCAGAGTACCCGCACGCTGACATCATCCCGATCCAGCTCGACTAAACAATAAATTGCGTCTGCTACTTGATGCTCACGTGTCGGGCCGGCGGATCGGTGCGGCTCTGAGAGCACCTGAGCACGACGTGCTTGCGGTTGCCGAGGAACGCGACCTGGACGGCTGTCCGGACGAGGAGCTGATGGAACTCGCCGACGCCCAA
>DASZIQ010000084.1:0-22321 GCA_035948945.1 Solirubrobacteraceae bacterium
CCGACGTGCACGTTGTGCCCCGTGCTCAACCGGCCCGCCGCCAGCGGCCGCTGTCCCGCGAGCGTGGCGATCAGCGTGGTCTTGCCGCTGCCGTTGGGCCCCACGAGCGAAACGTGCTCGCCGCGCTCCAGCCACAGCTCGGCGTGCTCCAGCAAGGTGATCGGCCCGCCCGGCGGCCCACCCGCGCGGGCCCCGGTGGCACGAGCCCCACCCGCGCCGTTTCCGCGCTGCGCGACCCCTCCGGCGGAGCGGGCTCGACCGATCGAAGATCGGCCAGCGGAGCCACCATCCAAATCCTTTTCCTCTCCCCCGACCTCCACACGCGCGTCGGTCAGCTCGAAGATCACCCTGCCCGAGCGCTCCGGCGCCTTGAACGCGAACTCCAGCCCCTGCCCCTCGCGCGGATCACGCTCCAGCCGCTCGATCTTCGCCAGCTTCTTCACCCGCGATTGCGCCTGTTTGGCCTTCGTCGCCTTGTAGCGGAAGCGCTCGATGAAGCGCTCCATGCGCGCGATCTCCGCCTGTTGCTTGTCGATCGCCTTGCCCTGCGCGATCTCGCGCGCGGCCTGCTCGCGGCGCCAGTTGTGCCAGCTGCCGGCGAAGAAGCGCGAGCGGCCGGCCTCGAGCTCCAGCACGGCGGTGCCGACGGCCTCCAGGAACCAGCGGTCGTGGGCGACGAGCACGATCGCCGCGTCGAGGCCCGTCAGCGTCTGCTCCAACCACTCCAACGACTCGATGTCGAGGTGGTTGGTCGGCTCGTCCAGCAGCAGCACGTCGGCGTTCGTCGCCAGCGCCCGGGCGAGCGAGGCGCGCGTCAGCTGCCCGCCGGAGAAGGTGTCCAGCGGGCGCTCCAGGTCGGCCTCGGCGAAGCCCAGCCCGCGCGCCATCACCGTGGCGCGGTCGCGCCACAGGTAGCCGCCCAGCGCCTCCAGCCGCGCCTGCGCGCGGGCGTAGCGATCGAGCGTCGCCTCGTAACCCCGGGCGGGTCCGCTGCCGTCGGGGTCGGGCCCCTTCCCGGGGGAGTCCTCGGCGCTCGGGGTGGGTGGGGCTTCCATCCTCCGCTCCAGCTCCGCCAGCTCGCGCTCCGCGGCCAGCTCCTGCGCGCAGCCCGACAGCACGTACTCGCGCAGCGCGACCCCGCGCTCCCGCGGCGGGCGCTGGTCGTGCAGCGCCACGCGGGCGCTCTTCTGCAGGCTCAGCTCGCCCCGGTCGATCGACTCTTCGCCCGCCAGCATCCGCAGCAGCGTCGTCTTGCCGGCGCCGTTGCGCCCGGCGATCGTCATGCGCTCGCGCCGCTCCAGCTTGAACGACACCCCGCGCAGCAGCGGTTTGCCGGCGATGTCCTTGTGGAGGTCCGATGCGATCAGCACAGCCATCGCTCGCATGGTAGGCGGGCGGCGCCGTCGGTTGGCAGTCCCGCCGTACCGGGCTGCCGCGGGCGAGAGCGCGCCGCGCGGCCGGGCGCTCCGGTACCATTGCCCCCCGTCATGCGCCGCCTGCTCTGGAGCCTCCCCACCGCCGCCGCCCTGCTGCTGTTCTACGCCCCCGAGGCGCTCGCGATGAACGACGGGCGCGGCTTCTACGGGGCGACCGACGACAAGGTCGTGACCACCGCCGGGTTCATCCTGATCGTCTTCTTCCCGACCTTCATCCTGCTCGCCAGCCTGCTGCAGAAACGGCTGGAAAAGCGCAAAGACGAGCGAGTCGCGGCGGCGCGCTCGCACGCCGGGGACCGCTTCCGCGGCGGCTGGTAGTTGGGCGAGCAGGTGGGCGGACGGGGTGGCGGGGGGAGCGGGCGAGCTCCGGTCACCTACGAGCGCCGCGGCTCCGCGGCGCTGCTGAGCATCGACCGCCAGGAGCGACGCAACGCCGTCGACGGCCCGACCGCGGTGGCGCTGCACGAGGCCTACCTGCGCTTCGAAGCCGACGAGGAGGCGCGCGTGCTGGTGCTCACCGGCGCGGGCGGCGTGGCCTTCTGCGCGGGCGCCGACCTGAAGGCGCTGGAGTCCTTCGGCGGGCGCCTGACCGCGCCCGAGGGCCCGATGGGCTTCACCCGCCTCACACCAGCCAAGCCGACGATCGCCGCGATCTCCGGCTTCGCGCTCGCCGGCGGCCTGGAGCTGGCGCTGTGGTGCGACCTGCGGATCGCCACCGAGGACTCCCGCCTCGGCTTCCCCGAGCGCCGCTGGGGCGTCCCGCTGATCGACGGCGGCACCCAGCGCCTGCCGCGCATCGTCGGCCTCGGCCGGGCGCTCGACATGATCCTCACCGGGCGTATCATGGAGGCCGCCGAGGCGCACGCGATCGGGCTGGTCAACGAGCTCGTCCCCCCCGGCCGCCACCTTGAGCGCGCGCTGGAGCTGGCCGAGGGCCTCGCCCGCTTCCCGCAGCGCACGATGCTCGCCGACCGCGCCGCGGCGATCCACGGCCTCGGGATGCCGCTCCCCGAGGCGCTCGCGCTGGAGTCCCGCGCCGGCCCGGACGTGTTCGAGGACGCGATCCGCGGCGCCGCGCGCTTCGCCGGGGGCGAGGGGCGCGGCGGGGTTGGGGCTGGGGCGTAGCGACGAACATCGAGCCGTCCCACTCGCGCATGCGAGGCGGATGAAGAAGAGATGGCCCTTGCACAAATTCAAGCATCGCGCGAAGCATCCCTCCCGATGCTAGAATCATGCATCGTGAATCAGACCCGCAGAACAACCGTCGCCGCCAAGCGCTCCTCCCTCGACACCCTGGAGGCCGAGGCTCACAGGCGTGGCGTGGCGCTCACCGTGGTATTGGCCGAGGCCGTCGATGAGAAGGCGGCATCGCTGCACCGCGCCCGCCGGCCACGACTGGGCATCGGGCGCTCGACCGATGGGCTCTCCGCGGCTCAGGTGACGGCGGAGCCGGTGGCCGAGCCGCCGTCGTAGGTGCCGCTCGTACTCGACACCGGCCCGCTGCTGGCCGCGCTTGACGCGGCGGACCCCGACCACGCCCGCTGCGCCGAGCTCCTGAGCGAGGCGAGCGAGGATCTCATCGTTCCCACCCTCGTGCTCGCGGAGCTCGCCTACTGGTGTCACCGGCGCCTCGGCGTCGACGTGTGGCTCACCTTCCTCGACGACCTCCTCGCGGGCGTCTACCGACCCGAGCACCCCACCGCCGGCGACCTGGAGCGCTGCCGTGAGCTTCAGTTCAAGTACAAGGACCAGCCGCTCGGCGTCGTCGACGCCAGCGTGCTCTCGCTGGTCGAGCGGCTTGGCGAGGACAGGCTCGCAACGCTCGACCACCGCCACTTCGCCACCGTGCGCCCGGCACACGTTGACGCGCTCGCGCTGCTGCCGGCATAGCTGCGCGCGAATCCCTGTTTCAGCCAGCCAGCCGGCGGCCGGCCGGCTGCGCCACCCTCTATCCTCGCTGAGCAATGCCCTCCTTCATAACCGGAGCCACCGGCTTCATCGGCCGCAACCTGATGGAACGCCTGCTGGCGAACCGGAGCGGCAAGATCCACGTCCTCGTCCGCGAGGGCTCCACGGCCCGCCTCGACGAGCTGATCGACCGCTGGTCCATCGCCACCGGCGCGCCCGCGGCGAAGCGGATCGTCCCCGTCGTGGGCGACCTGCGCCGCCCGCTATTGGGGCTCGACGAAGAGCAGATCACCGAGCTGCGGGGCAAGATCGACCACTTCGTCCACCTCGCCGCGATCTACGACATGACCGCGCCCGCGGAGCAGAACAGCGCGGCGAACGTCGGCGGTACCACGCACGCGGTCGAGTTGGCGCGCTCGCTGGAGGCGGGGTGCCTGCACCATGTCTCTTCGATCGCCGTCGCCGGGGCCTATAGGGGGACCTTCAGCGAGGAGATGTTCGACGAGGGCCAGAAGCTGCCCTCGCCCTACCACCGCACGAAGTGGGAGGCCGAGCGGATCGTACGCGAGCAGCCGTTCGTGCCGTGGCGGGTGTACCGGCCGGCGATCGTCGTGGGGGACTCGCGCACCGGCGAGATGGACAAGGTCGATGGGCCGTACTACTTCTTCAAGGCGATCCAGCGCGCGCGGGGACTGCTGCCGGAATGGCTGCCGCTGGTGGGGCTGGACCTCGGGCGCACGAACGTCGTGCCGGTCGATTGGGTCGCGGGCGCGATGGAGCACCTGATGCACGTGCCCGACCTCGACGGCCGCGCCTTCCACCTGACCGACCCGCGCGGGCAGCGCGTGGACGAACTGGTCAACGAGCTGGCCACGGCCGCGCACGCCCCCCGCTTCGCGGTGACGCTCGACAAGCGCCTCACGCGCGCGCTGCCGACGTGGCCGCTGACGCTGACGATGGCGCTGCCCCCGTGGCGCCAGCTGCGCGGCCTCGCACTGCGCGAGCTGGGGATCCCCACGGAGGTGATCGAGCACATGGAGCTGGTGCCCCACTTTGACAGCCGCTCGACGCAGCTGGCGCTCGCCGGCTCCGGCTACGAGCAGCCGCCCGAGCTGCACACCTACGCGCAGCGGCTGTGGGACTACTGGGAGCGCGAGATGGACCCGAACCTCAGCCGCGACCGCACGCTGCAGGAGGCGGTCGAGGGCCGGCGCGTGCTGATCACCGGCGCCTCCTCCGGGATCGGGCGCGCGACCGCGCTGCAGGTCGCCGAGGCCGGCGGCATCCCGCTGCTCGTGGCGCGCAACGTCGAGAAGCTCGAGGAGCTGCGCGCGGAGATCGTCGCCGCAGGGGGCACCGCGTTCGTGTACGCGGCCGACATGTCGGACATGGACTCCGTGGACGACCTCGTCGCGCGCGTGCTCACCGACCACCGCCACGTGGACATGGTCGTCAACAACGCCGGCCGCTCGATCCGCCGCTCGATCGCGCTCTCGTACGACCGCTTTCACGACTTCGAACGCACGATGCAGCTCAACTACTTCGGCGCGATCCGCTTGATCATCCGCCTGCTGCCCGACATGCGCGAGCGCGGCAGCGGCCACATCGTGAACATCTCCTCGATCGGCGTGCAGACCAACCCGCCCCGCTTCTCCGCGTACGTGGCCTCGAAGGCCGCGCTCGACGCCTTCACCCGCGTCGTCGCCTCGGAGACGATCGGCGACGGCGTGACCTTCACCACGATCCACATGCCGCTCGTGCGCACGCCGATGATCGCCCCGACGAAGATGTACGACGCCTTCCCCGCGATCACCCCCGAGGAGGCCGCCGACATGATCTGCGAGGCGCTGCGCACCCACCCCAAGCACATGGGCACGCGCCTCGGCACGGCGGGCGAGGTCCTGTACGCCCTCTCCCCCAAGGCCGTCGACCGCATCCTCCACCTCGCCTACCGCGTGTTCCCCGATTCGGCCGCCTCGCGCGGCCAGCAGGACGCCGAGGAGCGAGCCTCGTTCGAGCAGATCGCGATGGCGACGCTCACGCGCGGAGTGCACTGGTAGGAGCCGGGCGCCGCTCGACCGTTCCGCAGGGCGTGCATTCTGAATGGTTTGGCATCGAGATCGTCCGCGCGGCGAAGTGACACCCGCGGCCGGTGGGGCGGGCCCTCCATGGCCCGCCACCGGGGTCAGAGCTCGGTCGGACCGACGACGAAGCCGAGCCGGTCTGCGCCGCGACGCAGCCGGCCGTCGACGGTCACGAGCCGGCAGCCGAGCAGCGAGGCCAGCGCTACGTACTCGGCGTCATAGGTTTTCGCCCAGCCAAGGTCGTCGGCGATCCGCCACGCCTCGTCGGCGAGGCCGGAGTGCGTCTCGAGCTTGACGTCGGCATCCTCAAGGCGAGCTCGCGCGCGGTCGGCTTCGTCGGCGCCCAGCCTGCCGCGCCATACCCACTCGTGCAACGCCGAGCGCGCCTCCGACCACATCAGTGCCGGCGCGCAGCGTTCGCCGGGCGCCAGCTCCGCGAGATCGTCTTCAACGTCGATGCACCACTCCACCACCAGGCTGGCGTCGACGACCAGCACCGAGTCTCAGTGGCCCTCTCGCGATTCCCGGATCCAGGCCGCGACGTTGGGCATCGGCTCGCCCCAGAAGGTCTTTTCCCCCCACCCTTTCGGCAGCGGCAGCATGTCCGGATACGGGTCGACCTGCATCGCCTCGAGATCATGCTCCTCGATCACGTGCTGGGTGCCGACCTTGCTCGCGCGCAGCTTGCCCTCGCGAATCCAGCGGCGGATCGTCTCAGGGTTGCGGCCCGTGCGCCTGGCCACCTGTGGAACGGTAAGCATTGTTGTAGCATCATACTACATCCCGGAGCAAGACCAGTCGAGGCACCCCGGACTCACAGGGCTCCTGCGATGATTCGCCAGTGAGCGAGAGCCCCGCGATCGAGGTGCGTGACCTGCACAAGCGCTATGGCGAGTACGAGGCCGTGCGCGGGATCGACATCGAGGTGCGGCGGGGAGAGGTGTTCGGGCTGCTCGGGCCAAATGGCGCCGGCAAGACCACAACCGTGGAGATCCTCGAGGGGTACCGCGCACGCGACGGTGGCGAGGTGTCGGTGCTCGGCCATGACCCCGCGCGCCGCTCGATCGAGCTGCGCCGGCGCATCGGGATCGTGCTGCAGGCGGGCGGGATCTACAGCCACGTGACCCCACGCGAGGCGCTCGGACACTGGGCCAGCTTCTACCCGCACCCGCGCGAGGTCGAGGAGGTGCTGGAGCTCGCGGGCCTGAGGGAGAAGGCGGACGTGCGCAGCCGCCGGCTCTCCGGCGGGCAGCTGCGGCGCCTGGACTTCGCGCTGGCGCTCGTCGGCGACCCCGAGCTGATCTTCCTCGACGAGCCCACCACCGGCTTCGACCCCGAGGCGCGGCGGGCGGCGTGGGAGACGATCCGCTCGCTGCGCGCGCTCGGCAAGACGATCCTGCTGACCACGCACTACCTCGACGAGGCGCAGGCGCTGGCCGACCGCGTGGCGATCGTCAAGGAGGGGCGCGTGCTTGCGATCGGCCCGCCGCGGGAATTGATAGCCCACCCACCCGGAACCCACCCATCCGGCGCCTCGCACCATCGCGTCGTCTATCGCAACGCCCGCGGGGAGCTCGTCGAGCACGAGACCGACGACCCCACGCGCCTGCTGCACGAGCTGACCTCGGAGGCGCTCGCGCGGGGTGAGCGGCTGGATGAGCTCACCGTCGGGCGACCGTCGCTCGAGGACGTATACCTGGAGCTGACTGCGGATGTCGAGGCCTCGGAGCCGCCGGGCGCGAGCACTGCCGCCTCCGCGACCGGCGACGATCCATCCGCAGACCCCGCCTCCGTACCCGCCCACGGAAGCGTCGCCTGATGTCTGAGACCATCGCTCTCTCCTGGCGCCAGTACCGCCTGGAGCGGCGCATGTTCTGGCGCAACCCGAGCGCCGCGTTCTTCAACTTCGTGCTGCCGCTCGTGATTCTCGCCGGCGCCGGGGCGGCGCTCAGCGGCAACCAGCGCCAGCTCGACCGGCTGGTGCCGATGATCGCGGGGATGAGCGTGATGTCGACCACGTTCACCGCGCTGGCGTACAACATCGTGTTCCTGCGCGAGCGCGGCGTGCTCAAGCGAATCCGCGGCACGCCGCTGCCGACGATCTCCTACTTCGGTGGGGTAGCCGCGAACGCCGTGACCAACACGGCGATGCAGATCGCGATCGTGGTGCTCGCCGGGCGCGTGTTCTTCGGGATCGGCTGGCCACAGCAGTGGGGGGCACTGGTCGTGTTCGTGCTCGCCGGGGTCGTCTGCTTCGCTGCCCTCGGCGTGGCCTTCGCCCACGCGATCCCCAACTTCGAGTCGACCGCCGCGTACGTCAACGCGGTGTTCCTGCCCGTCGTCGCAGTCTCCTTCTACGCCTTCGACTCCTCCAGCGCCCCCGGCTTCGTGCATACGATCGCCGAAGCGCTGCCGCTGAAGCCGCTGATCGACGGCCTCTCCGGTGCGATGGTCACCGGAGCAAGCCTGGCAAGCAACCTCGACGCGCTTGCGGTGATCGCGCTGTGGGGGGCGTTCGGGCTGTACTTCGCCGTGCGCGGCTTCTCGTGGGAGTCGCGAGGCTGAGGGAGGGGGTGCGGCCTCGCGGAAGTCTCGAAGTCGAGGGAAGGGGTGCGGCCTCGCGGGAGTCTCGAAGTCGAGGGAAGTGGTGCGGCCTCGCGGGAGTCGCAAAGTTGGTGAAAGGGCTGGTGTTGTTATGAAAAATTCAGAGCCCGATAGCAATTGCGCACGCCTTTTGAATTTTTTGTTCAAACCACACCCCGATCGCAAAGGCCATCCAGCCCTCCTCGGTGTGTATAGCGATCGCACACGCCCCGCAAAAGCTATATACATACGCTGGCACCAAGCGACCCACCTCAAACATTCCCACCGAGAGATCAAAACACCGTGAAGCAGTTGGCCGAAGGCCTATACCAGCTGGACGGCAGGCCACGCAACGTGATCAACGTGTACCTCGTGGAGGACGTGCTGATCGACGCCGGCACGCGCCAGGCGGAGGGCCGCATCCTGCGCCAGCTGCAAGGCCAGACCGTGACCGCCCACGCGCTCACCCATGCCCACCCCGATCACCAGGGATCGAGCCATGCGGTGTGCGAGCGCCTCGGCATCCCGCTGTGGTGCGGCGAGGGCGACGTGCCCGCGATGGAGACGCCCGGGGCGATCAAAAACCCCAAGGCCCCAGGGTGGCTGAACTGGGTGCAGGAGCGCTTCTGGACCGGTCCGCCCCACCCCGTGGCGCGCGTGCTGCACGAGGGCGATGAGGTCGCCGGCTTCACCGTGCTGGAGACGCCCGGGCACTCCGCCGGGCACATCTCGCTGTGGCGCGAGTCCGATCGCGTGCTGATCGTCGGCGACGTGCTCGGCAACGTGAACTTCATCACCGGCATCCCCGGGCTGAACCTGCCGCCCGACCTCTTCAACCCCAACCCCGCCCGCAACCGCGAGTCCGCGCGGCGCCTCGCGGCGCTGGAGCCGGCGCTCGCCTGCTTCGGCCACGGCGCCCCGCTACGCGACCCCAAAAAGCTCTCCGAGTTCGTCGCGCGGCTGCCGCAGTGAGCGACGCGCCCCGCGGCGGCGGATAGCATCCCGCGGCAATGAGCGAGAGCACTATGGCGACGGGCGACGACCCGGCCGGGACCGACACGATGACGGATGCCGGGAGCATCTTCCTCCCCGAGGGGGAGGGCCGCTACACGCCGACCGAGTACGCGCGCGGGCCGTGGGACCCGCGGGCGCAGCACGGTGGAGCGCCGGCGACGCTGATCGCGGGGGCATTCGAGCGCATGGAGCCGGGCGCCGAGCTGCCGTTCGCGCGCCTCTCCTTCTCCTTCCTGCGGCCGGTGCCGCTCGCGCCGCTGCAGCTGACCACGCGCATCGTGCGCCCCGGCCGCCGCGTGCAGGAGCTCGAAGCGGAGCTGCGGGCCGTCGGCACGCCCGATGGAGCGGCTGGATCGGGCAGCGGAGCCGGCGGAGCGACCGGCGGGCCCAAGGACGGGGAGCTCGTCTGCCGCGCCCACGCGCTGCGCATCCTCCCGGCTCCCGAGGAGCTGCCGGCGCTCGCGCTGCGCGTGGTGGAGACCCATGAGCCCCCGCCCCTGCCGGGACGCGAGGAGGGACACTCGGTGCACTTCGCGCCGGGCGGTGGCGAGTACACGAGCTTCGCGGCGAGCGCGATGGAGATGCGCTTCCTGCACGGCCGCCCGCTGAAAGGCCAGCTCCCGGAGGTGGGGGTCTCAAGCGCCCACTCCCCCGTCGGCACGGCCGGCGTGTGGATGCGCCTGTGCCGCCCCGTGCTCCCGGGCGAGGTCCCCACCCCGCTCGTGTACGCGATGGCGGCGGCCGACTTCGGCAACGGCATCGCCGCGGTGCTGCCGTTCGACGAGTACGTGTTCATCAACGCCGACCTCGCGATCACGCTCAACCGCCGCCCCGAGGGCGAGTGGATCGGCCTCGACGCGCGCACCATGCTGCACCCCGGCGGCATCGCGTGGGCAGAAAGCGTCATGCACGACGAGCGCGGCCCGTTCGGCCTCGCCACGCAGGCGCTGGTCGTGCAGCCGCGCTGAGCCTCCCCGCCTTCTCCCCCTTCGCCCTTCCGCCTGCCCCACACATACTCCCGCCGCGGCCGTCTGGCAAGTAGTTGCGCGCGCACCTACATGATAAGGTTGTGTGGACAACTACCTGTGGGTGGAGCCCCCAAAGGGTAAACCCCCCCACAACCACCTCTTCCCAAGGGAGCCCCCATGTCCACACAATCCGCCACACCAGCCGCCGCCGCACTCACCGTCCCCGCCGGCACGTGGAAGGTCGACCCCGTCCACTCCAGCGTCGAGTTCCAGGTCAAACACCTCGGCATCGCCACCGTCAAGGGCCAGTTCAAGGAGTTCGAGGGCACGCTCGAGGTCGGCCCCGACGGCGCCGTCGCATACGGGACGGTCAAGACCGCGAGCGTCGACACGCGCGAGCCCCAGCGCGACGAGCACCTGCGCTCGGCCGACTTCTTCGAGGTCGATAAGTACCCCGAGATCGGCTTCCGCTCGACCGCGATCCGCGCCACCGGCGAGGACGAGTTCGAGATCGACGCCGACCTCAGCATCCACGGGGTCACGCGCCCGGTCACGCTGAAGGCGACGCTCGAGGGCTACGAGCCGGAGGACCACCAGGGCAACACGCGCGTCGGCCTCTCCGCCAGCGCCCAGATCAACCGCTCCGACTTCGAGATGCGCTTCAACGCCGCGCTCGGCTCGGGCAACATGGTCGTCAGCGACAGGGTCAAGATCCTCGTCGATGTGTCTGCTGTGAAGGCCGACTGAGGCTCGCGCCCGACCGCGGGCTCAGCGCACGATCACGGCGCCCAGGGCCTCGTCCACCGCGGCGAGGGTCTGGGCGTCGAGCGCAACGCCCGAAGCTGAGGCATTCGCGTGCACCTGCTCGGGCCGGGAGGCGCCGACGATCGCCGAGGCGACGTTCGACTCGCGCAGCACCCAGGCGAGCGCGAGCTGCGCCATCGTGAGCTCCGCGCCCTCTGCCACGGGCACCAGGCGCTGCACCGCCTCCAGCACGCGGTCGTCGAGCAGGCGGTCCATGAACACGCTCATGCTGTCGCTCGCCGCGCGCGAGTCGCCGGGCGGCGGCGACCCCGGCGGGTACTTGCCCGTGAGCACCCCCTGCGCGAGCGGCGACCATACGATCTGCGAGATCCCCTCGCGCTCGCACAGCGGGATCACCTCGGCCTCGGGCGCCCGCCAGATCATCGAGTACTGCGGCTGGCTGGAGACCCAGCGCTCCGCTTCGGGCAGCTCCAGCGACTCGGCGATCCGCTGCGCGGGCCACTCGCTGAAGCCGATGTGGCGCGCCTTGCCGGCGGCCACGACTTCGGTGAGCGCCCCCATCGTCTCCTCCAGCGGCGTCTGCTCGTCGTAGCGGTGGCACTGGTAGAGGTCCACGTGGTCGGTGCGCAAACGCGCCAGGGAGGCATCGATCTGCTTGTGGATCTGCGCCGCTGAAAGACCGCGGTCGGTGTCGGACATCGCGAAGTACACCTTCGTGGCGAGCACGTAGGAGGAGCGCTCATACCCGGAGAGCACCTCCCCCAGCAGCGTCTCCGCCGCCCCCTGCCCGTAGACGTTGGCGGTGTCGAAGAAGTTGATCCCCGCATCGAACGCCGCCTTCACGCACGCCTCTGACTGCGCGCGCTCCACCCCGCCGGAGTACGTCAGCCACGAGCCAAGGCTGATCTCCGAGACCTCGATGTCGCTGGTGCCGAGCTTGCGGTAGTTCATCTCGGGGGAGCCTAGCGGGTTGGGGCAACTCCCATCCTCGCGCTCCTTTGAGCTTCGATCGTCTGCTTGACGACCTTCGTCCCCTGCCCCATCATCTCGCTGGTTGGGATAGCGAGCGCGTCTGGCAGCAGGTCGGCCACCCAAACGAACCGGGCTTCGCCCTCCCCGTCGGGGAAGACCTGCGCCGATGCGTTGTGATGGGTATACGGTCCATCGACGATTGACCATACGAGTCGGCGGGCCTCGTCGTCAAGGTCGATCAGCACCTCGCGGAGCACCGTGCCATTGAAGAAGGTGACGATCCTGTCGTCTCCGTCGAGGCGTGTGTCGACCACGAAGCCCGGCACGAGACGCTCGTGCAGAGCCCCCCAATCGCGAACCGCGGACCACACGTCCTCCGCGCTCGCGTCGATATGGATCTCCTTGCGGATGGAAGCCATATGCCTCTCCTTGTTTTGTTGAGTGCGCCTTGGACGATGATGGCGATGCGGACCCTGGTTGTCTCGCGACAATCAGCCAACGTCATGATCTGAGGGAGGTGCACTACAGGAGATCCGATGCAGTGGGGGCCTGCCCCCCTTCCCGCTCAGTCCATCCCCAGCGGGCCCTCGGCGGAGCCGCTGAGGAACTGGCGCACGAAGGGGTTCTCCGAGGAGAACATCTTGGCGGCGTCGCCCGCCTCCACGATCCGTCCCCGCCACAGCAGCGCGATGTATTCGCCGATCCGCCGCGCCGAGGCGATGTCGTGGGTGACGACGATGTACGTGCCTCCGTGCAGGCCGTGCATCTCCTGGATCAGCTCGCACAACAGCGCCGTGCGCACCGGGTCGAGGCCCGAGTCCGGCTCGTCGAAGATCACGATCTCCGGTTCCATCACCAGCGCCCGCGCAAACCCGGCGCGCTTGCGCATCCCCCCCGAGAGCTGGTTGGGGAAGTAGTCGATCGCGTCCGCCAGCCCCACATCGCTGACGCGCTCGCGCACCCGCGCAGAGATCTGCGCCTCCGACATGTCGGTGTGCTGGCGCAGCGGGAACGCCACGTTGTCATACAACGACATCGACCCGAACAGCGCGCCGTCCTGGAACAGCACCCCGATCCGGCGGCGCAGCGCCAGCAGCTCCTGCATCGGCAGGCTGGGCACCGACAGGCCCTTCACGACGACGTCGCCGGAGTCGGGGAACATCAGGCCGATCAGGTGTTTGATCAGCACGCTCTTGCCCGTCCCCGAGGGGCCGAGCACGGTCGTGATCGTCTGGTCGGGAATCGCCACGTTCAGCCCGTCCAGGACGGGAACCCCGCCGAGGCGCTTGTGCACGTCGTAGCAGCGGATCGACCACTCCTCGTCGCCGTGCTCGCTGTCCCAATCGAACTCCGTGTGGTATTCGAAGTGGGCGGCCGCGTCGAGCGTCGCGCTCTCCTGCGCGCTCACGCCTTCGCCGGCGTGCACCTGCGCGCCTTGGACGACGGGCGCCTCCACGCCCTGCGCCGCACCCACCTGCGCCTCGCGGCCGGCGGCGACCTCCGCGTCCCCATGCGCGTCCTGCGGCTCCTGCTCCTCCTCCATGCCCAGGATAGTATCGCCCCATGCCCCAGACGATCGCGGTCCTCTCGCAGAAGGGGGGCACGGGCAAGACGACCACGGTGCGCACGCTCGCGGACGCGCTTCGCCGCGCGGGGGTGCGCACGCTGGCGGTGGACCTCGACCCGCAGGGCAACCTCTCCGACTACTTCGACGTGCCGCCCGACACGCAGCCGACGATCGGCGACGTCTTGAGCGGGCGGGCGGAGGCGGCTGAGGCGATCCACGGGGACGTGATCCCCGCCAACCTCCACCTCGCCGAGACCGAGCTCTCGCTCGGCGGGCGCCTGGGGCGCGAGCTGACACTGCGGCGGGCGCTCGCGAAGCTGCCCGGCGACGCCTACGAGCTCGTGCTGATCGACTGTCCCCCCTCGCTCGGCCTGCTCACCGTCAACGCGCTGGTCGCCGCCGACTTCGCGCTGATCACCGCCGAGGCCCAGTACTTCGCGCTGCAGGGCGTCGAGCAGGCGCTCGAGGTGATCGAGCTCGCGCGCGACACGCTCAACCCCGAGCTGGAGCTGCTCGGCGTGCTGCTCAACCTCGCCGACATGCGCACCGTGCACTCGCGCGAGGCGCTCGCCTCCCTGCGCGAGCAGCTCGGTGCGAGGGTGCTCGATACGGTGGTGCGCTCCTCGATCGCCTACGCCGAATCGGCCGAGCGCGCCGTCTCGATCCTCGACCACCGCCCCGACCTGGGCGCGGACTACGTGGCGGTCGCGGGGGAGCTGCTCGCGCGGATGCCGGGGTTCGAGGGGGCTCGGGGGCGCTTGGCAGGGCTGGGGTAGGGACCAGCCGACGACGCGCAAAGACCCAAACGCGCCAAGTTTGCGAGTGGAGGTGCCCGGAAATAGGGGCCGGGGGCTGTCCGCCCGAGCGTTTCGTCGCAGGCGATCCATACGGTGCCTGGCATGTCCGCCGTCATCCGAATCCTCTGCGAATCCAACCCCTCACTGAGCACTGCCGTGGTCAACGGCCTGCTCGCGTGGGGCGGCGCACTGGGGGCTGGCGCAGCCTTCTTCTCGGGGCTGCCCGCGGCCATCGCGCTGTTCATCCCAAGTAGGACCGACACCCTGGCGCGACGGATCAACGAAGGGCTGGGATACGGCTTTATCGTGGGAATGACCCTCGGCCCCTTGACGCTCTTTGTCTTCATCGCTAGGATCGTTTCGTGACCGGCTTCGACATCCTCGACCGCTACGACGTCGCCGCGTCCCTGCTGATCAGCGTCGTGATCGCGGGCGCCCTCGCCCTCGGTGCACCACTATGGGTGGCGGGATTGATCATCATCGTCTGTTGGACCGGCATGTTCATCCACCACTTCGACGAGATCATGCGCGAGTAGAGACACCACGTCTCCCTACAACCCCCCGACATAAGCCCCCTGCGGCTCGAAGGGGACTCGCAGCAGCTCCGCCCAGCCCTCGATCTCACCGCGCAGCGCCTCAACCACGGCGCCCGTCTGCTCGTAGAAGCACCACACCAGCACCGTGGGGCCGGCGCCGGAGATCGTGGCTCCAAGGGCGCCGAGCTCCTGCGCGCGCGTGGCCAGCTCGAAGGAGCGCGGGAAGAGGTGGGCGCGGTGCGGCTGGTGCAGGCGGTCGTGCAGCCCACGCGCCACGAGGTCCCAGTCGCCGCGGGCCAGGCCGAGCGTCAGCAGCGCGCCGTGGGCGACGTTGAAGATCGCGTCCCGCAGCGGCACCTCGGTGGGGAGGGCCGCACGTGCGGCTTGGGTGCGCACCGGATCGTGCGGCACCACCGCCAGCGCCTCCAGCCCGGTGGGGGGGTCGAAGCGAGTGGTCTGCCCGTCGGCGCATACAACGAAGCCGCCGTGCAAGGCTGCCGCGACGTTGTCGGGGTGGCCCTCCAGCTCCGTGGCCAGGTCGAGCAGCGGGGCGTCCAGCTCGAAGATGTGGTCGGCCGCCATCAGGCCCGCGACGATCGCCGCGGCACTCGAGCCCATGCCGCCGGCGAGCGGGACGTCGGAGTGGATGCGGAACGTGAAGCCGTCCGCGGGGTGCAGGCGCTCGAAGGCGCGCACGCACAGGTTCTCGCGCCCGCGCGGCAGCAGCAGCTCCGTCTCGACCGCGAAGCGCCCCGTCTCCTCGACCTCCAGCGTCACGTGCAGCGCCAGCGCCGCCGCCATGCAGTCGAAGCCGGGCCCGAGGTTGGCCGAGGAGGCCGGCGCGCGGACGACGCGGCGGCGGATCATCCCGCCGACCCCGGGCGGTCTTTCGCCCGACTCGCGACTCTCGACCGGCAGGTTATTGATTCTTTTTCGACCCCCGCCAAGTGGTGGGGGCAGTGTGGTGTTGACTCTTTTGGACCACCAACCAGATGGTGCCGGGCCCGCCTACGGATCACCCAAAACCGCCTCTTCCAGCGCGACCGTTTCCGCCGCGCAGGGGATCACGCGGCCGTTGGAGTTGTCCAGGGCGGTCTGCTGGTCCTTGAGGCCCCTGCCGGTCATCACGCACACCACGCGCTCGGCGCCGTCGGCCCCGTACTTGAGCAGGCCCGCCACCGAGGCCGCCGAGGCCGGCTCGCAGAAGAGGCCTTCCTTGGCCGCCAGCAGGCGGTAGGCGGCGAGGATCTCGCCGTCGGCCACGGCGCGGATCGCCCCGCGCGAGTCGGTCATCGCCGCCATCGCGTCCTCCCAGCGCACCGGGTTGCCGATGCGGATCGCACTGGCGACGGTCTCGGGGTTCTCGACGGGGTGGCCGAGCACCAGCGGCGCGGCGCCCTCCGCCTGGAAGCCGAACAGCCGCGGGGCGGCGCCCATCTCGGTGAAGCCGCGCCAGTAGGAGGTCACGTTGCCGGCGTTGCCGACGGGGATGAACAGCGCGTCGGGGCCGCCGTCGAGCGCCTCCACCAGCTCGAACGCCGCGGTCTTCTGGCCTTCGATGCGGTATTCGTTGACGGAGTTGACCAGCGTGATCGGGTGGCGTTCCACCAGCTCGCGCACGAGCTCGAGGCCCCGGTCGAAGTTGCCCGACAGCGCGATCACGCGGCCCCCGTGGATCAGCGTCTGCGCGAGCTTGCCGATCGCGATCTTGCCGTCCGGCACGATCACCGCGCAGGTCAGGCCGGCGCGCGCGGCGTACGCCGCGGCGCTCGCTGCGGTGTTGCCCGTCGAGGCGCAGATCACCGCCTTGGAGCCTTCGCGCACCGCCGCCGACACCGCGCAGGTCATGCCGCGGTCCTTGAACGAGCCGGTCGGGTTGCCGCCCTCCAGCTTCAGATGCACCTCGGCGCCGACCATCTCCGAGATCACAGGCGCGCTCAGCAGCGGCGTCGCGCCCTCGCTGAGACTCACCACGGGGTCATCGGGCGCGAACGGCAGGCGCTCGCGCCAGCGCTCGATCAGGGCCGGCTTCATCGCGGCCCCCCTTCGGCCCTCACTGAGCTCGCTTCGCCCCCCCATATCCCCTGGGACCGCCACACGCAACCCATCCCCTGGCCCCCCTTGTGGGGGCCCTGCTCCTTTGAAATCTCTTTCACATTCAGGCCCGGTGCGCTCATCCGAACTCCTCTTCTATCACCCTGATCGCGCGCGGGGCCGAGCGCACGAGCTCGAGCTCTGCGATCTGTGCCAGCGCCTCGCGCAGACGGGACTCCAGCAGCGGGTGGAGCACCATCGTCAGCGGCACCACGTCGCCGCCCACGCGCCGCTGCATCACCGACTTGATCGAGGCGCCGTGCTCGCCCAGCACCTGCGCGATCGCGCCCAGCACGCCGGGGCGATCGGCGACGTCGAAGTGCAGGTAGAAGGCGCTCTCCACGTCTTGCAGCAGCGGCAGCGCCAGCGGTGGGGCGGGTGGCTGGGCGCCGCCGGTCATCACGCTCACCACGTCGCCCAGCACCGCGCTCGCGGTCTGCCGACCGCCGGCGCCGGGGCCGGAGAGCGTGATCTCGGTGACCGTCTCCGATTCGACGGTGACCGCGTTGAACGGGCCCGACACCGAGGAGAGCGGGTGGCCGGCGTACAGGAACACGGGGTGCACCCTTACCGACAACCCGCCCCCGAGTCGCTCTGCCGTGCCGATCAGCTTCAGCCCCAGGCCCATTTCGCGCGCCGAGCGCAGGTCGTCGGGCTGCAGCTGCTCGATGCCCTCGTAGCGCACGTCGTCGAGGTGCACCGGCGCGCCGAACGCGAGGCGCGCGAGAATCGCCATCTTCGCCGCCGCGTCCCTGCCGCTGACGTCGTCGGAGGGGTCGGCCTCGGCGTAGCCGCGGCGCTGGGCCTCCGCGAGCGCCTCGGGGTAGGTGCCGCCACGGTCCATCTCGCCGAGGATGTAGTTGGTCGTGCCGTTGACGATTCCGTGGATGCGCTCGATCGGGGTCGCCGACAGCGACTCCTCGAGCACCCGCACCACCGGGACGGCGCCGGCGACGGCCGCCTCGAAGCGCAGCCGCACGCCGTGCTCGCGCGCGGTCTCGAACAGCTCCTCGCCGTGCTGGGAGAGCAGCTGCTTGTTGGCCGTGACGATGTCCACGCCGGTGCGCATCGCCGCCAGCAGGTGCTCGCGCGCGGGCTCCACGCCGCCCATCACCTCGACGACGATGTCCGCCTCGGGGAGGATCTCGGCGAACTCCCCGCGCGTGCGCGTCAGCACGCCGGTGATCACGGGGCGGCGGCCGTTGAAGCGCTCGATCTCGTCGGCGCGCTCCTGCAGCAGCGTCGCGAAGGCGCCGCCGACCGTGCCGTGGCCGAGCAGGCCGATGCGGAAGGGCTCAGCCGACATCGCGGGAGATCAGATCCTCGTAGGACTCGCGCCGCACGACCACGCGCGCGTCGCCGTCCTTGCAGAAGATGACCGGCGGGCGGGGAACGCCGTTGTAGTTGTTCGCCATCGCATACCCGTACGCCCCGGTGGCGGGCGTCACGATCACGTCGCCCGGGCGGGGATCGTCGAGCAGCGCCTCGCGCACGATCACGTCGCCCGACTCGCAGTGCTTGCCGGCCAGCACGCAGGGGGTGCCGCCGCCGGGGCGGTCGGCGACGTGCGCTTCGTACACCGCCCCGTACAGCATCGGGCGCAGGTTGTCGGACATGCCGCCGTCGACGGCCACCCACGTGGAGACGTTGCGCTTGACGCTCTGCACCGCGTACAGCGTCACCGCGGCGTTCGCGGTCAGCGCGCGGCCGGGCTCGATCAGCAGGCGCCGGTAGTCGCCGAGGCACTCGCGCGCGACCTCGACGAGCGCGCCCACGTACTCCCCGATCGCGGGGGGGCGCTGGTCCGCGGTATACGCCACGCCGAGGCCTCCGCCGAGATCCCAGGTGGGGAAGCCGGGCCCGGAGCCGTCAGCCCCACTGCCTCCAACCGCGGAGTCGCCCACCCCAGAGCCATCGGCGCCCGAGCCACCAACGGCAGCTAGCTCGCGCAGGCCGGCGAGCTGGGCGACCTCGCGGCGAAAGGGCTCCAGGTCGAACAGCTGCGAGCCGATGTGCGCGTGCACGCCCTCCAGCGCCAGGCCGGGGACGGCGCGGATGCGCTCGACCGCGGCGGCGACCTGGTCCATCGCGAAGCCGAACTTCGAGTCGGCCTGGCCGGTGGAGATCTTCTCGTGCGTGTCGCCCCTGACGTTGGGCGTCGCCCGCACCAGCACCGGCTGCGGGGGCATGCCGGTCAGCTCGCCTTCTGCCGAAGCTGGGGGACACTCGCCTCCGGCTCGAGGGCGGGTGGGGTCCAGGTCATCGGCCAGCAGCCGCTCCAGGCAGTCGATCTCGTCGAGGTTGTCGATCACGATCAGCCCCACGCGGTGACGCAGCGCCATGCGCAGCTCCGCCTCGGACTTGGCGTTGCCGTGCAGCACCAGCCGCTCGGGGGCGAAACCGGCGCGCAGCGCGAGATGCATCTCCCCGCCCGATGCCACATCGCACCACAGCCCCTCTTGCGCGAGCGTGCGCAGCACGGCGGTGCAGGGGAACGCCTTGGAGGCGAACAGCACGTGTAGCTCGGCGCCGTGGCCGGAGGTTGCGCCGTGACCGGAGGTCGCACCAGCTTCCAGGCAGGCGGCGCGCGCCGCCTCGACAAACGCCCGCGCCCGCGCCCGCAGGTCGTCCTCGGCGACGACATACGCCGGGGTGCCGAACTCGCGCGCCAGCTCGATCGTGTCGCACCCCCCCACCTCCAGACGCCCCCGCTCGTTCAGGCGGCTGCCCAGTGGAAAGACCCGCGCGAGGCTCTCCGCGATGCCGGTAGTGGTCTCCGTCGTGGCCATCCCCCGTCAATTATCGCGTGTGAGGCCGAGGAGCAGGGTCCATGGGGTGGGCGTGGAGGTCCGTGGGCGCGGGGTGGAGGTGTATGTATTCTTTTAAAAAGGTGTGCGCTATCGCGCACGGGCTTTAAAAAGTTCAATACAAACCCCACCCTCCTCGCGCTGCCGCGGCACAGCAGGCGTCAGACCGCAGCCGGACGAGCGCCCCCCGCTCCGATCGCGTCCGAGGCCCCCTCCGCCCGCAGGCCAGCGAGGCCGCGCCCGCCGCGCATCATCAGCGAGAGCCACACCGCACCAACGATCATCAGCACGATGCTCTCCAGCTGAGGCGCGGTGAGACCGAAGAGCACCTCTTTGTTGCGGCGGATGAACTCGACGAGGAAACGCTCGAAGCCGGAGAGCAGGCAGTAGAGCGCGAACACCACCCCGGGGCGCACGCGGTCGCGCAGGTGCCACAGCAGGAAGGCGACGAGGCCCATCGAGACGGTCTCGTAGATCGGGGTCGGCTGCACGGTGACTCCGGGAGGGGTGGGTACGGTGCCGTGCGGATAGCCCATCGCCCACGGCAGCGAGGAGCGGATTCCGTAGTCGCCGTCGCCGGAGACCTGGCAGCCGATGCGCCCGATCGCGTAGCCGAGTGCAAGCGCGGTCGCGCACATGTCGAACATGATCAGCCGCAGCTGATCGCGCCAGCGCATCCACAGGCACACTCCGATCGCGCCCCCGATCGCACCGCCATACCAGACGAGACCCGAGCCCGAGAAGATGCTGCTGGCGAGATGGTTCTTGACTTCGCCGTAGTTCTGGATCACGAAGTACCCGCGCGCCCCGACGAGCCCCCCGACAAGCGCGGCGAAGACGATCTCATACGCCCAGTCCACCGGCCGGTCGAGCTCGCGCAGCCGCCGCGCCACCAGCAGCCCGCAGGCGAGGAAGCCGAGCGCGAACACCATGCCGAAGCTCTTGATCGAGAGGCCGAGGACGTCAAAGGAGGGTTTCACCGTCGGGGACTTTAGGGAATCGCAATCCCCGTCTGCGACAATCCCATCAAATGGTCGCAACCACCCACAGGCAGGGCCGCAAGGCGTTCGGCAAAGACACGGGCCTGCAGGCCAGGATGGTGCTGACGCTGTTCCTGCTGGGCCTCGTGTACGCGGTGCTGGTCGGGGTGCTGATCGCAGTGGGGGCCGGCGGCGTGACGATCCTCGTCGTGGCGCTGGCGCTGCTGGGCCTGCAGCTTTTCACCTCCGACAAGATCGCGATGGGGATGATGGGCGTCAAGGAGGTAACGCCCCAGGAGGAGCCAGAGCTGCACGGGATCATCGAGCGGCTGTGCGTGCAGGCCGACCTGCCCAAGCCCCGCGTGTGCGTGATGGAGAACCAGATGCCCAACGCGTTCGCGATGGGTCGCTCGCAGAAGAGCGCGACCGTGTGCGCGACCAGAGGCATCCTGCAGCTGCTCTCCCCCGCGGAGCTCGAAGGGGTGATGGCGCACGAGCTGACGCACGTGATCAACCGCGACGTGATGGTCATGACCCTGGCCAGCTTCTTCGCGACCGTCGCCTCGATCATCGTGCAGTTCGGCTTCTTCTTCGGCGGCGGCTTCGGTGGCGGGTACGGCAGGGGCAACAACGAAGGCGAGGAGGACGTGATCATCGTGATCATGGTCGCGATGGCGGTGTACGCGATCTCGTTCCTGCTGCTGCGCGCGCTCTCGCGCTATCGCGAGTTCGCCGCCGACCGCGGCAGCGCGGTGCTGACGGGGCGCCCATCCGCGCTCGCCTCGGCGCTGCTGAAGATCAGCGGCAACATGGAACGAATCCCGAGCCGCGACCTGCGCACCGCCGAAGGGATGAGCGCCTTCTTCATCGTGCCGGCGCGCGCAAAGAAGTCGCTGATGAACATCTTCGCCGACCACCCGCCGCTGGAGCAGCGGCTGGCGGCGCTGGAGCGGCTGGAGTCCCAGCTGCAGGGCACCGCGTAGTGGCCCGTCCCGCAAAGCCCCCGACCCGCGCGAGGAAACACTAGCCGTGGGCCTGCTCGACGCCCTCACAGGCCGCCACCAGGTCAAGGGTCCCGCGCCCGACAAGCTGTTCGCGATCGCCACCGCCTACATCACGCTGCAGAGCGAGCACCAGATCGACCCCGCGGGAGCAGCGGCAATCGTCTTCCAGAAACTGGAGAACAGCGAGTTCGAGGCGACGATGCGCGAAATGGAAGAAGTCGTCACGGCGACGGGCGGCGAGAGCGGCACGCAGGTCAAGAGCAAAGACGACGAGTACGGCTACCGCTGGATGGTGCTGCACAACCCCGACGGCGCCCCCAGCGTCGAAGACCTCGCGGTGGGCATCAACGCCGTCTCCAGCTCGATCGAGATGGGCGGCCACGGCGAGCGGCTGCTGTGCGCTGTCTTCGCCTTCCGCGACGAACAGAAACGCAAGGTGTACTTCATCTACAACTACAAGCGCGGCTTCTGGTACCCGTTCGTGCCGGCCGGAGGGCTCCAGGAGCGCTCAACCGAGCGCGAGCTGCAACTGAAGGCGCAGATGAGCAATGAACTGCCGATGGAGCCCGAACTGGAGCGGTGGTTCCCGCTGTGGGGAATCCCGATCTAGTGGAGCTGGGTATAGCGATAGCAGTACAGGTAGCGGGAAGGTCGTTATAGCAATCCAAAAGGTGTGCGCAATCGCTATCGGCCTTTAAAAAGAATATAATAGCCCCAGCCCCAGCCCCAGCCCCAGCCCCAGCCCCAGCCCCAGCCCCAGCCCCAGCCCCAGCCCCAGCCCCAGCCCCAGCCCCAGCCCCAGCCCC
>DASZIQ010000085.1:0-3828 GCA_035948945.1 Solirubrobacteraceae bacterium
CTCGTCCCACAACGACTCGACCTGCCCGCCCGACAACCGCAGCATCAGCGACCTCCTCGATCAGAAAAGAGCCCATTTGCAGGACGGATTCTCTTAAACGAGCCGGACGGACCGGCGACTATTTCCGGGGCAAGTAGCTAGGCTCAAGCCCCCACCAGCTCGGCATCGGGCGCCTCGGCGTGTGCCAGCTGAGACGACTCCTCCGCGATCCGCCGCGCGGTGGCGTTGGCCCAGCCCGTCGTGGAGAGCAGCCCGAGCGCGAGCACCGCCACGCCGCAGCCGGTGACGACCCACCAGGCGGCGTGGCTGGCAGCGACGAAGCCGGGCCCAACGGCGCCCAGCGCAGTCGCCGCGATCGCACCCGCGATCGCCACCCCCAGGGTCTGGCCGACCTGACGCGACGTAGAGGCGACGGCGGCGGCGACGCCCGCCTGCGCGGGGGGCATGCCGAGCACCGCGGTCGTCGTGATCGGCGGGTTGACCATGCCGAAGCCGATCCCGAAGATGACGTAGGCGGGCAGTAGCGAGTCAAGCGGCGTGTGCGCGGTGAGCCCTGTCAGCAGCCCCCCGCCGAGCGCGATCCCAATCCCGCCGACGAGTAGCCCGGCGCGGGGTCCGCGCCAACCAACCAGGCGCCCCGAGAGGGGCGCGAAGATCAGCGTCATCGCCGCGATCGGCAGCGTGTAGAGGCCAGCCGTGAAGGGCGAGAGGTGGCGAACCTCCTGCAGGTAGAGGGTGTTGAGGAACAGGAAGCTGCCGAGTGCCGCGAACGAGCAGACCGCGATCGCGCTCGCACTGGAGAAGGGGACGCTGCGGAAGAAGCGCAGTTCAATCAGCGGTTCGGTGCGCCGCGACTCGTACGCGACCAGACCGACCAGGGCCGCTGCCGCGAAGGCGAACAGGACGAGGCTCTGTGTGGAGAGCCAGCCAGCCGAGGGCGCCTCGATGATCGCGTAGGTGAGTGACGCCAACAGCGCGATCATCAGCACCTGGCCGACAGGATCGAGGCGCCGTGGGCGCGGCGCGCGAGACTCCGGGACGAAGCGCATCGTCAGCGCCAGCGCGGCGAGGCCGACGGGGATGTTGATCCAGAAGACCGAGCGCCACCCAGCCGACTGCACGAGCGCGCCACCGACCACGGGCCCCAGCGCGAGGCTCAAACCGACGGCGGCGCCCCACATCCCGATCGCCTGTGCGCGCTCGCGAGGATCGGCGAAGACGTTGCGGATGATCGACATCGCCACCGGGTTGAGCATCGAGCCGCCAACCGCCTGCAGCATGCGAAACGCGATCAGCCACCCCAGGCTCGGCGCCGCGCTGCACAGCAGCGACCCGAGCGTGAACAGCACCAACCCGGTCTGAAAGACCCGCCGCCGGCCAAGGCGGTCGGCCATCGATCCGGACAGCATCAGCAAGCTGGCGAGCACCAGCGTGTACGCGTCAACGGTCCACTGCAGACCAGCCACCCCGGTATGCAGTTCACGCCCGATCGACGGCAACGCAACATTCACGATCGTGTTGTCCAGCCCGACGATCAGCAGGCTCATGCAGCAGATCGCAAGGATCAATCGCCGCCGTGCCCGGGACGGCTCAGGAGTGGCGCTCTCGACCGCGCACGCGTCGCTCATGTCTGCTTGGTGCCCGTTCACGGGTCAAGCAATAGCAAGGTGAGCCGGAGCCAGCCCGAGCCATGGGCGGGCCTCGGACCCGGATCGGTGCGCCTCTCCCACCAGATCGTGAACTGGGAAAGCGCCGCACAACGAAGGTCCGCACACCTTCCGTAGCCAAGACCACGAGGCCCCGCGATCATCAGTTGGGGGTCAAGCCAGTCGTTACGGGTCTTTGGCTCCGTCAAGCAGGCCATCGACCCACTGCGCACATCCGTGACCGCCTCGCAGGCCGCCGCTCGGTCGAGTCGTTCATCCAAGATGTCCTCGTAGCGGAACTCCACCGCCCACGGAACGAGGGCGCGTGCCTCGCCAGCCGAGGCCGGTGGAGAGAGACCCACGTCCGCGAGTCGCGCCATCAGCTCTCCAAGGGCTAACGTACTCCATGAACTTCCGGTAGGCATCGAGCGCCACTAGCGTGCCAACGTCCTTGCCGCGAAAAAGGACAAGGGGCTCGTCATCTGGAAGGAAATAGCCACCACTACGATGGAATACGGCATCCTCAGAGCCAAACTGATACTTCGGATCATGCATATCGAACTCTTTTGGGGTCGTCACGGCCTATCTCCAATTCGATGCCGCAGGGCAAACCGTAGCTCGTGGCAAAACCGGTAGGGCTAAACATTTTCCTCCACGCCCCCCAAACGCTCTCGTCGCTTGTCCGCCTGGCTCGGCAAGCCGACGTCGAAATCGGAGCGTCTGTCTTCCAGTTCGGTAATGCGGTCAGCGGTGATCTCTTTTGAGCTCGCTTGTACCTCTTTGTAAGTATTTAGGTAGACGTCAACTAGTTCAGTGCGAGTGTCATGGCGTCGAAGAAACGCGACAACTCGACGGTAAAATGGATACGCGGTCGCCGTAAGGATCCACCCCGGTGAATCGAGATTATCTTGACCAGGAACATAGTGAGTTACCGTTAGCTGGCTATCGGCCTGTGTAATCCCACATGATGGCATGTATTCATGCTCTCGCACTACGAGTTTGTCGCCGCGGGCGTGGGCGGTGAGCAGCTGGCGCATATACGCGAAGAGGGGGTGGCCTTGGAGGCGGTAGGTAGCCGAGGCGGAGAGGGCCCGCTCGATGAAGTGCTCGCCGTCCTCGGACTGGGTGCCGTGAGAGAGCTTGCGGTTGATGACTGGGCCGCGGAGCGCGCGCTCCGCGCAGTTGTTGGTCGGCTCGACGCCGTCGACAGTCACGAACGTCCATAGCGCGGGCCAGATCTTCAGCGGGTTGTTGGCGAACCGGCGGTGCAGGCGGGTGCGCTTGCTCTTGCGGCCAGCGTGCTCGAGTAACTCGCGCAGTTCGTCCTGGATTGGCTTCATCTCGCTGATCAGGCGTGCTCGGTCTTGATGCTCATAGAACGAGCACCAGGTCTTGAACAGTCGCTTGGTCAGCGCCAGGCCGGCGGTGCCGAACTCCTTCTGCTCGGCCAGCCCCTCGGAGTGGCGGAAGGAATCGCGCTTGAGGTGCTCCCAGCGCGCCTGTCGCGAGGCGGGGTCGATGTGGTCATACGCCCACCAGCGGTCAGAGCCGAGGATCCCTTTGAAGTTCGTGCCGATCAACTCCTCCAGCCGTGTCGCGGTGGCGATCCTCAGCGACCCGGAAGATCGCCGCCCATGAAGTCACCGCGGTCCACAGCGTGCGCGGATCGTGGGCGGTGAACCAGCCGGTCTCATCGACATTGACCGCCGGGGAGCCAAGCACCTTCTCGACCAGTTGTTCGTGCGGATCTACCAACGCCGCCGACGCGCGCTGGCAGATCGCGTCCACAGCACCTGGCGAGAGCCCCAGCCCGAACAAGTCAACCGCCAGCTCTGACATGTCCCGACGCGAAACCCGGTTGCGGGCGGTCAGCGTCACGACCGCCGCTTGAAGGTCCAGGCCGAACGGCGAGCCCGCGACCTCATCAGGCAACTCGGCCACCGTCTTCTTGCCACAACCAGGGCAGCGCAAGTGGTGCATGCGATGCTCGAAGAACAGCACCGCGATCGGCGGCAACTCCGCCACCCGATGACGCCCGAAACGCCGCGCCGTCGTCTTCTCCTGCTCGGCGAACCCGCGCCCGCAGCCGCCACACGCATCCGGATAGTGGTTGACAATCTCGTTGACCTGGTCCTCCGGCAGCAGCTTGCGACCCGCCCCCTTGTGCCCAGGCTGGGCGCCC
>DASZIQ010000086.1:0-11779 GCA_035948945.1 Solirubrobacteraceae bacterium
ATCGTCCTCCCCAACGGGGAGCCTGCGAACATCTGACATGGCGTGCCTTCCTGCCGGCCATCACCGGCATCGGTCTTCATCAACCGGGAAGGTACGCCGCCTTCCTCTTCACGCGCATCCACAACTTCTGGGTATAGCTCGCGCGAG
This sequence comes from Solirubrobacteraceae bacterium, assembly GCA_035948945.1. Taxonomy (GTDB): domain Bacteria; phylum Actinomycetota; class Thermoleophilia; order Solirubrobacterales; family Solirubrobacteraceae; genus Palsa-744. The sequence goes on from DASZIQ010000086.1 coordinate 148, forward strand.
GAAGATGACGCGACCGGCCTCGGTGCGAAGCAGACTCGTCTTGCGCGGCTCATTTCCTGTCCGCTCGAGGACGATGCGGTTGATCTCCTGTGTCGCGTCGAGGTCGGTGCTCGTGGTGGCTGGACTGGCGATCAGTGGGCGCTCCAGCGGCTCGAGGTGGGTCTGTACCTCGCCGACGCCGGGGCGTGCGCGGATCGCTTGCTCGATGCGCTCGGCGACGGCGAGTGCTTCTTGCAGGCGTAGATCCGTGGGGAACTTCAGGTGCAGGGAGACGCCGGCTGACCCGCCGTTCTCGTAGATCGCGATGTCGTGTACCTCCTTGACGAGTGGCTCGCCGAGCGCGATCGCCAACACCCGGTCGCGGAGATCGACGCGAGTGTCGTGCGCCGCTGCGCGACCTCCTGCTCGCTGTCACTGGCCTTGCTCATGTGCAGAGACTAAGCGCCGGCACGCTGCCCAGCCGCGCACTACAGGCCAGCCAGACGTTGAGCTGGGCGTGCGTAGGGCGTCGTCGTCGCAGTCGACCGAGCGCGCTCAGACAACGACGGAAGGTGGGTGGCTGAGACCCCCAATGAGGGGCCACGAGCCGGCGCGGCGTGGAGTTACGCTTCGAGAGGTCCGGGAAGGCGGGGCAGGCCGTCGTCGGGAATTGGCTCCCAAACAGCGGCGCTGGCAACATGCAGGCGACCCATCGGCCGTATCCCGGGATCGCTGTCGAAGGATCCCATGCGAACGTTGATGGTCTCCGGGCTCTCCGGATGCTGTCCGAACAGCGCTGAGCCGCAGGTGCCGCAGAATGCCTTGTCAGCACCGTCACCCGCGTTCCAGCGCCGGATGTGATCCTCGCCACTGACGATTCGAAAGGCCCCGGAGTTGGCGATAGCCGATGGCGAGGCGGCGGTGCCCGTTCGTCGTTGACAGCGGGTGCAGTGGCAGTATCCGGCGCGGAGCGGCTGCTCTGTGATCTCAAAGCGCACCGCGCCACAGTTACAGCCGCCGGTTAGAGGCAGAGACGACTCAGGCACAGAGGCGATCATAGCGCCATCGACTGCAGCGGTTGGACGCCGTTCGCTGCTTTTGCCGCTCTACTCCGGCCACCCGGGCGCCGCGGGTGCTGGCGGGTGGCGGGTCTAGTTGCCGTTGGGGGACGGTGCGATCTCACCGCGGCCTGCTTGTTGGAGGTCTGCGGGTAGTGGTGCGTCAGCGGCGCGGGCGAGGACCGTCAGGTCGATGCGCCAGCGGATGATCGCTGCGCGCTGGGCTGCCTGCGTGTTGGGCAGATCGGAGAGGCTGCCGTCGGCGAGGCCGGCGACGAGTGCGCTCAGGTAGGCGTCCTCGAACACGTAGGTGTCGGCGTAGGGGGCGTTGACAGCCCGCAGCTGGGCGGTTGGCGGATTGACCGCCGCGATATCGACCGCGTAGGCCGCGAACCGCTGCTCCAGCTGACCCATGCGCCGGGCGGCCTGCTCGGGTGTGATGCGCCGGTCGTGAAACGCCTCGAGGATCGGGTCGGCACCTTCCAATAGCTTGTTGACCGCGCGCCTGATCAGCTCCACCTCGCCCATATAACGCTCGATCGCCGCCCGTTGCGCTCGTTGGGTGCCGCCCGGCGACCCGGTTTTGCTGCCGCACCCGCCGAGCGCAACCACGCACAAACAACTCGCGGCCAGCGCGTGGATGCGGCGTCTCACACCCACGCGCTCTGCGCCGCGCGTCCGCAGAACGGCTTAGTAGCCGTAGCCGCCGCCGCTGGAGCTACTACCGCTCGAACCGCCGCCGCTTGACTTTTCCGGTTCTGAGGAGCCGCCTGCACTTGACGGGGTGCTGCTGGAGCCGGTCGTGATGACGCTCCAGGTGCCCACGTCTTTGATGCCCTGACCCTTCGTTTCACCGGGCTGCTGGTCTCCCGTGAACGTGTAGAGCGGCGTGCCCTTGTAGGTGACCTGCATGGTCCCTTCGGGACGCTTCACGGTCCCGAGCGAGCCGACTTCGCCGCTCGGTTCGCTGCCCGCAGACGCGATCAGCGGATGCCACACGCCCAGGCAGGCCGTGCTGGCGCAGATGAACTTGCCGCCCTGCTCGCCGCTGAGGTGGTACAGCGTCATTCCCTGGCTGTCCACCAGGATCGTGCCGAGCGAGCTGGAGGCGCTCTTCACAACAACAGCACTCGATGAGCTGCTGCTGCTTGTCTGCGCGGCGGGCTGTGTGCTGGCGGCGGAGCTGGTCGTTTTGCTGGATGAGCTGCTGCCGCACGCGGCGATGAGGAGCGACGCGGCGATCGCTGGGATGGACAGCTTCAGTAGATGGCGCATGTGTTCACTCCTGTAGATGAGTCGGGGCACGCCTGTCGCGTGAGCCTCCTGTACTTATGGAGACTCCGCGCAGGCGTGTTCCCTTCCGAGGGACCGTCTCAGCCCGTCGTGATGACCTTCCCGGACGGTGCGATGACATACCAATGGCCGCCGTTGGCTTCGATCGTCTGTCCGTTGTCCTGGCCGGCAGCCGAGTCGGCCTCGTAGGTGTAGAGCGGCCAGCCCGCATAGGTGATGACACTGCCCCCTTCGGGGTCGGGGTCGCTGCTCAGCAGCGACGCCTTCAACTGGGGCGACCCGGCAGCGGTTTCGCCGCTCGCTAGCTTCAAGGGCGGCCACACCGACGCGCACGAGGATACGCACGTGACCTTGGAGTGATTGTCGGGTGCGAAGGTGTAGAGCGTGTGGCCTCCCGAGTTCACGAGGACCGCCCCCACGTTGGGCAGGGTACGCACAGAGACGCTGACCGCCTTGGCTGCGGGAGCCGACGCCGCCGCGGATGGTTTTGAGGTTGAGGTCGGCGCCGATGCGGTCGTGCTCGATTCCGTGGATGCGCCAGCCTGACCTTCGCTCAGAAGGTTCAGGGTGTTTTCGCCGTCATCTACGAAGTAGATGCCCTTCCCTTCAGGGGCGATCACCAGGCCGAACAGCGATCCCGCGCCGGTCTTCTTGTCAGCGGTCTGCACCGCTACCTGCTGGCCGGCGGGTGTCGTTTCGACCATGTTGCCGTCACCACCGTTGCTCGTGATGATGTTGCCGTTCGGTGCGAGCACCATCCCGAGCGGTTCCTTCAGATGCCCGCCTTTGGTGAGGACGGTGCCGCCTTTTGCAGCCGGCGTTGTGCGCGTCATCGCTTCGGAGATCGCAAGGATCTTGCTGCCGTCGGTCGAGGCGACGTACAACGTCCCGTTGGAGGCGAGCGCGAGCCCGGTCGGGCCCAGCACAAGCGCTTCCGCTGAATCAACCCACGGGATGCCATCGGCGATCACCGTTTCGCTGAGCACCTTCGGCGCCTGTCCTTCGCCGGATTCCAGTTCGATCCGCAGCACGGTCGAGTTATCGATCGTGTAAATGCCCTTCGCGGCACCGCCGTTCAGAGCGTTGCTGATGAACAGCGTGGTCTTGGACCCTTCACTCTTGGCGGTCGAGTCCCAGGGGCCCTGGATGTTCTTGCCGGCGATCGTCTCGACCGCCTTGCCTTCGCTGTCGAGCACGATCAGACACCCGTACTTCGCGGTCGCTGACTTGCCGTTGGTCGTCGGCAGGCTGCCCACCACCACGTAACCGCCGGGCAGGATGTTCAAAGCCGTCGTCAGCCCTACCCCACCGGGGCAGCTTCCGGGCAGAGATTGGGCGTCGATGCTCGCGAACAGCGAGACCTTCCCGGCGGTTGAGACCTGCATGATCGTCGTGCCGGTGCCCTGGCCACCTTCCTTGGTGTTGAAGTTGCTGATCAGAAGCTGGCCTGCCTGGAGCTTGCCCACGCTGGTGGGAACGAGCACGATGCCGTAGGGGTTGACATCGCCGTTGGCCGGGACCGTCGAGGCGACCTTGCTGACGCTGGTGAACTTGGCCAGGAACGGGCCGGAGCTCGACGTCGACGCTGTGGTCGTGGTGGCGCTCGCCGCGGCCGTTGTCGTGCTGGAGCTGCCGGTTTTGCTGGAGCTGCCACAGCCGGCAACAGCGAGCGCAACACCAACTAGAGCAAGGATCGACGTTCTAGGCACTGGGGTATCTCCTGTGGTTCGGGGTAACGGACAAGACGGCTTTTCTGCTCGCATCTCCGCCTCGACCCGAATCTCGCGATCCATTCGTCGACTCTGCGGCAGCGATCAACGCACGGCGCGCCATTCGGCGCGCTTGCTTGTATGACTCCGCCATCTCGGGATTCCTTCCCGCAAGATTTTGGCGGCTGCACAAAGACCCTTCGTGGGCTTCCTGCTGGAACGTCGTTGCTCGGCAACAATGCGGGGGTGCAGACTCATCGAGCAGCGCTGGCCGATCGGGGGTTCGCCTACATCTCGAGAGGCTTCGCGACCGTCGAGGAGGCTTTCGGGGAAGCACGGGCATTGGTCGATCCGCTCGTCCCCGCCGACGCTCTCGCGCCCCTTTGTGTGCTCGGCGACTTCGTGATCCCGCCGCCGGACGCGACAGAGACCCGAGACTTCCAGACGCTCCATTTCGACTTCGGACTGCCGATCGACCCAAAGCGCAGGGGTGACGTCGCTCTATACACGGCGTTGCACGTCGCTCGTGATGCCTCTCCAACGTCCGCGCTGACGAGGCTGGTGCCAATCGCCGGGCTGCTGAGACAGCGGGCGTGGCCCACACGCGAGAAGTTAGTCAGTTGGCTCGTCTCCTACGGCAAAGACGCATGGGGCATTGGACGACGCCGAGGGCTACCAAGAGGGCAGCTTCGCGCGGATCATCGAGGCCGCGAACGGGAACACACCGCGTCTACCGAGCGTAAAGGCCGACCCCGGTTTCCTCTGCGGGATGGAGTTCGACAGCCTGCAGGCCGAGGTCGCATTTCTCCGCGGCTTTGACCTCGATGTGGATGCCGTCCAGGTCGCCGTAATGTTGCGCCCCGGCGACCTGCTCGTGTTCGACAACCTCAGATTGGCGCACGGGCGCAGCGGAACGCGCCAGCCTGGTGAGCTGCGCCAGCGCGTCTTCGGCTACAAGAGCCTGAGCGCTGCCGGCCAGCTCGAGCTCAGGGACCGCGTGCTGGGCGCTTTCGATGCTCCCAACGACAGCAGGGCGCAACTCTCGGCGCCGTAGGCCGGGATGAAGTGGCCGTGCAAACGCGCCCGAGGTTTGCGAACAACACGGGCGCTGCCCGGCGCCAAAGCAGATCGGCGTCGGGCAGCTCAGCGCCAGGGCTACTTGACCGTGCTTCCAGTGGCGTTGATCGCGTACCACGTGCCGCCGAACGATTTGGCGCCAACGTAGGAGGTGTCCCCTGGACCGCTATCGCCGCTGTAGGTGTAGAGGGGGTGACCGGCGTAGGTGACCTGGTGGCCGCTGGTCGTAGACAGAAGCGATGCCTTCGCGCCCGACCCGGCCGTCGGGCGTCCGCTGGCCTTCAGTGATGGCCACACTGCTGAGCATCCGCTGACCGCCGCGCAACTGTTCTTGTTTCCGTGATCCTTGGTGAACTCGTACAGGGTGCGGCCCGAGCTGCTGACGAGGATGCTGCCCAAACTGGTGTGGCGTAGCCCCACTGTGGCGGTGTGGCTCACGTTTGCGGCCGGGTGGTTGCTCTGTGCGCTGGCGACCGTTGCGGCGCTCGCCGCGATCGCCAGGGCGACGGCCAAGAAAATGTAGGTTCGCTTCATGGTTCCTCCGAATGTCGGGGTGCTCGGGCGCGTAGCTGTCATCTCTACTTATAGACACCGCTATGCGGTGAACCTTCCCGAGCACCGGCATGACGGGTGATCCTCCTGCTAGCTGTCGGGCGGGGCGGTGGTGCGCGCTCATGAGGCGATTGCGTTGTGATCGCTCCAGCTGGCGAGCCGTAGCAGCGTGGCGCTTGAGACACCGCGGCCGGAGACCACGCAGAGGTGGCCGTCGCGCAGCCATGTCACGACCGCGGCGCCGTTCTCGGTGAGCAGTCGGTAGGACACGCCGCCGCGCCAGGCGATCACGCCACCGGCGACCTGGGGCGCGGGGGTGCCGGCGAGGATCGCGTAGCCGATCCGCCGACCGTGGGAGTCGGAGTAGAAGACCGTTGTGATCGAGCGGCCGTCAACGCGATCGGTTCGTGATCCGGTGCTGTGCCAGCCGAAGCGGTCCTGCCAGTAGGGGAACGGCACGCCGTCGACGGCGACGGCAAGCTGTGCGTGGTCTGCCGGGCTCTCCGATGGTGTGGGGAGCGTTGCCGCGCGCAGGGTTGACGCGGCTGCCTGGTTGAAGCTGACGGTAGGGGCGCCGCTACCGCCGCCCAGGCCGACCGCGATCGCAGCCACCACGACTGCGGCTGCCACCGCAGCGGCACTCGCGAGGCCCAGGGGAGAGAACCGGCGCACGCCCCGACGGGAAGAGCGCGGCGCGAACTGACTTTGGTGTGCGGCGACCATCGACTCGATGCGCCGGTGCAGCGACTCTGGTGCTGGCGTGTCGAAGGAGCGCAGCAGCTCGGCGATGTGCCGCTGCTCGTCATCGATGTGGGGCGTCTCGGTCATGGTGTTCCTCTACTAGACAAGACTCCGGTGGGCAGCGTCTCATTCCCAGCGATTGTTGGGTTTGGTGGCTGCCGCGGCCCGGAAGCGCCCATGAAAGCAGGCGAGCCCGGCCCGGTAGACGCTTGAGTGAGCTCCGGTGCGGGCGCGAGGTCAAGGGTACGCATCTCGGATGGGCGGAGCGAACGTCGAGCAAGCGAGACGGCCGCGACTGTAGCTCCGAAGGCGATCACGGTCACGCCTCAATCGCCGGAGGATGCGCCGAGAGGAGCTACCGGGAAGGATCGCGCCGGGTCGGAGTCCTGGGTTCTTAGAGCGTGCATCAACGAGCACGCGGGACCGACATGGGTACTCGATCGAGAGGTGGGCCGAGATTGTGAAGCTGCGTAAGCGATATCTACCCGTAGCGGCCGTGCTCAGAGCGGCTGTCCTCGGAGCGGCTGTCCTCGTAGCCGCCGTCGCGGTTGTGCCGGCGCTCGCGACAGCCAGCCCAACCGAAGTGAAGCAGCTCGAAATCAACCAAAACTGCGTCGATCCCGACTGGCCGTGCTGGACCACGGAACTGTCGGCGTCGAGACCGCAACCCGCGCTCAAGGTCAACATCGCCGACGGCGGCGAAGTCAAGTTCGCCGACCACGACGCGAGCACCAACGCGGCCGTTGTCTGGACGAGCACTGCGCCGACCTGCACGGGTGTGCCTACAACCGAAATGACCGGCTGGGAAGGCAAATGCGAATTCAACGAGCCCGGGACGTACAAGTTCGAAAGCGCGACCCTCTTCGATAACGAAAACACCCCATACGGCGACGCCAACTACCGCAAATACGAAATCGTGGTCGCGGGTACACCCACGGACGCGACGACCTCCGCGAGCGGCGAAACCCAAACGGAAGCGATGCTCAACGGCAGCATCAATCCCGAAGGAAACACCGTCGAATACCACTTCGAATATGAAGGCCCGGGTGTCAGCGGTAAACAGTCGACCCCCGCAGCCACGTTGAAAGCGGCCGACTCCACGAGCCACCCGGTGTCGGCCCAGGTCAGCGGCCTGGAGCCAGGCATGACCTACAACTTCCTGCTGGTGGCAACCTACGGGGTCGGGAAGACCTCTGTGTCGGGCGCGACGCAAAAGATGTTCACAACCCGTGCGGTAGCCGCGCCGACCGCGACAACGCTCGCGGCTGAAGGGCTCAAAGAAACTGAAGCCACGCTCAAGGGCACGGTCAATCCCGGAGGCGAAGCGACCGAATACTTCTTCGAATACGGAACCGGCACCGGCTACGGTCAAACGACCGAAAAAGCGATCATCTCGGCGAGCGCAGGCAATCAGGGTGTCTCTGCCACGCTCAAAGGCTTGACCCCCAGCACAGAATACCACTTTCGGCTTGTCGCCAAAAACAACCAGGGACCTGCCGAAGGTCTCGACCACAGCTTCAAAACGACGTCTCCCCCGACCAAAGAACCGACCAAAGAATCCCCCGCGAAAGAACCCTCACCAACGCCGACGCCTACCGGCGGCAACCCCACCGCCACAACCTCCAGCTCGCCATCTGGTCAACCAACGACCGAACCGGCTCCCGGCCCGCTGTTCGGGTCGCTTAAGCTCACGTCCACTCAGCACGGCGCAGTCGTGCACGGATCTCTGGTTGTTTCCTCGGCTGGCTCTGAAGGCCAGCTTCAGATCGAGCTGCTCACCAAAGGCGCCGCAGCTCCCCTCGGCAAGTTCCTGCGCTCCTCGCTACATGCGGGCAAGCTCACGTTCTCGCTGACCTTGAGCTCGAAGGCGAAGCACACGCTCAAGACTCACCACAAGCTCACGTTGACCGTTAAGATCGTGCTCACACCCAAACACGGCTCGGCTATGACCCTCACTCGAAGCGTGGTCGTGCGATGAAGCCTCTCAGCGTTTTCAGACCACGCCTGCTTGTGCTCCTCGCCCTGGCCGCATTGATCGGGGCGGCGGTCGCGGTGCTGCCCGCGCTTGCTGCCGCGCCGTCTGAAGCGAAGCTCGAAGTCAACCAGAACTGCGTCGAGGCCAACTGGCCGTGCTGGGCTACACCTGGCTCGAGTTCGCCCGCGAGCAAGGTCACGATCGCCACCGGCGGTGAAGTCATGTTCACCGACAAAGCCAGCACCGCGGCGACCGTTGTATGGACGGGCTCGGCGCCGACCTGCACCGGGGTGCCTACAAGCGCCATGACCGGCTGGGAAGGCAAGTGCAAGTTCGAACAGCCTGGGACCTACAAGTTCGAAAGCTCGACGCTATGGCCCGAATACACCAAATACGAAATCGTGGTCGAAGGCGCCGCCACAAACACAACCCCGACCACGACGACTACAACCACACCGACGACCACAACGCCGAGCGCTCCAACGACGCCGAGCGAACCCGGCCACAGCTCGCCCTTGGGCGCGCTCAAGCTCGCCTCCACTCAGCGCGGATCGACGGTGCGCGGTCAGGTCAAGGTGTCCCAGGCCGGCGCGGGCGGGCGACTGGTAGTCAGTCTGTTTGCCGCTGGCGGCTCGCTCGCCAAGACCGGGCACTCTGCGCAGAAGCGGGTCGGGCGGCTTGTCCGCAGCTCGCTACAGGCGGGCAGCGTGTCCTTCTCCGTGCCGCTGAACGCCAACGGCAAGGCCGCGTTGCGCCGCCACCGGAGGCTGGCGTTGACGGTGAAGGTCACGGTCACCCCACAGCACGGCGCGGCGATGACCCTCACCCGCAGCGTCGTCGTGCATACCTGAGCTGAAGGCGCGCTGAACGTCACAGAAGTGGGCTTACCCCGTGCCGCTCACGCCGGTCTGTGCGTAGGTCATGGCGGCAGCGCGGTCGGCGCAGCCCTTCAGCTCGATCACGCGCTCGTCGCGGATCGTCACGACGACATAGGCGATGCCCTGATCCAGCGGTCGCCCGTCGTCTCGGGGGTGATCGGGACAGAACGCCACGACGATCCGCCCGCCGACCTCGATCGTCTCCTCGATCCGACCGGCGAACCCCGTTTTGAGGTTGCGCTTCATGATGGCGAGGATCATCTTGCGGTTCTCGAATATCTGCCCGTCCTCGACGCCGAGCCACTGCGCGTCCGGATCGAGCGCCCCTTCCAAGACGCTCAGGTCCCCGCCGCTCATCGCCTCCCAGGTCCGGTGCAGCAGGCCTATGTCGGTGCTCTCGCTCATGAGGGTGATCCTCTCTGATCGTGGTAGACGGGCAGCGGGTAATGCGCCGTCAGGGAGGCGGACGAGGATAGGCCGCATACGGGAGTGGTCAACATCAACCAGGCACGCACCGGAGGCTACTCCGAGCCCGCCGCGGGCTCAAGACCAAGAGCATGATCGTGCTGGCACACTTCTCGGTGTGCTGACGCTCTTTGGTGCCTGCGCCGTTTCGTTCATGGTCCTGGTGTATGCGCTTGAACGACGCGGCCGAGGGTTCATCCCCGCGTTCGCTTGCGGGTGTACGTCCTCGAGCGTCTACGGCTTCCTCGAGGGCACCTGGCCCTTCGGCGTAGCCGAAGCGGTTTGGGCCGTGATCGCGTCCAAACGCTACCGCTCGACGCCAACTATGCGCGCCCGCGCAACGGAGAGGTGACCTTGGGATCTGCCGCCTATGAACTGGTCGACGGGGATCTGCACCGTCACGGCGAGTTGCGTCACGCCCACCCACACACCAGGCCGCACGAGCACCACGATCGGCATGAGCACCCGCACGGCCATCACCACCAGCATGAGCATGAGCATTCTCACGGCCTCGTGGACGAGAGCATCAAGCGCTCCCGCGAGGGCGTCCGGGTCGTCGCGCTCGCGCTCGCCATCCTCGCTGTCACGGCCGCGGTGCAGGCGGTCGTGTTCGCGCTCAGCGGCAGCTTGGCGCTGCTGGCCGATCTGATCCACAACGGCGGGGACGCTCTGACCGCGATCCCGCTTGGTATCGCGTTCGCGTTGCGCTCCCAGCGCGCCGAGCGCCTAGCCGGGCTGGCGGTTGTGGCGGCGATCTTCATATCGGCGTGCGTCGCCGGGTACGAGTCGATCCTGCGGCTCTTGAAGCCATCCACTCCCGGTCATCTGCTTGCCCTCGGGTTCGCCGGAGCGATCGGGTTCGCCGGCAACTGGCTCGCGGCGCTGGTACGCACGCGCGCTGGACATCGGCTGAAAAGCCCCGCGCTTATCGCAGACGGCAATCACGCCCGCGCCGACGCATACGTCTCGCTCGCCGTTATCGCCAGCGCCATCGCAATCGCGGCCGGCGCCCCGATCCTCGATCCCATCATCGGTCTCGCCATGACCGGGGTGATCCTGCGCATCACCCGCGAGAGCTGGCGCACGGTACGCGGACACCCGCACCATCACTAGACGATTGATTCCACGGGAACCCTGTGGGCAAAGGGGTTTGTGGGGTGAGGTCAACCCCCGAATCGCCGAACTGGCAAGATGACGAGATGGAGCGTGTGCTTGGAATCGGTGGGCATTTCATGCGTGCTGCCGACCCGGTGGCTCTGGGAGCGTGGTATCGCGATTGCCTGGGCTTGGACGCTGATGAGAACGGCCTGTGGCGCCAGGCTGCCGGGCCGACGGTGTTCGCGGCGTTCGAGTCTGAGACCGACTACTTCGGGTCTCGCGCGCAACAGGTGATGATCAACTTCCGGGTCGGAGACCTGGATGCGATGCTCGCGCAATTGCGGGCCAAGGGTGCCGAGGTTGCTGAGGAGACGCAGGACATGGAGGGTGTCGGTCGATTCGGCTGGGTCACCGATCCCGAGGGCAATCGCATCGAGCTGTGGCAGCCCGCCTGACCGTCACTTAGGCGGTGAGGTGCTGGCCTCCGCAAGCACGACCGCAGATAACCAAGGAGGAACGATGCCCGACTTCAGTGCGCCCCCGATCGTCCCCAGCCCTCCAGCCTCCGACGATCACTGCACCCGGTCGATCGCCGGTTCCGGGCGCTCGCCCAGGTACTCCACCCAGTGGCGCTTGATGCACGGGTAGTGCTTGGACGCCTCCACGAGGTCCATGAAGTTGATGATGTGCGTGTCGAAGCGGTCCTGCAGGTGAGGGTCGGCGATGCGGCCCTCGGCGTCGAACGCCTTGTGCGCCTGCGCCAGCGAGAACATGTCGGGATATATACGCGCGCCGAGGTGCTCGAAC
>DASZIQ010000087.1:0-50988 GCA_035948945.1 Solirubrobacteraceae bacterium
ATCGTCCTCCCCAACGGGGAGCCTGCGAACATCTGACATGGCGTGCCTTCCTGCCGGCCATCACCGGCATCGGTCTTCATCAACCGGGAAGGTACGCCGCCTTCCTCTTCACGCGCATCCACAACTTCTGGGTATAGCTCCAGCCCTCCGGGGCCGCCGGCGGGGTCGCGTATGGCGATAAAGGAGGCGAGTTCAGAAGACCAGGACAGAGCGCTCGCGCGCGCCATGCGATAGCTGAGCCACACAAAGCCCGGCGACCCACCCACCGCCACGACCGAACAACCACAGACCCGACCACTCCATTGCGACAGTGAACAACCACAGACCCGACGACTCACCCATTGCGACAGCTGAGCAGCCGCAACCCTCTCGATTGCTCCACCAGTCGAAGGCCGATGCACAGAGCTCGCGGGAGAATCCCGCGGTGAGCCCAACACTGAGCACGCCCCCTGCCGCCGGCTACCGCCCGCGCGCGCCATTCCTGGACGAGCTGTTCGAGCTCGACGGCACACCGCGCCCGGCGGCGGCCGCGCTGGTGCGCGAGCTGGAGCGCCTCGGGCCCGAGGGGCCTGCTGGAGGCGGGCAGGCGCCGCGACGCGGTGTTCATGCAGCAGGGGATCACGTTCGAGACCGGCGGCGAGGGCGACGACGGCCCCACCCACCCCGGCAAGGAACGGCCGTTTCCGCTGGATCTCGTGCCGCGGGTGCTGAGCGGCGAGGAGTGGCGCGAGATCAAGCGCGGCCTCGCGCAGCGCATCCGCGCGCTCAACCACTTCGTCGACGACGTGTACCACGCCCGCGAGATCGTGCGCGAGGGCCTCGTGCCGTGGCGGCTGGTCGCGGGCTGCCCGCACTTCGCGCGCGCGGTGCACGGGATCAGGCCCCCGGGCGGCGTGTACACGCACGTGGCGGGCTGCGACCTGGTGCGCCACAGCGACGGCGCGTGGAAGGTGATCGAGGACAACGTCAGGATCCCCTCGGGCATCTCATACGTGCTGGAGAACCGCGCCGCGATGGCGCAGTTGGTGCCCGAGCTGTTCGCGTCCTACCGCGTGCGCCCGGTCGACCACTACCCGCAGCTGCTGCTGGGCGCGCTGCGCGCGGTGGCACCGTCGGCCGAGAGCGAGGCGACGGTGGTGGTGTGGACTCCCGGCCCCGCCAACCCCGCCTACTTCGAGCACGCCTTTCTCGCGCGGCAGATGGGCGTCGAGCTGGTCGAGGCCTCCGACCTGGTGGTGCGCGACGACGTGCTGTACATGCGCACCACCCGCGGACTGGAGCGCGTGCACGCCGTGTACCGGCGCCTGGACGACGACTTCGTCGACCCGCTGGAGTTCAGGCCCGACTCGCTGCTGGGGGTGCCCGGGCTGGTGCGGGCCTACCGCGCGGGCAGCGTGGCAATCGCCAACGCGTTCGGCACCGGAGTGGCGGACGACAAGGCGATTTACTGCTTCGTGCCGGAGATGATCCGCTTCTACCTCGCGGAGGAGCCGATCCTCGAGAACGTCCGCACCTACCTGCTGTCGGACCCAGAAGTGCTCGAGCACGTGCTCGGCCGCCTGGAGCAGCTGGTGGTGAAGCCAACCGGCGAGTCGGGGGGCCGCGGCGTGCTGATTGGCCCGCACACCGAGGAGCGGGAGCTGGAGCGGATGCGGGAGGTGATCCGCGGGCACCCCGAACGGTGGATCGCACAGGACCTCGTGCGCCTCTCGACCGTCCCGACGGTGGACGCGGAGGGCGGGCTGCGGCCCTGCCACGTGGATCTGCGACCGTTCGCCGTGTTCGGCGAGCACATCGACATCGTCCCCGGCGGCCTCACGCGGGTGGCGCTGGAGGAGGGGTCGATGATCGTCAACTCGTCGCGCGGCGGCGGTTCGAAGGACACGTGGGTGCTGCAGGACGGCGACGACGCCGACCAGGCGGGGCCGACGATCGCCGACACGCAGCCGCCGGCGCTGCCGGACCTGCGCTACGGCGAGTGGACCGGCCAGCAGCAACAGCAACAACAGGCACGCCGCGAGAACCCCTCCCCCCTCCTCCCCTCGGGACGCGGCCCCTTGGGCGAGCAGCCGGACCGCCACGCCGCCACCCCGTCAGACCCTGCCAGCTCCCAGCCGAGCCACCCACCAACGCCGGCCGCGCGGGACCTCCTCCCCCCGGAACGGGGATAGCCGATGCTCGCCAGGATCGCCCACGAGTTGTACTGGCTGGGTCGCAACCTGGCGCGCGCCGAGTTCACCGCGCGCGCCGTCGAGGCGGTTTTCCAGGCCGAGCTGCAGGGTGCCTCCGATCGCGTGCCGGGCGTCAGCTTCGGCTCGCACGGGCTGCTGGCGATGCTCGGGGACACGGAGCTCGACGGCAAGACGGGCGGCAACGGCAGGGCGCTCGGCGGCCTGACGCTCGACGCGCGGCGGCCGGGCTCGATGCTGGCGAGCGTGGAGCGCGCGCGTGAGGGGGCGCGCACGGTGCGCGACGTGATCAGCGCGGAGATGTGGGAGGCGATCAACACGACCGCGCTCGGGCTGCGCGGCGGGGGGGTTGATTGGGGCCCGCCCGCCCCGCCCACCCGGGCAGCGCCGGCGGGGCCCTACCTCGCCTCGCAGTACGTAAAGCAGCGCACGGCGCTGATATGGGGCGTGGCCGACCGCTCGATGTTGCGCGACGAAGCGAAGTGCTTCCTGGACGCGGGGGGCATGATCGAGGTCGCGGACATGGTGCTGCGAATGCTGCGGATCGCGCTGCCCCCGGGCCAGGCGACCCCCGGCGACGGGCACGCGCTGATCCTGCTGCAGGCGGTGGGAGGCTTCCACGCCTACCTGCGCGCGGTGACCGCGCCGCCCAACGCCCAGCCCGTGGCTCGTTTCCTGCTGTTCGAGCGCGCCTACCCCGACAGCGTGGCGGCGTGCGTGGACACGCTGCACGAGGTGTTCACCGCCGCCGACGCGGGCCCGCGCAACTCCAAGCCGGTGCTGCGCGTCAGCCGCCTGGCGGCCGATCTGGACTTCCAGCGCCGCGCGCTGCCCGAAGGAGCGGAGCTGAGCGGGATCTGCGAGCGCACCCAGCAGGAGCTCGCCCGCCTCGACCAGGACGTGGCGGAGCGCTACTTCGCCGGGGCGACCCCAGCGGGGAGCGGAGGTGAAGGAGCGGTGCGCTTCGCGATCCGCCGCTCGTCCAGGGGCCCGAGCAATGTGGACGGGCAGGAGAGGTGAACGGGACTTGCACTTCGCGATCCGCTACCTGACCGAGTACCGCTACGGCGCCGCCGTGACCGACAACCTCAACGCGCTGCGGGTACGCCCGGCGACGACCTCCTCGCAGCGCTGCGACGAGTTCCACACGCGCATCGACCCCGAGGCGCGCGTCAGCCGCCACCTCGACTACTTCGGCACCGAGGTGCTGGAGTTCGGCGTCCCCACCGACCACGACCGGCTGACGATCGATGTGCGCGCACGGGTCGTCACCTCCGAGCCCTCGACCCCGCCCGCGGGCTCGTGGGCAAGCCTGCGGAGCGGCTCCTACCAGGACGCCGCGGGCGAGTTTGCGCTGCCGTGGCAGGACCAGCCCGCGATCGAGGGCCTCGCGGAGCTGGACGAGCAGCTCGACGCCGACAGCCCATTGCAGACGGTGCAGCGGCTGTGCCAGACGGTGCCCGACCGCTTCGAGTACCGCCCGGGAGTCACCTACGTGGGCTCGAGCGTCCGCGACCTGCTGCAGGCCGGCGCGGGGGTGTGCCAGGACTTCGTGCACCTCTCGCTGGTGCTGCTGCGCCGGCGCGGGATCGCGGCGCGCTACGTGTCGGGCTACCTGTGGGCCGCGCCGGCCGACGGGAGCGGCGACTCGGTGGAGGTGGACACCCACGCCTGGCTGGAGGTGCTGCTGCCCGGGGACTCAAACCCGGCGGCCCACGGCGAGCCGGTGTGGGTCGGCGCCGACCCCACCAACCGCCGCCTCGCGGGCGAGACCCACGTGAAGATCGGACACGGCCGCTTCTACGCCGACGTGCCCCCGGTGAAGGGCCTGTACCTCGGCGGCGCGACCTCGCAGCTGAACGTCGCAGTGCGCATGTCACGCCTCGACCCGCAGGCGGGCGCGCGGGCATAGCACCAACACGTCGACCCGGCGACGGCGCCGCCTCGCAGCTGAACGTCGCAGTGCGCATGTCACGCCTCGACCCGCAGGCGGACACGGGGGCATGAGACGGCAGAGGTAACCTTGAAGTCGATGCAAGCGCTTGCTGACGTGACGTTGACGAACGACCAGCGACTGCTGATCGACGCCCTTGTCCCGCGCCTGTGCGAGGAACTTCGGGCCCAGTCCGTCTGGTTGTACGGCTCGCGCGCGCGGGCCGAGCCACCGTCACCCGACTCGGACGTCGATCTGCTGGTGATCGCACCGGGCGAGCGATGGGACAATCTGCTTCGTGCCGACAAGCTCCTGTATGAGATAGCCGAAGAGACGGGGGCAGATCCAGTGCCCTTCTCGATCCAGGTGTGGGATCGAGCGTGGCTGAACCGTCGGCGCGAGGTCCGGTCGTTCTTCATCCAAGAGGTGGATCGCGACAAGATTGTGCTGGCGGGAGAGCCGTGAGCCCTCGCTCGACGGAGTTCATGACAGAGGCACGTGAGAAGCTTGCCGCCGGTCGCGCGCTGTTGAGCAGTGAGTTTCCGGGGCAGGCGGTGGTATTTGCCTACTACGCGATGCTCTATGCGGCCCGAGCGGCACTGAGCGAGTCGGATCGCTCGGCGAAGACCCACCGCGGCGTGTGGAACCTCTTCCAGCAGTCGTATGTCGATGCGGGGCGTTTCGATCAAGAGCTGTTGCGAGAAGCCCGGGCCAGCCAGCGAGCACGGGAGGCGACCGACTACGACGCCGGGCACTTCTCCACCGAGGAGGCGACAAGGCTCATGGAGCTCAGCGAGCGCTTTGTCAGAGCCGTTGAAGAAATGCTCGCGGAAGACCCGCCCAACACGTAGTTTTCCCGGGGCCGTATGCAGTACCGTTCGGACCGTGACTGCCCTGGCCCAACCGGCGACATCGGCGGGCAGCACCGCGGGCCGAGGGCCGCACGACCTCGCCGCCGGCCACGAGTCGCCGGAGGACCACCGCAGGTGGCGCGAGCAGCTCGCCCCCTACGCCAAGGCCAACCGCCCGCGGGCGCTGCTGTGCCTCGCCACGTCGGTCGCGCCGTATCTCGGCCTGTCGGTCGCGATGTACCTGACGCTCGAAGTGTCATACCTGCTGACGCTGGCCCTCGTGGTCCCCACGGCGATCTTCCTGGTGCGCACGTTCATCGTCTTCCACGACTGCACGCACGGGTCCTTCCTGCCATCGAGGCGCGCCAACGCTTGGCTGGGGATCGCCACGGGCCTGTTGCTGTACTCACCCTTCGTCCGCTGGCGCCACGACCATGCGGTCCACCACGCGAGCTCCGGTGACCTCGATCGCCGCGGCACCGGGGACGTTCGCACGCTGACCGTCACGGAATACCGCGCGTTGCCGTGGCGTGGCCGGCTGGGCTACCGCCTGCTGCGCAACCCGCTCATCATGTTTGGCTTGGGGCCGATCGTCGCAATGATCATCGGGCCGCGCATCGTCGCTCGCGATGCCCGTCCGCGTATGCGCCGCAGCGTGCTCGCGACCGACGTGGCGCTCGTCGCGATCGTGGGCCTCCTGTGTGCGACGATCGGCTGGCGTGACTACCTGCTGGTGTGCGGGCCACCGGCGCTGCTCGCCGGCTCGATCGGCATTTGGCTGTTCTACGTCCAGCACCAGTTCGAGGACGCTTACTGGGAGAGCGGCGAGGAGTGGAACTACAGAGACGCAGCGCTGCGGGGCAGCTCGTATCTGAAGCTCTCGGCGCCGCTGCGCTTCTGCACGGGGAGCATCGGCTACCACCACGTCCATCACCTCAATGCGCGCATCCCCAACTACAACCTGCGCCGCGCGCACGATGAGAACGCGATCTTCCAGGAGGTGCCAACGCTCCACCTGTGGGACGCCGTGCGCGCCGTGGCGCTCAAGCTGTGGGACGAGGATCGCGGGCGCCTCGTGACATTCGCCGAGGCGCGCGGGTGCGACGCGGCGATGAACGCGCGCTCGGCGTAGCCGGATCCCACCCGCGTGTTACATCAGGCGCTGGCACGATCAGGCGCTGGCACGATCAGGCGCCGGCACGATCAGCTGCCGGCACGATCAGGCGCCGGCACGGCCCGAGCCTGGATCGAGCTCGACGACGAGCGGAACGCCCTCCTCGAACCAGCCACGGGTCAGGTCTTTGATCCGCGCGCGCGTCGGGCGTCCCTTGCGCCAGTTGAGGCACGCCATGTAGTCGACGGCGTGCGCCGACTCGCAGTACGCATCCCTAGCATGGTCGGACTCCAGCGGGTCGGTCAGCGTTCGTGCTCGGCCCGCGAACGTCCCTCCACGAATCCGCAGGGAAACGTGGGGGTTGGCCTGGATGTTCTTCAGCCAAAGCATGTCGGGCCCGCCGATCGACACGATGTACACGCGGTCACCGCGCCGTGCCACACGGACGCATTTACGCCGCTGCCTACCGGTCTTGCGGCCAATCGTGGTGAGCACGCCGAAGCCTCGGGGCGGCAGGAGAGTGAACCAGGGAAGCTCCAGTGCGCTGAGAATCCGGCCGCCATGCAGGCTCAGGCCGAGCACGGTCAGCTTCTGCTCGCGGATGAATGGGTTGTAGCGCCGTTCGCGGGGGTACAGAGATGGGGTGTATCGGGCCATGCGCCAAAGCTCCCTGCGTATCGTTCGGCTCCAACGATTACACCGTACGTTATTTTGCGGGTCCCCGACTCGGCACCAATCAGTCAATGGACCCGGGCTCGGCCCGGAGCTCGCCTACCGCATGGGCAAGGCGTCGAGCGTGTGCGTTGCATCGAGCGACTGACTGCCGATGCGCAAGCTCTGCAGCCGCCGGAAGGTGCGGGAGTGCTCCCGGCGGTGCGACCAGCTGCGCGCCTCTGGTCGCAATGCCGATTGCGCGAGGCAGTTGAACGTCTCCTGCGCCTCGAGTCGGGCGAGACCGGCGCCGACGCAGAAGTGCGGGCCGTTGCCGAAGGCCAGATGCGACGATCCGCTGCGCGCCAGGTCCAGCCGGTCCGGGTCGACGAAGCGCGCGGGATCGCGGTTGGCGGCGCCCAGCACGACGAGCGCCTGCTGGCCCTTGCGCACTTTCACCCCGCCGAGCGTGAGATCTTCCAGAGCGATACGAGAGGCAACCTGGGCGGGGCTGTCATAGCGCAGGAGCTCGTCGACGGCTGGAGCGGATAGGTCGGGGTGCCGCCTCAGCCAGTCGAGCTCATCGGGGTGCTCGAACAGCGCGAGCGTGCCGTTGCCGATCAGGTTCGAGGTCGTCTCATGGCCTGCGGCGAGCAGCAGCAGGCACATCGTGACGATCTCGTCGGTCTCGAGCGCGACGCCGCCGTCGGCGGGATGGATCAGCGCACTCAGGAGGTCCTCGCCCGGATCATGCTGGCGCTGGGCGACGATCGGGACGAGAAACAGCATCACCGTCATCGCCGCCGTGCCGATCGCTTCGAGCTCCGCGGGCGTGGGGTCGAGCTCGAGCATCCGCGCCAGGGTCGGGGTCTCTGCGCGAATCAATTCCGCGCCCTCGAGGCCGACGTCGAACAGCTCCGCGATCACCGCGAGCGGGATCGGGTAGGCGAGCTCGCTCATCAGCTCGATCGGCTCGCCATCGGCCAGTGGCGCAAACGCCGCGTCCACGATCGCGGCGACGCGCCCGCGAATCCGTTGCACCGCGCGGGGGGTGAAGAAGCGGTTGACGGCGCTCCTCAGCCGTGTGTGGGTCGGCGGGTCGCTCATCAGCAGCGACTCGCTCCACATCTCAGAGCCAGGTCCCGGCCCGCCGAGGGAGGCGAGCAGTTGCGGGCTGTTGCGCGGGTCAGAGCTCCACTCGGGGCCGCGCAACACCGCTGCCGCGTGCTCGTGCGAGAGCACGAGATGAGCGCCGAGTCGCTCGTTCCACTGGACGGGGGCCTGAGCGCGGGCGGCGTGGTAGGCGGGATAGGGGTCCTCAGTGGGAAACGGCCAGGCCGTCCAGTCAGGCATGGCTGCGCTCCGCTCGGCGTTGCTCACGGTAGGCGTGGTCGGCTCTGCTCAGGGGAGTGGCGGGATCCGCACCCTCGAAGTACTCGGCGGCGATCGCCGCCCAATCGGTCGTTCCGCCAAGCTCGGCGACCAGCGACATCACCCCGATGTCGATGCGGCTCATGATCGTGTACGCGACGGGAGCGACCAGGTGGCGATATACGTTCGCCAAGGGACTGGTCGGCGAATAGCGGAGTTCGATCAGCCTCGACACGTACTCCGGTGTGACGGTGAACGGCTGCTCACCCCAATACATTTCAATCGGGTTGTGCCAGTAGGCGAAGGCTTCATCGGGGGTGAGCGAGCCCGACGGTTTGAGGAACCCGCCCTCCACGCTGACTCGCCACGTCTCCTGCACGTCGCCCCGCAGGCTTTCGCGCATGACCATGTTCAGCGACTCGACCTGCTCGCGTTCGAGGCGCTTGACGCAGCCGAAGTCGAGGAAGCTGACGCTGCCGTCCTCGTGGAAGACGTAGTTGCCGGGGTGGGGGTCGGCGTTGAACACGTAGAAGTGGTGGTAGGAGCCATAGGTGAAGCGGTGGATCGCCTCGGCCCAGCTGTTGCGCAGCTCCTGGTCGGCAGCCAGCGCCTCGCTCCAGGATTTGCCCCGCACGAGCTCTTGGGTCAGCACCCGATCGGCGCTGAGCTCGTCGATCACCCGCGGGATCCGGATGAATGGGTGCCCGCGGTAGAGCTCGACGAACTCGCTTTGGTTGGCTGCCTCGAGTCGGTAATCGAGCTCCTCGGTGATGCGTTCGCCGATCTCCTGCGCCGCTCCCCGGAGGTCGAAGCTCATTTTCCTCGCGGATAGGCCGGTGATCAATTTCAGGAAGGTGGCGAGCAGCTCGTTGTTCTTGAGATCGGCACGGATGGCGGCCGCCACCCCGGGATATTGGATCTTCACCGCGACGTCGCGACCGTCGTGCAGCCGGGCGGCGTGCACCTGGCCGATCGATGCCGCCGCGAGCGGCTCCCAGTCGAACTCGGCAAACGCGCTCTCGGCGGAGCGGGCGAGCTCGCGCTCGAGCACCTCCCGCGCCAGCCCCGGCGCCATCGGCGGCGCTTCGTTGCGCAGCCGCGTCAGCGCCGCCCGGTAGGTCGCCTGGAACTCCTCACCCACCGCCGGGCCGAGCGACGTGAGCGACAGCATCTGACCGGCCTTCATCAGCGCGCCCTTGGAGCGGCCGAGTAGCTCGGCGTAGCGCTCCGCCGTGCGGACGTGAAACTCGGTGGTGTCCGCGCCGGTGAGCTTGCTGCGCAGCCCCACCACGACCGCCTCGCCGGCGGTGCGCGCGGTGAGCCCAACCAGCGGAGCGGTGCGCCGCAGGCGACCACGGCCGATGCCGTCGCCCTTGCGCGCTGCGTCAGGTGCATCTGGGAGAAACCCGGCATCGGACATCAATACATCTCCTTCTGTAGCCACTGACCAGCTCTGCATATCGACTTCGCTCCTCCCCACCAGCAACTGACTTCGACTAAGTGTATACTTAGTCAGGCCGATGTCAAGCACAACAGGCAAGCGCTCGGACAAGCCCACGCCGGGCACGACCCGCGAGCGCATCGTCGACGAGGCGATGCGCCTGTTCAGCGAACACGGCTACACCGCCACCAGCATCGCCAAGATCGAGGCCGCCGTCGGACTCACGCCGGGAGCGGGTGGCATCTACCACCACTTCGCGAGCAAGGAAGCGGTGCTCGCCGCCGGCATCGAGCGCCAGCTCGCGCGACTCGGGGCGCTCCGCGAGATCCGGCACGTGCTCGGGTCGCTGGGAGACCTCAGAGCCGAACTGACGCTGACGGCTCGCTACATCCTCGCCGAGCTCGACAGCGAGTCGGAGCTACTGCGCATCCTCGCCTCCGAAGCACGCAACCGGCCACAGCTGCTGAGGAGCGCCGTCGACCAGTTGGTGAGCTCGACATTCGAAGGCTTCGCCACCTGGATCGCCGAACGCAGGGCGCGTCCGATCCCGAGCGAGGAGGCGGCGGCGATCGCCGCCCTCGGGCTCGGGTCGCTCCTCTCCTCCCGCCTGCTGCGCGACGTCCTCGGGATCCCAGCCCAGGTGGACGACGAAACGCTCGTCGACACCTGGGTCGGGCTGATGCTGCTCGCGCTGGAGCACCCGAATGCATCGGCTCCGGCCTACGAGGCGTGACCGCGAACGATGACGCGCGTGCCGCGCGCGGGGATCATCGTGACGTTGCGGTGTTGGGCGTGCTCGGGCGCGGGACGATCGGCTTCGAGGTCCAGGCGCTGGGCGATCGCGCGGAGCACGACCTGCTGCTCGGCCATCGCGAGCGCGGCGCCGAGGCAGCGGCGGGTGCCGCCGCCGAAGGGCAGCCACTCATACGTCCCGGGCTTTTGATCGAGCCAGCGCTCGGGGCGGAACACGAAGGGGTCGGGGTAGACGTCCTCGCGGTGGTGGACGAGCAGGATGCTGATGCTGACCGCCGTGCCCGCCGGCAGGACGTACTCCCCAAGCCGCCACGGCACTGTGACGCGGCGGCCGACGATCGGGATGACTGGACGGCAGCGCATGCCCTCGACGATCGCCGCCTCGACGTGCTCCGCCGCCCGCTCGTCGCACCGCACCGCGGTGCGCAAGCGCTCATAGGCCGCCGGCGTGCGCACCAGCCGCTCCCATGTCCACGCCAGCGAGTTGGCGGTCGTCTCGAAGCCCGCCAGCACGAGCGTGAGCAGCTCATCGCGCAGCTCCCGGTCCGACAGCAGCTCGCCATCCTCGGTGCGGGCGGAGAGCAGCAGCGAGAGGATGTCTCCCCGCTCGGCGAGATCCTCGGCGCGCCGGCGCGCGGCGATGATCGGGTAGGTGGCGCGATCGAGCAGCGCGATGCCGCTGCGCATCAGCCCGACGGGCTCCTCGCTGCGCATGTTGGTCAGCTCGCCGACCTTCGCGAGCGAGGACATGGAGGCGCGCGTGAGGTACTTGATCGTGGAGCGCAGACGGTGCTCGGCGGTGCCGCGGGCGGGCCGCTCCTCGATACCGAAGATGCCGGACATGATCACGTCGAGCGTGATCGCCTGCATCCGCGGAGCGAGCGCAAACGGACGCCCGATCGGCCAGCGCTCGAGCTCGCGCGCCGTCGCCTCGCCGATCATCTGCCGGTAGCTGTCGATCGCGTCGCCGTGGAAGGGGGGAAGCAGCAGCTTGCGCTGGCGCAGATGACGCGGGCCGTTGGCGGTCAGCACCGAACCCGACCCGACGATCGGGCGCAGCGGGGACTCCGCCGTCAGCGACGGCACGTGCTCGGGCCGCGCGGTGAACAGCGAGCGAGCGTGGTCGGGATGACTGCTGACGACCGTCCCGCCCGCGATCCCCGCCTGCATGCAGAAGACCTCGCCGCACTCGCGCCGCGCGCGGAACACGAACTCAATCTGGCGTTGACTGAAGCGCAGGATCTGCGCCACACGCGCAAGCGCAATCGCCGGCGGATGGCGGATCGCATCCTCCGCCTCGGCGGGACCCGCCGGCGAGGACGCCGCTCCGCTCATGTACATCACGCGGGCGCCCCTGGGTGGGCTGCATGCTCGAGCTTCATCGCGAAGACGCTACCGCACCTTGCGCGCACGTTGGAGAACACCCCGGCGGCGCACGTGGGGACACAGCCTTACTCGAGGCCCGCCGCGCGGGGTGCGCGAGCGAGTGGCGTTCCAGCGCACGTGGGCGCGAGGCCTGCTACCCCGCGCCCGAGCGTTGAGCGCCCGCCCCGGCGGAAGAAGAGGGGTTACAATCCCGCCCCAGACTGAGGCTTCACGGCCTCCGCTGCGGCTTCCTGGGCCGCTTTCTGCTGATCGGCGGGAACGAATCCCTGCACGGCCGCGAGCCTGGCGTGTGCATGGCTGGCGTCTTGGGCGAGCGTCTTGGTTTGATCGGTGCCGATCTTGATCCCGAGATACGCGCCGACAATCGCCGAGATGACGCCAAAGGCGGCCGTGGAGAGGGGGATGACCGTGTTCGCATCTTTGTCGCTGTCGATGAAAGCCATCGTCGAGATAGCCAATACGGTTACGGCGAGGACACCGACCACCACCGCCACAAGTCCGCCAATACTCTGAATGCTTGCTGCGCTCGGCAGGACGCGGTTACGGCTCGTGCCTTGCTCTTCCTGCCGATCGGCCTGCCCGGGTACTCCCATTGCATCCTCCTTCGCAGTGCCAGCCAGCTCGGCACGCGCCCGCACTCAGACGCGCCAGCCGCGAGCACCGCGTGTCGTGGGTCAGGGCCGATATCATAACCACGCGCTCGGGCGGATTCCGAAAAGCCACACTGAGCCGCTGAGCGATCTCCGCAGCTCAGAGCCGCGGCAGCGTCAGACGGTGCGAACGGGCGATCTGCTCGGCCATCGACTCGTCGACTCCGCCTTCGTCTGCGACCGCCCGCCAACCCGCGACGACGGCGCTGACCTCCGCGAGAATCGCCTCGGCACGGCCACGCTTGAGGCCCGCCACGCGGGCGGCCGCGCGCAGGTCGGCGACGGTGAACCCGTCGCGCTTGCCGTTGATCGACATCTGGTGGCTGTCCAGCCAGAGGTTGCCGGGCTTCCAGGCCCAGATCACGTCGTAGGCGGGAGCCAGCGACCACGCTCCCCCACGATCCATGAGGAAGGCGATGTTCTTGACGTGGTCGTCCTGGTTGCGTGCGACGACGTTGAACACCATGCGCCGGAACTGCTGCTCGACGACGGGCGTCCCGAGGCCGAGACGGCGGATCAGCAACAGCACCTGCTCGTAGCTGCAGGTACCCGGCTCGTTGTAGCTGACGTGTTCCAGCGCCCCCACCGTCTGCATGTGCAGCTTGCCCCCGTCGTCGGGACGGTCGAAGCGACGGGTCATGAAGTGCCGGCGGCCGTTCTCCTCCAACAGCCGGCACTCGGTCATGGCGATTCCGGCCGCGCGGGCCATTTTCGAGTAGGCGTACTCCACCGCGCCCCAGCCCTGAGGATCGGCGAGGCCGTGGTCGCCGGAACGTGCAACCCCGTCGAACTTCAACAGCCAGTGCCGAAAGCCCTCGCCGACCTGCACCTGCCCCGAGCGAACTTGGCCGGTGGCATCGTTGTAAGCGATGAACGCCTTCGGGCGCGCGCCACCGGCGGAGCTGCCGACGGCGAGGATCGCCTTCATCGCCTCCTCGTCGGGATTCTCGCTCAGCTCTGCGACGAACTCAGCGCGTTGGGCGAGCACCTCGCTGGCGAGACGCACGAGCGCCTCGACCTGCAGGTCCGTGCCGCCGGGGACGTCGGGCTGGTGGGAAGGCTGGAACTCCAACGCGCCCACGCCGCGGGTGCCGACGTAGCAGAGTCGTTGCACGACGTCGAAGCTCGCCTCCTCGCGCCCTTGCGAAGCCAACCAGGCGTTGACCAGCGCCGTCCCCCAACGGTCGGGCAGGGAGTCGGCCAGCAATCCCGGCAGACCGCTGAACGCGTCGGCCGGTAGGCCGGGGAAGGTGTAGGGCTGGGTGCGCAGCGGCATACGGACGGGCGCGATCTCGATGCCGCTGCGGACGAACGCCGGGTCGTACTGGAACGTCGCGTAGCGCGCACCCGCAGCGATCGACACCGCCGCGATCCTCGTCCCCCAGAGCGTCACCGCCGCGACGGTCATCCGGCCGTACCCGGCTCGTCTCCCCACGTCCACGGCCGGTCGGTGGGCTCGGCCGGTGGATGACCGAGACCGCCGGCAGGCGGATGGTCCCTGCCGCTCGCGCGTGGACGGCTGCGACCGCCGGCAGGCGGATCGTCCCGACCATCGGCGGAGGGACGGCTGCGACCGCTGGCGCGCCGCCGGATCCCGCGCCGCTCGCGTTCCAACTGGGCGATCGGGAGGTCGATCGACTCCGGGATTGCGGCATCGAGGCCCCCGAGCAGTTCCAGCGTGCGCAGGAGCTTGACCATCGAGGTCATCTGCACCGACTGCCCCCGCTCTGCGCGCTGCACGGTCGCCTGCCCGATCCCAGCCTCAGCGGCCAGCTCGGCTTGGGTCCAGTTGCGCTCGAGGCGATGACGCGTCAACCGCCGGCCGAGCTCGGCAAGGACGGCGGCATCGGTCTTGAGCTCGTCTAGATGCATCGATTTCGATGTGTTAGGGACGCTAGCATCAACAAGACATCTAATCCGATGCAGAGTATAGCACACCCCTACGCTACATACCAATCACTTATGATGCTTTATAGCGACTATCGGATGCAACAAATCACTAGTGATGCTCTAGGCCAGCCTATCGATGGATCGAAGCCCTGGAGCGCCCCACGACGGCGACCGCTAGCCCGCTCGGAAGCAGGTGGACCTACCCCGGCGTAGCCCCTCGCGGCCCGACCGCCTGCTCACGCGAGCCACCGCTCTCAGCGTCGCGCAGCGCCCCGGTCTCGGGATCGAAGACAAAGCCACGAATCCGCTCGCGCTCGGGCAGCTCGTGGCTGGAGCGCAGACGGGCGAGACCCTGAAGCAGAGTCGCCTCGAGGTCGTGGAAGGCGCCGAGCCGCCACGTCGGCAGCGCGCCGTCGGCAGCGAGCGCTCGCGCGAACTCGTCCTCCGAGGCGCCGCACATCCCGCAGCCCTCGTGCATCACCACGACGATCTCCTCGGTTCCGAGCAGCCGCTGGGAGGCGCTCAGCGAGCGGATCGCGTCGTCGGTGACCAGGCCGCCGGCGTTGCGCACGATGTGCGCGTCGCCGCGCTCCAGGCCGAGCATCGAAAGGGGATCGATCCGCGTGTCCATGCAGGTCAGCACCGCCACTTTCCGGCGCGGCCGCGAGCTGAGCTCGGGTACCGCCAGCTCCCGCGCGCGCTGCCCCGCCACGCTCAACATCTCATCGGCGCTCGCCATCGGTGAGCAATCCTACGGGCTGCACCGCCTCAGTGCAGCAGGTGTTCGAGGATGCTGCCGACTTCGTGCACGACCGTCCCCACCAGCGAGCCCGACTGTTCGCTGCCCGAGGATTCCGAGCCACTGGAGCCACTCGACCCGCTCGAGGAGCCTTCGCCACCCGAGCCGCCGGAGCCGCCCGTGCCGGATTCAGACCCCGACCCCGACCCAGATCCCGCGCCGGACCCTGAGCCCGACTGGCCGCTGCCGGAGCCGCCCCCTTCCGAAGAGCCACCCGAAGCGCTACCCGAAGAGCCGCTGGTGTCGGAGCCGCTCGGGGAGCCGTTGCCCGCGGCCGAACCCCCGGGACCGCCCGAGCCCGATTCGCCGGATCCCCCACTCTGGCCGGACCCCTGGCCGGACCCCGCGCCAGACCCACCACCGGCCTGAGCGGACCCCTGGGTCGAGCCTGGCGCCGGACTCTGCGCAGCCGGCGCCTTCGCCGGCGCGTTGTGGTGCGCGTCGCCCGTCACCCGCGTCGTGGATCGCGGTGCGCGCTCGCCACCCGCGGTGGGAGCGCCGGCGGGGCCCCCACCGGCGGCGTCGATCCTCGCGCGACCATGCGCGCTCGTGGAGCCCGCACCACGCCCGCCCCGGCGACCGGACGCGCCGTGATGCGCGCCCGCCGCGGCGTCGGAGAGCCCGCCGTCGCTTGCCCCCGCATGCGCCCCGGCAGCGGCGGAACCCGCAGCAGAGCCCGCGCCGGCGCGGTCCGTGGGCGCCGCCGCGGCGATCAGCCGGCGCCCGTCGCCGTGGGTGGACCCGGTGAGGTGCACCACCGCGGCGCCCGTGATCACGGTGCCGACGGTGAGCGCCACCGCGCCTCCCTTCAGCAGCAGCCCACTGACGCCAGCCGCTCCCCCGACACCGACCGCACCCCCGCCGCCCGCGAGCTCGGCGAGCCGTTCGGGCGCCGGGCCACCCTGGTCGGAGCCCGCCAGCCAGCCGAGCAGCTGCGGTGGGGTGAGTGCGGTTATGGCAGTGCGCAGCGTCGTGCGCGCCCGGTAGAGCAGACCGCGCACGGCGCTGTTGGTGATGCCGAGGTCGCTGGCCACCTGCTCGTGGCTGTGACCGGCGACGGCGGTGCGGACGATCACCTCGCGCTGCAGCGGCGGCAACGCGGCTACCTCGGCGAGCGCCTCGCGCATCGCGAGCCCCCGGTCGAACTGCGAGTCCTCGACGGGTTGGTGGGGTGGATGGGCTTCCAGCGCATGCGCCGGGTCCGCGAACGGCTCGCCCTCGTGGGCGGAGTCGCGCAGGGCGTTGACGGCGGTGTTGTGCACCACCCGATACAGCCACGCTTTGAGATCATGCACCTCGGCGCCCTCCCGCACTGCGATCCAGGTCTTCAGCAGCGCGAGCTGGACGATGTCCTCGGCGCGGGCATCGGACAGCCGCAGGCGCCGGCAGTAGCCGAGCAGCGACCTGCGATAGCGATGCACCAGCGCCTCGAACGCGCGCTCATGGCCCTCACGGACCAGCGCGAGCAGCCGCTCATCCGACTGGGTAGTCAGCAGACGGGTGGGGATTCCTGGACTCATGGCACACCGCGGGCGCCGTGGCGGCTCCCAAGGCCGAACGACCCTGGCGGCGGCTGGCGCCCAACCATCCTTACGACATACTAGACACCAGCTGCAAGCCCTCTTCACGCGGATAGACGAAAAGACACGGAAGAGTCGGATGTGCGGGACAAGCTGATGGGACGCGGCCCCAGGACGGCTCGGGGCGGCCCGCCAGGATGGGCCGCCCCGAAACCTTGTCCCGCCCCGTGGGGAGGGGCGCCTGGCGCGGAACTCGTCCCGCCGACGGAGGATGGAGCGCCATCGGCAGGCCCGAGAGCGGATTTCCGCGCTACGTCTGGTATGCCAGCGGACACACCTGAGACACCGCTCCACCCCAAACCTCACGCGCCTCATGCAAAATCTTCCCGCGGCGGCGCCCAACCTCAACCTTCCCGCAGCAGCGCCCAACCTCGGCTGACACCTCGGCGTCCCAAACTTCACGGCTCCACCACAAACTCAAACAGCTACGTCCCAAACTTCATGCGATGGGACACCGCATCGATTGCGAGACCGTCGGGTTATTGGGGTCGTAAATCGAAGATCAACCGGGAGCGCGAGCCGCAGAGCCCGGCGGGATCGGCCACGACCGGGGGGATTGGGACCGGCGGGAGGCCCACCTGAATAGTCGACGACCACCCACTCGAAGGAGGAGGATCACATGCGCCTGAGAGGTATCGCTTTGGCGTGCGCGGTTGCAGTCTCGTCGCTGGCGCTCTCGGCGACGGGAGCGTCCGCGTTCTTTCATCCCGGTCCCGGCGGCTGCCGGGTGACCATCCACTCGCCCGTGCGGATCACCGCCGGAGAATCGGCCACGATCTTCGGGCAGCTCGTCTGCCGCCGCAACGTGAAAACGGAAGGGAAGATCGTGAGGCTCTTCCGCCGGGTTCCCGGCGTCCCCGGGTTCACCCTCGAGGCAAGCACCACCACCGGCGCCGGCGGCGCCTACCAGTTCCAGCTCACCGGCAGCGTCGTCGAAAACAACGGCGTGTGGCGTGTGCGCTCCCACGGCGCGGAAAGCGTCGGCAGAAGCATCCGCGTCGCCCCCCAGGTGACGTTCGAAGGGCCGCCGGAAGGCACTCAGATCCTGACGGGAGTCGCCAACAAAGTCACGTTCACCGGCAAAGTCACCCCGGCGGACATCGGCGCGCGAGTGGTGCTGCAGCGCCAGGACGCGCTCACCGGCAACGAATGGCACCGGATCGACTACGGGGTGGTGGAAGCGGGTGGCGGCTACACGATCCCCCACACCTTCCTCGTCCCCGGCGACGCCAACCTGCGCGTGCTGGTGCTCAGCCAGGGCCGCAACGTCCCCGAAACGTCGAGCCCGCTCACCTATGAGATCTCGCAGGCGCAGAACAAAGAACTGACGATCGAAGCGACCCCCGACCCGATCTTCTACGGGCAGTCGGTGGTCATCAGCGGAACGCTCGTGGGCGTCACCACCAGCCAGCCGATGACGCTGCTGGCGCGCACGCTCCACCAGCACGGCTTCGCGCCGGTCGCCCAGGTCGACACCAGCAGCACCGGCACGTACACATTCCCCGCGCAGACGCCGGTCAACAGCACCTACTACAAGGTGCAGGGCGACGGCAAGACCTCGGCGGTCCTGTTCGAGGGCGTGAGGTATGTGCTCACCGCCGAAGCATCGACTACGTCGGCGATGGAGGGACAGGTGGTGACGTTCTCGGGCAAAGTCGCCCCCACGCCAACCCGCCCCGGTCACCTGATCTACCTGCAGCGCGAGAACGCCTCCGGCACGGGCTTCCACGTCGTGCGGGTGGGCAGGGTCACCCCGGAAGCCACGTTCTCGATCCCCTACCAGGTGTTCAGCCTGGGGGCCAACGTCTTCCGCGTGTACATCCCCGGCGGTCCCGACAACGGGGGCACGGCCAGCCAGACGTTCACGGTCAACGTGAGCCCGGCGCCGGCCGCGGCTCTGAAAGAAGCCCCGGGCAACTCATCCACCCCCTCGGAAGGATCGACCAACTCCACCGAAATGGAAAAGGAAGGCGAAGAACGGGGCAGCGGAGAAGGCGAAGCAAAAACCGAAAAAGAAGAAGCTCCCCACGGCCATCGCCACCACCGCCGGTAGCACCGCGCGGCACACCACCATCCTGGTCACACCGAGGCCGCCTACGGGCGGCCTCGGTCGTTAAGCGGCGACCGCCCGCGCCTCCAGGTGGGCGCCCACCTTGCGCTTGACCCGCTGCAGGGCGTTGTCCACGGTCTTGGTGTCACAGGCGAGGTGCTCGCCCACCTGCTCGTAGGAGCAGCCGTCCAGGTACAGCGAGAGCACGCGGCTCTCGAGCTCGGACAGCGCCGTGGAGAGGCAGCCCACCAGCGAGCGCAGCTCCTCGGATGAGATCACCTGGTTGGCGGGGTCGTGCACCGCGGGACCGGGCAGAACCTGGTCGAGCGTGGGCACGTCTTCCCCGCCCCCGGCCGGCGTGGCGGAGAAGGAGACGTACTGGTTGAGCGGCGTGTGCTTGTTGCGCGTCGCGGTCTTCACGGCGGTGATGATCTGACGGGTGATGCAGAGCTCGGCGAAGTTGCGGAAGCTCGACTCGCGGTCGGTGCGGAAGTCGCGAATCGCCTTGTAGAGGCCGACGAGGCCCTCCTGGATGAGGTCGTCGGAGTCGCCTCCGGCGAGGAAGTAGGAGGAGGCCTTCAACCGCACGAAGCCGTGGTAGCGGCGCACGAGGCGGTCGTAGGCGGTGCGGTCGCCCTGCTTCGCGAGGGCGATCAGGAAACCATCATCAACCTTGACCTCAGATTGAGGGTTACGGGAGATACGTGCCACGAGCAAGCCTTTCTCGGGCGCAGAGCAGCCCGGATCGCTCAGTGGCGCACTCCTCCCCCGGCGCCAACGACTATTCAAATCGACGACTTAGTAATGAACTACGGGCACGGCAAAAATCAAACCTACTGCACCTGCTGCTCCAAAACCAATCCACTGCACCGCAAAACCGACCACGGCTAAAGCTTAGGTTCAGCGTTACAGACGCGAGCGTCGCACAGTTATGACCCGTTGTCAAGGGCGCGACGGCGATTGTGCAAGATCTCGTACATGATCGCCGCCGCCGCCGCGCTGACGCCGGCCGACTCGACCCGCCCCAAGAGCGGCAGCGCGATCAGCTCGTCGCACGCCCCCGCCACGCGTGGACGCAGGCCGCGACCCTCGCTGCCGAGCACCAGCACCACCCCGCCGCGGTAGTCGGGGCGGTCGTAGGACGTGGCGGCGCCGGCGCTCGCACCATAGGACCAGCAGCCCGCCTTTTGCGCGAGGCCAAGGAAGTCGGCCAGGTTGCGCACCCGCGCCACCCGCAGGTGCTCGACGGCGCCGGCGGAGGCCTTGCACACCGCGGGGGTGACCTCGGCGGCGCGGCGCTCGGGGATCACCAGCCCCGTGGCCCCGACGCACTCCGCGGTGCGGCAGATCGAGCCGAGGTTCTGCGGGTCCTGCACCTGGTCGAGCGCCACGATCAGGGGATCCTCGCCCCCGCCGGCGCCATGGGGGCCTCCGGAACCCGGGCCGCCACGGGGACCATCGGGGCTGCCGCCGTAGTCGCCGCCGAAGCGCCCACCGGAGTCGCCGCGGGCACCACCACGACTCATAAGCAGCTCGTCGGCGGAGGCATACGGGTAGCCCCCCACCTCCGCGCAGATCCCCTGGTGGGCGCTCGCACCGCAGCGCCGGGCGATCTCCTCGGGGGTGGCCGTCCGCACCGCCACTCCCTCCAACCACGGCTCCCGGGCGGCGCCGGAGGTGGCCCACACCCCGCCCACCGTGTGCGCGCGACGACCGCGCAGCGCCTCCATCACGGGGTTGCGTCCGTAGACGATCACAGCGGCAGCAGCTCGAACCCGCCGGCCACGTCGCGGACCTCCCAGCCCATCGCGGCGATCCGATCGCGCAGCAGGTCGGAGGCCGCAAAGTCGCGCAGCGAGCGGGCGGCCATGCGCTCTTCGGCCATCCTGCGTACCTCGGCCGGCGCCTGCTCGGGCGCCTCCAGCAGCGAGCAGAGCCCCAGC
This sequence comes from Solirubrobacteraceae bacterium, assembly GCA_035948945.1. Taxonomy (GTDB): domain Bacteria; phylum Actinomycetota; class Thermoleophilia; order Solirubrobacterales; family Solirubrobacteraceae; genus Palsa-744. Next base: position 20,602 of record DASZIQ010000087.1, read on the forward strand.
ACGCCGAGCATCTCACGCAGGTCAGCGTCCCCCCTAGCGCCGAGAGAGCCCGCTGCGCGCAGCCACTCGTTGAGCTGGGCGAGGGCGGCCGCCGTGTTGAAGTCGTCGGCGAGCGCGTCGAAGAAAGCGAGGCGGAAGCGGTCGAGATTCCCCGCTTCGGCTGGATCGCCCGGCCTGGTGGGCCCGGGGCCAAGCTTACGACCAGCCTCGCGGATCCGCTTGACGTTCGCGTGCGCCTGCTCGAGGGCGTCCTTGGAGAACGCCAGCGGCTGGCGGTAGTGCCCGGAGATCAGATACATCACCACCGTCTCGTGGCCATACTCGCCCAGCACCTCGTGCAACGTGGCGATGTTCCCGGCCGACTTTGCCATCTTCTCCCCGGTCAGCTGGATCATGCCGTTGTGCATCCAGATCTGCGCCAGCTCCGCGCCGCGGGCGGCGCGCGTTTGAGCCGCCTCGTTCTCGTGGTGGGGAAAGAGCAGGTCCGAGCCGCCGCCGTGGATGTCGAAGCCAACGCCGAGGAACTGCTCCGCCATGGCCGAGCACTCGATGTGCCAGCCCGGCCGCCCGTCCCCCCACGGCGAGGCCCAGTAGGTGTCCTCGCCCTCCTTGCGTGACTTCCACAGCGCGAAATCCAGCGGATCCTCCTTGCGCTCGGCGAGGTGGGCGGGGTCCGAATCCCCCTCCCCCTGGTCCATGTTCTGAAGCTGGCGATGGGAAAGGCTGCCGTAGCCGTCGTCGGAGCGTACGCGGAAGTAGACGTCACCCTGGACGGTGTAGGCATGACCGCGATCGATCAGCGCCTGGATGTACTCGACGATCGGCCCGATCGTCTGCGAGGCCAGCGGCTCGTGGTCGGGCCGGCCGAGGCCGAGGGCGTCGGTGTCGGCCTTGTAGTGGGCGGTCATCTCCGCAGCCAACTCGGCGCTGGCACGCCCCTGCGATTGCGCCGCGTCGTAGATCTTGTCGTTGACATCGGTCACGTTCACGACCAGATTCACCTTGTAGCCCTCGTGCTCCAGGAACCGCTTGAGCAGCGTGAACACCACAAACGGGCGAGCGTTGCCGATGTGGATGCGGCTGTACACCGTGGGCCCGCACGCATAGATGCCCGCACGGCCGGGGTCGCGCGGGCTCAGCGGCAGCACTTCGCCGCTGCGGGTGTCGTGCAGGCGGATCTCGCGCATCGCGCGCCAACCCTAGCGGAGCGGCAGCGCCAGCCCGACGGCGCGTGGGCGAACCACAGCGGCCTCTAACGAGCGCTCAGGCTGGCGACCGCCAGCGCCGCGACGCCCTCGCCGCGGCCGACGAAGCCCATGCCCTCGCCCGTCGTGGCCTTCACGTTGACGCGTCCCACCGGCAGATTCAGCGCCAGGGCAAGCCGCTCGCGGATCTCCCGACGGTGCGGACCAAGCTTGGGCGCCTCCATGATCACGGTGCAGTCGACGTTCTCGACTTCGAAGCCCGCCGCGATCACGCTCGTGAGCACTGTCTGCAGCAGCTCGAGCGAATCGGCGTCGCGGTAGCGTGCGTCGGTGTCGGGAAAGTGCTCGCCGATGTCCCCCAGCCCGGCGGCCCCGAGCAGCGCGTCGATCACCGCGTGGGTGAGCACGTCGGCATCCGAATGCCCCTCCAGGCCACGCTCGTGCGGGATGACCACACCGCCCAGCACCAGCCGCCGCCCGGCGGCGAAGCGATGGCAGTCGTAGCCAATCCCGCTCAGGCTCATCGTACGCCCGCGCCGATCGGCTCAAGGCGCCGGGAGCGGCGCTCGAACAGGCACAGCTCGCGCACGCCCACGCGCTCCAACAGCTCGAGCGCCCGCTCGTAGTCGGCCCCCACGTCCTGCGGGCGGTGGGCGTCGCTGGAGAGCGCGACCGGCGCGCCGGCTTCCACGCACATCTCGAGGAACGCCGGCGCGGGGTAGATCTCTTGCGCGCGCTTGCGCAGGCCCGCCGTGGAGACCTCCACCGCGATCCCCGACTCCGCGATGCCCTCGATCGCCAGCTCGTAGTAACGGCGCAGGTCCCCCCCCGGCCGCGGGCGATCCGAGCCCCACACCTTCACGAGGTCGGGATGCGCAAGGATGTCAAACAGACCGCTGCGCGCCGCCTCCCCCAGGGTGAGGAAGTAGCGCCGCCAGATCTCCTCCGCGCCGCGAGTGGAGCTCCATACGTCGTACTCCTCCATGTCGAGCGACTCGTCGCGCAGGAAGTGCACCGAGCCGACCACGTAGTCGAAGTCGTGCGCCTCCAGCAGGTTGGCCATCCGGTCCTCGCGCCCGGGGACGAAGTCGGCCTCGATCCCCAGCTTCAGGTCTGTGTCCTCACGCACGAAGCGGCAGTACGCATCGAGCTCGTCGAGCGCGTTCTCCCGCCAGAATGGGTGCTGCCAAACCTCGAGCGCCTCGCGGAAGCGGTGGATGTGCTCGGAGACGCCCAGCTCGGCGATCCCGCGCTCGTCGGCGACCTCGCGATAGCGCTCCACGTTGGCGGCAGTGAAGTACTCGGCAGCGGTCGCGTCGAGCTGGTCGGGGCGCAGATGAAGGTGGTAGTCGGTGAGCATTGTCAGCGATTCAAGCAGGACGACTGTCGATCAGCAGCTCGGCCAGCGCAAGGTCGAGCGGCGTGGTCACCTTGAGGTTCTCGCGGGGCGCCTCCACTACGACGACGCGGCCCCCCGCGCACTCCACCAGCCAGGCGTCGTCGGTCGCCTGCGCCAGCACCTCGTCGGGCACGTCCAGCGCCCGCTCCAGCGCGGCGCGGCGGAAGACCTGCGGGGTCTGCACGGCCCAAAGCATCGCGCGGTCGAGCGTCTCCACCACCGCGGCGTCGCGCACGCGAGCCCTCCCCCCCTCCTCCCCCTTCTCCCTGCTCTCGGCCACCCGCTTGATCGTGTCGGTGACGGGGGCCGCCGCAACCGCGCCGTCCACCCCATCCGCAAGCGCCGCGGCGATCACCCGCTCGGCCAGCTCGGGCGTGAGCAGCGGGCGGGCGGCATCGTGCACCAGCACCGGATCCCCCGGGCCGGCGGCGGCGAGCGCGAGGCGCACCGACTCCGAGCGCACCGCGCCTCCCGGCACCCCGATCGTGCCCGCCGGCGCGCTCACACCCGGTGGCAGCGCCACCACGATCCGATCGATCGACGCAACCCCTCGAAGCGCGTCGATGCTCCACTGCAGCAAAGGCCGGCCAGCAAGCTCGGCGAGCGCCTTTGGCTGTGGCGCCCCGAGGCGCTCGCCCCGGCCGGCGGCGACGATCAGGGCAACGGTCACGACGGGAACGGAGGGACGACTGTCGCGCACGCGGTAGGGGTCAACTGCCGCGTGCGCGAGAGCCCCGCTACTCGGCCATCGCCAGCTTGCTCGACGCGGAGTTGGCGAGCAGCTCGTCGAGATAGCCTTCGGCCTCGTCCTCGTCCTTGTCGAGCGCGTACATCAGCTCCGAGGCGAGGATCTTCTTGGCGCGTGTGAACATCTGCTTCTCGCCGGTGGAGAGCCCCTTTTCGCTCTCGCGCAGCGCGAGGTTGCGCACGACCTCGGCGAGCTCGTAGATATCGCCCGTCTTGATCTTGTCGCGGTTGTGCTTGAACCGGCGATTCCAGTTCTTGGGCATGTCCGAGACTTCGTCCTGGAGCACGTCCAGCACTTTCTTCACGGTCTCCTCGTCGATCACCCTGCGCAGACCGGCGATCCCCGCGTTCTCGGTGGGAACCTTGACGGTCATGTCGTTGTGCAGGATCTTGATCGTGAGGTACTCGCGACATTCGCCGAGCACCTCCATCTCCTCCTTCTTGAGGACCTTGCCGGCGCCGTGATGGGGATAGACCACGTGGTCCCCCAACTCGAACTCGATGCACTCGACTTCGCTTACGACGTCGAGATCCTCCATCAGCTCCGCTTCGATTGCCTGGGGAATGGGAATGACTGTCCTCCTTTGTGATCGAGCCGGTCGGGAGTGACCTTCGCTCTGGGTTCACGTCTGCAGATAACGGTCCACGAGGTTGATCTCCTGCAGGCGGCGAAGGCCCTCGCGGATGTCCTTCGCCCGTATCTCCCCGACTCCCTCGATCGCCTCGAGCTCGGCGTCCGTCGCCGCCAGCAGCTCGTCCAAACCCCCGACGTCCTTGATGATCTCCGCCACCACCAGCTTCGGCAGCCTGGGGATGCGCCCCAGGATGCGGTGGCCCCGCGGCGAGACCGGATAGTCGAGCGTGTTCAGCTTGCGGTCATACCCGAGCAGCTCGGCGAGACGGCCGAAGTCGAGCAGGTCCTGATGACCCAACCGCCCCATCTGGTCGAGCGCGGAGGCGAACTCCTCGTCGGAGTAGCCCGCAAGGTAGTCCTGCACGAGCGCCGCCTTTTCGGAAGCGGCGCCGACCATCGTCTCCTCGAGCTGCATCTCGATCAGGCGGCCCTCGGTGCCGAGCTCGACGATGTAGCGCTCGATCTCGACCGCCATGCGCGTCACGAGCTCCGAGCGCTGCAGCACGGTGAGCACGTCGTGCAGCGTGACGCCGCCCTCGAACTCCAGGGCGGTGAGTCGCGTGGAGACCTGGTCCAGGCGGGTGCGGTACTTCTCCAGCGTGGCGAGCGCCTGGTTGGCCTTGGCGAGCACCACCGGGATGTCCTGGAGGATGTACTTGGTGCCAGCCGAGTACAGCGACACTACCTCGCGGCGCTGAGAGATCGCGATCACGAGCGCTTCGGTCTGCTTGGAGATGCGCTCCGCGGTGCGGTGGCGGGTGCCGGTCTCGAGCGTGAGGATCGTGGGATCGGGCATCAGCTGGACGTTGGCGAGCGCGATCTTGGTGGAGTTGGCGTTGAGGATGATCGCCCCATCCATCTTCGCCACCTGGTAGAGCAGCGCCGGCGCGTAGTCGATGTCGAGCTTGATCCCCCCCGAGAAGAGGAAGCTCAGCTCCTCGGGGTCGCCGATCACGATCAGCCCCCCGGTGCGCGCGTGCAGGATGTTCTCCATCCCCTCGCGCAGAGCGGTCCCCGGCGCGACCATCTCCAACGCCCTCATCAGACCGGGCTCCGAGCGAGCTTCGGTATCGAAATCTTCGCCGGATCGTGGAGCCACATGGGCATTTTACGGCATTGAGCCTAGATTTAGCTCCTCCTCAAGCCGCCGCCCTGACGGTGGCATGCCCCTGCCGTGGCAATGCCGCCCCAAGCGCCTCCCGCAAAGTGCCGACCTCGCGAGCGCCCGCACCGCTGCCGGAGGGAGCAAGCACGTCACGTAGCCCGTATCTGGCAGCCTCCTGGAGACGGCGCTCCGGGTGGCCTACCCAGCGCAGCTCTCCCGTGAGTCCCAGCTCGCCGAAGCACGCGAGGGGAGCGCTTCCATCCGCACCGACGCCTGCGATCGGCACGCCGCGGCGGGCGCCGGCGACTGCAAGCGCGATCGCGAGGTCGACACCGGGCTCATCGACGCGCACGCCGCCGACGACGTTGACGAACACGTCGTGGCCGCCGACCCCCACGCGGCCGTGGCGGGCGAGGATTGCGAGCACCAGCGCCAGACGGTTGCGATCGAGCCCGGAGGCCACGCGGCGGGGCTGCTCGAGCTCCGAGGGCGCCACCAGCGCCTGCACCTCCACGAGCAGCGGCCGCGAGCCCTCCATCGCCGCGAGCATCACGCTGCCGGGGGCGCGCGTGGCCTGCGCGACGAAGCGCGCCGAGGCGTCCAGCACCTCGACGAGGCCGCCCTGGCGCATCTCGAACAGCCCCGCCTCGTTGGTCGAGCCGAAGCGGTTCTTCAGCGCGCGCAGCTCGCGGTAGGGGCGCTCGCGCTCGCCTTCGAACTGCAGCACGCAGTCCACCAGGTGCTCCAGCACGCGCGGGCCGGCCAGCGCGCCGTCCTTGGTGACGTGCCCCACGAGGATCGTCGCGATTCCGCGCGCCTTGGCGAGTTCCATCACGCGCACCGCCACCTCGCGCACCTGACCCACCGAGCCGGGGGCGCCGGTGAGCTCGCCGGCGTGGAGCGTCTGCACGGAGTCGATCACGCACGCCTCGGGGGCGTGCGCGGCGAGCACCTCGAGCACCGCGTCGAGGTCGGTCTCGGCCACGATCGGCACGCGCAGCGCCCCGTTCCCGCGGGGGAAGGCGGGATCGCTTGGGCGATCGGCCGGGCAGGCGTCAAGACGCTCCGCGCGCAGCCTCACCTGCTCGGGGGACTCCTCCGCGCTGACGTACAGCGTGCGCCGGCCCGCCCCGGCGAGGTGGCCGAGCACCATGTTGGTGAGCGTCGACTTGCCGATTCCCGGCGCGCCGCCGAGCAGCACGAGCGAGCCGGGCACGAGGCCCCCGCCGAGCACCCGGTCGAGCTCGCCGATGCCGGTGGAAAGCCGCGCCACCGGCGCAGCCCCGACCTCGGCGAGCGCCACCGGCACGAGCGCCGGGGGGCCGGCTCTGCCTCGCGCGCCTCCCCAGCCGCCCGCGGCCCGCCCGCGGCCCCCGCCGCCTCGCGGCCCTGCAGCGGCTGCCGGTGCGCGCTCCTCCACGAGCGTGTTCCACGCCTCACAGCCGGGGCACTGCCCATACCAGCGGGCCGATTGAAAGCCGCACTGGGAGCAGACGTGAATCGATTGCGGGCGAGGCACCCTCGCAGACTACGACCCGGCGGGGACGGCTCTGAAGACTCTACTCGCCGCCGTCGGCGGGCAGGTCGGGCGCGGCGTCGTGGTCGTCCTCGCCGTCCTCGCCATCGCCCTCGGGGAGCCCTTCCCCCGAGGGCAGCTCGCCACCGTCCGAACCGCCGGCCTCGCCGGCGCCGGCGCCGACGCCGACAGGGGTCTTCTGCTTCTTGGGCTTGACGATCGTAAGTTTGACCTCGCCCTCCTCGCCCTCGCCGGCGGGATCGACGACGACCGTGGCCCCGGGGACGACCTGCTCGCGCAGCACGAAGTCCGCGAGCGGGTCCTCGATGTAGCGCTGGATCGCGCGGCGCAGCGGGCGGGCGCCCATCGCCGGGTCCCAGCCCTTCTCGACGAGCAGTTCCTTGGCGGGGTCGGTGAGCTCCAACTGCAGCTCGCGTTCGGCCATCGACTCGCGGATCCGCAGCAGCAGCAGCTCGACGATCTGCTTGATTTCGTCCTTGCCCAGCTTGTGGAAGACGATCACGTCGTCGATGCGGTTGAGGAACTCCGGTCTGAACACCTTCTTGAGCTCGCCCATGATGCGATTCTTCATGTCGTCGTAGGTGATCCCCGTCTCGTCGTCGGACACGGCAAAGCCCAGCGGCGTGTTGCGCGCGATCTCGGCGGCGCCGATGTTGGAGGTCATGATCACGATCGCGTGGCGGAAGTCCACGGTGCGCCCCTGAGCGTCGGTGAGACGGCCGTCCTCGAGGATCTGCAGCAGGATGTTGAAGACGTCGGGGTGCGCCTTCTCGATCTCGTCGAGCAGCAGCACGCAGTAGGGCTTGCGCCTGACCGCCTCGGTGAGCTGGCCGCCCTCGTCGTAGCCGATGTAGCCGGGGGGCGAGCCAACCAGGCGCGAGACCGCGTGCTTCTCCATGTACTCGGACATGTCGATCCTGATCAGCGCTTCGTCGTCGCCGAACAGGAACTCGGCGAGCGTGCGCGCCAGCTCGGTCTTGCCCACGCCGGAGGGGCCCAGGAAGATGAACGAGCCGGTCGGCCGCTTGGGGTCCTTCAAACCCGCGCGCGAGCGGCGGATCGCCTTCGAGATGACCTCGATCGCGGGGTGCTGGCCGATCACGCGCTTGTGCAGTTCGTCCTCCATGCGCATCAGCTTCTGCGTCTCGGCCTCGGTCAGCTTGAAGACGGGGATGCCGGTCCACATCGAGACGATTTCGGCGATCTCCTCCTCGCCGATCGCGGGGCGGTCGCCCGACTCGCCCGCTTCCCACTCTTCCTCGAGCTCGCGCTTGCGGTGCGTGAGCTTGCGCTCCTGGTCGCGCAGCGCGGCGGCCTTCTCGAACTCCTGCGCCTCGATCGCCGCCTCCTTCTCGCGCCGCGTGGTCTCGATCTGCTCCTCGAGCTCGCGGTTGGCGGGCGGAGAGGTCATCGACTTGATCCGCATGCGCGAGGCCGCCTCGTCGATCAGGTCGATCGCCTTGTCGGGCAGGAAGCGGTCGGAGATGTAGCGGTCGGCCAGTTCGGCGGCGGCGCGCAGCGCGTCGTCGGTGATCTGCACCTTGTGGTGCTGCTCGTAGCGGTCGCGCAGCCCCTGGAGGATCTCGACGGTCTGGTCGATCGAGGGCTCCTCCACGCGGATCTGCTGGAAGCGGCGCTCCAGCGCCGAGTCGCGCTCCAGGTACTTGCGGTACTCGTCGAGCGTGGTCGCGCCGATCGTCTGCAGCTCGCCCCGCGCCAGCGCCGGCTTGAGGATCGAGGCGGCGTCGATCGCGCCCTCGGCGGCGCCCGCGCCGACGAGGTTGTGGAGCTCGTCGATGAACAGGATGATGTCCCCGCGCTGGGTGATCTCCTTCATCACCTTCTTCAGGCGCTCCTCGAACTCGCCGCGGTACTTGGAGCCGGCGACCAGCGCGGCGAGATCGAGCGTGTAGATCTGCTTGTTCTTGAGCAGCTCGGGCACGTCGGCGTTGGTGATCCGCTGCGCGAGGCCCTCGACCACGGCGGTCTTGCCGACGCCGGGCTCGCCGATCAGCACCGGGTTGTTCTTGGTGCGCCGCGAAAGGATCTGCATGATCCGCTCGATCTCGGTCTCGCGCCCCACGCAGGGGTCGAGCTTGCCTTCGGCGGCCAGCTTGGTCAGGTTGCGCCCGAACTGGTCGAGCAGCTTCGAGGACTTCTTGCCTTCCGCGCCGCTGCCCGAGCCCGCGCCGGCGGCGGCGCCGGGAGCTCCGGCGCCCTGGCCCTGGCGGCGGCCGGAGGGGCCGGAGAGCATCCGGATCACCTCGTTGCGGATCTTCTCGGAGTCGGCGTCGAAGTCGAGCAGGATGCGGGCGGCGACGCCCTCGTTCTCACGCACCAGCCCGAGCAGGATGTGCTCGGTGCCGATGTAGTTGTGCCCGAGCGACAGCGCCTCGCGCAGCGCCAGCTCCAGCACCTTCTTGGCGCGCGGCGTGAACGGGATCTGCCCGGAGGTGACCTCCTCGCCGGAGCCGACGATCCGCACGACCTGGGCGCGCACGCGCTCCACGGTGATGTCGAGGCTCTCGAGCACCCGTGCCGCGAGGCCCTCCTCCTCGCGCAGCAGCCCGAGCAGGATGTGCTCGGTGCCGATGTAGTTGTGCTTGAGCGTGCGCGCCTCTTCCTGCGCGAGAACGACAACCTGGCGGGCCCGTTCTGTAAATCGCTCGAACATGATGCTGTTACGACCTCTCCGTCTACGATCTGGGTGTAGGTCCGGTCCGCGGGGACAGTGATCCCGGGGTGGGGTGGGGTGGGTGGGTCCCCATTCCCCTCTTCGTCGCAACGCGCGAGAAAGATGAGCCCCCAAGTCCTATCGCCGCCATAGGACAGTCTACCAACGGGTCCCCCGGCGCTCCAGCGGGAACCGACCGCGAACCTTCAAGCGTGACCGCCAGATCGGCGCTCCGGGACTTCTACGGTGCGTTATCGGGAACCGCACTACGAGCGCATCGCCGGGAACAGCACGACCTCGCGGATCGAGTCGCGCCCGGTGAGCAGCATCACGAGCCGGTCGATGCCGAGACCTACGCCCGCGGTCGGGGGCATGCCCTGCTCGAGCGCCTGCACGTATTCCTCGTCGTAGGGCATCGTCTCCCCAGCTCCGTCGTCGAGCAACTGCGCCCGCTCCTGCGCGGCGAAGCGCGCGCGCTGCGTGTCGGGGTCGATCAGCTCGCTGAAGCCGTTGGCGATCTCCATTCCGCCGGCGAAGGCCTCGAAACGCTCGACGAGCCCAAGCTTCGACTCAGACCGGTGCTCGCGGGCGAGCGGCGAGATCTCCGTCGGGTAGTCGATCACGAACGAGGGCCTGAGCAGGCTGGGCTCGACGTACTTGGAGAGCAGATCGTCAGCCATCTCGAACCACAACCCGCCGGTCTTGACGTCGAGGTCCCGCGCGCGGATCGCGCCCGCCAGCTCCTCGGCGGCGGGGTATGCCATCACGTCGACGCCCGTGACCTGCTCGATCGCATCGACGAACCCGACGCGCGGCCACGGCGCCGAGAAGTCGAGCGCCCCTGCGTACCCAACGGCCTCGGCGGCCGCGCGCACGATCGCTTCGGTGCGCTCCTCGGCCCCCGTGTAGTCGGCGTAGGCCTCGTACCACTCGACCACCGTGAACTCGGGGTTGTGCTTGTGCGAGACGCCCTCGTTACGGAAGTCCTTGCCGAGCTCGTACACGCGCTCCAGGCCGCCGACGATCAGGCGCTTGAGGTAGAGCTCGGTGGCGATCCGCAGATACAGGTCACGGTCGAGCGCGTTGTGGTGGGTGGTGAACGGGCGCGCCATCGCGCCGCCGTAGAGGGGCTGCAGCACCGGCGTCTCCACCTCGATGAAGCCGGCCGCGTCGAGGTGGGCGCGGACCGCGGAGACGATGCGTGCGCGGTCGATGAACAGCCGGCGGGCCTCGGCGCTGGCGATCAGATCGAGCTCACGGCGGCGGTAGCGCGTCTCCACGTCCGCGAGGCCGTGATGCTTGTCGGGGGGCGGGCGCAGCGCCTTGGCGAGGATCTGAAAGCTCTCCACGCGCAGCGACACCTCGCCGTGGCGGCTGCGGATCGCGCTGCCGTCGACGCCGATCAGATCGCCGAGATCCAGCGACGAAAGCAGCTCGAAGCGCTCGGTCCCGAGGATGTCGATGCGCGCGTGCAGCTGAATCTTGCCCGTGCGATCGACGAGATCCAGGAACGCAGCCCTGCCCGCCCCGCGCCGCGCGGCGATACGACCCGCGACGCGATGGCGCTCGTCGGTTTCCTCGCCGGGCGCCAGGTCCTCGTACTTGGGCAGTACCTCGGCGATCGCCTCGGCGCCCGCAAACGAGTGCGGGAACGCGCTCCGATCCTGCTCACGCAGGCGCTCGGCCTTGGCGCGCCGCTCGGCGATCAGCTCTTGCAGGCCGTGCCGTTGGGCGCCATCGGGCTCCTCGGTCCCGCTCATGCGGGCAGGCTACTTGAGCCCGACGTCGATCTTCGTGATCTTGAGCTTGCGCGCCGGTCCGCGGGGGACCTGCACAGCGACGGTGTCGCCCCGCTTGTGGCCGATCAGCGCGCGGCCGACGGGCGACTCGTTGGAGAGCTTGCTCTCCTCGGGCTTCGCCTCGGCGGAGCCCACGATCGTGTACTTCACCGACTTGCCGGTCTTTTCGTCTTTGACGTGCACCACCGAGCCCACCTGCACGACGTCGGTCGAGAGCTCCTTGGAGTCGATCACGGTCGCCATCCGCAGCTTCTCCTGCAGCTGGGCGATCTTGCTCTCGAGCATCGCCTGCTCGTTCTTGGCGTCGTCGTACTCGGAGTTCTCGGAGATGTCTCCGAACTCGCGCGCCTCCTTGATCCGTTCGGCGACCTCGCGGCGGCGCGCGGTGGAGAGCGTCTGGAGCTCGTCCTTCAGCTTCTCGAGACCTTCGGGGGTGAGGATGACGTCCTTCGGCATGAGGGCGGGTGGGATTCGATGGGCGGGTGGGATTCGATTGGGCGGGCGGGATTCGATTCCCAGTCGATTACGAACGAAACCCGCCGGTTGAACGGGCCCGCCCGGGGCTGGGCGAGGCAAATCCGCAGTTCGGCGGGCTACAGCGAGCGCAGCAGTATAGCGAGGCATGCAGCAGCCAGACGAAATCTTGCGGGCCGACCCCGACGACTCACGCAGCAAGTGCCGCGGGCGGCCGGGCGGTGGCGCGCGGCGAGCCGGAATCCGGTGTAAGAGTCAGGTGCGAGCTCAGCAGGCGCCGGGCCTCGGCCAGGTCAGAGGTGGCCTGCAGCAACTCTTGCAGGGACGTGAGCCGTGTCCGGTCGAGGCCGAACCGGGGCAGATACCAGGGGTAGAACTTGCGCATGTACCGCCCCGCGCGCTCGGGCCCAAGGTGCAGGGCGGCGCGCTCGATCACCCATTCGAGCTCCGCCAGCACCTCCGCGGGTGTGGGTCGGGTCTCCCGTCCACGGACAAGCTCCTCGAACAGCCACGGGTTGCCGAGGCAGCCGCGCGCCAGCATCACCGCCGCGACGCCCGTGCGCGCGAACGTCTCCCGGATGCCCTGCGCGTCGTTCATGCCGCCGGTGAGGATCACCGGCGCGGGCAGCGACCCGGCCAGCCGCGCGGCGAGCGCATAGTCGGGGACTCCCTTGTGGTGCACGGCGGCCGAGCGCGGGTGGAAGGCGATCGCGGCGACCCCCGCGTCCGCCACCAGACGGTGGGCGAGCTCGAAGCCCGAGGTGTCGCCGGGGCGCTGCCCGGAGCGCAGCTTGACAGTCACCGGCAGCGGGCCCGCGTCGCCCCGCGCCTCGGCGGCACCCTCCACCGCGGCACGCGCCACCGCCACGGCGCGCGCAGGATCGGCCAGCAGCGCGGCCCCAGCGCCGGTCTTGCACACCTTGGGAACAGGGCAGCCCATGTTGAGGTCGAGCGCGTCGGCGCCCGCCGCGACGGCCGCCACGGCGGCCGAGCGCATCACGTCGGGGTCGCTCCCGAACAGCTGGATCGAGGTCGGGGGGGTGGGGCGGGCGAGAGGGCCGGAGCCGGCGCCGGCGCACGGGCTGAAGCCGGCGGAGGAGCCGGGGCCGGCGGAGGGATGGGTGAGATCCCAATCCACGGTGCGCTCCTCGGGGTGGATGCGCAGCAGCTCGTGCAGCGTGCGCTCGTTGCGGTAGTGGATCGCGTGGCTGGACACCATCTCCGACACCGCCATCCCGGCGCCGTGGCGCTTGGCCTGCAGGCGCACGAACCAGTTGCCGATCCCCGCCAGCGGGGCCAGCAGCACGCGGTTGGGGATCTGCAGGGAACCTAGCTCCCAAGGGTCGGTCAGCCGGGGGGAGGGCATGCGCCCATTATGGCCGGGCGGACGTCGTGCGCCAGGCTCAGGTGGACCCGTGAGGGGCACCATGTGGGAGCAAGGCAGTGCCGGCCCGTAAACTGTCGCGCGTGCCGGCGACGGGAGACCCTCGGTATGCATTGAGCTCTTCCAGCGAGCACGAGCACGAGCGGCTGAGCCGTCAGGCGGATTGGTATGCGCCGTTCACGCGCCGTCTGCTGGAGCGCGCTGGAATCGAGCCCGGGATGCGGGTGCTTGACGTCGGCTGCGGGCCGGGCGACGTCAGCTTTCTCGTGTCCGAGCTGGTGGGTCCGGGCGGTTCGGTGATCGGAGTCGAGCGTGACGAGCAGGCGCTCGCCACCGCGCGCCGACGGGTGGTCGAGCTCGAGATCGCCAACGTCCAGCTCGTGCACGGGGATTTCCGCGACGTCGAGCTCGCCGGCGGTCCGTTCGACGCAGCACGCAGCTGGACATGGGCATGCGACTGCCGGCGACCTTCGCCGAAGCCGGCCTGCTGCCCAACCCGGACCTCGACAGCGAAGTCGCCATCGGCGTCGGCGAGGAGGCGATCCATCGCACCGTTGACCTCACCCGCAGCTTCCTGCCCGCGGTCCTCGCCACCGGGGTGGCCTCCGAGGAGGAGATCGACCTCGATACCCTCGCCGAGCGTCTGCGCGCCGACACCTCTCTCGGCGGGGGGCCGACGTGGCAGGATAAGGCGCGTGCTGTTCGAGGACCGATCCCGGGCGGAGTCCTTCGGCGCGGAGGCCGCGCGGTACGACCGCGCCCGGCCGTCCTACCCGCCGGCGCTGGTGGACGCGCTGCTGGCCGGCGGCGCGCGGAGCGTGCTCGACGTGGGCTGCGGGACTGGTATCGCGGCTGCCCTGCTCGCGGCTCGCGGCTGTGAGGTGCTTGGGGTGGAGGTCGACGCCCGCATGGCCGAGCTCGCTCGTGGGAAGGGCCTGGAGGTGGAGGTCGCGCGGTTCGAGGAGTGGGACCCGCGCGGGCGGCGCTTCGATCTCGTGACCTCCGCGCAGGCGTGGCACTGGATCGACCCCGGCGCGGGAGCGGCGCGCGCGGCGGAGGCGCTGCGCGCGGGGGGCCTGCTGGGGGTGTTCTGGAACTTCGGCGACCCGCCGCCGCACGTGCGGGAGCTGCTCGCGCCCGTCTACGCCCGCCTTGGGCCCGGCGTCGAGAAGTACTCCGTGCTGTTCGGCAACCGCGACGCCCGCGTGCAGAACACGCTCGACGGGATCGCCGCGGCCGGCGCGTACGGTCCCGCCGACACCACGCGGTTCGCGTGGAGCCAGCGCTACGACACCGCCGGGTGGCTCGAGCAGCTGACCACCCACTCCGACCACCGCGCGCTGCCGGCGGCGCAGCGCGAGCGCCTGCTCGCCGCGGTCGGGGAGGCGCTCGACTCGGTGGGGGGCTCGTTCGAGATGCCCTACGAGACGGTGCTGGTCCTCGCGCCCCGCTCGTAACCACCCGCTCGGTCGCGGGGGCATGGAGGCCCCGCGCCCACGCGCGCGTGAGAATCGCGGACCCGCGCGGACGATCCCGCGCTACCACTGACGGCCCTGCACGCGCTCCAGGTCAGGCGCGGTTGCGCTCGTATATGAGGCGCAGGCCCGTCAGCGTCAGCAGGTCGTCGACCGCTTCGATCGTCGTCGTGTAGGGGACGATCGCGTGCGCGAGGCCGCCCGTGGCGATCGTCTTCGTCTGCGCCCCCAGCTCGCCGCGCAGGCGGCTCACGATCGCGTCCACCTGGCCGGCGGTGCCGTACACGATCCCCGAGCGGATCGCGTCGATCGTGGTCTTGCCGATCAGCGCGCGCGGCGCCGTCACGTCGACCCTCGGCAGCGCCGCCGCGCGCTCGGTCAGCGCCTCCAGCGAGATCTCCACGCCCGGGGAGATGATCCCCCCGAGGTACTCCCCCTCGGCGGACACGGGGTCGTACGTGATCGCGGTGCCGAAGTCCACGACGACGCATGGGCCGCCCAGGCGGTCGTGGGCGGCGACCGCGTTGACGAGGCGATCGGGGCCGATCTCGCGGGGGTTGTCGTAGCGGATCGGCATGCCCGTCTTCACGCCCGGCCCCACCGCCAGCATCGTGTGCCCGAGGTAGCGCTCCGCCATCGCCGACCATTCCGGCCCCAGCACGGGCACCGTCGAGGAGACGATCGAGGCGTCGATCTCGCCCATCCCGACGTGGCGCAGCTCCAGCAGGTTGCGCAGCGCGGCCCCGAGCTGGTCGGAGGTGGACTGGCGCACGGTCGCGAAACGCCAGTGCTCGGTCAGCCTTCCCTCGGCGAAGGTCCCGAAATGAGTCTGCGTGTTGCCAACGTCGACCGCGAGCAGCATCGCGCAAGCCTACCTTCCTATATCCTTGGCCGCCCAGCCAAAAAGGAAGGTGCGCAATGAGCGTCAAGTTGTACGTCCTACCGGGCTCCCACCCGTGCGCAGCCGTGGAAGTCGCGCTGCGGCGCAAGGGCATCCCGTTCCAGCAGGTGAACCTGCTGCCGATGGTCCAGGTCGCGGTGGGTCCGCTGCTGTATGGAGGCCCCACCGTCCCGGGAATGCGGATCGACGGCGAGCGGCTGGTCGGCTCGCGCACGATCATGCGCCGCCTCGACCTGCTCGCGCCCGAGCCGCCGCTGCTGCCGGCCGACCCCGCCGAGCGCGAGCGCGTGCTGGAGGCCGAGCGGTGGGGCGATGACGTCTTTCAGAGCGTGCCCCGGCGGATCCTCGACGCCGGCTTCCTGCGCAACTCGGGGGCGATGGAGAGCTACGCCGGCGACGTCAAGCTGCCGCTGCCCCGGGCGCTGATGCGCCCCGCGCTGCCGCTCACGGCGAAACTGATGGCGCGGCGCAACCACGCCCAGGACGAGCCGGTGCGGGCCGACCTCGCCGCGCTCGCCGGCCACCTGGAGCAGATCGACGCGTGGATCGCGGAGGGGCTGCTCGGCGGGGAGGAGCCCAACGCGGCCGACCTGCAGATCGGCTCCACGATCCGCCTGCTGGAGACGCTCGGCGACGTGCGTCCGCTGATCGAAGGCCACCCCGCGGCGGCCCTCACGCGCTACTTCCCGCCGATGGCGGGCGCGATCCCGGCGGGGACGCTGCCGGCGGAGTGGCTGCCGGCGCGCGCCGCGGCAGCGTAAGCGGCGGCCCCGCCCAGCGCACGCCCTCGCTGAGGGGCAGCGCGGCGAGCGCGTCGGCGAGCCGGCTGCCGCCGGGGGTGCGCAGCTCCATGTCCAGCTCCAGTGCGGGGATCAGCACGAAGCGGCGGCTGAGCAGCTGCTCGTGGGGAAGGCTCATGCGCGCGTGGCGCAGTTCGATGTCGCCGACCGTCAGGACGTCGATGTCGATCGCGCGCGGCCCGTGGCGCGGCCCTCCTGCCGCGCGCCCGAGCTCGCGCTCCACGCCCTTCACGGCGTCGAGCAGCTCCAGCGGCTGCAGCGCCGTGCGCACGCGCAGGCAGGCGTTCAGAAAGCTGGGCTGGTCGGGCAGCTCGCCGACGGGGTCGGTGTCGTACACCGACGAGGACGCCTCCACCTCCACGCCCGCGGCGGGCAGGCGCGCGACGGCGCCCTGCAGCTGCGCGCGGCGGTCGCCGAGGTTGGAGCCGAGGCCGAGCAGTCCGATCCGTGCGGGCACGCGGGGAAAGCTAAACGAGACGAAGCGGGTGCGGGCAGGTGGTGTTGGGGGGGGTCGCATCCGCGCAGGCGAGCGCGCCGGCCACGCGGATGGGCGTGGGGCCTCCTGCCCCACGTCCACGCGTCTATGCTCCCGCGGCCTCGCCGACCCCGGAGCCCCGGCCGCCCTCGCGCAGGCCGATGCGCTCGTGCAGGCGGCGCAGCGGCCGCGGCGCCCACCAGGCGCGCTCGCCGAGGCGGCCCAGCAGCGCGGGGACGAGCAGCGCGCGCACGAACGTGGCGTCGATCGCCACCGCGAGCGCGGCGCCGAAGCCGAGCTCCTTGATGAAGAAGATGTCGGAGGTGATGAACGCGCCGATCGCCACGCAGAACAGCAGCGCGGCGGCGGTGATCAGGCGCCCGGTGCGCTCGAGGCCGTACGCCACCGCGTCGCGGGCGGGCAGCCCTTCGTCGTGGGCCTCCTTGACGCGGGCGAACAGGAACACGCCGTAGTCCGTGGACAGCGCGAACGCGATGATGAACAGCAGCACGAGGTTGGACTCCTCCAGGCCGCCGATCGGCGTGAGCCCGAACAGCGAGGCGAGGTGGCCGTCCTGGAACACCACCACCAGCAGGCCGGCGCCGACGGCGACCGTCAGCAGGTTCATCAGCAGCGCCAGCACCGGGATCACGAGCGAGCCGGTCATCAGGAACAGGAACCCGCCGGTGACGAGCACGAGGATCGCGAGCGTCAGCGGGGCATGCGCGGCGATCGCGGCCTTCTGGTCGATGAACCACGCGGTGCCGCCGCCCACCAGCAGGGTCGGCGCACCGGCCAGGGCGCGGAGGTTGTGCACCAGGCGCTGGTTGGCGGCCGAGCCGACGCTGCCGCGCGGCACCAGTTCGGCATCCCAAGTGTCGCGTCCGAGATACTTCGGCGGGCCCACGAGCGCGGCCTGACCCGCCGCCACCGACTGCGCTCGCCGCACGAGCGTCCCCACGCTCGACCCGCCAGCGGTCGATCCCGTCGGCCCCGCGTGCACCACCAGCGTGACCGTCTGCGCGCCGTTGACGGCGAAGTCGCGGGCGATCGTTTCCGCCACCTCGCGGGGCTCCGAGGAGACCGGCAGCACGTGCGCGTCGGCGGGCGTCAGCGCCAGGCGCAGCGCGGGCAACGCGATCACGAGCAACACCACGGCGGTGCCCAGCGCGACGGCGCCGGGGCGGCGCATCACCCCGCGCGCGAGCCGGTACCAGGCGCCGCTCTCAGTCGGGCGCGCCGCCTGCGCGGCGCTGCGCTGCAGGCGCTTCGGCGCCAGCGAGTTGATGCGCGGGCCGAGCGCGACGAGCACGGCGGGCAGCACGATCAGCGAGACGGCGCCTGCCGACAGCGCCACGATCGTGCCGCCGACCCCCATCGAGTACAGGAAGCGCAGCGGCATCGCCAGCATCGAGGCGGCCGCGCCGGCGACCGCCAGCGAGCTGTACAGCACGGTGCGCCCGGCGGTCTGCATCGTGCGCGCGATCGCGGCGCCGGTCGGGTGGCCGCGCGCGAGCTCCTCGCGGTAGCGCGAGAGCACGAACAGGCTGTAGTCGATCCCCAGGCCCAGCCCCATCCCGGTGACGAGGTTGGCGGCGAAGATCGAGAGCCCGAGGACGTGGTCGACGATGCGCAGCAGCAGGAACGTGACCACGATCGCAAAGCCCCCGACGAGCAGCGGCAGCGCGGCCGCGATCAGCCCGCGGAAGACCCAGAACGAGAGCAGCAGCAGGATCGGGATGGCGAGCGTCTCGGCGCGTTTGAGGTCGGAGGTGGTGCGTTCGTTGATTTCGTGGAAGGTGATGTCGTTGCCGCCGAAGCGCACCCCGCTGGCGGCCAGCTCCGGGCGGATGCGGGCGACCGCGGCCGCCGAGCGGTCCTGGTCGGCGAACGCGGCGAGCACGAGCGTGTTGCGGCCGTCGCGCGCGACGAGCGCGGGCAGGCGGGTGGATGCGTAGTCGAGCTCGCGCTCGAAGCCGGGCTGGGCGGCCAGCAGCGCCGCCACCCGCCGCGCCTCGCCGGTGGCCGCTGGCGCGGCCGAGCGAGGGCCGGTCAGCACGTCGCCGGTGGTCGGCACGAGCGCGACGACGCCGTATTCGGCGGCTTGCCCGGTGGCGTGCTGGATCGCGCGCAGCACCTGCTGGTTCTGCGCGTTGTGGGCCTGGAATTCGGAGTTTTCGCTCTTGAGGATCGTGAGGACGGGAGCCCCAAGCGCCGCGGCGAGCAGGAACACCGCGCCTGCGATCAGCAGGACGCGCCGCGTGCGCTCGGTCGCCAGCCGTGCCAGACGGTCGATCATCGCGGCCTCTCGATGCGCCGCAGCCGCGCCAGACGGTCGATCATCGCCGTCCCTCGATTTCGCCGCTGCGGTAGGTCGAGCCGAGCCATCTCGGCGAGTATAGTGACTGCTAACTAATTGTCAAGGAAAAGCTCCGAGAAGTACGGCGTCGGTATCCCATCAGGGCTTTCTTTTGGCTTTCTTTGTGTGCTTGTTCGCGTGCTTGCGCTTGTGCTTGGGGTGGCTGCTCTTCGGGCACCCCGTGACCGCGATCTTCGTGCTCTGCTCGAGCTTGCTGCCGTTCTGCCCGACCAGTTCGGTCGGCATCAGGAGCTTGCCCGCGGCCTGCGCCTGGCACAGGTTGCCGTTCGCGGTCAGCGCGGGGTATTCGCGCTGCGGGAGCGTCATTTCGAAGGTCGTGAACGGCACGTCGGGCACGGTCGAGAACGTCGCGGTCGTGATCCCCTGTTTGCTGATGAACGTTTCGCCGTGCACCTGGACGGTTACGCCGTCCTCGCCCGTGAGCACGACCACCAGTTCCGGGTATTTCGCGCCACCGTAGCTGACGAAGTACGCCGGGCCGGTCAGCGCGCCTTCGAGGACCGGGGTGCTGACCCTCGCTTCCCCGACGCGCGATGCCTCGGGGCAGTGCGCGGGGTCTTCTTCGAAGGTCTTTTCGGTGCACGCCTTCTGCAGCGTTTTCAACGGCGAGGGCAGCTGTTTGGGCAGGGACACCTTGACGCGGGCGACGTTCGCGCCCGACCCCGGGTTGTAGGGCAGGTCGAGCGTGACGTGGAGGCTGGCGCCGGTGATGCGTGATGGTTTCGCGCCTGTTTGGACTTGGAACTGGGGTTTGAAGGAGAGCGCGGCGCAGTTGGTGACCTGGAACGGCAGCGCCTGGGGCGCCAGGGCTCCCTGGGTGCTTTCGATGCTCCCGGTAAGCTTCAGCGGGTCGCAGTTGGTCGGGTTGAACACGAACCGGGGCCGGTTGACGGTCACGTACACGTGCTTGATCTGCAACGGGACACCTTCCACGATCGTCGGGATCGCATGCGGCGAGCCGACCGGGTCGGTCACGACCGTCAGCGCCGCCGAGCGCGGGTTCACCTCGATCCGCGCCCGCACCACCACCGGCCTGCCCTGCTGCAAGACGAACGGCCCCGCCTTCGCGGGGTTGACGATCGAGAGGCCGAACGGCGCCCCGTCATACGGGCCGGTGATGTAGACCTTCCCGCCGGTGACGGTGAACGGGTCGCCACCCAGGCCGACCGACACGATCGTTTCCCCGATCTCGCTTTCCGCCGGGCACGTTCCTTCGTTGGCCTGCGGTTCGCCGCAGAGCTTCACGCCGTCCAGGAGCCCCGAGAGGCCCGGTGGGAACTGCAGCTGTACCCCTGAGAGGCTCTGCTGGCCGTCTTCGCGGCTGAGCGTCGTCGTCAGTTCGCTGAACGAGCCCGCGTTGACGTTCGTCACACCGCTCTGCAGCGTCGGCGTGAAGGGGAGGCTGGGGCCGGGGCAGGGTGTGCCGTTGGCGCCGCTGGTGATGTCGAATTCAGAGCTCGCCTGGGTGATTTCCGGCGCCGTGGGGGTCCCTGACCACGGTGTGAACGTCGCGTGCGTCACGTACCCTTCACCGCCCGGGAGCCGGCAGCTCGCGGGGGTCGAGAGCGGTGCGCGCTCGCCACCGAAGAACGCGAGTTCCGCGGTTTCGAAGGGAAGCTGGGGGTTGTTCGTGAACGTCGTCGTGATCTGCCCCGTCGGGCTGAGGGTGATCTGACCCGCGAGCTTGACGGTGACACCGGAGATGGGGTCTCGGGCGACGACGTAGATCGCGACGAGCGACTGGAAGGGGTTCTCCTGCGGCGCCCCGGGGAAGTTCTGCGGCTGCGCTAGGTACGCGAAGCCCTTCAGCGGGTTCGGCAGCAGCGGTGTATGGATCGTGACCGTCGCGATCTTCGACGCATTCGGACACGCCACTTCCAGGCCGTTGTTCAGCCCGACCTGTTCTTCGCTGCACGCCTGCAGGCCGTCCGAGGCGGCCGGGTTCAGCGCGACGCCTTCCGGGAGCACTACCTTGATGTCACGCAACGCGGAGGGCGCGAGGCCGGTCGCGTTCAGCGCGTCCTGCTGGGGGACCTTGACATCGACGCTCAGCCCGCTCGGGGTGCTCGCCGACTGCTCGTCCGGGGAGACCTGGATTTCGCCGCTGAACGGGAGACTCGAGCATCCGCCGAGAGCGGGCATCAGCGAGGTCCCGAGCTGCTTGAAGGTGCCCTCCTGCTGCCAGCTGTCGCCTTCGACGACGCTCTGTAGTTCGCTGGTGCACGATGTCGGCAGGATCAGGAATGGTGGTGGGTTGGTGATGTCCGCCGCCGGACACGTGCTTTCTGCTGCCAGCCCCGCGGCCGCTTCGATGCACTGTATGCTGCGCGCTTTTTCGTGCCGGGTGTCCCCGGGAACACCCCATAGCGTGAGCGTCGTATTCAGGAACCCGATCGCCTGCGGAATGTTCGCCACGTGTACCGTGACCCGGTAGTCTTCGCTGTTGCTCACGCTGGCGCTCAGGTAAACGGGCACACCACCTGGCGCGAACGCGAACCGCGCCGCTTCGCCGACTGCTGGTTCCACGTTGAAGACCGGCACCGGCACCGTGATCAGCCCGGACGTGCCGCCGATCTGCCCCTCGTAGAACGTGACCGCCGCGTACCCGATGACCGTATCCGCCGCGCA
The DNA here is from genome assembly GCA_035948945.1 of Solirubrobacteraceae bacterium. Classification (GTDB taxonomy): domain Bacteria; phylum Actinomycetota; class Thermoleophilia; order Solirubrobacterales; family Solirubrobacteraceae; genus Palsa-744. The sequence goes on from DASZIQ010000087.1 coordinate 42,219, forward strand.
TTTCTGTTCAGCGACGAAGTTCTTCAGCGGGCACCGTGGGATCGCCGTCGGATTACCGATCAGCCCCGGCGGCAGCTTGAACGTCAGATCCTTCACCAGCGCAGCGGGTTTCGCCGCTTCCCCACTGGGCGAACTCGAGTCGGGGCCGATCGCCTCGTTCAGGTTCACGGTCGTCGTGTACTGAAACGGGTGGGACCCCGCCTGCTGATCGGGCGCCCCACCCACTTCTTCAGCCACCTGTTCAAACTCTTCCACACCGAACTGCGTAGGGGAGCCGCTCACGACGATCGCGTGGGTACTCCTCGCGGGCGGCGCCCCGGCCCCCGAAACGCTCACTTCGTTGAGCTCCCCCGAGACCGCGCCTTCCACTTCAACACCAACCACGACTTCGACCTGGTTGAACATCGGTACTTTCGCCGGGACTTCCCGCCCACCAAAGCCATTGGGTTCGTAGCTACCCCCCAGCACACATTCCACGAGCTGCCCCGCTTCCCCCACCGAACACCGCACCGCACCCGATTGGCTGCCGTTGACCCGCGTGGTGCCATGCGCGAACAACGCCCGCAACCCCTTCGGCAGCCGGTCCACGACCCGCAACGGGTCGCTCCCCGCTTCCGCGGTCGCATCCCCCACGTTCGTCGCGGTCACCGCCAGCTCGGAGCCCTTGAACACCGCGCCGGTCACAACATGCGCGCTCGCCGACCCGATTTCGATCACCCCGACTTTCAACTGGTTCACGACCTCATATTCGTCTTCGCCGACACTGCGCACCACCAGCGCGCTTTCCGGGCCACTGACCTGCACATTCCCCGGCCCATACACCCCTTCCAGCGCCGCCTGCACATTTTCAGCGCTCGCGCGCGGAACGAGCCCTTTGAAAGGATACGGCGCCGTTTCAAAAAAGCCGAGTTCTTTACCTTCCACATTCAATTCGAAGACCGCCCCCGGTCCCGTCGTCACTTCCTGAACCTCACTGCTGGCCGCAGTCGCAGGCCCGAGATTCCCCGGACGATCCACCGACGCCAAATGAAACCACGGCATCAGCCCTTCAGCCGACGCCGAGGAAGAAGATACGAGAAAAGCCAAAGAAAAAGGTACGAGAAGCAAGAGCACTGATTTTTTGAGGGCCGTGAGGGAGATCATCGAGGTGCCCTCCGGTCGTTACTGGCTTTCTTGGCATTCTTCTTTGGCTTCTTACGTTTGATGCACTTGCTCTTCTTGTTCTTCACAAAGCCCTGCCCGCACTTCACGGTCTTCTTCGTAACCTTCTTGACGACTGCGGGCGGTGGCGGGACGAGGTCACCCGGGCCGCTGAACGTCGCGCTCGCGGGCGACCCGAAGATCTCCGGCTGCGGCGACGGCGCCGCTTTACACGACGCTTCCGTCACACACGGCGGTGCCGCTGCCGGCGGTGGCGCCGCGCACGGCACACCCGCCGTGCATTCCTGCGCGTCATACAACGTCCGCCCGCCTTCCACATCCAGCGGCGAAAGCTGCGAGGTCGAGAGAAAGAACACATCCCCCCCCGTTTCGCTGGCATCCAAGAAGGCCGCTTCTTCGCTCCCGTCCCCGGAGGAGATCAACCCGACACACCCAGCGCCTTCCACGCCGCTCCCGTCTTCCCCGGCGAACGCGCCGCCCGCCTTGAAGACCACCGCGCCATCCCCTGCGCCAGGAGCGCAATCGCCGACACCTTCGGGCTCATACTCATACACATCCCCGGTCCCATCGACATCCTTCGGTACGAGCCCATCGCGGCTGTCGAAGAACAACCGGCCGCTGTTCGAGAGATAACGCGACTGATCCTCGCTTTGCTCGTCGCTCCCGTAGTCCGTCCATCCCGGCACGCTCGACGCAACCCACATAGCTTCATTCCAGGTGGTGCCGTCACCCGCCAGCGGCATGTTCTGTTCTCCGGTGACCGGGGCCTGGAACCGCACGCCCAGCGGACGGGCGCCGGTCGGGTCGCACGAGGCACACGCCAACCGCCCCGTTTCCCCGTCATACAGATACACCTCCTGGTCAGGTTCACCACTAACCGCATCGCGATTGTCATACCCCGTCAACGAACGCCGCGACATGAACGCAAGCCACCTCCCATTCGGCGAAACACGCGCCGTCTGGTTCGGCAATGCGCTGTTGTTCCAGTCCGAGACGTCAGCGCCCGAGAGAACCGCGACGAGCTTGATCGGTTCCCATTCCCGGCCATCGTAATGCCTCACATACAAATTGCACGACTGCTTAGCAAGAGAATCCACAGCGACGAGCGCATCGCCAACTCCGCACGTATCTTCTTTCGCGCCCGCGGCGAGCGCCGCTTTCGCCATGAAGTACACGTAACACCCGTCCCCCGAGGCCCCTTCGCAACCTTCGCCGCCGGCTCCCAACACCGAATCGTGCACCTGCCCCGACGGTGTCAGATCCCGCACGGTGCAGGCATCCCCATGCAGTTCACACTCATACAGATCGCGCCCACCACCATCGGCGGTCAGCTTCTGCGAGTCGGTGAAGAAGACCGTCGAGCCCCCCGGCGTCGCGACCTGGAATTCCGGTTCCGGCTGCCCGCCGCCGCATCCCGCGCACCCCGCTTCCGACACATCCACCTGAACCGTACACGCATCCCCCGCCACCGTACACACACCACCTTCGACCGGGCTCTGCGGCTGCATCGCATTCACACGCACAAACAAATGTTCCTCATTGGCGGCGGTGAAGAACACCCGCGAACCATCCACCGAGACCGCACCCCGCCTATCAGCCCCATTGATCCTCTGTCCGAGGTACCCGACCTCGCCATCACCGACATACCCCAGTCGCCCACCCGACCACTCGTACAACCCCCCCGGCGTGCCTTCCACCAACGACACACTGGACTCGAACACGATATGGCTCAAATCCGGCGAGGCTCCCTCCAGCTTCGGCCCACAGTACGGCGGACACACACCACCCAAACCCTGTTCACCGAAAACCGTGCCCGCAGGCACATCGGCATGCGCCGCGACACTCCCTTCACACGCCCCCGCCGCCGGACACCCACTCACCAACGGCACAAACGCCCCACCAGCGAGCTCATTCACAAACGGCGTCTGTTCGGACGCCTCCGCAGAGATACACGGCTGCGCAGCACCCTGCGCATCCCGGCACCGCGTGAACCGCCCCAGCGGCTGCACCACCCCCCGCGAAAGATCTTCAGAGAAGAACCGATACTCCTGCCCCTGAAGCCCAGCTTCCGTGCTTTCACCATGCGGGACCGAAAGATCCCGCGAAGACCACACCCCACCAGCACCACGCGTCGAGAAGATCTGCGTAAACAACGAAAACCCACTCGGGTCGGCTTCAGTCGGCGCACCAGCGACATACGAAATCGCGTCACCACCCGCGGACGCCTGCACCGCCGCACCACCATCGAAACTGCTGTTCAGCGATTCGATCACCGAACCATCCAACACCGCCGGCGAAACCATCTCCCACTCCCTCCCATCCGGCAACGCAAACGCACCACTACCACGCGTCGTAAACACCTCTTCCCCACCAACCGCCCCACCATGCCCGTTGCGCGCCACGACCCGGAAGTGATACGCCGTTTCCGCCGACAGACCAAGCACATGCGCGCGCACACCTTCCACTTCGAAACTAGGTGCCAGCGAGCCCGATGCGACCGTCTGCGTGTACGGGCTCGACACGCACACCGCCACCGAACCACACGCCCCATATTCGAAAGAGTATTCCGTCGCGGCTTCGCCCGCCACGCTACGCGGGTTGATCTCCGCAGCGAACGTCGCGCCTTCATCCGTCACTTCGGAGAGCGACTCGCTCTGCACCCCCGGAACAGTGGGCGCTTCTTCTTCAAACACCTGCACCGACCCAGCAGAAGGATCAGTGACAAACACATGCCCCGTCGCCGAGTCTACAGCGATACCACCACGACATTCCTCATCGCCGCTATGCTCGCAACCCTGGGCTGCCAGATGCCCGGCGCCGAAACGTTCGACTTCAGCCGCTTCACCCGCGTGAGCACGAACCACATCGTTGCCTTGGTCCACGTACACATCGCCACCCGCTTCCACAGCGATACCGAAAAAGTCCACCGCCCCCGGCCCACCCACATCTTCACTCAACTCAGCGCCTTCAGGGTTGAACTCGAAGACGGCGCCCCCTTCCCGAACGAGGCTACTCCTTTCCTTTCTTATATAGAAATCTCCATTAGAGCCAATCGCAAGCCCGTACAAGTCAAAGCTCGGTTCGGATGGTTCTATAAAAGATCCCGCGAGCGCATTTTCACTTGCATTGGTAAACGGGTAAAGAAGACTCCAGTTGTTCCCGATTTCGCGTTCGAAGGGCTTTGCTAGTAGCCAAACCCTGCCGCTGGAATCAACTGCGACGCCTTGGATTCCAGCGAAGCCGTAGAGTTCTTCAAGGGATCCTTTCAGCCCCGCCGTCTTGGCTGTGATCTGGCCGAGATATTCCCCCAAGGGAGAGAACTTGTCCACCACATTTGGATAGAGATTTTCGACGTACACGTCGCCGTCCGACGGGTCGCTCGCCTTGCATGCTGGTTCGCTCAACTTCTGCTCCACACACGAATTATCGACCGCGACCCCCTGGGGGCGCCCGTTGTCTTCGCCGCTTGAGAACGCGCCCGTGGGTAGTTCGTCGGGGCGGCCACCTTCACCAGCCGGAGTGGTTTTTTTGACGGTTTCCCCTTCTTCCAGATCTTCATACGTCCCACCACCGTTGAACTGCCCCTCATACACATACTGTTTCGTCGCCGCGTCGAAACTGAACCGCTCGACACGATTGTTGCCCCAGTCGACGACATACACATCCCCAGTCGCTTCGTTGACCGCCACCGCCGACGATTCCTTGAATTCCCCCGCACCCGAGCCTTCCTTACCAAAAGAGCCACCAAACACATGCCCGCGCGTCGCGAGCGCGACACCGGGCAGGAACAGCGCGACGGCGACGCCGGCGCACAACCACATCAGCCCCGCGGACAGCAACCGACGAGCACCCACACACATAACTCCTCCTCTTGCTCCAATAAGAGGAGCGACGCCCCTCGATCCGATGAGAACACCCAGGGCACGCATCACTGCACCCCACCATCGAGCCGGCTATGCGCACGAATACTGCGCGCCACCTGCTCACCCTGCAACGTCAACCCCCACGCATTCGGCTCACCCTTCGCATGCCCCGCACCACCATTGGCCAGCAACCCGATCCGCTCCAAACGCCGCAGCAGCTTCGAGACCTGCCCAGCGTCCTGGATCCCCGCACGCTCAGCGATCTCACGATTACTCGGGCTCCCACCACCACGCGCCAACTCCACGACCGCATCCAACACACGCGAAGTTCGATACGTAAGACGCATCGGCACACTCTCCAACGGATCCACCACCAATGCACCAGCCCCCACGCCACCGGACGCCGACACCACGCGCTGCGCCACCCCCGACGACACCGGGCCACGTGCCGCGAGCGCCTGCTCCCTACGCGCCGCGCCCGGCCCGAGATAAGGCAGCACGATCATCCCCATCAACTCACCCGACAGCTCCGTCAACGGGCGCCGCTGCCCCCTCAACAACCGCGCATACACAATCCCGAACGCCGCACCCACCACGCCCTCCGCGGTCAACGGCGTACACCGCCCACCACGCGGCAACCCGCGGCCTTCGTCCACGACGCTCGCCAGCCGGCCCAGGACCTCCTCGCGGCGCATCAGCACCTCCGGGCCGCCGCTCAGCGCCTGCACGACCAGCACCCGCGCCAGCACCGGCTCACGATCCAAGAACGCCAGGATCATCCACAGGCCGCGACGGACACGCTCACGCCACTCCAACCCCTCCAAGCCAGCCCGCGCAAGCTCACCCGAGACCCTGGCGAGGATGTCCTCGAAGAGCGCCGCGAGGCACTCCTCGCGGTTGGCGAACGTCTCATAGAACGTCCGCCGCGAGATCCGCGAACGCGCCACGACATCCGCGACCGTCGTGCTCGCCCAACCCAGCTCGTCGACCGCACGCACCGCCGCCGCCAGCAGCCGCGAACGCTGAATCTCAGCGACCCGCGCGCCCTCGGGCCGCACCTCGCGCGCAGCGCCCCGCTCGCGCCGGCGCACCCCGATCGCGCTCGCCCCACGCGCCACGCCATTCCTCGTGCGCGCGGGCATCAAACACCCACCCCACGCGCGGGGACCAAAAGGCGGCGCGAACGCCCCACCACTGCCCTTCCCCCCTTCGGGGGGTACCGGGTGCCCCGCGAAAGCGGGACGCAGGGGGGCTCGGAGGCTAGGCCGCTAGCCGAAGAGAGAGAGAGAGAGAGAGAGATGCGACAGCGCCAAGCTGGCGCATCTAGCATCACTCCCCAACGGGAAGGCGCAAGCCCACATCACGTATCTCCCTCTAGAAACCACGCTCAAACAACTCCCTCATCGCTCCGACCCAGCCCCTCTCCCATCACCAAACAACCCTGCGAGCGCTCGAAGCCAGCCACAAAGCGGCATGACCCCAACCAGACCCTATGTACACCGGCTCCCAGCAGCGGGGCGACCGGCCTGTCCGCGCAGCGTAACGCACCGCCACATTAATGTCAAGCCCCAGGTCAGCGCTTCCGCTTGGCCTTCTTCTTCGCGTGCTTGCGCTTGTGCTTGGCGTGGCTGCTCTTCGGGCACCCGGTGACCGCGATCTTGGTGCTCTGCTCGAGCTTGCTGCCGTTCTGCCCGACCAGTTCGGTCGGCATCAGCAGCTTGCCCGCGGCCTGCGCCTGGCAAAGGTTGCCGTTCGCGGTCAGCGCCGGATATTCACGCTGCGGGAGCGTCATTTCGAAGCTCGTGAACGGCACATCCGGCACCGTCGCGAACGTCGCCGTCGTGATCCCCGCTTTACTGATGAACGTTTCCCCATGCACCTGGACGGTCACGCCGTCCTCGCCCGTGAGCACGATCACCAGTTCCGGGTATTTCGCGCCGCCATAGCTGACGAAGTACGCCGGGCCAGTCAACGCGCCTTCCAGGACCGGGGTGCTGACCCTCGCTTCGCCGACGCGCGATGCCTCCGGGCAGTGCGCGGGGTCTTCTTCGAAGGTCTTTTCCGTGCACGCCTTCTGCAGCGTTTTCAACGGCGAGGGCAACTGTTTCGGCAGCGACACCTTGACCTTCGCGACATTCGCACCCGACCCCGGGCTGTACGGCAGATCGAGCGACACGTGCAGGCTCGCACCCGTGATGCGCGATGGCTTCGCGCCGGTCTGGACCTGGAACTGCGGCTTGAACGAGAGATCCGCGCAGTTCGTGACCTGGAACGCCAGCGCCTGGGGGGCCGAGATCCCCTGGGTGCTTTCGATGCTCCCAGTCAGCTTCAGCGGGTCGCAGTTGGTCGGGTTGAACACGAACTTGGGTCGGTTGACGGTCACGTAGACGTGCTTGATCTGCAACGGGATCCCTTCCACGATCGTCGGGATCGCATGCGGCGACCCCAACGGGTCCGTGACGACCGTCAGCGCGGCTGTGCGGGGGTTCACCTCGATCCGTGCCCGCACCACGATCGGGCGGCCCTGCAACAGCACGAACGGCCCGGCCTTCGCCGGGTTGACGATCGACAGCCCGAACGGCGCCCCATCATAGGGGCCGGTGATGTAGACCTTCCCGCCGGTGACGGTGAACGGGTCCCCGCCCAGGCCGACCGACACGATCGTTTCCCCGATCTCGCTTTCCGCCGAACACGTCCCTTCGTTGGCCTGCTGTTCACCGCAGAGCTTCACGCCGTCCAACAGCCCCGAGAGCCCCGGTGGGAAGTCGAGCTGGACCCCGGAGAGGCTCTGCTGGCCATCTTCGCGGCTCAGCGTCGTCGTCAGTTCGCTGAACGAGCCCGCGTTGACATTCGTCACACCGCTCTGCAGCGTCGGCGTGAACGAGAGGCTGGGGCCGGGGCAGGGGGTGCCGTTCGCGCCGCTGGTGATGTCGAATTCAGAGCTCGCCTGGGTCAGTTCCGGCGCGGCAGTGGTCCCCGACCACGGCGTGAACGTCGCATGCGTCACATACCCTTCGCCACCCGGCAGCCGGCACAGCGCGGGGGTCGAGAGCGGCGCGCGCTCCCCACCGAAGAACGAGAGTTCCGCGGTTTCGAAGGGAAGCTGGGGGTTGTTCGTGAACGTCGTGGTGATCTGCCCCGTCGCGCTCAGCGTGATCTGACCCGCGAGCTTGACGGTGACACCGGAGATGGGGTCTCGGGCGACGACGTAGATCGCGACGAGCGACTGGAACGGGTTCTCCTGCGGCGCCCCGGGGAAGTTCTGCGGCTGCGCGAGGTACGCGAAGCCCTTCAGCGGGTTCGGCAGCAGCGGCGTATGGATCGTGACCGTCGCGATCTTCGACGCGTTCGGACACGCCACTTCCACGGCGCTGTCCAGCCCGACCTGTTCTTCGCTGCACGCCTGCAGGCCGTCCGAGGCGGCCGGGTTCAGCGCGACGCCTTCCGGGAGCGTGACCTTGATGTCACGCAGCGCGGAGGGGGCTAGCCCGGTTGGGTTCAGCGCGTCTTGCTGGGGGACCTTGACATCGACGCTCAGCCCGCTCGGGGTGCTCGCCGACTGCTCATCCGGGGACACCTCGATTTCGCCGCCGAACGGCAGACTGGAGCACCCGCCGAGACCGGGCATCAGCGAGGTCCCGAGCTCTTTGAAGGTGCCCTCCTGCTGCCAGCTGTCGCCTTCCACGACGCTCTGCAGTTCGCTGGTGCACGATGTCGGCAGGATCAGAAACGGCGGTGGGCTGGTG
>DASZIQ010000088.1:0-3824 GCA_035948945.1 Solirubrobacteraceae bacterium
ATGAGCCTCGACGGATACATCGCCGGACCCAACGGCCAGTACGACTGGATCGTCATGGACCCGGACATCGATTTCGCGGGCATGATGGGGCAGTTCGACACCTTCCTGATCGGCCGCAAGACGTTTGAGGTGATGATCCGAATGGGGAACGCCACCAAATCCACGCCTGGGATTCAGAACATTGTCTTCTCGCGTACGCTGAAAGCGAGTGACTATCCTCACGTCACCGTGAGTGCTGATGCCGAGGGCGTGGTCACCGACCTGCGAGCGAAGCCCGGCAAAGACATCGCCCTGTTTGGAGGCGGCGAGCTGTTTCGGAGTCTGTTGGCCGCCGGATTGGTCGATCGGGTCGAAGTGTCACTGATTCCCGTGTTGCTTGGAGGCGGGATCCCGCTGCTCCCCGCACCGGCCAGTCGGACGACTCTCAAGCTGCGAAAGCAGCGCCTCTACGAAAAGACTGGCACACTCGGACTGGAGTACGACATCGAGCGCGGCTGAGTCGTCGCAATTCGGGAAGCAAGCGCCAGTTCCAGCAGGATAGCTCTAACGCTGCGCGACTTGAACGAAGCCGCTGGCGCGGCGGCCGACGGGCAGCGGGGTGATTCGTAGCGGCGTAGGGTTGGTCACAGGAGGTGTCTGTGACCAAGTTACTGCAACGTCTGCACGACGAACTCGTCCGTCGCAACTACGCCACGTCGACTCGCGAGAGCTACCTCAGGATCGTCCACGCCTTCCGCCGCCACACCGGCCGACGCCTCGACCACATCGGCCCGGACGATCTCCGCCGCTACCAGGTGTATCTGCTCGAAGAGCGGAAGCTGCAGGTCGGCACGGTGGTAGCCGTGGTTGCCGCTCTCCGGTTTTTCTTTCTCCGCGTGTTGAAGCGGCGGGACATGAAGGAAGACCTGCCGTACCCGAAGCGTCAGCGACGCCTGCCGGTGGTCCTCAGCCCGGAGGAAGTGCAGCGTCTCATCGCGGGCGCGAAGAATCTGTATCACCGCACCCTGCTCCTGACCCTGTACGGCGCCGGCTTGCGGCGCAGCGAAGTGTGCCATCTCAAAGTTCGCGATATCGACAGCCAGCGCATGGTGCTCCGCGTCGAGCAGGGCAAGGGTAGACGGGATCGCGAGGTACCGCTCAGTCCAACGCTGCTCGCGGCCCTGCGCGAGTACTACCGCTGGATGAGGCCGCAGACCTACCTCTTCCCAGGGACCCGGAACGGATGGCGAGCCGACGCGCCCATTACGGCGAAGGTGATTTGGGACGCCGTGCGGCTCGCGACCCGCAAGGCCGCCATCGACAAGGCCGTGACGCCACACTCCTTGCGCCATTCGTACGCGACACACCTCCTCGAAGCTGGTGCCGATCTGCGCACCATTCAGATCCTGCTCGGCCATGCCGATCTGTCGCACACGACCGTGTATCTCCACCTGTCGCGACGTCACTTGCAGGCCGCACCAAACCCCTTGGAGCAGCTGCACGTCTCGTCGCCCCCGGTCTTATCGCGATCGCGTCTCCTGCGGAAACCGACCCGGTCATGAGTCGGCCCGCCGTGGAGGTGGCCGATATCCTCCATGCGCAGGGTGATACCTTCGTCGAGCAGCATCCGTGGCTCAGCGTGCAGCAGCGATCGGTGCTCCGCGCCATCGCACGTTGTCGCACGGCGGCCCTCGGGGGCCATCTCGATCGGTGTGACGCCTGCGGACATCAGGCCATCTCCTATAACTCGTGTCGAAATCGGCATTGCCCGAAGTGCCAGGCGCAGGCCCGGGAGCGCTGGCTCCAGGCGCGCGAGCGGGAGCTCCTCGACGTGCCGTATGTGCACGTCGTCTTCACGCTTCCGCATGCGCTGCTCCCGCTGACCTATCGGAATGGTGCGCGCCTGTACGCGTGGCTCTTCCAGACGAGCGCGGCGACACTCCGCGAGGTGGCGGCTGACCCGCGGCATCTCGGCGCACAGATCGGCGTGCTGAGCATCCTGCACACCTGGGGGCAGACCCTCGTCCGCCATCCGCACGTGCACTGCGTCGTGCCAGCGGGCGGGCTCTCACCCGATCATCAGCGCTGGATCTCTCCCAAGCACTCGGGCTTCTTCCTCCCGGTGAAGGTCCTCAGCCGCGTCTTTCGTGGGAAGTTTGTCGAGCAGCTTCGCCGCGCCTACACCAGAGGCCAGCTCGATCTGACCGGCGCCACCGAGCGCCTCCGCGCCCCCGCACAGTGGCGTGCCTTCGTCGACGCCCTGTTCACCACCGACTGGGTCGTCTACGCCAAGCCGGCCTTCGGCGGGGCGTCTGCCGTCCTGCGCTATCTCGGGCGCTATACCCATCGCGTGGCGATCAGCAATCACCGGCTGCTCGCCTTCGATGGGGAGCGCGTCACGTTCCAGTGGAAGGATTACGCCCACGACAACCGCCGGCGCACGATGACGCTCTCCGCGATGGAGTTTCTGCGTCGCTTCGTCCAGCACATCCTGCCGCGCGGCTTTGTCCGGATCCGACAGTCGGGGTTTCTCGCCAACGCCTGTCGCGCGGCGCGCGTGGCACTCGCGCGGACCGTGCTCGCCGCTCCCACGCCGGCCAGGTCCACCGACGCGACGCCGACCACGGAGGCCGTGAGCGGACTGACATGGACGTGCCCCCGGTGTGGGGCCGCCATGACCATCGGCCCGATCCTCTCGGCGCTACACCTCGCCGCGGTCACGCTTGGTTTCGATACCTCATGACGATGGCGGCCCCACGTCTCGACCGACGCCCTCAACATGGTCACCCACGTGTCGGGAGTGGTGTGCCTCCAGCCCTGATGCGAGCCCCTCGCATTACGCGTCGTGCCCTCACGCGCCACGTGCCGGGTGCAGGCCGCCGCCGCTCCCGCGCCGTCGGCCCGGCCATCGGCCACCGCCCACGCCCGGAGATCCCTATTCCAGCTCCATAGCCGGCCGCCGCGCCAGCGGCTTCCTTCAAGTCTCGTTATCGAAGGTGTCTCGGCACTACCACCGAGCTGCTCGTCCAGCTACTCGCGCCGAGACACCTCCGATAACGCTAGCGACTACTCGCGAGTGATCCGACGGTCTATCCGTTGAGCCACGAGTAATAGGTTCATGGTGTTGGTGGAGCGACGAAACCGCGCCCACGCTCGAAAGCGCACAGATAGTTGCCGGTAGGTCTCCGAACGCTGGAACAGCGTGACAATCTCGTCCGGAGACGCCGAGCGGTGGCAACGATCCGGATCGACGAAATTGCCGGCGATTTAGCGTCGGACCGAATATCTGCGGATCACAGGCGCCGTACGAATTAATCGGCATCGAACTCAGTCGGCATGCCCCCGATTAAGGATCAGGTAGCGGAAAACGCGCAATCGCTCTAATCTTTCTGGCTCGCGGGCGGCCGACTTTTTGCCGCTTCGCGGATAATGTCGGACCATAGCAGCCTTGGCCAAGGTGGTTAGGCCTGGCACCGAGGAACCCCTGGTATGCGTGCGATCCTCGTCGCATCCTGCGTGATGTTGACGCTGACGAGTCATCAGCCCAACGCGGATCCCTACTCGATTGCGCTCGCGAGGTACGTGGCTGGTCATGACGATGCGGCGTCTGACGCGCTCGCCCATGTCCAGCAGGCGGATATTCAAGAGGCCATCAACACGTCAGTCGCTGCGGCCCGATCATCCGGCGGAAGTATATTGGGCGACTCTTCGCTGATGTTTCCCGTGCTCCGCCGGCTCGAAGCGATGGCCATGCTGCATACGGAATACGTATTGTTCGGCGAGAACCCGATGGACGCGGTGTTTCAGATCGCTAAGGCGCACCAGGCGCTGGCGTTCTCGCGCAG
>DASZIQ010000089.1:0-28980 GCA_035948945.1 Solirubrobacteraceae bacterium
GTCGTCCGGCCGAAACCGACGCCAATGCGCGAAAAGGTGGGCCGGGTCTCCAGCATCGTGGAGGCCCTCAAGCGCCTGAAGCAGATACTCGCCCGAAAGCCCTGCGTGCCGCTCAGGTCTCTCGATGCCCGCGATCTCCTCCTCAACTCGCTCCGCGTCTCGATTCGCCATAGACCTTTAGGGTAGGCAACGAAGCGGCTCGTCCCAGCGCGTTAGGTTTCAGAAGCTGCTCGACACGTCAGCCCATGACCGACCAACAACTTCAGACCCTGTCTGAGCAAGCCAGCATGTATCGTCCCCGCGCTATCCGCACGAAGCGGGGCGAAGCACCCGAGACGTTGGCAGCAAGAGCGGCCTTGACCGAAGCCCACGCCACCGGCGCCCCCAGCGACGCCTCGACCGCAGCATGGATGTCCTTGGCTCGCATCGGCTCGTCCTGATCGGCCAGCGCTTGGACGACAGCCTTCAGCACCCAGCCTGGCCGGCGAGACCGCTTCCGGCAGGCCGTAGCCTGCCGTCGAGGCTCGCCGCTGGCCCGCACGGCGGCCAGTTTCCTGGCCAAACGGCCCAACGACCCCTGTAGATCGTGGTTCGATAGAACTCCGACTAGCTCCACTCCTACCCCCGCGTGCTCTCGCGCTCACCCCTCCAGCATGTGCTCGACGGCGGCGATGTAGTCCGCGGCTCCGGCGACGAACGCCTCCGCGTCGGACCGGCTGGGCGTGATGGCTTCGTAGTCGCCGCCCTCACGCGCGCGCTGGGCGCGCCCGGCCAGCGCATGGAGGTGTTGGTCGAAGGCGCCGGTGGTCGACGCGGCGCTCGGCGTCCGTGAGCGAGGCGGACGCCAGGACATCGGGGAGCTGCGTGGCCATCGCGTCAGAGGATAGGCGGCTGGCCGGAGCCCGGCTGCCGAGATGCCGCTCTGCCAGCTGGATCCTCGACTACGGCGTGACGATCGCAAACGACGGGTCGGGCTCGTCAAGCAGGCCGAGCAGCTCGCCGAGCTTGGCGGCGTCGCCCTCGACGCGCAGGCGTCCCGCTCCGAGCAGCTCCGCCACGGGCGTGATGCCCGCGAACAGCTCGTTCAGAGCCGTGCGCTCCACGACCACGGTGGCATCCGCCTGCGGGTCGTGGCGGTTGGGGGAATGGATCAGAACGCCGTTGCTGAGCATCAGAACATGGCGCTCGCCGGTGTCGGTGAAGGCCCAGTTGAAACTCAGTCGCAGCTCCCCCGCGCGGGGGCCGTCGATGCGGATCGCCAGCACGTCGAAGAGCTGCTCGCTCGAGAGCAGGGCGACCATCTCCCTGGAGGGCGTGTTCCCGCCCTCGACGACGCCCTCGCGCAGCTCGCGGGCGCCCATCAGGAAGAAGTTGCGCCACGGCGCGCTCTCGGCGCCGTAGCCGAGCTGCTCCAGCGCCCGTGCCTCCAGCTCGCGGGCCCGGGTGTCGGCGGGGTCGGCGAACACTGCGTGGGACATCAGCTCCGCCACCCATCGGTAGTCGCCCTCCGCGAACGCGCGGCGGCCCTCCTCGAGCACCGCGTCCGCGCCTCCCATCGCGCGCATGTAGCGCATGGCTGCCTGCTCGGGGGGATGCGACCACAGATGCGCGGGGTTGCCGTCGAACCAGCCCATGTAGCGCTGGTAGATCCCCTTCACGTTGTGGCTGACCGTCCCGTAGTACTCGCGGCAGTGCCACGCGCGCGCGAGGCCCGCCGGCAGCGTCAGCAGCTCGGCGATCTCGCTGCCGACGTACCCCTTGTTGAGCAGGCGCAGCGTTTGGTCGTGCAAGTAGCCGTACAGGTCGCGCTGCGTGGCCAGCATCGCGACGATCCGCTCCTGCCCCCAGCGTGGCCATTGGTGCCCGGCGAACAGCGCGTCGGCACGTTCGCCGAAGAGGTCGATCGCCTCCCCCAGGTAGCGCGACCAGATGCGCGCGTCGCGCACCAGCGCGCCGCGCGGGGTGATGATGTTGTGGAGGTTGTGGGTGGCGTTCTCGGCGATGCACAGCGCACGGTGGTCGGGGAACAGGAAGTTCATCTCCGCGGGCGCCTCGCTGCCGGGGGTCATCTGGAAGAGCATCGGGATCCCGTCGATTGTCTCCTCGTCGCCGGTGCGCGCGATCTCGCGCGTGGGGGGCACAATCCCGATCGAGCCGGTGGAGATGGTCATACCCAGACCGGTGCCCACGTGCCCGTGCGGGCCGCGCTGCAGCGCCGCGCCGAACATGTACGCCGCGCGACGCGCCATCGCGGTGCCCGCGTACACGTTCTCGGCGATCGCGTGCTCCAGGAAGCCCTCCGGCGCCAGCACCGGAATCCGCCCGGCGGCGACATCACCGGGATCGACCACGCCCAGCGCCCCGCCGAAGTGGTCGACGTGGCTGTGGGTGTACAGCAGGCCCGTCACCGCTCGCGGCCCACGGTGCTCACGATACAGCGCCAGGGCCGCGGCAGCGGTCTCGGCGCAGATCAGGGGGTCGATCACCAGCACACCCTCGCGACCCTCGACGATCGTCATGTTGGAGAGGTCGAGGCCACGCACCTGGTAGATCCCCGGGACGACCTCGAACAGGCCGTGGATCGCGTTCAGCTGCGACTGGCGCCAGAGGCTCGGGTTGACGGTGTCGGGGCATTCACCCGCAAGGAATGCGTAGGACTCCATGTCCCACACCACGCGTCCGGCCGTGCCGCTGACAAGCGCGGGCGAAAGCGCCGCGACGAAGCCCCGCCGCGCGTCTTCGAAGTCCTCGCGGTCATCGAGCGGCAGCGACATCCGAACTGCGTGATTGGCCTCGGCGATGTGGTGGGTGGCGAGGGCGCCGTCGGTCCCCGCGCCGTCGCTCATCCCGCTTTCCCTTTCGCCGCCAAGACTAATTGAGTAAGGCTACGGTGGCGCACCGGTATGGGTCAAGACCTTGCCCGCAATGTTTCCAATCAGCGGCGTCGCGACCTCGAAGGTGGCCTCGAAGGCGCTTTCAAAACACGTTCTCAGCGCTGCGCGATCGCCTCGGCGGCGGCCTCGGGGCCGATGAATGGGGCGAGGGCGATGTAGCTGACGTGGTCGGCGAGCTCCGGCAGCCGGCGGGTGTGGCCTCGCAGGATGTAGTCGTGGAGCAGCTCGAACACCCCCCCGACGATCGCCTCGCCCACGATCGGGGTGGAGGATTGGGAGGGGGCGCCTTCGCCGAGGTCCATGTCGAGCAGCTCGGCGTACGCGGCGTTGGCCTCCGCCACGCGGCCCGCGACATGGGGATAGGCGATCAGGATGTCCACGCACGACAGGTGCGCCAGGGCGGGCTCTGAAGCAAGGAACTCCAGCAGCGCCACGACTCCCGCGCGGACCCCCCCGATCCAGTCGGTCTGGTGGGCGAGCGCGCGATTGACCGCCGCTTTCGCACGGGTGTGACCGACCTCGAAGGTGGCGAGGAACGCTTCCTCCTTGTTCTCGAAATGGCTGTAGAAGGTCTGCAGCGAGACTGCCGCCGCCGCCGCGATGTCCTCCAGGCTCAGCGCCTGGTAGCCGTCACGCGCGGTGAGTTTGGCGATCGCGTCGAAGATCCGCTCGCGCTGGTTGAACTCCACGAAGCCGCGCGGAAGGTTGTGCTCGCCGCGCGGCAATCCCCGCACCCCCCAGGGCGCCGGCGGTGAGAGCGTCCCGGGCGCGCGTCCGCCCTCCAGCCAGCGGGGCTTGCGCGGGCGGGGCCGGCGGGGGACACCGGGGGGAGTGGGGTAGTAGCAGCCGATCCACTCCATCAGCTCCGGGACGATGCGCGCGAGCTCGGCCTTCAGCGACTTGTTGGAGCGCTCTTCGCGCACGCGCGTGTAGATGATCTTGCGCAGCGCTCCCACGACCGCGCGGGCCACCGGATCGGGGACCGTCCCCGCCCCCGGAGTGCGCTCGAAGCCGGCGCTGATGAAGCGTTCGAAGCGGGTCGCACCATCCGCCCAGCGCTGCACTCCGATTGCGCCGGAGGCGCCCATCTCCACGCATATCAGGCGTGCTGCGTCGGGGCGCTCGGCGATCGCGTCGAACAGCGCGCGGATGATCTCCTCCAGCTGTTGTGGCCACTCGACATCTGAGCCTGCGAGTGCGAGCAGCCGCATGACCTCGGTCTCGACGACCGTGTCGTAGGTCGCCAGCAGACAGTCCTCCTTGTTGTCGAAGTGTTCGTAGAAGGTCCGCCGCGAGATGCCGGCGCGGGCGACGAGGTCGGAGATCGTGGTGGCGACCACCCCGCGCTCGCTGACGGCCTGCACCATCGCTTCGACCAGCCGCTCGCGCTGGTGGGCGACCACGCGCTCGCGCGGGAGCGCCTGGGGGCCGCGCGGCAGCCCCTTCTGGGCGTCTGTGCTCCGGCGTGGACGCGCTTCCCGGGCGCCATCCACGCTGCGCCGGGCGTTCGTGCTCCTGCGGCCATTCGGGCCCTTCGATCCGGAGTCATTGGCGCTCTCGGACTCGCCGGGCCCCTTTGCGTAGGCGCCATCCGCTCTCCGGCCCCCGCCCCCGCTCTGCCTCGGTCCCTCAGCCACATGCCCCACCTTAGTGGACGGCGGCACGCGTGCCAATGGGCTTGATCGGTGGGCAGACATTGCGCTTCCTGCTGGTCAGACGTTGACAGGATGAGTAAAACATGATTTATATGTGTTTAGCGGGAAGAGTTCAAGGGCAATTCTTGGAGTAAGGCTTGAGGATCGGCCGAGGGGGCAAAGTGCAGGCGCTAAAAGGGAAAACGAGGGGTATATCGGCATCGAATAGCGCCTGCGGGGCGCGCCGTGCGCCCCTGGCAAGGGTTGCTCTAGTCCCACAAGGTTCCCAGCACTTCTGTAGGCCACGTACTATTAGCTGGTACGTTATGGACCAAATGGAGGGCCTCCTTCGGCCGCGTAGGCCAATCGCGAGAAGTGGGGAGGTTGGATCGTCATGAAAGTGTTCGTCTGTGAGGAGCGGCGGATGCTCCGGGCGCTGCACGCCCGGTGGCCATATCGGCGCTCGCACTGCCGCCATGATCTGCATTGGCTGGTGAGCGTGCATCCGCGGGCAGGCTGCTATAGGGGCGGCCGGGCGCACTCGATCCCGGCGCTGGCGCCGACGCGCCGTCGTCCGCGTGGTCGCTGAGCCGGCGTCTGCCCGACTGCTGAGTCCGCGCGACTGCTGAGTTGTGCTCTCGCGCGACCGCTGAGCCGACGACGCCAGCGCCCGCTAGGATCGGGCGCGATGACGGTGAGGCATGAACCTGTGGGTTTGCGGAGGGATGGCCCGGGGGTGGACGGCCACGGGGAGCCCGAGCTGCAACGCCTCACGATCGACACGATTCGCGGCTTGGCGATGGACGCGGTGCAGAAGGCGAACGCCGGGCACCCGGGCACGGCGATGGCGCTGGCGCCGCTCGGGTATGTGCTGTTCAAGCGCGCGTTGCGCGTCAGCCCCCGCAACCCGCAGTGGCAGGACCGCGACCGCTTCGTGCTGAGCGCCGGGCACGCGTGCGTGCTGCTGTACTCGCTGTTGCACCTCAGCGGGTATGAGCTCTCGCTGGAGGACTTGGCGCAGTTCCGCCAGTGGGGCTCGCGCACCCCGGGGCACCCCGAGCGCGGGCACACCCCGGGCGTGGAGGTGACGACGGGGCCGCTCGGGCAGGGCTTCGCCAACGCGGTCGGGATGGCGATGAGCGAGCGCTTCCTGGCCGAGCGCTACAACCGCCCCGGCGAAGAGGTGGTGGACCACCACACGTATGTGATCTGCTCCGACGGGGACATGATGGAGGGCGTCAGCCAGGAGGCGGCCTCGATCGCCGGGCACTTCGGGCTGGGCAGGTTGACGGTGTGCTACGACGACAACCGCATCACGATCGACGGCAGCACCGCGATCTCCTTCGACGGCGAGAACCACATTGCGCGGTTGGCGGCGGACGGGTGGCATGTGCAGCGGGTGGGGGACTCCGAGGACATCGGCGCTCTCACTGCGGCGCTCACCGCGGCGCGCGCGGAAACCGAGCGCCCGTCGTTCATCGCGGTGCGCTCGCACATCGCCTACCCCGCCCCCCATGCGGTGGACACCGCGGCCGCGCACGGCGCGCCGCTCGGCGAGGAGGAGGTGCGCGCGGCGAAGCTCGCGATGGGCTTCGACCCGGAGCGCCATTTTGCGGTGGACGAGCGGGTATACGGGCACATGAGCCTCGTGGACGCCGGCGCCGAGGCCGAGCGCGAGTGGCAGTCACGGGTGGGCTCATGGCGCGAGGCGCATCCCGCGCTGGCGGAGGATTGGGAGCGCGCGTGGGCCGGTCGCCTGGCCGACGGCTGGCGCGAGGCGCTGCCGAGCTTCGCGGCCGGCGAGAAGCCGGCGACGCGCGCGGCCGGCCAGCAGACGATGGCGGCCTTCTCCGCATACGCCCCCACGATGGTGGGAGGGGCGGCCGACCTCGTGGAGTCGACCAAGACGGTGTTCCCCGGCGCCGGCACCTTCTCCAAGGTGCACACGGGCCGCAACGTGCCATTCGGGATCCGCGAGCACGCGATGGGTGCGATCGTCAACGGTGCGGCTGCCCACGGAGGGATCGTGAAGCCGTACGGCTCGACGTTCCTGATCTTCTCCGATTACATGCGCGGGTCGGTGCGTCTCTCCGCGCTGATGGGGCTGCCCGTGGTGTGGGTGTGGACGCACGATTCGGTGGGTCTCGGCGAGGATGGCCCCACCCACCAGCCCGTGGAGCACTACGCGGCGCTGCGCGCGATCCCCCACCTGTGGCTGATCCGCCCCGCCGACGCCAACGAGACCGTGCAGGCGTGGCGGGTGGCGCTGGAGCGCGAGGACGGCCCGGTGGCGCTGGCGCTCTCCCGCCAGGGGATCCCCGTGCTGGACCGCGAGGACGGGCAGCTGGCGCCGGCGAGCGAGCTGGAGCGCGGGGGGTATGTGCTGTGGGACTCCGCGCCCACCCCGGAGGCGATCCTGATCTCCACCGGCGCCGAGGTGCCGCTCACGCTGGATGCCGCCCGCGTGCTGGCGGGAGAGGGCACGGCGGTGCGCGTGGTGTCGATGCCGTGCATGGAGCTGTTCGAAGCCCAGTCGCAGGAGTACCGCGACACGGTGCTCCCGCCCGCTGTCACGGCCCGCCTGGCGGTCGAGCCGGGGGCGAGCATGAGCTGGTGGAAGTGGGTCGGCAGCGGCGGCGACGTGCTGGGCATCGACCGCTTCGGCGCCTCGGCCCCCGGCGCGCGCGTGCTCCAGGAGCTGGGCTTCTCGGTCGAGAACATCGCCGCACGCGCACGCGCACTTCTTTAGTTTTCCGGCTCGCATCCGAGGGGTAGGCTGTAGGAAGTGTTTTGAAGTAAGGGGTGTGCCCAGGGCGCATCCGGCGTGCCACTCAAAACACGGCAAGGCAAGCCGTAGGCAAGCGACCCACAAGGAGATGCAGATGCCGCCCTCCCAGACCCTCTCACCGCTGCACCGCCTCTCCGCCCTCGGGCAGAGCGTGTGGGTGGACTTCCTCTCGCGCGAGTCGATCCGCGGCGGCCATCTGCAGGAGCTGCTCGACGCGGACGCCGTGGTGGGGGCGACCTCCAACCCGACGATCTTCCAGAAGGCGATGACCGCGGGGGATGCCTACGACGAGCAGCTGCACGAGCTGGCCGACGAGGGCCTGGACGCGCGCGCGAGCTTCTGGCGGTTGGCGGAGCGCGACATCAAGGACGCGTGCGACCTCTTCCGCCCGATCTGGGACGGGGGGTCGGGGCGCGACGGGTACGTGTCGCTGGAGGTGGCGCCCGATCTCGCGTACGACACGCTGGCGACGTACAACGAGGCGATCGCCCTGCACGAGACGGTGGACCGCCCGAACCTGATGGTGAAGATCCCCGCCACCAAGCCCGGGTTGGCGGCGATCGAGGACGTGATCGCCCAGGGCCACTCGATCAACGTGACGCTGATCTTCTCGCTGCGCCGCTACGCGGAGGTGGCGGAGTCCTACATGCGCGGCCTGGAGCGTCTGATCGCGGCCGGCGGGGATCCGCGCAAGGTCGCGTCGGTGGCGAGCTTTTTCGTCTCGCGGATCGACACCGAGGCCGACCGGCGCTTGGAGGAGTTGCAGTCGGCGGGGAAGAGCGGGCTCGACCAGCTCAAGGGCCGCCTCGCAGTGGCCAACGCGAGGCTGGCCTACCAGCACTACCGCTCCGTCTTCCGCGGCCCCCGCTGGGAGTTCCTCGCGGGCAAGGGCGCCACCCCGCAGCGGGTGCTGTGGGCGTCGACCTCGACGAAGAACCCCGACTACCTCGACACGCTGTACGTCGAGGAGCTGATCGGCCCCGACACGGTGAACACGATGCCGGAGGAGACGATCCGCGCCTACCAGGACCACGGCCGTCCGCAGGCGCGCCTGCAGGCAGAGGTGGGGGAGGCGCACAAGCTGCTCGAAGAGCTGGCCCGCGCGGGCGTCGACTACGACGATCTCACCGACACGCTGGAGCGCGAGGGAGTACAGAAGTTCACGGACTCCTTCGAGGAGCTGATCGCGGCGCTGGCAGAGAAGCAGACGGCGTTGGCCGTCGCGTAGCGCCGCCGGCCGTGAGGCCGGGTGGGACGCAGGTTTTTATTTGGATGAGGACCCTCCGGGTCCGGGATGGGTCGCGCAGTGCGGGTCGGGGCGGGCGTCGAGCTCCACGGGGTCGCTCAGCTCGGGCCCTCGGCAAGCAGGTGCGCCCCGCGCGAGGGGCGAACCTCGCACGCACGCGCGGGCGGGGAGGAGCCGGGTGGGAAGAGTCCCAGCACGTGTCCCCCGAAGCCGCCGCCCACCATGCGAGCACCGAGCGCCCCGGCCTCCCTCAGTGCGCGCACCGCCACCTCGACGGCCGGGGTCGAGCACTCGTAGAGGTCGCGCAGGCTGGCGTGGGAGGCGTCGAGCAGAGCGCCCACATCCTCGAGTGCTCCACGGTGCAGGGCCGCGACCGTTTCGAGCACACGGGCGTTCTCCCCAAGCACGTGCCGCACGCGGCGGGCGAGCACGGGTGGCAGCCGATCAAGGTTGGGCTCGCGTGCATCTCGCAGCGACTCGACCCCGAGCAGCGCGCACGCTCGCGCACACTCCGCGCGGCGCTCGTTGTAGCCGGAGGCGGCCAGCGCCCGGGGATCGCCGGAGTCGAGCGTCACCAGCCGCCAGCCGTCCGCGAGCACGAGCGGCACCGGCTGGATGTCGAGGTCGGCGAAGTCGATGCGCAGCGCGGTGTCGGCCTGCCCATAAAGCGAGGCGAGCTGGTCGAGCAGGCCGGTGTGGGCGCCCAACCACTCGTGCTCCACGCGCGAGCACAGTCGCGCCAGCTCGCGGCGGTCGTCGATTGCTCGGGGAGCCCGTCCGCCGCGGCCGGGCTCGGCGTATGCATCGCCGTGTAGCTCCACACCCGCGATCCCCAGCAGAGCGAGAGCCAGGGAGACCTCCAGCGCCGCTGATGACGAGAGCCCCGCGTTGCGTGGGACCTCGCCGTGGATCTCCAGATCGGCGCCGCCGAGCGCCACCCCCGCACCCAGCAGCTCGGCGGCGATACCGCGCACAAAGGCGCGCCAGCCCGCGCCTCGCGGGGCGCTTGGCATTGGGGGATCTCGGTCCTTCGCGGGAGCCGGATCGACGCGGGCGAGCTCGTCGTGCGCGGGCAGAAGATCGGCGGGGGCAAACTCGTCGCGCTCGCCCAGGTCGAGCGCGTGTGCGCAGATGCGCTGCCCAGCGCGCGCCCGCGCCCGCACCGTGACGCCCTCCGCGATCGCGAACGGGAGGGCGAGGCCGCGGTTGTAGTCGGTGTGCTCGCCGATCAGGTTGACCCGGCCGGGGGCGAAGGCGCGCACTTCCGATGGCGTCACCGCTCAGCGCTCCCCGCCGTGCACGCTCTCGCCGCGCTCGCGCGCCTCCGTGCCCAGTCTCGGCGTCCACTCACCCCGCACGGCCGATCGCCTCGCGCAGCGCCGCGGCCGACTCCTCGGGGAGCGTGTCGGCGATGAACACCCCACCGCCCTGCTCGGAGCCCGCCAGGTACTTCAGCTTGTGCGCGGTTCGCAGTGGAGGGTAGAACTCGACGTGCAGGTGCCCCTCCCGCACCGAGCCGGTGTCCGTGGGGGCCTGGTGGACGGCCATGACGTACGGGAACGGCCGCTCGAACAGCGCGTCGAAGCCGCGCGTGAGCGCCTGTAGCGCGTCGGCGAGCGCATCGAGCTCCGCGGGGGCGCAATGCAGCAGCGTGGGGCGGTGCGCGCGCAGCACCACGTGCGCTTCGTAGGACCAGCGCGCGGCGCGGGGGACGTAGACGAGCACGTGCTCGTTCTCGTGCACGATCCGGCGCCCATCCTCGATCTCTCGCCCCAACAGCATGCACGGGGCACAGCCCCCCAGACGCGCGTCGGCGGCGCGCTCGGCGGCGGGCACGGGGGGCAGGAAGGGATAGGCGTAGATCTGCCCGTGAGGGTGGTGCAGCGTCACCCCCACCTCCACCCCGCGGTTCTCGAAGATCAGCACGTACTCCACGTCGCCGCGCGCGCCCAGCTCCTCATAGCGCGCCCGCCACACCCACATCAACGCCCGCGCGCGCTCCGGGGGAAGCGTTGCGAAGGAGTCGTGGTGGCGGTCGGTGTAGACGACGACCTCCGCCGCGCCCCGCGGGGACTCGAACGCGGGGAAGCGGTTCTCGAAGACGGCGATCTCGAATGCCGGGAAGGGGATCTCCGTGGGCGGCCCTCCCGGGGGCGTGGGGCACAGCGGGCAGTGCTCCTCGCTCGGCAGAAACGTGCGCTCCTGGCGGTGGATCGCATAGTCCACCCACTCCCCGCGCAGCTCCTCGAAGCGCAGCTCACCCATCCTTGCCGACCCACCGGTAGAGGATCAGCAATCGCCCGTCCGCTTTGCGGTGGCGCTCGACCGACAGCGCCTCGTCCTGTCGCGGCGCGCGATCGTCACTCGGCACGCAGTGCTCCGCAGGCGAACCCCCGGCGGATTGCCGATCGGTGTCCTTGGGCATCGTGTTCAAGGTATACCCCCGGCGGGTTGGTCGGCCTGGGAGCGACCATTGGCTGGCGCCGGAGCTGAAGGTGGGCCGGCGCGGATCGGGCGCGGCCACCTGACGGGAGTCTGGTGGTGGTGCGGGGAATAGCGGGGACGGCGGGTGGGTCTCCGTTTAGGTTGCGCCGCTACCGTCAAGCTTGTGTACGAGGGGGTTCACACACCCACTCCGCCCTCCGAACGCAGGGCGTGGCTGGGGGCACTTGCGCTGTGCCTGCTCGGCGCCGGCGTGCTGGCAGCGATCCTCGGCGGCGCGATCGGCGCCTCTCCGGGCGCGCCCGCTCCGCCGACGGTGCTGGTGGGGGCGGTCACGCCAACTGCGGCGAGCGCCTCCGAGGCGGCGCTGCGGTCGGGGCGGGGCACGGCGGCGGGGCCGTACGCGGATGCCCATGAAGGGTCTGCTGGGGCCTCAGCGCCCGCGGTGGCATCGATGGGACCTGTCGTCGCACACGCTCCCGGCGGGCGGGAGGACGTGGCGGCGAGCTCACCCGGCCCCGAAGCGCACATCTCGGCGGCGTGGGAGGCTGGCTTCTACCCGGTCTACGCGGAGGCGCAGCGTGTGTTCGGCGTCAACTGGCTGCTGCTCGCCTCGATCCACATGCAGGAGACCGCCTTCTCCACCGCGCCCTCCACCTACCACGGCCTGAACTTCGCCGGCTGCTGTGGGGGACCGATGCAGTTCAACGTGACCAATGGGCCGGTGAGCACGTGGGATCTGGTGGAGGATGCCTACCGCTTCGGGGTGCGCCCCGCGGTGTACGACCACCGCACCGCCCACCATCCGTCGATCTACGACGACTACGACGCGATCATGGCGGCGACCTGGCTGTTGTACTCCGACGGCGCCGGTAGTGCGCTCGACGACTCGGCGTGGTGGGCGGCGTACGACTACTACGGCCACGACGCCTACGGCGTGGAATACGCCGACGAGGTGCTCGCGCGCGCGATCGGCTGGTCACAGCACGGCTTCTGCATCAACTGCGGCGTGCAGCCAACACTGGTGCAGGCCGTCTACGCCGCGTACGGCGCGCCCGTGATGGCGACGTACGCCACCGCCACAGCTGCGGGGGCGAGACATGCCCACCGCGCGCGGCATCGGCGATAGCCGCCCTCGCGCGCGCAGACTCTACGCGCTGTACCGGGTCGGCTCAGTCCGATCGCGTGTCGCTCGGCTCGGTGGGCTCACCCCGCGATCCCGCGTGTCGCCGGTGAGAGGCGGGGCAGCGGCTCCGGGCAGAAGCTCGGCGCACTGAGACTCCCACAGATTGACCGTGTCATGCAGCCCTCGTACGTCGGCCTTGTCGAGGACCCGGACGCCGCCCTTCTGAACCGTGCCCAGCTGAATCTGACCGCCGATGCCCTCGACGGTGGTGTCGATCGCGTCGCGAAGCACCTTCAATACCACGATCTTGGCCTGCTCCAGGGTGAGCGTTGTCGGGTCGATGTAGCGCAGCGTGCCGCTGGCAAAGGTGGCGCTCTCGATGCCGAGCTCCATGCCGCCAAAGGCCCACGTCACCACCCACTCGCCCGCGCCACCGCTGAACAGGTGGAGCCCCACGTGTTTGCCTTCCGATCGCGACCACCATGCGATCAGCAGTTCGACGTGGTCGCTGCGTGCCTCGATGCTGGAGTCCTCGCGAAGCTCGACGAGGATCTCGTGAAGGCGAGCTTTGATCTCCAGCCGGTCGGTGCTGGGCGAGAGGCGCCTCGCGCGCGCGAGGCGCAGGGTGAAGCCCTGGGCTACATCTTGGGGGCCGGCCCAGGCAAGCAGGAAGCCGGGGCGCGGCTCGTATAGCTTTTGCGTGGAGCGAGCAAGGCGGTGGCCTCTGGCGCCGCGTGTCTCCTGGCTGTCAGAGCCAAGGATCAGGCCATCGCTGCATCGCAGGGCGGCGATGAGCGTCATCTCAGAATCCGTTCTCAAGCCGGTGGGGGTAACCCATGAACGCTGCATCATCCCGGTTTGGCCCGGCGGTTGGACTGCGGGGCGACCTCAGGCTGACTTGCGGAAAACCGAGTTGACTGCGAACTCGGGGTGTTCGGAGTAGACACGCTCGAGCAGCTCTTTGAAGCCGACATTCGCGACATCCTGCTTGATCTGGAACAGTTCTCGGGCAGCATCGAGCAGCTTCTCGTCTTCGGCCTGCTTGATGATCCGCTTCCCTTCGCGAAACGTCACCCGGCTGGGCTTGTATCGCGACCAATGCTTGCCGGGTACGGCAACGCGTTCGACCAGCCCCTCGTCTACCAGGCGGTCGAGGTCGTGGTAGATACCCCTGCTCATCGGGCCGTACGCATATGGCTCGAATGTGTACTTGGATCGCGCCGGCACCTGCGCGCGCTGGGCAAACAGGAACAGGCCCTTCTGGAAGCGAATCGGGTCGAGGCCGTCGGGTGCGCCTCTGTATGCGGCAAACAGCAGCAGCCAGTCGCGTCGCTTCATCGCTCGACCTCCGATGCCGATGCGACGACACAGACCTCGGATCGCGGCTGCCCATGCACTAGCCGAGCCTGGCCTTTGAGTCGGACGGAAGCTCACCTTCATACGAACGCATGTTGGCAGCCCCACCGGTCGCCAATGCCGCGCGTTGTCTGCTGCCCAGGGAGCGAAACTCAGGGTGAGGCACGCATCGACCGTACCGCAGTCGCGCTCGTGACGACGCGAGCCGCCGCCGCGTGCTCGCTTACCCCTGCGCGATCAGCTCGCCCGCCACCCGGTCGGTGGCGAGCGCAGTGCCCCCCAGCAGGCGCCGGGAGAGCTGGGCGCGGCGGAAGTACAGCGGGGCGTCGTGCTCCCAGGTGGCGCCGATGCCGCCGTGCACCGAGATCATCGTGCGCGCAGCGTGATCGAGCGCGCGGCCTGCGACCGAGCGCGCGGCGTTGGCCGCCAACGGGAACTCCGCCGGCGCTCCGTGGCGCGACCAGCCGGCGTAGTAGAGCAGCGAACGGCCGTTCTCCAGCTGGCGCAGTACCTCGGTGAGCGAGTGCTTGACCGCCTGGTAGGAGCCGATCGCGCGGCCGAAGGTGAAGCGCTCCTTGGCGTACGCCACCGACACGTCGAGCGCGCTCTCCACCGCGCCGAGCGACTCGGCGGCGATCAGCGCCTGCGCGAGGTGCCACGCCTCGGAGAGCGAGCTCTCGGGGGCGTCGAGGATCGTGGCGGGGGCATCCTGCAGCGTGACGTGCCCGAGCGCGCGGGTGGCGTCGTAGCGGCGCACCGCCTCGACTGTGACGCCCGCCGCGGAGGACTCCACGGCGAAGCCGACCGCGCTGCCATCGAGCAGCGCGACGCCCACCAGCACGTCCGCGCCGGGGGCGTCGGGCGCGAACGCGATCTGCCCGCTCACGCGAGCCTCGCCCTCCCCGCCGCGCACGGCGCTCGGGAGCGCGGGGCGCTCCATCCCGCTTGCGGGATCGACGCTCCACTGCTCGGAGATGTCATCCGGCGGGCGTGCCGCCAGGTAGGCCGCGCGGCGCTCCCCGCTCGCCAGCTCGTCGAGCAGCGACGTCTTGCCGAGCCCACCCGCCCCGTCGTTCAGGATCGCGGTGGCGGGCAGGTGGCCGAGCAGCGGTACCGCGGCGAGCGCGCGCCCGCACTCGCCGAGCACGAGCATCGCGTCGAACACGTCCAGCCCGGCGCCGCCGTGGGCCTCGTCGATCAGCAGTCCCGGCCAGCCGGCCTCCTTCGCCGTGGGCCACAGGTCGGTGGGAGAGCCACCGCTGTCGAGCGCCTCACGCGCCTCCTGGAGCGTCTTGAAGCGCGACAGCGCCCCGCGCGCCGCCTCGCGCAGCAGCACCTGCTCGTCGGAAAGTGCGAGATTCATGCCTGTGCCGCCTCCTTTGCGCGCAGCTCCGAGAACGGGATGCCCTTGTCCAGGCGCGGCTCGGTGGGCAGGCCCAGCACGCGCTCGCCGATCGTGTTGCGCAGGATCTCTTCGGTGCCGCCGGCCGACTTGAGGCCGGGGAGGAAGGAGATCATGTACGCCCACTCGCTGTCCTCCGCCAGCGCGTCGGGGCCGAGCACGTCGGCGATCAGGTCGCCCGACTTGATCGCTCCGTTGACGATCGTCACCTTCGCCAGGCCCGCCTCGGGGCCGGGGATCTGGCCCTGCTGCAGCGCGGTGAGCGTGCGGTAGCCGGTGAAGCGCACAGCCATCAGTTCGCTCGCGATCTCGCCGAGCTGGCGGCGTACCTCGGGGTCGCGGCGGGCATGGGGGTCGGCGGCGATCGCACGGGCGAAGCGGGCGGAGTTGTAGCCGAGGCCCTCGCCGCCCAGCCCGATCGTGACGCGCTCGAACATCAGCGTGGTGAGCGCCGTGCCCCACCCGTTGCCCACGCCACCGACGACCGCGTCGGCGTCGAGCGCGACGTCGTCGAAGAACACCTCGTTGAACTCCGCCTCGCCGGAGATCTGACGCAGGCCGCGCACCGTCACGCCGGGCGCGTCGATCGGCACGATGAACATCGTCATGCCCTTGTGCTTGGGCACGTCGGCGTCGGTGCGCGCGAGCAGCAGTCCGTAGGCGGCGAACTGCGCGTTGGTCGTCCACACCTTCTGGCCCGTGAGGCGCCAGCTGCCGTCCTCCTGCAGGCGGGCGCGGGTCTGCACCGCCGCCAGGTCGCTACCGGCGGCGGGCTCGGAGAAGAGCTGGCACCACACCTCGTCGCCGTGCAGCATCGAGCCCAGATAGCGCGCCTTCTGCTCCTCGGCGCCGTGCGCGATGATCGTCGGGCCCAGCATCCCGACGCCGATCGCGTCGAGGATCCCCGGCACCCCGGCGCGGGCGAGCTCCTGGTTGCAGATCACCTGGTCGATCGGGCCGCGGCCTTGGCCGCCGTACTCCTTGGGCCACGTGACCCCCGCGAGGCCGGCCTCGGCGAGCTTGCCCTGCCAGGCGCGCCGCGCGGCGATGATCTCATCCTCGTCCTTCAGCGCCCCCTCGCCGGCCAACACGGGCGCTTCGGGCTTGTGCTGCTCCAGCCACGCGCGCACCTGTGCGCGGTAGGCGGCCTGCTCTGGTGTGTCGTCGAGATCCACTGCTGCGCCTCCTTGGTTGACTGACCAGTCAATCGCCCCTACACGGTACTACCTTCGGTCGCGGGCGTGTCGAGGCGGCCGGCGGCAACGAAGGAGAGCCGCTCAACGGCGTCGGTCCAGCAGGGCACCGAAGATCCCGACGCCCATCAGCACGACCACGCACACGGACACCGCGGTGCCCGCCGAGATGCCTTTCTGTTCCACGATCGTGTGGAGCGTGAGAAAGGCCAGGCCGACGACGAACAGCGCCGCCACGAACAGGATCAGCAGGCGGGTCACGACCGGAGGCGGGTGTCGGCGGCGGCGGGGATCGGAGGAGACTATCCACGGGCGGTTGCCACCAGCCCCGGCTCGGCGGCCGCCAACGGGCCGACGCCGGGGCGCGGCTGCGCCACGTGCTGGTCAGCGTGGTAGGAGGAGCGCACGAGCGGGCCGGCGGCGACGTGCTCGAAGCCGAGCTCGTACGCGGCGCGCTCCAGTGCGGCGAACTCGTCGGGGTGCCAGTAGCGCACCACGGGGAGGTGCCGGGCGGACGGGCGCAGATACTGCCCGACGGTGAGCACCTGCACGCCCTGCTCGCGCAGCGCCGCGAAGGCGTCCACGAGCTCGTCGTGGGTCTCGCCGAGGCCGACCATGACCCCCGACTTGGTGGTGACCGCGGCGCCCCCCAGCTGCTTGGCGAGCGCAAGCACGCGGCAGGAGCGCGCGAAGCTCGACCCGCGCCGCGCGAGCGGGTAGAGGCGAGGGACGACCTCGACGTTGTGGTTGAACACGTCGGGGCGCTCCGCGATCACGCGGGCGAGCGGCATCTCCTGACCCTGGAAGTCGGGGGTGAGCACCTCGATGATGCAGCCGGGCGCCTGGCGGCGCACCTGACGGATGACCCCGACGAACGCCGAGGCGCCCTTGTCGGGCAGGTCGTCGCGGTCCACCGAGGTGACGACGGCGTGGCGCAGCCCCATGCGCGCGATCGAGCGCGCCACGCGCGCGGGCTCCAGCGGGTCGTTCCACGTGGGGCGCCCGGTCTTGACGTTGCAGAACCCGCAGCGCCGCGTGCACGTGTCGCCGAGGATCATGAACGTCGCGGTGCCCCGCTCCCAGCACTCGCCGACGTTGGGGCACGCCGCCTCCTGGCACACCGTGTGCAGCTGCTCGTCGCGGATCAGCTGCGTGAGCGCCCGGTAGCGCTCGCCGCCGGGCGCTGCCACCTTCAGCCAGGGGGGCTTGCGCTCGCGCAGCGGGCGGGATTCGATGCCCGCCCGCCCGAGCACCTCGAGCACGTCCATCCCGCCGGGGTTGGCGCGGGAGCGGGTGGGAGCGGCCGAGCTCATGCGGGCACCGCCGCTTTGGGATCGCCGACATGGGCGGGTTTCGCCCCGGGCGCCGGCGGGGCCAACCCCGCGATCCCAAGGCGCTGCGGGGAGACGAGCCGCTGGCGGCATCCGTGGGCCGCGCAGAAGTGGTGGGCAACGCGCTGCCGATAGCGGGCAAAGATCGTCCGAGCACACGCGGCCTCACCTCCGTTCCGCTCTCCCTCGCGCGCGAGGGAGGTCATAGCGACATCGGGCAGCCCGCACGCGACGACCCAGGAGAAGGGCTCAAGGTCGTTGTCCACGTTGACGGCGAACCCGTGCGTGGACACCCCGCGCGAGACGTGCACTCCGAGCGAGGCGATCTTGCGCTCTTCCACCCACACCCCGGTGTAGTCGGGGCCGTCCCATGGGCGGGAGCGAGCGTGGATGCCCTCCTCGGCGAGCGCGGCGACGATCGCGTTCTCGCTCGTGCGCAGATGCGCGACCACGTCGGTCACGCCCATAATCGGGTAGCCCACCAGCTGCCCGGGGCCGTGATAGGTGACGCGTCCGCCGCGGTCGGTCGGCACGACCTCGATGCCGCGCGCGCGGTAGAAGTCCTCCCCGAGCGTCAACTCGCCCGGCAGCGAGCGCCGCCCGCGGGTGTACACGGGGGGATGCTCCAGCAACAGCAGCGTGTCGGGCAGCTCTCCCGCCTGGCGGCGGGCGCGGAGAATCTCCTGCACGGTGAGCGCCTCGCGGTAGGGGATCGTGCCGAGGTGGCACACCCACAGCGTTTGGTCTGTCTCATTCATCTGCCTTTCTCAGGTTAGCTCAACCCCGGAGCGTGGCGACCATGGGAGCGCGGAGTGCCCACGGAGCGCCGACCCGCACAGCGATCATATTCGCTCGGCGGCGCCACCGTTCCCGCGGCGCGCAAACGCTGATTGCGAGGCGATGGGATCGCCGTCACGGAGACGGCCGATCCCACGCCCGAATGTCGATCGCTACGGAGACGGCGATCCCATGCCGAATGTCGATCGTCACGCGATCGCCTCTGTGCGCCGGGCATAGCGGCGGCCCAGGGTTACATCGTACTTGCGGGTCGGTTGTGGTTCACACGTTGAATTCCTTCCCGCTGTCGAGTTTGATCTTCTCAGTGCCTTCATACGTCGCCGGTTCGTCATTGAAGGTCAGGTTGCTGCCCGTGGGTCTGCATTCGATTTTGTGTTCGACTTTAGACGTTTCCCCGTTGGGAAGTTTGCATGTCTGGGTGCCCTTGACCGGATACGAGCCTTTTAGGAGGCACGTTCTTTCGCCTTTGTTTTTGAGTACGATTTCGACAAAGGTTTCGCCGGTGGCGGGTTTGACTTCGTCTTCGATTGTCCCTTCGTGCGTGATTAGCTGGTCCACGATCTTGGATTTTATGGTGGGCACTTCGCAGCTGGAAAAAGGTTCTTTGCTATTGCCCGCGCCACATTCTTCAAAGTCTATTTCACCACTCGACGCCCCCGCGGCTTCGAGGTCGCCGGACAGTGCATCCTTTTTGCACGTGATGACCAGTTCTTCGCCAAGCAGTTTGGTTTTGAGCTTCGACACGCCACTGGCGCCTTCGAACGGCACAGCCGTCGTAACCGCTTTTCCTTCGACGAAGTATTCGGCGGCCGTAGCCCCGGCCGCGGCCACGGCGCTGACCGCGAAGGCGGCCACCGCACTCAGGATGAACAACTTGATCCTCAACATCGACATACCTCCATCCGGCCCGGCCGAGCCGGGCCATAGCGATTTTCGGTTGTTCGCCCACTACGGTCGTGGGCGGCCCCGAGTCTAGCTTTCGGGACCGTGCTGGATACGCCACAAAATCGGCGCCCCGGAAACCAATGCCGTACCGGTCCGCGGACGGTCCCCACCGGGTGCCGAATGTTTCTCACTGGCGTGGCGAGGCCTCCTGGCGACACTCAAGCATCCTGTCCGCTGAACATCGCGGCAGCGACCGAGGCCCTGGGTGAGCCGGCATGGGGCGCCCGCCCGAGGCGCCACCCCACGCCGACCGTGCCGTCAGGGTTTTTTGGCGCTCCAGGGTTTGCCGGACGCCACTTCCAGGCCTTCGATTTCAGCTTCGAGGAACACTTCCGTTTTGTCTTCGCTTTTGGGAGAGATCATTTCCAGCGAGCTGTTGGCCGACCTTTCAAAGGCCAGCTTCCTCGCTTTGATTTCGGCTTCCGGCTGGCGAAGTTTGGCCAGCAGGAGGCCTTTGACGGTCCATTCTCCGACTTCGTTGCATTTTTCTTCCATATCTTTTACAACTTTGAACGTGAGGATTCTGCGGGTCAGGCCAGTCGGCTCAAACTTGATGAACCTGTTGTTTTCCAAGAACCCTTCCAACGAATTAGTCGAGATTTTGGCTGATTCCAGCTCGCAGCCCACTTCCGCGAAATCACCTTCGCATTCGTCCAGTTCGAGCGCCGGTATCGGCATTTCGGTTTCTGGCCGGATTGCGCTCGTGTTGGAGAGGGTGGCCGAATCGCATTCTATCAACGCTTTTAGTTTATTGGAGAAAATAGCAAACTTTCGAATGACCACGGTTCTCTTGAGTTTTTCTTCCGCGGCCAACTTGGTTGCTTCAATGTACCACGCGCGGGCGTTGATGCCCTCCACATTCCATTTCTGGCCGGACGCCAGCTGGACCTTGTCCGTGCCTTCAAATGTGGCGGTTTCGTGGTCGAATGTCAGATGGCTGCCCGAGGGAGTGCATTCAAATTCATGTTCCACTTTAGCGGTTTCCCCACTCGGGAGCTTGCACTTCTGTGTTCCTTCGACCGGGAATTTACCTTTCTCGAGACAGGTTTTGCCACTCTTGCTCTTGATTTCCACTTCCACGAGCACCGTAGCGCCCGCTGCTGGTTTGAATTCGTCTTCGACGACTCCCGCCGTTTCGGTCAGCTGCTCGGTGGGTTTGGATTTCATGTTGGGCACTTCGCAGGCGGAGAGTTCTTCTCCTTTTTTATTTCCCACCGAGCATTCTTCAAGTGTCGTCTCGCCTTTCGCCTTGCCTGCCTTTTCGAGTTCGCCTTTGAGCGCATCCTTTTTACAGGTGACGACGATTTCTTCGCCTCCGAGTTTGCCCTTCAGCGTTGATACTCCACTTGTGCCCGCAACGGCCACTGTGTTGGTCACGTTTTCTTCTTCGACAACGAATTCGGCCGCCGTCGCCATCGTGGCGTTCGCAGTGCCGACCGCAAAGACAGCCAGTGCGCTCACGAGGAACAACCTAGTCCGTAACATCGCACACCTCCATTGAGCTCGGCCCAGCCGGGCTCGTCGAATGATTATCGGTCATCCGCCCGCCGGTGGACGGGCGGTACAGGGATTGTGCTATTGCGACCTACGGCGTGGTAGGGGTCGGGGCCAGGCCCCGAGCGTCGATAGCGATGGCGGGCCAGCCGGCGGCGTCGCCCGACGTCCGATGTCTCTCACTGGCGTGGCAAGGCTTCGACGTACGTCTCCGGCGTGAGTGAGAAGATCGACCGGCTCGCCAAGGGGGGCCTCTCTTTCACAGGGCGAGCGCGGCCGGCTCCTCCAGCAACTCCCTGACGCGGGCGAGAAAGCGGGCGGCGTCGGCGCCGTAGAGGATGCGGTGGTCGCAGACGAGCGTTACGGCCATCGTGTGGCGGGCCACGATCTTGCCATCGCCGTCTGCGCCGCCGGCCAGCACCACGGCGCGCAGTGCCAGCGAGCCGACCGAGAGGATCGCGGCCTGCGGGGGGTTCACGATCGCGCTGAAGCTGCGGATCCCGTACATCCCCAGGTTGGAGACCGTGAACGTGCCGCCGCCCAGCTCGGGCGGTGTGATCGTGCCGGCCCGCACGCGCTCGGCCAGCGCACGGGTCTCGCGGGCGATCTCGCCGAGTGACTTCAACGCGGCGTCGAACACGGTCGGGACGACCAGCGAGCCCGCCGTCCCGCTCGCCTCCACGTCGCCGTCGGCGCTCACTGCCACCGCGACTCCGACGTTGACGCGCGCGTGCAGCTGCAGCCTGCCGTCGCGGTAGCTGCCGTTGGCGCGGGGGTGCTCGTGCAGGGCCAGAGCGCACGCCTTCACGACCATGTCGTTGTATGTGGGCGCCTCCTCGGGGGACAGGCGCTTGAGCTCGGCGCGCAGCTCCACGCACCGCTCCATGTCGATCTCGACTTGCAGCGAGAAGTCGGGAATCGTCGCCTTCGACTCGGCCATCCGCCGCGCGATCGTTTGCTGGGTGCGAGTGAGCTCGACGATGGTCGTCTCCCCCTTGGCAGTCGCCACGCGTTCGGCGATATCGGCGGCTGTGCCTGCCCCCGTCGGTGGGCCGCCAGACTCTGGCACCTGCGTGCCGCGCCCGGAGAGCACCCCGGATGCGCGCGTGCCCGCCGCCGCTCCCACCGCCTCGACATCGGCCTTCACGATCCGCCCGCCGGGGCCGGTGCCGGTGAGGGTATGCAAGTCAACCCCGCTCTCGTGGGCGATCCTCCTGGCGAGTGGGGAGGCCTTCACGCGGTCCTCACCCTCATGTCCCACGGCATCTATGGAGGTGTGCTCGGGGCTCCCGTGGCCTTCACCACCATTTCCCGGGGCGTCTATGGCGGTTTCTACCGCCAGGGGGGCGGCGCCGGCAGCTGAGGGCGGCTCAGCGCTTGGCGGCTCGACGGCATCCGCCGCCGCCCCGACGTGCGCGATCGTCGCGCCGACGGCGAGCGTGTCCCCCTCCTGGGCGACGATCCGCAGGGCGCCCTCCTGATCGGACTCGTACACCATCGCGGCCTTGTCGGTCTCGATCTCGACCAGCTCCTCGCCGCGGCGCACGTGCTCCCCGTCGCGCTTGAGCCAGCGCAGCACCGTGCCCTCCTCCATCGTGTCCGACAAGCGGGGCATCACGATCTCGCTCATCGGTGCCTCACCGTGCTCCTGCTGGGCCGGTGGCGGGCACGCCCGCGCCCGGGGCCGCTCGCTCGGCGTTTGCGGCGGGCGCCGCACCGTCTTGCGCCGGCGCTGGCTGAAACGGGGGCTCACGCCGCAGGTGCGTGTCTCCCGGATTCAGCCCGAGTACCTCCAGCGCGGCGTGCACCACCTGCGGCTCATGCGGGAAGGCGATCTCCTCCAGGGGCTTGGAGTAGGGCATCGGCACGTCCGCGCCGGTGACGCGCCGCACGGGAGCGTCGAGGTCGTCGAAGGCCTGCTCGGCGATCAGCGCGCTGAGGTTGGCGCCGACCCCCCCGTGTGGCCAGCCCTCCTCGACGACCACGCAGCGGTTGGTCTTGGCAACCGAGCGCAGAATCGCGTCGAGGTCGAGCGGGCGCAGCGTGCGAGGGTCGATCACCTCGGCCTGCACGCCGTGCTCGTCCGCGAGCGTTTGCGCGGCGCGCTCGGCGGTGAGCGCCATCCGCGAGATGCCGACGATCGTGACATCCGAGCCCTCGCGGCGCAGGGCGGCGCGGCCGAAGTCGACCAGGTGGTCCTCCCCGTCGGGCACCTCCCCGCGCTGGCCGTAGAGCGACTCGTGCTCGATGAAGATCACGGGGTTCTCGTCGCGGATCGCGGACTTCAGCAGGCCCTTGGCGTCGGCGGGGGTGGAGGGGGTGGCGACGAGCAGGCCGGGCACGTGCATGAAGATCGCCTCCAGGCAGTGCGAGTGCGTGGGGCCCAACTGGTGGCCGGCGCCCTGGGGCATGCGCACCACGAGCGGCACGCGCGCCTGGCCGCCGAACATGTAGTGGATGTGGGCGGCGTGGTTGACGATCTGGTCGAAGGCGAGCAGCGCGAAGTTGATCGTCATTAGCTCGACCACCGGGCGCAGCCCCACCATCGCGGCGCCCACGCCCATGCCGACGATCGTGTTCTCGGAGATCGGGGTGTCGCGCACGCGCCGCTCGCCAAACTCCTCGAGCAGGCCGTCGGTGACTTTGAAGGCGCCGCCGAACACGCCGATGTCCTCGCCCATCAGCACCACGCGCTCGTCGCGGGCGAGCTCCTCGCGCAACGCGGCGTTCAGCGCCTCGCGGTAGCGCAGCTCGGCCATCAGGCGGTCCGCACGGAGTACCAGCCGTGCACCTGGTCGCCGAGCACGTACACGTCGTCGTACAGCGACTCGAGGGCGGGGAAGGGGGAGGCCTCGGCGAACGCGACGGCCTCGTCCACCTGCGCGCGCGCCCGCTCGTCGATCTGCGCGCGCTGTGCAGGGTCGATCATGCCTTCGCGCTCCAGCAGATCGCCGAAGGCGGGGATCGGATCGCGCTCGCGCCAGTGGGCGACCTCCTCCTTCGATCGATACTCCTCGGGGTCGGCCATCGAGTGGCCGCGGAAGCGGTAGGTGACGGCCTCGACGAGCACGGGCCGGCGCTCCTCGCGCACCCGGCGCAGCGCCTCGGCGAGCGTCGCGTGGGTGTCGAGCACGTCCATCCCGTCGCAGCGCATCCCGGGGACGCCGAGGCTCTCGCCCTTGCGCTGGAGGTCGGTGACGGCGGAGTGGCGCCCCAGTGCGGTACCCATCCCGAACTGGTTGTTGGTGACCATGAACACGACCGGCAATCGCCACAACGCGGCGAGGTTGAGCGTCTCGCCGAAGGTGCCCTGGTTGGAGGCGCCGTCGCCGAAGGTGCAGAGCGTGACGTCGTCCTCGCCGCGGTAGTCGCTCGCCAGCGCGATGCCCGCCGCGATCGGCAGATTGCCGCCGACGATCCCGTAACCGCCCATGAAGCGGCGCTGCAGGTCGAACATGTGCATCGAGCCGCCCCGCCCGCCCGAGCAGCCGTCGACGCGCCCGAACAGCTCCGCCATCACGTTTCCAGGCGGCGTCCCACGCACGAGCGCATGGCCGTGCGAGCGGTAGGTCGAGATCAGGTAGTCACTCGCGCGCAGCGCCCGTGCGCCGCCGACGATCGTGGCCTCCTCGCCGATCGAGAGGTGCAGGAAGCCACCGACTTTCGCACGCGCGTACATCTCGCCCGCGCGCTCCTCGAAGCGGCGGATCAGCGTCATCGTCGCCAGCCACTCGCGCGCCGTCTCGGGATCTGGCAGGGCGGTGCTCATCAGTGCTCCACGGTAGCCCAGCGTGGCGAGCTCCTCGTCCAGCGGCTGACGGTCGGCCTCGGCGCGCATCAGTGCTCCACGGCGGCCCAGCGAGCGATGAACTGCTCATCCTGGAGTTGCGCCAGGTCGGCGCGCAGCGCTCGCGCACGGCGCACGGCCTGCTGCGGAGGGCAGTCCCAGAACAGCACCACCTCGCCGCTGTCGATCTCCACGACCTCGATGTGGTCGATCCGCGCGGGGTCGGCCAGCACTGCGGGCATCCACCCGCCGCGTCTGACGATCAGCCGGTAGGCGCGGTTGGCTCTCATCGCACAGCTGTACTTGCCAGCAGCTCTGCCGCCTCCTCCAACGCGCGCTCGCCGACCAGCACGCGATTACCGACCGATCGGTGGGCCACGACCGCGGGAACATCGCTGACGCCCGCGCGCGCCGCCGCCCGGGTGGCGTCCGCCAGCTGTTCGCGCACCGAGCGCAGCTCCGCGCCGCGCAGCACGGCCTGGGGGTGCATCTCGCAAGCCGCGGCGGCGATCAGCACGGTGTCGGCATCCGAGAGGGAGCGGCCGGCGGCGAACGCCTGGCGGAAGGCGGCCTGCGCGAACGGGACCACACGGCCGATGCCCTTGGCATAGGTGGCGACGCGCATCGCCAAAGAGCTGTCGAACGGGAATGGCTCGGGCCAGCGCATCGGCTGCACACCCAGCTCCTCGGCGCGACGCTTGACGTCGGCGCGAAACGCCTGCACCTCCGCTTCGCAGCGGAACGATTCGAAGCCCTCCGCCCCGGGCAGTTCTCGGGCGAGCACCGGCTGCCACTCCAGCGGTCCGGGAATCACGCGCAGGACGCGCTCGGCCGCGAGGTAGGCCAGGGGGCTTGCGAGATCGAAGTAGAAGGCCGCCTCCACCAGGTAGAGCGTATCCACGCCCTATCCGCGGCATGGGGTTGAGGCTGGAAACAGCGGACTCGGCGGGCGGTGGTGGGCAGGTGAGACGATCGTGCATCCTGTTCCATTTTTCCGGCGGTTTCTGGTAGGACTTAGGGATGTCGCGCGCGTTGGTTTTGGTGGTGGGCTTTGTGTGGTTAGCTCGGGTGCGCTTGATGGTGCGTGCGAGGCGGCGGGCTCGCGTGGCCTCGGCGTTGACGGCGAGGAACGCCGCGTTGCTGCTGGCGTCGCAGGCCGTGGTCGTGTCGATGGGGGGCTTGGGTGTCGTTGGGGGGTTGCGGGGCGTGGGCGCGGGTTCGGGTTTGCGTGCGGGTGGCTCTGTGGCGGTGGTGTTGTCCGGGAGGGATGCGTCTTTGGCGCGGGTTCGCCGTCAGGCGGTGGTGCGGGCGGCGCGGCGGCGGCGTTGGCTTGGGAGTCCGGCGGCGCGTGCGCAGCGGGTCGTGTCGCGGATGGCGTTTCACGGCTTGGGTTGGGATGCGTCGAGCCGGCTGTTGATGTCTGATTACGGCTCGGTGATCGCGGGCGCGAGCGCAAACCCCGCCGCGTCGGTCGCGCACATGGGGCGTGTGGTTCGATACTTGAGCGACGATCGCGCGCTGGTGCGTACAGCGCACGGTCTGCAGGTCGAGACATCGACTGCTCCGCTGCGTGTGCGGGAAGGATCCGCAGAGCGGCCTGTCGACCTTCGGCTGGCGGCGCGCGGCGGCGGGTTCTCCCCGGCGCGGCCGTTGACGCATGTATGGATTCCCCGAGAAGCGAACCGTGGCGTCGCGGTCGGCTCGGGGGGTCTGCGTGTTGCCCTCGAAGGCGCGAATGCGGTCGGCAGGACGGTGGGCCAGGGTGTATTCTTCGCCGGCGTCGGGCGGGATATGGACGCAGTGGTCGCGCCAAAGCTCGACGGCGTCGAGCTGTTCGCTGTGCTGAGGTCGCGCTTGAGCCCTGAAGAGATTCGCTATCGAGTGACGCTGCCCGCTGGTGCGGTGCTGCGCGCTGCGGCGGGCGGCGTCGTGGTCTCGCGGTCCGGCGAGGTTCTGGCTCGTATACCGGCTCCCATCGCTCGCGACGCGCAGGGAAGCTATGTTCCCGTGCAGATGCGGGTAGCGGGCGATGAGCTGTTGTTGAGCGTTGCGCATCGCCATCGTGACGTGGCCTATCCTTTGCTTGTCGATCCTGAAATCATCACGATCACTGCGAGTAGCAGCGGTTGGAAATTCGAAAAGGAGCCCGCGTTTCGTGCGTGTGGGGAACAGGCGACGATTCACGGAACCGCGCCTGGCTCGGGGGAACCGCTGTCGATCATCGAGCCGGA
This sequence comes from Solirubrobacteraceae bacterium, assembly GCA_035948945.1. GTDB lineage: Bacteria > Actinomycetota > Thermoleophilia > Solirubrobacterales > Solirubrobacteraceae > Palsa-744. The sequence continues at coordinate 26,668 of DASZIQ010000089.1, forward strand.
AACCAGCTACCCGTTGCCTGAGGCGGAACGCTGCGAAGAATACCCCCGTAACTACGAACTTGCATTGGGCTTTTGGGGGTGGAAAGCCACTGCGCCGCCCGGCCCGGCGGAGTTTTACGGCGTGTCTCTTGCGGCGAGCGCCATTGCATCCGGCAAAGAAGACCCTGAAGGTGTCTACTGGCGTTTGGGGAATTGTGAAACAAGTATGTCAAATGACCTCAGCTCTCCACCGCCGGTGACCGTGATCGTGGTTCCCAGCTCGCATTGCACTCGGTACACCGTATCGGTCACGCTGGAAGCTGGCGAGGTGACCAAACCCGAAACGCCGGTTACGGTCAGCGCGACGCTTTCGGTGGAAGCGATCCTGTTGAGCGAATACATTGCCGCGCCCGAAGAATCCGAAGAATATGGGCCGCTCAACGGGGGTGAGCCGCACCGGCCGAAATGTGCGCTCGGGCGTCCGGTGAACTGCGCGATCGGCAACCAGTTCGAGACGCAGACCGATCTCGCGGTCGGTGGCCGGGGCCCGGCGCTGGCGCTGACGCGCACCTATAACTCTCGCCAGGCGGTGGGGGAAGACGAACGCAAAGAACACGGTCCGTTCGGGTATGGGTGGGACGGCCCTTACAGCGCGCATATCACGTTCGGCAAACTGTGCGACGGCACGGTCTGTACCGAAACGGAAACAGCGAAGGTTACGCAGGACGACGGCAGCACGGTACTGTTCGAGCATCCACACGAAGCGTGGGAACCCGCGAACCCGCTGGTGCAGGGGACTTTTGCCAAAGAAGGGACGGGATACGTCTACACGCTCCCGGATCAAAGCAAACTGGACTTCAACAGCAGCGGACAGCTCACCAGCGAAACGGACCGCGACGGCAACGCGCTGACGATGCAATACACCTCCGGAGGGCGCCTGGAATCGGTGACCGATTCGGCCGGCCGGAAACTCACCTTCGCCTACAACTCCGAAGGGCTCGTGGAAAGCACTGAGGACCCGATGGGCCACACCGTCAAATACGGCTATGAAGGGGACAACCTCACGAGCGTGACTCAACCCGGGGAAAGCGCGTTGCGCTGGCAGTTCGAATACAACGCCGAACACGAGCTGACCTCAGAGACCGATGGCCGCGGCCACGCGGTCACTACCGAATACAGCTCCGGTCGCGTATCCTCGCAGACAGATGCTCTTGGGCACACTCGCAAATGGGAATACGGCGGCACGTTTGGACGGGAAAGCATCGTGACTGTAATCACCGAACCCAACGGTTCGGTCACGCGCGAGGAATTCAGCGCGGAGGGCCTGCCGACAAGTGTCACCCACGCGTACGGCACCTCGCTCGCGGCGACGACGAGATCCGAATATGAACTGAACGGGAACCTCATCGCCGTCACGAACCCAGACGGGCACACCACCACATTCGGCTACAACAGCGCCGGCGATCGCACAAGCGAAGTGGACCCCGATGGCCATGAAACAAAATGGACGTACGACCCGACGCACGACGTGAAGACGATCACGACGCCGGACGGGGAGACGACGACGTTCGTGCGTAACAGCGATGGCGCCCCGGAAACGATGTCGGTGGCGGCGCCGCAGGAAACGAGGCAGGTCGCGCAGATCACGAACTACACGTACGACTCCCACGGGGATCTGACGAGCGTCACGAACCCTGTGCGGCACACCTGGCAATACACCTATGACTCCCAGGGCGACCGCACGGGCGAAACCGACCCCGAAGGCGACACCAGGTCATTGGTGTACAACGAAGACTCTCAGGTCACGTCGATCGTCAGTCCGCGAGGCGAAGTCAAAGGCGCCGAACGCTCGAAGTTCACGACCAAAATCGAACGCGACGACCAGGGCCGCCCGATCACCGTGACCGACCCGCTCGGGCATACCACGAAATACACCTATAACGGTGACGGGAACGTGGAAACGGTGACCGACCCCAACGGTCACAAAACACAATACACCTATGACGCCGATGACGAGCCGGTCAAAGTCGAAGAACCCAATGGCACGATCACCGAAACCGAATACAACTCCGAAGGGCAGGTGGTCGGCCAGATCGACGGCAACAAACACACCACCAGATACATGCGTAACCTACTCGGGGAGGTCACCGAAGTCATCGACCCGCTCGGCCGCAAGACGACCAAGGAATACGACAAGGCGGGGAACCTCACGGGCGTGACCGACGCGGAGAAACGCACCACGACATACACGTACGACCCAGCGAACCGGCTCACCGAAATCTCGTACTCCGACGGGAAAACCCACAATGTCAAATACGAATACAACGGCGACGG
>DASZIQ010000090.1:0-109105 GCA_035948945.1 Solirubrobacteraceae bacterium
CTGCGCGACGCGCCGCATGCGGCGCGTCGTCCGGTGGGCGCATGCGCCCACCGGCTAACGGGGACCGATTGGGGAGACACTCGCTTCGCTCGCATCCCCAAATCGGCCAGCGCCGAAGGCGCGTGTCCCCCGGCTTCGATCCGCGCATGCGCGGGGTCGAACAACAGCATCATCCCGCGTCGAGGTCGTGTAGACGCGCCTTCGACATCGTCACTCGCGCGCCGCTGAACGGCACGCCCTCGGCCTCCAGCAGGCGGCGCTGGCGCTCGCCCTTGGCGAGCGAGCCATCCGCGCGCACCACGCGGTGCCACGGCACCTCGCGCGCGTCGGTATGGCTCAGCACCAGACCCGCCACGCGCGGCGCGCCGGGCGAGACGTCGCCGTAGGTGCGCACCCACCCACACGGGATCGCGTGCACCCGCGCGAGGATCGCCTGCTCGCGTGTGTCCTTGCCGCGTTGTTGTGCCATGGCTGGATGGTGGCGCATGGTCTGGCGGTAGGCACCCCATCGGCGCTCGGACGCCAGCGGGGACGCGTTCAGGCTGTCGCTGGATCGCGGACGAAGACTGGCTTCAGCGGCGGGTCGGCGAGGGCTTGCGGCATCTCATCCCACGCCAGCTCGGTAGCGATGAGGCCGGGCTGTACGCGACCGGCGCTGAGGAGGTCGAGCACTGCGGGCATCACGGGTCGTGCGTTGCTCTTGCCGGCGTGGAATCGCACCCCGGCCAGGTACATCTCGAAGATCGGGATCGTGACGTCCCGAAAGTAGACGCCGATGGTGGAGACGCGCCCCTCGGGGGCCACCGAGCGCAGCGCGCACGCCAGGGCGTCCGGGTCGTGCGCGCTGGCATCGACGGTGATCGGGTACTCGCCGTCCACCTTCTTGGGCGGTGGGCCTTCGACTGCCTGCGCGCCGAGGCGTTGCGCGAGATCGAGCCTGACGGGGTCGGTGTCGAGGTAGTCGATACGCGATGCCTCGGCGGCGGCCGCGCAGGCGACCGCGTAGAGCGCGATGCTGCCACAGCCGCCCATGATCAGGACCTGCGCTCCCGGGTGCTCGGCGAGATGCGGGACGGTGACCTCCCATGCAGCCGGGAGATTGTCGCTCACGCTCGCCGCATCCGCGGGCGTGACGCCCGGTGGCAGCGGCACCAGCGCACCCTCGGCGTGCGGAACACGCAACAGGTCGGAGAACATGCTGCCCCATTCCCCGCCCACCGGCAGCCCGTACATCGCGTGCGGTGTCTCGCGGCAACTCGTGGGGACACCGCGCCGGCAGCGCTCACAGGACCAGCACGATACGTGCCAGGGCACCGCCACGAGCTGTCCGGGAAGCAAGCCGCCCCCGACCGCGTCGCCCAGCTCGACGATCTCCGCGACGCACTCGTGGCCCAGGGCAAGCGGGCCGGAGAAGGGGGTCTCGCCTCGCAGAACCATCTGGTCGAGGTCGCACGTCGTCGCGGCCACTGGGCGCACGAGGGCATCGTCGCTGGCCTGGATGCGCGCATCCGGAACCTCGCGCCACTCCAGCCGGCCGGGTGAGAGAAACGTGAGCTGGCGCATCGCGACCGACGATACAAGCTGCCACGCGATCCCGTGCGCCGTGGTCAATCCTCGGCGCGGAAGCTGCGTCCGACTGCCTGGCCGGTGGCGAAGTAGTGGCGGAAGACGTAGAGCAGGGGACTCCACTGTTGGGGGTCGATGTGGTTGGTGCCGGGCTTGACGATGCTCGTGAGTGCGTGGACTCGCTGGACGTGGGCCTCCACGATCCGAAAGTACTCGCCGTCGGGACGGGTCGCGGGCTCATGGATCGCCGTGACCTTCGCCTCGAGTTGCAGCGGACACTCCGCGATGCGGGGTGGCCTGACTGTCTCCGCCGCCGCCGGCGTCAGGCCGGCGGCCTGGAACTTGCGCGGCTCGAAGCGGAACGTGTCGGCCTTGTGGGCCGCTGGAGGGTTGCGGCCGGTCAGGGGGGCCAGGGTCTCGACCTGCCCGGCGAGGTCCGGCCCGGGCAGGTTGATCACGCACTCGCGCTCACGCTGCAGGTTGGCGAGGGTGTGTGCCGTGCCCTCCCAGCCCATCACGACCGTGTAGCCGAGCGCCCACGCCGAGGACATCGGCCCGATGTTCGGCGTCTCGTCGGCGTTCATCGTGGTGATGAGCGCCACCGGCGTGCCGAAGTAAAGGATGCTCGGCCAAATGCTTTCGTGCGCCTCGGCGGCAGAGGCGTGAGGTGCCTCGGTGTCGTTGTTGGTGGGCCGCATGCGGGCAAGTCTCGCCGGTGTCTTTTCGTTGTGCGCCGAAACGTGCGCCGCTAGGGTTCGCGCGGGTGGGCCCTACGATCAACCCTCCTCCTGTGGTGGACAGCGCCATCGATATCACCGGCCTCGCCGGGCTCTTGGCCGACGCTTCGCGTTCCACGATGCTCCAAGCGCTCATGGACCGGCGTGCGCGCACTGCCGGTGAGCTCGCTCGCCTGGCCAAGATCGCCCCCTCCACCGCCAGCCAGCATCTCAGCCGTCTGACCGCCGGCGAGCTGCTCGCCGTCGAGGCGCAGGGCCGGCACCGGTACTACCGGCTTGCGAATCCCGAGGTCGCGGCGTTGCTGGAGAGCATGATGGCGTTCGCACCCGCGCCCGCCGACGCCACGTCGCGCACGGCGAGCGCGGGCTTCGACCTTCGCTTTGCCCGCACCTGCTACGACCACCTTGCCGGGACGATCGCAACGGCGCTCTATGACCGGTTGCAAGCCGATGGCACATTGCGAGTCACATCCGGTGGGATCATGGTCACCGCCGCGGGGGATCGACGTATGCGATCGCTTGGCATCGACACCGACACTCTGCGGGCGGGGCGCCGGCCACTCGCACGCGCCTGCCTTGACTGGACCGAGCGCCGCCACCATCTCGCCGGCGGGCTCGGGGCCGCCATCCTGGCCAGCTTCCGCGCTCGTCACTGGCTCACCCCCCGCAACGTGCCCCGCGCGTTGCGCGTCACCACGGCTGGACGTCAAGCATTCGCCAGCCATTTCGATATCGACGTGAGCGCCCTCGCGGCTCTGCCGTCGTTTTCGATTCACTCCCCGAGTACGGTGGCACCCCTTCCCGACGGTGGGGTGAAGCCCGGGTGATCGAGCGGGTCTTCCACGAGGAGTGGGGGCGTGTCCTCGCTGCGCTGATCGGCTTTCTCGGCGACTTCGACCTTGCCGAGGAAGCCACGCAGGAAGCGTTTGCGGCGGCGGCGGAGCGCTGGCCGCGCGACGGCCCGGAGCGTCCCGGCGCGTGGCTGACCACGACCGCGCGCAACCGCGCGATCGACCGCATCCGCCGCGATCGCACGCTGGCCGCCAAGTCGAAGCTGCTGGAGCGACCCGAGGCCACGATGCAGGAGCCCGACATCGGGGAGACCGCCTTCCCCGACGAACGCCTCGAGCTGATCTTCACCTGCTGTCACCCGGCGCTCGCCGGCGACGCGCAGGTGGCGCTGACGCTGCGCGCGCTCGGCGGCCTCTCCACGGATGAGATCGCGCGGGCCTTTCTCGTACCCGAGGCGACGATGGCGCAGCGGCTGGTGCGCGCCAAGCGCAAGATCAGGGATGCGGCGATCCCCTTCAGGGTTCCGCCTGACCACCTGCTGCCCGACCGTCTCGCCGTGGTGCTGGCGGTCGTGTACCTGATCTTCAACGAGGGGTACTCGGCGCCCCCCTCGCGCGTGGAGCTCTCCACCGAGGCGCTGCGCCTCGGAGGGGCCCTCACGGAGCTGATGCCCGAGGAGCCCGAGGTGTGGGGCCTGCTGGCGCTGATGCTGCTGCACGACTCGCGCCGCGCCGCCCGCGTGCGCGACGGTGAGCTCGTGCTGCTGGACGACCAGGACCGGGCGCTGTGGAACCGCGAGCAGATCGCCGCCGGCCGCGCCGCGTTCGAGCGCGCGCGTGCGCTGTGCGGTCGCGAGGGTGGGACGGTGGGCGGTGCGGGTGGGACAGATGGGGTGGGTGGGGGTGGTGGTGTGGATGCGGTTGGTGGGGGCGGTGGGGCGGCAGGGGTTGGTCGCGGCGGTGGTGTGGTGGGCCCTTACACTCTGCAGGCGGCGATCGCCCACCTGCACACCGAAGATCCCCGCGACTGGCCGCAGATCGCCGCGCTCTACGGCGAGCTCGCTCGCCTGACGCGCTCCCCCGTGGTCGAGCTCAACCGCGCCGTCGCGCTCGCCGAAGCCGGCGGCCCCGAGGACGGGTTGCAGGCGCTCGAAGGGCTCGACGGCATCGAGGACTACCGCTACCTGCACGCTGTGCGCGCCGACTTCTTGCGCCGTCTGCAGCGCCCCGCCGAGGCGCGGGCGGAGTACGAGCGGGCGCTGGAGCTGGCCCACTCCGAGCCCGAGCGACGCTTCCTGGCTCGGCGCCTCGCGGAGCTGGAGTTGTAGGGAGTCGCCGATCTATCCGTGGCGCGCCAGCGCGCGCTGTGCGTCGCCGAGCCCAGCGGGCGAAAACAGCAAACCACCGGCCGGCTTTCCACCGGCCGGTGGTTTGAATGCGGCTATCGAGTATTGCTTCCTTTCATAGCACTAAATATCATCAAAACGCCGTCAGAATATATTTTTTGCGCTGAATTTTGCGCCGGCATTCCCCCCACTCAGTTCGACTTCGTATTCGCCACAAAATTCCCCACTTTCAGGGGCTGCAGGCGGGCCGATTTTAAGCCCCACCGGCTGTACTCTTTCTCTACGAGGCGGGAGGTCGAACCACATTCTGGTTATGGGTGGGATACATTTGAACGAGAGTTTCTTGACCACTTCTTCGTTGGTGGCATTTTTGAATTCAGCCAGCATTTCACCGGTTACTCTATATTCGCCCGTCGCCGTGCATGTCCGGCCTGTTTCTTCCTTGAGTTTGAATTTGGCAATTTCGCGGGGCCACCAGAATTCGATGAGCGCTCCTTCGCCTTCTTTCGTTTCCCACCGTAGCCCGCCTCGCTGTTCGTCCAGCAGTTCAATATCGCCCCCTTCGACTATGCACTTTTCGACACCTGGTCTTTCCACGGGCTTGAGCACGACACATTCTTCAAGCTTGGGCTCTCCCATCCTGAATTCCGACAGGGCTGTTATTTTCCCGGCCGCGGTCGTGGCCTTTTTGCATTCGACTTCGATTTTGCTATTCCTCAAGGTCGTAGCGGACGTTTTTTTCACCGTAGTGCTTTCCGTGCCGCCGAACCTGACGCCGTTGATCCACCAGATTGGACCCCCTACCAGGAAAGCCCCCCAATTGTCGTCGTTGGGAACGCCACTTGTCGCCAGCGAGACTAATACAGCGCCCTTGAGCGTTGCCGAGAAGCTGCCGACTTTCAGGGGCGTGATGGTAAATTCTTCAGGTTTACCTCCTTTCCATCGCAGGTCGTGGGTTTCGGAGACCGGGGTGACCAAGAAGGACGAGAGTTCCTCCCCTCGTGGTTCTTCTTCATCTCCACTGTCGACTTCAGGGTCGGTATATAGCTGACTGAGAATTAATCCTTTGACTATGGCTTCTTTAGTAGTGCATTTTTCGCCGGGGAATTTGAGGGTGACGAGTTCTGTCGTGGATCCGGCAGCCGGGTCGGACTCCAATAGGGAGCTTGTATACTTGGTATTCTCCACAAGCTGACTCCTGACCGGCTTCGTCACGATCGGTTCCGTTACTTTACAGCCTGTTCCATCATGGGTGGTGGTGCAGTCGGACAATTCACTTGTCGCTTCGCTCGTCCCGGGTTCGCCCGCTACTGAGCCCGCGATGAACGCGCCTTTCTGCGCTTTTGCCAACTCGCATTCGACTTTGAGTTCTCCCCCTCCTTCCTCCGTCAGCGTGATCGGTTCTTTGGTTCCGTGAAACGCTTTGATTACGATTTCCCTGGTTTCGTTCTTTTCCAGTCTTTTCCCTTCGACTATCCAGGACGGCGCTTCTCCTTCTTCGGCCTGTGCCGCCGTCGCGACGACCGCGCCGAAAATGAGCACCGCCAGCAGGGCTGCCATTATGCGCCCCATCAGGCCCAATCGACTCGCGTGCATTTGGTGCGCTCCTTTTGCCATGTCTTGCGCCGGGACAGCCTTTGATTCGGCTGCCCCGACGCCGGGAGAGCTTCTTTTTCGAGTCAGACTGAAAGCGCTCGACCGGTGGATGTCAAGGCGATACCGCAATCGTCAATAGCGAGGAGCGCCAGTCGCCCAAGGCTGTCTCTGACCCCGATCCGATCCACTTCAAACGGCGAGGAATGAGTGTGTGGGTCGGGTGGTCTACCCCTCGGCGTAAGCCCGCATCGCTTCGACGACCGGCGCGAGGCGCCGGCCGCGCGCCGTGAGGCGGTACTCGACGGTGGGGGGGCTGGAGGGGATCACGGTGCGCTCGACGAGGCCTGCGGCCTCCAGGTCGCGCAGGCGCTCGGAGAGCATCCGGGGTGAGATGCCGCCGACGGCCTCGGCGAACTCGCTGAAGCGCAGCGCGCCGGTGAGCGCGGCGTAGATGATCGACAGCTGCCAGCGCCGCTCCAGGAGGTCCGCCGTACGGCGGACCTCCACGGGAACGGGCTTGCATCTACGGGAGCTGGCGGGGGGCATGGCTGTGGTGGGGTCGCACGTGGAATCGCCGGTGTGGTCCGCCGCGGCTGGGGATCTCGGGGGTGCCGCGGTGGAGCGCCCGAGCGCCCGGGCTAATGGGCGACGACATCGCGCGTGGGCTCCAGCGCCCGGTCGAGCACCTCCTGGACGGTCATCACCGGGTGGAAGCTCATCTGCTCGCGAACCTCCTCGGGGATGTCGTCCAGGTCGCCGCGGTTGCGCTCCGGCAGGATCACGTCGGTGAGACCGGCCGCGTGGGCCGCCAGCACCTTCTGCTTGAGCCCGCCGATCGGCAGCACGCGGCCCTGCAGGGTCACCTCGCCCGTCATCCCGACCGTGTGCTTCACCGGGCGGCCGCTCAGCAGCGACGCCAGCGCGGTCACCATCGTCACGCCCGCGGAGGGGCCGTCCTTGGGGATCGCCCCCGCCGGCACGTGCACGTGGAACTCCTGTCCCTCGAACGCGCTGGCCTCGTCGATCCCGATCTCCTCGGCGTGGCCGCGCACGTAGGAGAGCGCGATCCGCGCCGACTCCTTCATCACGTCGCCCAGCTGGCCGGTCAGCACCAGCCCGCCGCCGCCCGAGCCGCTGCTCTTCATCGCCGTGGCCTCCACGAACAGCACGTCCCCACCGGTGCCGGTCACGGCCAGGCCGGTCGCGACGCCCGGGGTCGCTGTGCGGGACGCCGACTCCTGGAAGAACTTCTGGCGGCCCAGCGCCTCGCGCACGGTCTCCAGGTCGATCTCCACGGGGGTCTGACTCTCACCCTCCGCCGGCAGGCTCGAGGCGATCTTCGTGGCCGTCTTGCGCAGCAGCGTGCCCAGCTCGCGCTCGAGCGAGCGCACGCCCGCCTCGCGGGTGTACTCCGCGATGACGGTGCGCAGCAGCTCGTCGCTGATCTCCACCTCGCCCTCGCGCAGGCCGTTGCGGTCGCGCTGGCGCGGCCACAGGTAGCCCTTGGCGATCGCGAGCTTCTCCTCGGAGGTGTAGCCGTCGAAGCGGATCACCTCCATGCGGTCGAGCAGCGGGCCGGGGATCGTGTCGGCGACGTTGGCGGTGGCGATGAACATCACCTGGCTCAAATCCAGCTCCACGTCCAGGTAGTGGTCGCGGAAGGAGTGGTTCTGAGCAGGGTCGAGCACCTCCAGCAGCGCGGCCGATGGGTCCCCGCGCCAGTCGGCGCCGACCTTGTCGACCTCGTCGAGCAGGATCACGGGGTTCATCGTGCCGGCGTCGCGCAGCGCGCGCACCAGGCGGCCGGGGAGCGCGCCGATGTAGGTGCGCCGGTGCCCGCGGATCTCGGCCTCGTCGCGCACGCCGCCGAGCGACATGCGCACGAACTCGCGGCCGAGCGCGCGGGCGATCGACTCGCCGATCGAGGTCTTGCCGGTGCCCGGGGGGCCGATCAGCGTGAGGATCGCCCCGGACTTCGGGTCGGCCTCGATGCCGCGGTCCTGGCGCAGCTTGCGCACCGCCAGGTACTCGACGATGCGGTCCTTGACGTCCTCCAGGCCCGCGTGGTCGGCGTCCAGCACCGCGCGCGCCCCGGCCGGATCGAGGTGCTCCTCCGAGCGCTTGGCCCACGGCAGCGCGATCAGCCAGTCGAGGTAGGTGCGGATCATGCTCGACTCGCCGGTCTGCTCGCCCATCCGCTCCAAGCGACCGAGCTCCTTCAGGGCCTGCTTCTCGACTTCCTCGGGCATCTCCGCGGCCTCGATCTTGGTGCGGTACTCATCGACGATCGAGCCCTCGTCCTCGCCCAGCTCCTTGCGGATCGACTCCATCTGCTTGCGCAGGAAGTAGTCGCGCTGCTGCTTCTCGGCGCCCTCCTGCACGTCCTCGCGGATGCGCTTGCGCACCTGCAGCTCGGCGAGCGACTCGCGCTGTAGCTTCACCGCCAGCTCCAGGCGGTCGGCGACGTCGAGCGTGCGCAGCAGCTCGACCTTCTGCGCGTAGGACAAATTGGGGGAGTAGCCGGCCGAGTCGGCCAGCGGGCCGGGCTCGACGATCGCGCGCAGGAACGCCGCGATCCGCCCGTCGTCGCCGCGCAGCTCGAGGATCTCCTCGACGATCGCGCGGTACTCGCGCTCCAGGTTGCGGGTGCGCCCGTCGGTGGGCACCCCGTCGGGGGCCTCCTGCACCTCCACGCGCAGGTCCCCGTCGGGCCCCGTTTGGGCGGCGCCGATCTGCGCGCGATGCTGGCCGGAGAGCGCCACGGCGCGCCCGCCGCCGGGCAGGCGGATGTGGTCCTCGACCTCGGCGACGGTGCCGACCTCGAGGAACTCGTTCTCGTGGCGGGGGACGAGCACGACGCGCTCGTCGTCGCCGACGTCCACGGTGAGCGTGATCCCCATGTTGGGGAACACGACGGTGTCGTCGAGCGGGATCAGCCGCAGCAGCGGGCGCGGCTCGCCGGAGCCGCCGTCTGCGCGGGGGGTGGGTGTGGGCTGGGACTTGCCGTTATCTGAGCTTGCAGGCATTGGTATACGCTCCATATGAGCTTACGAATTGATAGCTACTATAACAAAGGATTGCGGGGTGCGCAAGGGGCCGTGGGATCGCACTGCGCGACCCCGCCGGCGGCCCCGGAGGGGGGCCGCCCATCCCAACCCCAAACCGCTTCCGGCGGACGCTATCCGTCGTCCTCAAAGCTGACCTCGACGCTCTCCTGCACCACGCGCTCCTCCACCTCCGCCAGCGAGGTGAGCGCGCGCCGGTCGGCGTCCAGCAGCGGCGCCGAGAAGAAGCTGCGCGGCCACAGTCGTTGCGCGCGCACGACGTTGATCTCCATCGCGAACAACGTCACCTGGCTGCCGAGGTACAGCCACGAGAGCAGCCCCAGCACGAACGCGAACAGGCCCGAGGTCTCCTTCGCGTGGCGCACCACGTGCTCGACGTAGTAGCCGCCGAGGTGCTGGAGGATCTGCCACAACACCGCGGCCACGACGACGCCGGGGAGCAAGTCGCGCGTGGGCACTTCCCTCGTGGTGAGCAGCCTGAAGGCGCAGAAGAACAGCAGCAGGTTGGCGGCCAGCGCGAGCGCCACGCCCGCGAGCGCCGTCAGCGCGCCGGGGGCGGCGGCCGTGACGTAGCCGGCGACGACAGTGGAGACGATCGTGAGCGTGCCCAGCGCCACCAGCAGGCCCAGCCCGCGCAGCCGCCACGCGAGGAAGTTGGGGCGCCGCTTGCGGGGCACGTGCCACACTTCGTCGAACGCGGTACGCGCCGCGCCGGTGATGCCGAGGCCCGCCAGCAGCGAGCCCACGACGCCGATCGCCAGCCCGACGCCGCTGCCGGTGAGCGAGTGGACGTTGTGCTGCAGCTGGTTGCCGATGATCGGGAACTGTTTGAGCGTCGAGTCGAGCACGCTCTCCTGGGCGCTGCGGTTGCCTTCCAGCACGAACCCCAACACGGTCACGAACACCAGCAGCAGCGGGAACAGCGCGAAGAAGCCGTAGTACGCGATCAGCGCCGCCAGTCGGCCGGCGCCGTCGTCGCCGAACTTCTTGACCACGGCCGCGAGGAAGCTCAGCCCGCGGTGGCGCTGCTGGAAGCTGTCGACCGCTTGCAGGCGCTCACTGAAGGTCATTTTTTGGAGGATTTGGATGGGGGGGTCGAGCGCGCGTCGCGGCCGGGCGTGGGGGCCCCGTCCGGCGTGGGGCTCCCGCGGAGGGCAAATCGGGAGGGGGGTCTCCCGGCGGCTGGGTGCGACATGCCTGTGTGTCTACTCCATACGCCCACCGAACGCCACCCCCATGCTCGCCGGTGGCCTGCCCGCGCACCGGTCGCGCCTCCGCCGATCCGCTCGATCGGGTCGCGGCTGCAGGGGCGCCACCGGGGTTGGGGGGCCGTGCGGCGGCCGAAGAGATCGCGCTGATCGCGCGCGCACGGCGCGAGGCGATGCTGCGCGCCTACCGCCACGTGCTGCGGCGCGAGGACCTGGAGGACTGCCTGAGCCAGGCCATCTGCGAGCTGCTCGCGCGCGGCGCTCGCGGCCACCGCTTCGCCAGTCGCGAGCACGTGGCCAACGCGCTGGAGCAGCGCTTCCTCTCGCGCGTGCTCGACCGCCGCCGCGCGGTGCGCGGCCGCAGCCCGTTGCAGGCCCACCTGGAGAGCGCGCTCCCGTGGAGCGGCCCGGGGGAGCGGGAATTGGAGCTCGCCGACCCCCGCGCCGAGGTCCACCCGCTCGTCGCCTACCGCTTCCAGCTGCGCCAGGTGGCGCGGCTCGCGCCCCTGCTCACTCCCGACCAGCGGCTGGTGCTCGCCTGCCAGGTCGCGCTCGGGATGGATCGCGCCGAGTTCTGTCGGCGCTTCGGGTGGTCCTTCGAGAAGTACCGCAAGGTCGCCCAGCGCGCCCGCGCACGGTTGCGGCGGCTGGCGGAGGCGGAGCCGTGGGGTGGGGGGCATCCCGATCCGCGCGTGCGTGTGAATCCCGATCCGTGCGCGGGTGTCCCACCTTCGCGGGGGAGTCGGAACAGAGAGATAGGGACCCACCTATGAACATCCCTCACTACCCCCATAGGCGCGTCCCCTGGGACGCCGCAGGTCGGTCGCAGGCACGACCTCGCGGCGATGCCCATCCGCGCGCATGCGGCCGGGGGCCGGGTATCTCCCCACCTTGGCCCTCGGTCGCTCGCGTGGCGGCACGACAGAGCCGGCATGCGCCGATCGTGGAGGCGCGACGGTGGGCTCCACGGCGGGGGCATTGCAGGTGACGCTCCTGCGCTCGGCACCGCGGCGGGCCTACCGCATCTACTCCGAGGAGGAGTTCCTCGCCGCCGAGGATTGGCAGGTCGAGGTCGAGCCGGAGTTCGCTCTGCTCGGCCAGGCGGACCCCCACCGCGCGCCGGCGAGGTGGGGGCGCGTCGCGGGACTTGCGGCGCTTGCCTCGGTTGTCGCGACGGTCGTTGGCGTGGTTGCGCTGAACGCGACCCGGTCCAGATCGGAGAGCGATCGCAGATTGACCGGCCGAATCGCGGCTCGAGGAGGACCGTCGCTGCAGATCTTTGCCGATCGGTCGAGCGTCCGGCCGCGTTACCAACGCTCACGTACGCGCATCCGGCGGGCTGTGGCGGTTCGACGCGTTGCCGAGCGCCGTCCTCTCCCCGTTGGTCGGCCGCGGTCAACGCATGCATACATCCCTTCGCAGCCACCGCCTCCTGCGACAACGGCGATCTCGGAGATTGCGGGCACGACGACTACGAACACTACGGCGGCTGCGACCGCCGGGACGGCACCAGTCGCGAGCACCGCGGCGCCGGCTCCAGCCGTAGGCGCGACCGCGCCCACGACGGTCCCGGCGGCAACCGGCACCCCGGCGGGGCACACGGCTGCGGCGAGCGGCGCGGATTCGGAATTCGGATTCGAGCGGCGATGAGCGCGCCCGCACACCTTCGACCCGCGGACGACCACCCCCGCGTGACGATCGCGCGGCGGCCGCTGTGGCGGATCCGGCTCGCGCGGGGGGTGCCCCGGTATGTGCTCTACGCGCTCGCGCTGGCGGGGGCGCTGGCGAGCGCGCGCTTCGCGCTCGACCCTCCGCGCGCCGCGCTGCCGGCGGCGCTGCTGCGGCGCCCGGCGGGCGAGGATCTCGCGGCGGAGGGCTTCGCGACGCTGTTCGCGCGCGCCTACCTCACCTGGGAAGCGCAGCACCCGGAAGCCCGCGAACACGCGCTCGCGCCGTTCGTGGGGCCGGGGATGGAGGGCGACGCCGGGCTGCAGCCCCCGGCCGGCGGGGAGCAGCGGGTGCAGTGGACGCAGGTCGTTCAGCAGCGCTTCCCGCTGGCCGGGGAGATCGTCTACACGGTCGCCGCCGCCACCGACACTGCCGGGCTCCTCTACCTCACCGTGAGCGTCCTGAGCAAGCCTGGGGGCGCCCTGGCGCTGGCCGGCTACCCCGCGTTCGTCGGGCCGCCCGCCTCCGGCCCGGCGCAGAGCGATGCCGGCGGGCGCCTGCGCGAAGTGAGCGAACCGGCGCTCACCACCGTGGTGGAACGCGCGCTGCGCAACTACCTCGCCGGCTCGCCCTCTGAGCTGGCCGCCGACCTGGCGCCAGGGGCGCGCGTCTCGCTGCCCGGCATCGAGCTCGCGCTGCAGTCGCTGCAGTCCCTGCAGTGGGCGCCCGGGGCGAGCGCGGTGCTCGCGCTCGTGCAGGCCCAAGACCAGCGCGGCGCCTCATACACGCTCGCCTACGAACTCGACGTCCTCCGCGCCCAGGGCCGCTGGGAGATATCCGCCATTCAGATGGACCCCGACGCCGCGTAGCGCGTGAGGAGCCGCGCCGACGCTCGACATCCCCACCAGGTCCCAATCACCGCTTGACCAAATGTCTTTCCACACCAGACCAGAGCCCTCCACGCCAAACGAAGGAGTCTCGATGCGCACCGTGCATGTCCCTCGATCGCTCATCGTCCGCCCCCACATCGGCACGTCACTGTTGCTCGGGGCGGTGCTCGCCTGTGCCCTCCTCGGGCCAGCGCCGATCGCCGCGCGCGCTGCCGTTGCCTCCTCGTCCGTGCCCGGAGCCGGGTCCGGATCGGGCGGCACCAGCGCGGGTGGCACCAGCGCGGGCGGCAGCTCCGAAGGCAGCACCCTGGAAGCGGCGGCGAGCAAGGCGGGCAGCACGGGGCGCAAGGTGGCGATGAGCCTGATCGGGCTGGCGTTTGCGGTGGCGGGGATCGTGCTGGCGTTTCGCCGCGACTTCAAGGAGGCAGCGGGCGTGTTCGCCGTGGGGATCGTGGCGGTGCTGCTCGCCACTCCGGCGGGCATCAACCTGCTGCGGGACACCGTCAACTCGCTGTTCGGCTCGTGAGCATTGAGATCCGCTCCTACCGCGCCGTGTTCGACCTCGAGCGGCGCATCTACCGCGTGGACCGGCTGCGGCTCAACCCCGGCGGGGTGCCGGTGCGCGGGGTCGTCTACTGCCTGACGATCCTCGCCTGCCTGGCGCTCGCCGGCGCGCTGCCGCTGCTGGGGCCGGCCGTGCGTGCGCTGCCGTGGTATGTGCGCGACCTGCTCCTGCCGGCGGGGCTCGCGGCGCTGCTCACGTTGATCCGCGTCGAGGGCCGGCCGTTTCACCTCGCTGCCGCCGCACTGGTGCGCCATCTTTGCGGCCCCCACCGGCTCGCCGGTCTGCGCCCCGCGCCCCCGGGCCTGGGGTGGCGCCCCGAGGAGCTGCTGATGCTCCCCGACGGCTCCGACACGTGCCCGCGGCGCCTGCGCTACGGCGGCCCCGGCGCCGTGCGCATAACGGCCAACAGGCAGGTGCTCGTGTTGGAGCGCGGGGCCGAGCTGCGGGTGCGGGCGCGGTAGCGAGGCGTGCGCCCGCCGATCAGCCTCGTGTATGGCAACCTCGTGTTCGGCGCGGGCCTCGACGACGGCTGGGCCGCGTTCGCGGTGCCCACCGCCTCGTACGAGTGGCTCTCCGAGGACGGCAAGCGCGAGCGTTTCCTAGCGCTGCTCGGCGCCCTCGAGGCGGTAGCCGCCGACATCCAGATCGTGCGCGTCAGCCACCGCTGGGCGCTCGACGGCTACGCGCGCGAGATGGCCGGTCCAGCCGACGCGGCAGGCGGCGCCGGCGAGCAGGCGCGGCGACCCCATGCGCGAGACCTTACGCGCTACGTCGCCGCCCACGTGGGGCGCCTGGAGGAGCTCGACGCGCAGCGCCCGGCGCTGTTCTTCCTGGTGAGCCTGCGCGACCCCGAGCGCGACGTGGCCTCTTACGTCTCGCGCGCCGCCGAGCGCCGCCCACGCGAGTGGCTGCAGGCGCTGCGGCACGGACTGCTCCCAGGTGACCGCCGCCTGCTGCGCGCCACCGAGCTGGAGCGCGCGCGGGTGCGCGCCGACCAGGCGCACGCGCGCCTCGCCGACTACCTCGACGCCCGCCCTGCGACCGGGGCGCAGCTGCAGTGGCTGGTGCGCCGCGCCTTCTGCCGCGAGCTGGGAGAGCCGCTCGTGGACGGCCTGCACGAGCCGCGCGCGCTGGTGTTCGAGCGCAACGGCGAGGCCGTCCTGGCGCCGCTGGAGGGTGACGTGCTGCGCTGGATGGACAGCTGGATGGAGCACCGCCCGCGGGTGCTGCGGGTGGAGTCGGAGCTCGGGGTGTGCTGGCAGGCGCAGCTCGTGGTGGGGGCGCTGCCCGAGCTGGTGCACTTCCCGGGGGCGCGCGCGGAGCTGATGTTCGCGCCGGTGGAGTCGCTCCCGTTCGGAGTGGACCTCTCCCTCAACGCCCGCTTCCTGCCCAACGAACTGGCGCTGCGGATCGCGCGGCGGCGCATCCAAGACGCCGACCAGATCCTGCGCGCGGAGTCCGACGGCGAGCAGGGGGCCACCGACCTCGGCTACCGGCGCACCCAGGAGGCACGCGACCTGCTCGCCCACCTGCAGTCCTCCAGCCGCCCCCCGCTGCTGCGCGCGACGCTGGCGATCGCGGCGGCCGCGCGCACGGAGGAGGAGCTGGAGGAGCGCGTGGAGATGTGCCGCCGCGCGTACGGGGAGATCCGCCTGCACCGGCCCATGGGCGATCAGCTTGCCCTCTTCTGCCAGCACCTCCCCGGGCAGCGCACGCGCGTGGCGGGCTACGACGACACGCTCACCGCCGAACAGGTCGCGGCGATGATGCCCACCGCCACGCACGAGGCGGGCTCGGCGGGCGGCTTCTACCTCGGGCACACGCTCAGCGGCTCGGCGCGGCCGGTGCGCCTCAGCCTGCGCGAGGGCTCCGACAGCGACCGCAACACCACGATCCTCTCCGTCGGCGCGCTCGGCTCGGGCAAGACGACGCTCGACCAGAAGCTCAAGTACGAGGCCTTCCTGCAAGGGGCCCGCGTGATCGACTGCGACCCCAAGGGCGACCACCGCTTTCACCTCCTGGAGCAGGTGGCACCGCACACGGAGTGCATCGCGCTGCGCCCCGACCCGGCGCTGCGCGGCGTGCTGGACCCGCTGCGCGTGGCGCCGCAGCACCTGCGCCAGGACACCGCCGTGTCGTTCCTGCGCGACCTGCTGCCCGCCCGCGCCGAGCCCGCGTGGGAGACGGCGGTGGTGGGGGCCGTCGACCGGGTGCTGCGCCGCGCCGGCGCCGCCGCGACCTGCCTGGAGGTGGTGCGCGCGCTGCGCGAGGGCGACGACACCGACGCGCAGGTCGCCAAGACGCTCGAGGTGTACGCGCGCTCCGGCCTCACCCAGCTGGGCTTCGCCGACCCCGCCGTGCGGCTGCCGCCGGTCGGCCACCGCCAGGTCACGTACCTGCCGATCCGCGACCTCCCCGCCCCCGAGCCGGGCACGGCGCGCTCCGAGCACTCGCAGGCCGAGCGGGTGGGGGAGCAGATCGTGCGGCTGATCGCGATGTTCGCGATGCACCTGATGGGCGCCGAGCGCGACCGGCTGAAGATCTTCTCATTTGACGAGGGCTGGCGGTTGCTGGGCGACCCGATCGGCCGCACGCTGCTGATGGGGCTGCAGCGCATGGGCCGCTCCGAGCTGGCGGTGCCGATCATCTCCACGCAGCTCGTCTCCGACACGCTGCTGGGCGAGCGCGAGTCGATCGAGAACCTGCTGGGGGCGACGTTCGTGTTCGGGATGCGCTCCGACGCGGAGGCGCGCCGCGCGCTTGAGCTGCTCGGCCTCGACCCCGACGACCGGCGGATGCGCCAGACGCTGCTGGAGCTCGACGCCGGCCGCTGCCTGCTGCGCGACCACCACGGGCGCATCGAGGCGATCCAGGTCGACGTGGTCGTGCCCTCGCTGCTGCGCGCCTTCTCGACCACGCCCGGGCGGGCGGTATGAGAGCGGCTGCGGCTGCGCTCGCCACATTTGCGATCGCGCTCCTCCCGGCCCCGGCCCCGGCCCCGGCGCTGGCCGCTCACGCTCCCGCGCCGCACGCCCCCAGCGCGCCGCCATTGCTCGGCGGATCGGGCTCGGCGCCGGGCGCCGGTCTCGGCGAAGGCGCGGTCACGGGCAGCGACGCGTCGGCCTCGGCGCCCCCGAGCGGCGGCGACCCGCTCGTGGAAAACGGCCTCGGCAGCCCGCTCTGCGGGGCGCCCGCGGAACTGCCCGCTACCGCGCGGCGCAACTGCGAAACCTCGGGCTTCGAGGCGGCGGGGGCGCCCACCGGCAACTACGGGCTGGACGTCCACATCGACACCGGCCTGCTCGGTCTCAACACCCAGACGGTGCTGCAGGACTACCTCGTCGAGCCGGTGTGGATGGGCCTCGTGTGGGTCGTGCACGCGCTGATCGTGGGGCTGGAGTGGTGCTTCGCGCTCGACCTGCTCGACAGCTCTGTGCTGGGCAACCTCGAGCGCTCGCTGCGCGCCACGCAAGCCACCTTCACCGGCCCGTGGCTGGTGGCGGCGCTCGCGCTCGCCGCGCTGGCCGCCGCCTACAACGGCCTCGTGCGCCGCCGCGTCGCGGAGACGCTCGGCCAGAGCGCGCTGATGTTGGCGATGATGGCGGGCGGGCTGTGGGTGATCGCCGATCCCGCCGGCACCGTCGGCGCGCTCGGGCGGTGGGTGGACGAGGCCAGCACGGGCACGCTGGGGGCGGTCGTGCAGGGCAGCCCCGGGCACGCCTCGCGGACGCTCGCGCAGAGCATGAGCGGGCTGTTCGGGGCGGCGGTGGGCTCGCCCTGGTGTTACCTGGAGTTTGGCAACGTCAGCTGGTGCGAAAGCCCCGCGCGCCTGGAACCGCGGCTGCGCGCCGCCGGTCTCGCGCTGCTCACGCGCCCCCACATCGCGAAATGCGAAGGCCGCGAACGGGTGGCGGAAATCTGCGCAGCGCTCGAACGCGAAGCGCCGCGTGTGCACGTGGGGGCACACTCGCGCAGCGCGACGCTGATGCGCGCGGCGCGCACCAACGGGGAAGTGTTCCTCGCGCTGCCCGCCAACGAGGCGGCGCGCAACTCGATCGGCATGCCCGGCTCGCTGCTGCGGGTGCTGTGCGGGGGCTCCGAAAGCGCCACCGAATGCCGCGGGCCGGCGGCGGAGGAGGCGGAGTTCCGCACGCAGGGCGCCACCACGCCCCGCATCGCCGGGCTGCTGCTGATCGCGATTGGCGCGGTGGGGATGATCAGGCTGCTCGGCTTCATCGCGCTGCACCTGCTGGGCGCGGAGATCCTCAGCCTCTTCTACCTGCTGCTCGCGCCGGCGGCGGTGCTCGCGCCGGCGCTCGGCGACGGCGGCCGCGCGGCGTTCCGTATGTGGGGGACGCGGCTGGTCGGCGCCGTGTGCTCGAAGCTGATCTTCTCCTTTCTGCTCGGCGTGGTGCTGCTGATGACGCGCACGCTGATCGGCCTCGAAGCGCTCGGCTGGTGGACCCGCTGGCTGCTCGCGGCGGCGCTGTGGTGGGGCGCCCACCGCCAGCGCCACCAAGTGCTGGGCCTGATCGCCGGTGAGCACCGCGCCTCGAGCGAGCGCCACCGCTCGCTGCTGCAGCGCTTCAAACAGCAGCTGGAGGGGCCGCGCACCGTCGTGCAGGGCGCAAATTGGATGCGCAAGAAGCTCTCCGGTCCGGGTGGACGGGCTCCGATTCCAGAGCGCCGGCGCACGCGCGTGCGCATCGGCCGCGAGCGCGCGCAGGCGACCGCCGACGAGCAGGTGTCGCGGATGCTCGAGCGCGAGCACGCGGCGGCGAGCGCCCACGCGGCACCGGGCGGGGCGGTCCAGAGCGAGCTCTCCGCCAAACGCACCCAGCTGCAGCGGATACGCGGCAAGCAGTCGCAGGCGGCGGTCGCCGGCGACACCCGCCACGCCACTCGTCTCGATGACCGCGCACGGCGCGTCGAAGGCGAAGTCGAGCGCGGGCGGCTCGCGCTCAACGAGGCGCGACATACCGTCGCCGAGGGTAAGCGCGCGCAGCCGCGCACCGGTCGCGTCTACACCGCCGAGCAGCTGCGGGAGCGCAGCGAATGGCTGGACGCGCAGGCCGCGCTGCCACCGACGCGCGCGGGCGGCGGGGTGGGGCGAGGCGCCGGACGAGGCCCGAGGGACGGTGCGAACGGAGACCCCGTTGCGGGTGGAGCGCAGCGCGACTACGGCGGGCTGGCGGGGCTCGCCGGGCACAGCCGCGAGCGGTACGAGCAACTGCGCCCCCGCGCCCAGCGCGAAGCGCGCCTGGAGATCGATCGCGAGCTGGCGCTGCGCCGCGAGCTGCGCGACGCGGCCGGTGCCGTCGTGGGATTCGAGCCCGCCCGCCCGCGCACGCCGGGGCGCCGCGAGCGCCGCCGCGCCGAGCAGGACTTCGACGGCGCGCTCGATGAGCGCCTGCGCCAGGGCGGCGGCCGCGCGCCGCGCTCCCGGGATCGCCCCCCGCGCCGCGAGCGCCCCCGCGATGGATCGTCCCACCACTCGCCCCGCCCCGATCCGCCCCGGCGCCCGGGCGGTGGCTTCGAGTCCCCGGTGCTGCGCGACGCCCACGAGGTCGCGCGGCGGCGCAAACGCCAGCTGGGGGGCTAACGGTGGGGCTGGCGAGAGCGCACTGCAGGGCCAGCCGCGGTCCGCAGGCGCGGTCTACGTGGCGTGGGCTGCGTGCGTCGTCTGCGTGGCGAGGGCCGCCGGCGTTACCTGCGTCACGGACGCGAGGGGCGGAGCGGTGAGCGCCGCATCGACTCACGCAGGGTCCGACAAGCGGCCGGGCCGTCCGGCGGTGGCCCTGCTCGGAGGCGCGGTCGCTCTCGCGGTGACGCTCACGCTTGGCGCGGTGACCGCGACGCTCGGTGGACGCTCGACCGCGTTCGATGGCGAAACGGCCGCCGCGGAAGAGGGCGCTGCGGGCGGCTATGGCATCTCGACGCTGGCGCGGGCGGAAATCCCGCCCGAATACCTGCGCCTCTACCTGCGAGCGGCCGCTCGTTACGGGCTCGACTGGGCGATCCTCGCGGGGATCGGCAGGGTCGAGTGCGACCACGGGCGCGACCCCGTGCCCGCGTGCACGCAGGAGGGCGCGGTCAACTCGGCGGGCGCGGGCGGGCCGATGCAGTTCCTCGCATCGACGTGGGCGGAGTACGGGGTGGACGCCGCAGGCGACGGCCTGCCCGACCGCTGGAACCCGGCGGACGCGATCTTCGGGGCCGCGAACTACCTGCGCGCGTCGGGCGCGCCGGGCAACTACCGCGAGGCGATCTATGCCTACAACCACGCCGGCTGGTATGTGGAAGAGGTGGAGAGCTGGGCGGCGAAGTACAGCGCCCCGGCATTGTCGCCCATCTCGTCGGAGGGTGAGGGCGGCGAGGGCCGCGGGGGCGGCAGCGAGGGCGCGGAAAGTTCGGGCGGCGTCGGTGTGGCAAGCAATGGCGTTGAAGGCGCCGGCGCGGAGGGGGCCGCCGAAGGGGCCTCCCTCGAAGGCGCCGGCGCGGAAGACGCCCTCGAAGGCGCCGACACGCGCTTGGCGAGCGAGACCGCGACGCCGGTGCGCTTCATCTCAGGCGTTCGCGCGGTGCTAGCGCCCGACGACGGCCACGTCGCGCTGGTGCCCGCGGGCGTGCCGGCGGCGGTGCAGGCGATGGTCGTGGCCGGCAACGAGTTGCAGGATCTCCCCTACGGCCCCGACGGTCACCCCAACCCGCTGGGGGCGCCGGACGAGGACTGTTCGAGCACCGTCAACTACGTGCTCTACCGCGCCGGCGTGCGGCCGCTCGCGGAAATCGTGCGCGAGAACCCGCTCGCGCAGGATTACGTGAACTGGGGAGCGCCCGGGCCGGGGCGGTGGGTGACGATCTACGCAACGAACTCCCCAACTCCGCACGTCTTCATCGTCATCGCAGGACTCCGCCTGGACACAAGTCACAACGGCACCGACGTTGGCCCCAACCGCAACGAAAATGGCCCGCGCTGGCGGATCCTCGACCACATCCCCACCTGGGCGCACTGGTCGGTGCGCCACCCGCCGGGTCTGTAGGCTGGTGGCCGTGGCATCCCGCAAGATCGACTACCTGCTGATCGGCGGCGGGCTGGCGAGCGCGAACTGCGCACGCTGGCTGCGCGAGGAGGGCGCCGAGGGGTCGGTGCTGGTCGTGGGCCGCGAGCCCGACCCGCCATACAACCGCCCGAACTGCTCGAAGGGCTACCTGCGCAGCAAGGAGGAGCGCAGCGAGGCGTTCTTCCGTCCGCAGGAGTGGTGGCAGGAGCAGGGGATCGAGCTGCTCACCCGCACGAGCGTCACCGCGCTCGACCCGGGGGCGCGCACCGCGAAGCTCTCGACCAAGGAGGAGCTCGAGTTCGGCCAGGCGCTGCTCGCGACCGGGGCCAACGTGCGGCGGCTGAACGTCCCGGGGTGCGAGCTGGAGGGGATCCACTACCTGCGCACGCTCGGCAACTCCGATGCGATCCGCGCGGATGCGGCGGATGCCGAGCAGGTGGTGCTGATCGGCGGCTCCTACATCGGCTGCGAGGTCGCCGCCTCGCTGACGCTGACGGGTAGGCGCTGCACGATCGTGATGCAGGAGGAGATCACGCTCGAACGCGGGTTCGGCCCCACGGCCGGGCGCTTCTTCCAGGAGCTGCTGGAAGAGCATGGCGTCACGATCCACGGCCGCGACGAGCTCGAGCGCTTCGAGGGCGACGGCCGCGTGGCGAAGGTCGTCACGAAGAACGGTCTGGAGCTGCCCGCGGAGCTGGTCGTGATCGGCGCGGGCGTCGCCCCCGACGTGCAGCTCGCGCGCGGCGCCGGGCTGGCGCTGGGGGAGGGCGGCGGCGTGCGCTGCAGCTCGCGCCTTGCGGCCTCGGCTCCGGGCGTGTTCGCGGCGGGCGACATCTGCGAGTACGACTCCCCGCTGCTCGGCCGGCCGCTGCGGATCGAGCACTGGGACGTCGCCTTCAACCACGGCAAGACCGCCGCGCTGAACATGCTTGGCCGCGACATCCCGCATGAGACCGTCCCCTACTTCTACTCGGTGCTCGGCGACTGGGGCGAGCTCGAGTACGTCGGCCCCGCAAGGGAGTGGGATGAGGAGATCGTGCGCGGCTCGCCGGCGGACGGCAGCTTCACCAGGTGGTACCTGCGCGACGAACGCCTCGTCGCGGCGCTGACCTTCGGACGCTCGGATGACCTCGACCACGCGCGCCGGCTGCTCGTCGAGAGCCCCACGCTCGACGCCGCCGCCCGCGCGGCGCTGGCCGACGTGGATAGCGAGCTGGGCGCGGCCGGGGGGTAGGGCGTCGTCGCGCCCTGCGTGCTGTTCGTGATGGGGAGCGCTGGCATACCGTCCCGGCGGGCGGTAGTATCCGTTGCGTTCATTACGGTCGGTGGTTGAGGGAAGCCGGTGAGAGTCCGGCGCGGACCCGCCACTGTGACCGGGGATGCCCCCGCTGCGCGCGTTGAGCGTGAGTCACTGATCGGCCGCAGGCCATCGGGAAGGCGCGAAGGGTAGGCCCGGGAGCCAGGAGACCTGCCTCCGGCCGCAAGCCCACAAGCCCTCGTGGAAAGGGGTTGGCTCCATGCCCATCGTCTCTCGTCGTGTCCGGTCCGCGTTCGGTCATAGTCGATCGGTCCCCGCCGGCGGCGTGCTACTCACTGCCGCACTGTTCGTTTTCCTGGCCACAACGGCTCTCGCCGCGCCCTCTGCGCTGGCCGGCGCGCCGGCCACGGTGACCGTCCGAGTGGTGGTCCCCACCCCCAGCGAAGAGTACGAATCGTTGACTCCACTCACTCAGGTCACGACCACGACTGCGCTGGTGACCAAAGGCGGCGGCTCCTGTTCAGGGACCAGCGCCGGCGGCGCGTTGGAACTTGCGACCAAAGGCGACTGGGAAGGCGAATGGGACAGCAAGTTCAGTGACTACGAGCTCACTTCGATCGATGGGCATTCGTATCCTTTCGGGGAAGGTCTGCCCTACTGGAGCTTCTGGTTGAACAACAAGGAAGCGACCGTGGGTATCTGCGAAGCCGAGCTTGAACCTGGCGATCAAGTGTTGTTCTTTCCGTCGTGCTTCAGTGAAACGGGTGCATGCCCGGCGGCACCGGACGTACTCGGCATCGAAGCGCCACTCACCGCCGAAGTCAACAAGCCGTTTGCCGTCACGGTCAACCGCTACAACGCCGAAGGCAAGCGCTCCCCCGCGGCCGGCGTAACCGTCGAGGGCGGCGGATCGAGCGCGGAAACAAATTTTGAAGGACACGCCACGCTGACCTTCCCGGGCGATGAGACGTACACGCTGAGCGCGATCGGGGCCAGCGAAGAAAAGCCTAAATCGGTCCCCGGGGAAGCGCTCGTCTGTGCCCATGAAGGCGACGACGGCGAATGCGGCACCCCGCGCTCGCCCGGCAGTTCGGCCCTGGTGTCCGGCAGCACCGGCAGCGTCGTCGCCGAGAGCGCCCCCTACACCGGCCCCTACGCGGTGGTCGCGGACGTGAGCGGCATCACAGAAGGTCACGTCTACCCTCGCGCGAAGGCCCCACGGGTGCTGACCGGGACGGTGAGCGCGCACGCGTCCGTCACCTCGATCTCGCTGCGGCTGCGCCGCTCCTACCGGGGGCGCTGCTGGGCCTACAACGGCGCCCGCGAGCGCTTTGAGCACGTCCGCTGCGGACAGGGCGGCTTCTTTGGAGTGGCCTCGGGCGGGGACTCCTTCTCCTACCTACTGCCCTCGCGTCTGCCCCCGGGGCGGTATGTGCTCGACATCGCGGCGACCGACTCGGCGGGTAACAGCGCCCCGCTCGACCGCGGCAGCTCGCGGATCGTCTTCTATGTCAAGTAGGGGACACCCCGACCGTCCCAAGGGCGTCGGGTGGAGCGTGAGCCGTCGGCGGACCGGCGGCGGGCGGTGGCGCTTCGCGCTCGCGGCGCTCGCAGCCCTCCCGCTCGCGGGCTGCGGCCTCGGCGCCGGGCCCACGCCCACGGGCCTGCGGCTCGACGTGACGCGCGGTTTCGGAGCCGATCCGCTGCTCTCTACGCGCGCTCCCAACGCGCACGGCGAAGAGACGGTGATGAGCCTGCTGCTGCGCAACGCGACAGTCACCACCCGCTACGGCGGCGGCTTCGTGGAGAGCATCGACGGCCGCTCCGGCGGGCACGAAGGGGGGCAGCCAATCGACTGGTTCTACTACGTCAACGGCGTGCAGGCCCCCAAGGGCGCGGCGGACACCGACGTGCATCCGGGGGATCGCGTGTGGTGGGACCTGCACGACTGGAGCCAAACCGAGGAAGTGCCGGCCGTCGTCGGCTCCTTCCCCGAGCCCTTCCTGGGCGGGGTCGAAGGGCTGCGGCTACCGGTGCGCGTGGAATGCGCCTCGCCGGCTGGCGACACCTGCCGCACCGTCACCGCGCACCTGCGCGCGGCCGGCGTCACCTCGGCCCTCGCCGCGCTGGGGCCGGCCGGCGAGGAGCCCGACACCCTGCGGCTGCTCGTCGGCACCTGGTCGCAGGTGAGCGGCGACCCGGGCGCGCGCACGCTCGAACGCGGACCCTCGGCGAGCGGAGTGTACGCGCGCCCCGCCGCCTCCGGGCGGAGCATCGCGCTGCTCGATGCGCAGGGCGCCACGGTGCGCACGCTCACCGGCACCGCCGGGCTGATCGCCGCCACCCGCTATACCGAACAGGACCCCGAGTGGCTGATCACCGGCACCGACGCCGCCGGCGTGCAACTGGCCGCCAGTCACCTCGACGAAGCGGCGCTGCACGACCGTTTCGCCGTCGCGCTCGCCTCAACCGGCGGCCTGCTCGCGCTGCCTCAGCCCGACGGGGAGTCGGCGGGGGGTTAGATATGTCATTTAAAGGTCCCTACCACTTCACAAAATGAAGGGTTCTGGGGCCAAAAAGTTAATGCACACACCCGCGCCCAGCCCATGAACCGCGTCGGCCTGCTCCTATATCGCCCCATGGCCAGCCCGCTGCACGCCACGCGCGCGGGGGTCGCCGCGCTGTGGGGGCTGGCGCTGATCGCCGCCTCGCTGCTCCTCTACCACCCGGTGGCGCTCGCGGCGCTTGCGCTGGCGGTGCTCGCCGCCGGCTGGGGGGCGGGGGTGGGCCGCGCGCTGCTGCCCGCGCTGCGCACTGCCCTGATCGTGGCCATACCGATCGTGCTCATCAACGTGCTCGTCTCGCGCGAAGGCCTCACCGTCTTCGCCCGCCTCGGCGACCTCGGCCCCTTCGGGCAGGGCGACCTGACGGTCGAGGCGCTCGTGTACGGCGCGGTGATCGCGCTGAAGGTCACGGTCCTGATCCTCATCACCGCGCTCTGCAGCCTCTGCATCGACCCCGACGCGCTGCTGCGGATCTGCCGCCGCCTCTCGTTCCGCTCCGCGCTAACCGCCTCGCTCGCGGTGCGCATGATCCCCGTGCTCGCCGCCGACGCCCAGCGCATCGCCGAGGCGCAGCGCACCCGGCCGGACGGTCACACCGATCGCAGTTGGTCCAGTGGCGCCCGCGCGCGGGTTGCGGTGATCGGCGCGATGCTCACCGGCTCGCTCGACCGCGCGATGGACGTCGCCGCCACGCTCGAGCTGCGCGGCTTCGCTGCCGCCCCCCGCGCCCCGCGGCTGTCGCGGCCGTGGTCGCGCCACGACCTCGCCTTCTGTGCCTCCACCGTGGCGATCCTCGCGCTCGCGCTGCTCGCGCGGTTCGGCGGCGCCGCGTCGTTCACCGCCTACCCGCTGGTGCACGCGCCCGTCAGCCTCGGTCTGCTCGCGCTCTGCGCGGCGCTGGTGCTCGCGATCCTGCTGCCGTTCGTCGACCGCCGGGGGATCGAGCCATGAACGTCCTCTCCTTTCACAACGTCACCTACCACTACCCCGACGCCGGACGTCCCGCGCTCGACGACGTGAGCCTGGAGGTCGCCGCGGGCGAGTTCTGCCTGCTAGCCGGTCTCTCCGGGCACGGCAAGTCCACGCTGCTGCGGGCCGCCTGCGGGCTGGTGCCGCATTTCCACGGGGGCCACTTCGCGGGGCGTGTGCAGCTCGCCGGGCTCGACACCCGCGAGCACGGGCCCGCGCGCCTCGGAACGCTCGCCGGCGCGCTCTTCCAGGACCCCGAGAGCCAGCTCGTGATGAGCTCGGTGCGCGCCGAGCTCGCGCTCGCCCTGGAGAGTCGCGGGCACACCGCCGCCGCGGTCGCGCGCGGGGTCGAGGAGGTCGCGCTCGCGCTGGGCATCGACCACCTGCTCGACCGCCCTACGCACACGCTCTCCGGTGGCGAGGCCCAGCGGGTCGCGCTCGGGGCCGCGCTCTCCGGCAGGCCGCCCGTGCTGCTGCTCGACGAGCCGACCTCGCAGCTGGACCCCGTGGCCGGCGACGAGCTGATCGGGCTGCTGCGCCGCCTCAACCAGGAGTGGGACGTGACGATCCTGCTCGCCGAGCACCGCCTGGAGCGCTGCCTGCCCTCCGCCGACCGCGTGCTCGCGATGCGCGACGGGCGCCTCGCGCACGACGGCACACCATCCCAATTTCTGGAATGGGCCGCCCATGCCGCACCCCCGCTTTTGACGCCCGGAGCGCAATTGTTCTCGCTCGCGGGACTCGCCCCGCCGCCGGTCGGCGTCAAGCAGGCGCGCGCGGCGCTGCGAGCGCGCTGCCTGTTGTCGTCGGAATCTGTATCCTCCGCCCCGCCCCCTGCCGTCCTTCATGTAAACATGGGCAACCGCAGGCAGGGGGCACCTTCGCTTGAGGCGCACTCCGGGTCAGCGGATGCATCGGTGCCCCCCGCCGGTGGCGTTCACGCAACAGATCTTGCGGCCGCGCCGGCGGCCGCGTCGCCTCGCTCGGCGGTCTCCCGGGTCCGCCGGTGGGCATCTCGTGGCAACGGCGCTGGCACCCCGGCGCTGCGAATGCGAGGCGTGTGGCACGAGCTCCACCGCGGCCCCGCGATCCTGCGCGGCGCCGACCTGCGGTTGGAGCCCGGCGAAAGCATCGCGCTGATGGGACGCAACGGCGCCGGCAAGTCCACGCTGCTGCGCCACGCCGCCGGGCTGCTGGAGCCCACCCGCGGGCGGATCGAGCGCGCCGGGCGCGTCGCGCTGCTGCTGCAGAACCCCGGCGATTACTTCATGCACGAGCGCGTCGCGCGCGAGGCCTCCCCGCGCGCGCTCGCGCTCGCCGGCCTCGCCGAGCTGGCCGAGCGCAACCCCCGCGACCTCTCCGGCGGGGAGCGCCAGCGCCTCGCGCTGGCGATCGTCACCGACGGAGGGGAGGATGGAGGGGAGGAACCGGCGGTGCTGGCGCTCGACGAGCCCACGCGCGGGATGGACCGCCTCGCGAAGGCGCAGCTCGCCGAGGAGCTGCGCCGCCGCGCCACGCATGGCCAGGCGGTGGTCGTCGCCACCCACGACCCCGAGTTCGCCTGCGCCTGCGCCGAGCGCGCGGTGCTGCTCGCCGATGGCCGCGTGATCGCCGACGGCCCCTGCGCGGAGCTGCTCGCCGGCGGCTGGTACTTCGCCACCGAAACGGCCCGCATCCTCGGCGGCGCCGGGGGCGCGCTCGCGCCCGAGCAGGGCGCGGAGCTGCTTGCCGAGCGCGCGGCGCAGGCGGGCGCGGGCGCCGGCGATCCGGCGTGCCGGGATTCCACCGCGGCGAGCGCTGCGGCGTCTCCGTCGGTGCCACGTGTGGGTGGAAGGGCCTCCGCTGCGGCCCGTATGGCCTCCGCTGCGGCGGCGGGGTCGCGTGCGGGGGAGGCCGCGCGATGAGCTGGCCCCTCGCCTCGTTCACGCTCGTCGGGCTCGTGCTGGCGGTCGGGTGGCTGGCGTACGAGCGCGCGCGGCCCTCCGCGCGGATGGTGGCCGTGGTGGCGACGCTGGCGGCAGTGGCGGCGCTCGGCCGCGACGCCTTCGTGGCGCTGCCCGACGTCAAGCCGATCACCGCCGTGACGCTGGTCGTCGGCTACGCACTCGGCCCCCTGCCGGGTTTCAGCGTCGGCGCCGTGGGGATGCTCGCCTCCAACGTGATGCTCGGCCAGGGCTCCTACACCCCCTGGCAGATGGCCGCCTGGGGTCTGGTCGGCCTGATCGGCGCCGCGCTCGGGCGACTCTCGGGCAGGCGCCTCGGGCGCGTGCCGCTGGCGCTGGCATGCGCCTGCACCGCACTGCTCGCAAAGGAGATCATGAACGTGTACACGTGGACCCTCGGCGCCACCCACACGCCGGCGGCGTTCCTGCTGATCGCGGGTGGCGCGCTGCCCTTCGACGTCACCGACGTCGTCGCCTCCTTCCTCTTCGGCCTCGCCTTCGCCCCCGAGCTCGCGCGCGTGCTGGCGCGCGTGCGCGCCCGCATGGACGTTTGCTGGGAGCCCGCCGGGACCGCTGGAGTCCCCGAAGCTGCCGGACCCGGTGGAGCCGCCAGAGCGGTCGCGTCCGGCGGGGCGATGGCGCTCGCCGTCCTCGCGCTCGGTCTCACGGGCGCGCTGCTGCTGCCCGGCGGTTCGGCGCGGGCCAGCGTCGTCACCCCGGCCTCCGCCGCGCGCGCGAGCCTCTCCCGCGAGGTGGCCTACCTCGCCTCCGCTCAGAACGCAGATGGGGGATGGGGCTCCGCGGCGGGCCAGCCCTCCAGCGAGCTGTACTCCGCGTGGGCGGCGATCGGTCTCGCCGCTGCGGGGCGCGACCCGCAGAGCGTGCGCCGCGACGGCCACACGGCGCTCGACGCGCTGCGCGCGCAGGCCGGCACGCTCGAAGGCGCCGGCGATGACGAGCGCACGATGCTCGCGCTGCGCGCCTGCGGCGCCCCGGTGAGCACGCTGGCGGGCAAAAACCTGCTGGCCGGACTGCTGCGCTACCGCGAGCGCGACGGCTCGTTCTCCCAGCAGGTCAACCTCACGGCGTTTGCCGTCTTCGCGCTGCGCGCTGCCGGGTTCTCGGCGAGTAATCCCGCGGTGCGCGCTGCGGGCACGTGGATCGTGCGCCAGCAGGACGCCGACGGCGGCTTCTCCTTCGACGTGCGGGGCAGCGCCAGCGACGTGGACGACACCGCCGCCGCGCTGCAGGCGCTGGTGGACGCCGGCCTCCGCTCCGGCGCCGGCATCGAACACGCGGTCGCGTTCCTGCTGCGCGCGCAGAACCTCGACGGCGGCTTCCCCTCCGAGCCAGGGGGCGAATCCAACGCGCAATCCACTTCGTGGGCCGTGCAGGGTCTCACCGCGACGGGGCGCAACGTGGAAGAGATCCACCGCTTCGGCAGCCGCTCTCCGCTCGGCTACCTTGAGAGCCTCGTTGCGCCCAACGGCAGCGTGCGCTACTCGCGCACGGGCACCCAAACGCCGGTCTGGGTCACCGCTCAGGCGCTCACGGCACTGGCGCGGGCTCCGTTTCCGGTTGGGTGAGTCGGGTTCGGGCCGGCCGGGCGGCGCGCTGGCGCTTGCTGCTGAACTTGGCGCCGCCGCTGTAAGTAACCGTCTTCGACAGAGGCGTGTCTGAGGAGATTGTTTCTTATTTTTGGGCATCGTTCGTGTTCTCAAAACCCGCCTTTTCCAGGCGTTTTCGGTTGTTCGGCTTCGAGGAAGAGTGGGCGTCGAAATCTTTATATTGACAAAGTCCACTTTATGGGACGCCCGATGTACTATCGAGTAATCGTGTCGTCCCATCACATAAAACTTTATCCCGGGGCCGTCCTGGCAAATGGAGCAGCATAATGAGCTTATCGATCTGTGATCGTACAGTGGGTCGCTCGGTCCGGTGGCTGGCGTTTGCGGTGGCCCTGGTGGGCCTAATACTCGTGCTGTGGGGACGCCCTCAGCGTGCCGTGGCGTTTGCAGGAGGCGGCTTTGGAGCGGAAGAATCGCTGAGCGGTGAAGAAGGCGGAGTTGGGCCCCTCCGTTATCTCGAAGGAGGTAGCGGCGTGCAGACAGCGCCAAAGGTGTACGTGATCTTCTGGGGTAGTAACTTCGAAGCAAACGGAAAAGGGGAACACAAAGAACCGACAGAACAGGAACTAAAAGCGGCGAAAGTTCGCGAAATGCTATTGAAATTCTACGAAGGCCTGACAGGCTCGGCCTGGGAGGGCATCCTAACGCAGTACTTCAATTCGACGGGCGGTGCGACCGGTCGGGTCGGCTCGACCGTGACGACCACGTCGTGGATTGATAAAAGCGTGACGGCACCGTCAAAACTGACCGAATCCAAGGTCGAAGAAGAGGTGACGAATGCGATCAACACGAACAAATGGACGCCTGAACTAAGCGCTCAGTTCGTCGTTGTGACGGCGCCGGGCACCACCTACGAACCTACCTTTATTGGTCCGGAAGAGTGCGCTTATCACGAATACACGCCTAGTGGCGTAATCTATGATTTCGTACCCTATCAGGGCGAAAAACCATTTACCGAAGGCACAAAGCCCTGCATCACAATCGGCAATCCAAAAGGAGAAGCGATTCCCAAGACATCAAAGAGCGCTTCTCATGAGTTTGCCGAGGCTGCGACAGATCCAGGAGGCAACACGTGGCGCAAGGGGAAATACGAGATTGCCGATCTCTGTCAGGAAGAACCGGACTTTGAACTGCCGGATGGTGCGTGGGCTCAGAAGCTGTACGACGACCACGAAAACGAATGCGGTACGAGGGACCTCGCCCCACCTCACGTCTACGCCATCTCGGAATCCCCGATCAGCAAAACGTCAACCAGCGTGACGCTGAATGGCATTGTCAACGCCGAGGCAGTGGCAACCCGTTACTATTTCGAACTGGGTACGACGAAGTCCTACGGCACAAGAACAACCGAAGTAAGCATCGGGTCGGGGACGACCAACGTCACGGCAGAACCGACCGTCTGTGGCCTGACACCCAGTACAGAATACGACTTTCGGGTTGCGGCGACCAACAGCACCGGTACTACGTACGGAGAAAATGGCAAGTTCAAAACGGAACCCTCCGGCGGGAGCGGCTGCCCGTCTGCGACCACGGAATCGGCATCTAGCGTCCTGAGATCGGAAGCCACTCTGAACGGCACGGTGAACCCGGACGGCTCGGAAGCCAAATACTATTTCGAATACGGCACTTCAGCATCGTACGGGAAAAAGACGTCTGAAACGAGCGCGGGCTCGGGCACGAGCGGCGTCAAAGAGAGCCAGACTATCACCGGATTGAGCGGCACAACGGGATATCATTTCCGAATCGTCGCGTCGAACTCGAAAGGAACGACCTACGGCGCGGACAAAGCATTTACGACATCCAGCGTCAGTGCGCCCAGCGCGACCACCGGGTCGGCCACGGGTGTGACGGCGACCGAAGCGATTTTGCACGGGGTCGTGAACCCGAACGGTCTGGCTACGACGGATCAGTTCGAATATGGCACCTCTACGTCGTATGGGACTACCATTCCGGTGTCCCCCGAAAGCGCCGGCTCCGGCACCGCGGAAGTCGCCAAGGGCTATATCCTCACCGGCCTGATACCGGACAAGACCTACCACTTCCGGCTGGTCGCCACGAACAACGATGGCACGACCGAAGGAACAGACGGCACCTTCACGACCGCGGCACTGACCCCCACCTTCTCGACCACGTTCGGTTCGAGCGGCACGGGCAGTGGCCAGTTCGAGGAGCCGACGGGCATCGCGGTCAACCCGATCGACGGCAACGTCGTGGTATCGGACGAAAAAAACAACCGGATCGAGGTCTTCAACGAAACAGGTGAAGTCGTACAGAAATTTGGTGCTGAAGGGACTGGTCACGGACAGTTCAAAGAACCGCGCGGGGTGGCCGTGGACCCAAAAGGCAAAGTGTGGGTGACCGACACCGGCAACGACCGAGTCGAGGAGTTCAGCGAAACGGGGGAATACGTGAGCCAGTTTGGCACGAAAGGCACGGGCAACGGCCAGCTCAGCGAACCGAAGGGCCTAGCGACGAGCTCGAAGGGCGATATCTGGGTGACCGACAGCGGGAACAAACGTGTCGAGGAGTTCAGCGAACAAGGCGAATACCTGCGGCAGTTCAGCACGGGCACGAACCCCGTCGGTGTAGCCGTGGATTCGAGTGGCCATGTCTGGAGCGATGACGAAAATGAAACGGGTGCGATCGAAGAGCATGGTGAAACAGGCTCGCTGATACAGAAATTCGGCACACGCGGCGAAGGCAATGGAGATGTCAGGGAACCGCGGCGTCTCACGGTCGTCGATGGATACGTGTGGGTCGCCGATGCGGAGAACAACCGAGTCGAGGTGTTCAACGAAAAAGGCGAATACGTGACGAAGTTCGGTACGAAAGGCACGGGCAGCGAAGAGATGGAATACCCGACCGGCGTTGCCGTCGACGAACGAGGCAACGTCTGGGTGGCCGACGACAACAACCGAGTGGACCACTGGGAAATGGCGAGCTCGTGGCCTCCGACCTTCTCCAGCTCGTTCGGCTCCAGCGGCACTGGTAACGGGCAGTTCAACGTGCCGACCGGCATCGCAGTCAATCCGATCGACGGCGACGTCGTCGTATCGGATGAAAAAAACAACCGGATCGAGGTCTTCAACGAAACGGCCGAAGTGGTGCAGAAATTCGGAAGTGAAGGCACCGGCCACGGCAAGCTCAAAGAACCCCGTGGCGTCGCCACGGACTCAAAAGGCAACGTCTGGGTGGCCGACAGCGGCAATGACCGCGTTGAGCAGTTCAGCGAAACGGGGGAATACGTGAGCCAGTTTGGCACGAAAGGCACGGGCAACGGCCAGCTCAGCGAACCGAAGGGCGTGGCGGTGGACTCCAAAGGTAACGTGTGGGTGGCCGACAGCGGCAATGACCGCGTCGAGGAGTTCAACGAAAAAGGCGAATACGTCCGGCAGTTCAGCACTGGTACGGACCCGGTAGGCGTCGCGGTCGATCCGAACGGGAACGTCTGGAGCGCCGACGAAGCCACGACTGGCGCGATCGAAGAGCACAGCGAAAAAGGTGTGTTCCTGCAGAAGTTCGCCTCGCGGGGCGCCGGCAACGGGCAGGTCGATGAGCCCGCGCGCCTGGCGTTCGATTCCACCGGGCATCTCTGGGTGGCCGACAGCGGCAACAACCGCATTGAGGTCTTCAACGAAGCTGGCGGCTACGTCACGCAGTTTGGCCTCTACGGTTCCGGCAGCGGCGGCATTGAGCAGCCGCGGGCTGTCGCAGTCGATCCGCGCGGAAACGTGTGGATAGCCGACGGCGGGAATGACCGAGTGGACAGATGGCTCAGGTAAGAATAGATGTCGATACGCAGTGCCACTGCGTCGGAGCACTGGCTGGACGGCCAAATTCGCCGAGCTCGCGCCGGGCGGCCTTCGGAGATCAAGAGTTTGTTGCGGCGCTGCTCGCTTTCGACCGAGGCGATTGCTATGCTCTCAGACACTTGTCTCTTGACTGATCTTTTGAACCTGCTAATAAAGGCGCGTGGCAATGATTCGCAACAATGAGATTGATCCGCGTAGCAGCCGACGCTGGCTTGCACTCGGCCTGAACAGGCCCCTGGAGACCGGTGAGCGGAGATCCAGGATGTCGGACGAGTCGGACTTGGGGGGTCGACTCGCGGGGCGGAGGGCAGCGATGCGCCTGGTGGGGCTCGTCGCCATGTTGAGCTGCCTAGCCCTGGGGCTGTCCGGGCTGGTTGCAGCCTCTGCTCAGGCCTTGTCGGCGCCGGGCGAAGTGGTCACCGAACCGGCCGAAACGACGGCGACTGGGGTGAAGCTGAGGGGGAGGCTGAACCCGGGTGGCCTGCCGACTACGTACTACTTCGAATACGGACGGCCCGGCTGGGGCGAATGCTCGAACTGCACGATGAAGACGGCTGTCGAGGGGCCGCTCAGCGGCGCAAGCGAGCAGGAAGTGCCAGCTGTGGAAGTAACCGGCCTCGTCCCGGACCGCAGGTATAACTACTTGCTCGTTGCGACCAACGCTGATGGCACCCAGGAAGGGACGGTCGTCGACTTCACGACTGGGGCAACGGGGGAACTGCCGCGCGAAGTTCAGACCGAACCGGCTGAAGCGATACCAGGCGGAGCGAGGCTCAAAGGTAAGCTGAACCCAGGCGGACTGCCGACGACGTACTACTACGAATACGGCCGGGCCGGGTGCAGTGAAGGCCCGGGCTGCGTCAAAAAGACCGCGGTCGCGGGGCTGCTCAACGGCGACACGCAGCAGGAACTGCCTGCCGTGGAAGTGACCGGTCTTGGCCCAGGACATTATTGGGACGGGCTTGTTGCAAGCAACGCGGACGGCACCGTGGAAGGGGAGCCCGTCAATTTCACGGTTGTAGAACT
The DNA here is from genome assembly GCA_035948945.1 of Solirubrobacteraceae bacterium. Taxonomy (GTDB): domain Bacteria; phylum Actinomycetota; class Thermoleophilia; order Solirubrobacterales; family Solirubrobacteraceae; genus Palsa-744. The sequence continues at coordinate 33,697 of DASZIQ010000090.1, forward strand.
GATCTCCACTCCACCGCCGGAAAGCAACGGCGGGGCAGGTGGACAGGTATCCATATGGGGGCCGCCGACGCCGGTGCTCACGTCCACGCCGACAGCTTCGCCGATCCAGGTGACCCAGCCCGAGGCATCGACCGGCGCGCAGAAGCTCACGAGGGCCCTGCGGGCATGTCGGCGCAGGTCGAGGGCGCAGCGGGCGATCTGTGCGCGGCAGGCTCGCCGCAAGTACGCCCTCGCGGCCGCGAGGGCAGGCAGGCAAGCCGACCACGGTAGGAAGTGATGGGGGCCGAGTGGCGAGTTGCAGCGTGACCGCGCTGCGGCCCAGCAACGTCGCGGGTGGAACAAGAAAACCGGCCTCGCGCCTTCCCTTGCGCTCACGGCCCGCAACGTCGGCGCCGCCTCGTGGGCGTAAGTCCCCGGGCCGGGCTCCAAGGGCTGAATAGAGACGTCAAGAGATTGGCTTCGCTGTCAGTCAATGACTGCAGCCACACTACAGTATGGTTCGCCCGATCGACCACAGGGCGTCGTGCGAGCCATCGGGAACGTCTACCCTCTGGCAAGGATGTCCAGCGCACCCCTGACGTTGACGCACGGCTCGGCCCGCGACGGCGCCGGTCCCTCGGTGCGCCGCTCCCACGGCGGCAACGACCGCACCTGGGCGCTGCGCGCCGTGGCGCTGTGCGCGCTTGCGATGGCCGCTACGTGGACGCTTGCCGAGCTCGTCCCGGCGGTGCGCTGGCGCGACGCGGTGCTGTTGTACGACTTCGGGAAGCTGAGTCGGCCGGGGGTGGACACGCTCGCCAACCACCTGCTGCACCTGCTCGACCCCGGGCTGTATACCGTGTGGGCGTTGCTGCTGGTGGCGGTTGCGCTGCTGCGCCACCGTCCGCGCCTAGCGGTAGCGGTTGCGGTCGTGCTGCCGGCCGCACCCGGCGTCGCCGAGCTGCTCAAGCCGCTGCTGGCGCACCCGCACGACAGCGCCGGCTGGGAGTGGATCGGGCCGGCATCCTGGCCCAGCGGGCACGCGACCGCGGCGATGACGCTGGCGCTCTGCGCGGTGCTCGTCACGCCCCACCGCCTGCGCCCCCTGACGGCGGCGCTCGGCTGCGCGTTCGCCATGGCGGTCGCCTGCGCGCTGCTGATCCTCGCCTGGCACATGCCCTCCGACGTGCTCGGCGGCTACCTGCTGGCGGCGCTGTGCGTGTCGCTCACGATCGTCGCGATGGGCCCGAATTGGGATCGGTCGGGGCCGTTGCTGCGGCGTCGCTCTGCGTAAGGCGCTCCTTCGGCTGTCCACCACCCCAGCCGGTCCCCCCAAGCGTGCGTGGGTCTACTGCTCGGGGGGCGCGGAGGCCTCGTGCGCGCCGGGATCCCACAGCGGCTCGGACCCCGCGTCCCGCTCGTTGACCGCGCGGGCGAGGATGAACAGCAGGTCGGAGGCGCGGTTGAGGTAGCGCACCGTCTCAGGGTTGGCGTCCTCCACCGCGAGCGCGCGCCGCTCGGCGCGGCGGCACACCGTGCGGCACACATGCAGATGGGCCGCCGCGGGGGTGCCACCGGGGATCACGAACGAACGCAGCGGCGGCAGCTTGGCGTTGGTCTCGTCGCACGCGTGCTCGATCCATTCGGTGTACTCGGCGGTGAGCCTCAGCCGCTCGCGATCATCGCCGGCGGGCACCGAGAGGTCGGCGCCGAGGTCGAGCAGGTCGTTCTGCATGCGGCGCAGCCACGCCTCGACGTTTGCCGGCAGCCCGGGCTGCAGCAGCGCCACGCCCAGCGCCGAGTTGAGCTCGTCCACGGTGCCGTACGCCTCCACGCGGGGGTGGGTCTTGGAAACACGGCTCATGTCCCCGAGGTGGGTCTCGCCGGCGTCGCCGAGCTTGGTGTAGATGCGGGTGAGATTGACGGTCATGGCGCGGATCCTTTGGCCCCTGCCACATGTGGCAGGGGCGGCAGGGCCGCATGCGGCCCTGCCCGGAACGGCCGCATGCGGCCGTTCCCGAGGCCGCGCATGCGCGACCTCGCCGGTGGGCGCATGCGCCCACCGGGACCACCTCAGTCTCGCAGATGGTCGACCCGGGTGGCGCTCGTCCGCCCGATCGGATACGTTCCCGGCCTTCACATGCGGGTTGGCGTTCCGAAGGAGACTGCGGCGGGTGAGCACCGGGTGGCGCTCGTGCCCGAGGTGGTCGGCAAGCTGAAGGCGCGAGGACTGGAGGTTCTCGTGCAGCGTGGCGCGGGCGCCGACGCGCTGCTGCCCGACGCCGCGTTCGCCGACGCCGGCGCGGAGTTGACCGACGACGCCGCCGCGGTGTGGGGTGCGGACGTGGTCGTCACGATCTCCCCGCCGGGCGCGCAGGAGATTGGGCTGCTGGGGGAGGGCTCGCTGCTGATCGGGTTCCTCGCGCCGCTGTCGAGTCCCGCCTGCACGCGCGCTCTGGCGGACGCGAAGGCGACGGCGCTCGCGATGGAGGCGATCCCGCGGATCTCCCGCGCGCAGTCGATGGACGCGCTCTCCTCGCAGTCCAACGTCGCGGGCTACCGCGCGGCGCTGCTGGGGGCGGAGGCGATGGGGCGCTTCTACCCGATGCTGATGACGGCCGCGGGCACGATCCCGCCGGCGAAGGTGCTCGTGCTGGGGGCCGGCGTGGCGGGCCTGCAGGCGATCGCCACCGCCAAACGGTTGGGAGCGCGCACCACGGGCTACGACGTGCGCCCCGAGGTGGCCGAGCAGGTGCGCTCGCTGGGTGCGCAATGGCTCGACCTCGGTCTCGAGGCCTCCGGCGAGGGGGGCTACGCGCGCGAGCTCACCGAGGCCGAGCGCGCCCGCCAGCAGCAGGCGCTGACGGACGCGATTAAGGGCTTCGACGTGGTCATCACGACTGCGCTCGTGCCCGGCCGCCCCGCGCCGAAGCTGGTGACCGAGGAGGCGGTGCGGGGGATGAAGCCGGGGTCGGTGGTCGTGGATCTCGCCGGGGAAGCGGGCGGCAACTGCGAGCTGTGCGAGCCGGGGCGTACGGTGGTGCGCCACGACGTGTCGATCCTCGCCCCGCTCAACCTCCCCGCGACGCTGCCCGAGCACGCCTCGGCGCTGTTCGCGCGCAACGTGCTCGCGCTGCTGGAGTTGCTGGTGGGGGAGGACGGCGCCCTGAAGGTCGACTTCGAGGATGAGATCGTCAAGGGCGCCTGCATCGTGCGCGCGGGTGAGATCGTGAATCCGGGGGCCAAGGCCGCAGTCGAGGCGGCCGCTGGGAGCGGGCCGCGCGGCGGCGGGAGCGGCACGAGCTCCGGGCGGACAGCGCCGGCGGGAGGCTCCCCGGGATGATCCTCGCCTCCGTCCTCACGACCAACCTCGCGATCCTCGTGCTCGCCGGCTTCATCGGGTTCGTGGTCATCTCCAAGGTGCCGAACACGCTGCACACGCCGCTGATGTCGGGCACCAACGCGATCCACGGGATCGTGCTGCTCGGCGGCCTGCTGCTGCTCGGCCTGCCGGGGCTGGACGGCTTGAGCAAGGGGCTGCTGGTGATCGCCGTGGCATTCGGCACGATCAACATCGTCGGCGGTTTCCTCGTGACCGACCGGATGCTGGAGATGTTCAAGTCCAAGCCGAAGCCGCCGCCCCCTCAGAGCGACGCAGAGGACGTTGAGGAGGACGGCAAGTGAGCGCCCCCCTCGCCACCACCTTCCTGCAGAGCGAAAGCTTCATCTACGTCCTGTACATCGTCGCCTTCGCGCTCTTCATCCAGGGGCTGCGCGGGCTCTCCGGGCCGACGACCGCGGTGCGCGGCAACCGCACCGCCGCCGTGGGCATGGCGATCGCGGTGGTCGCGACGCTGCTCAACCCCGGCGAGGGCAACTGGGGCCTGATCGCGCTCGGGCTGGCGCTCGGCGCCGCCGTGGGAGTGCCGGCGGCGCGCAACGTGAAGATGACCGCGATGCCGCAAATGGTGGCGCTCTTCAACGGCGTCGGCGGTGGCGCGGTGGCGCTGATCGCGTGGGTGGAGTTCCGCCACAACGGCTCCACCTACGGCTCGCACACGATCCATCTGCTCGGCGAAACGGGCAGTGTGTCGATCAGCACCGGTGGGCCACCGACGTACGTGGCGATCTTCTCGGTGTTCGCCGCGATCGTCGGCTCGATCTCCTTCTGGGGCTCCAACATCGCGTTCGGCAAGCTCCAGGAAGTGATTCCCGGGCGCCCGATCTCATTCGGCTCCGCCCAACAGGCGGTCAACCTCGTGCTGCTGATCCTGGCGCTCGCCGCCGGCATCGACTTGGTCGCCGGCGCGCACTCCGAACTGCTGTTCATTGGGATGCTGGTGGTGGCGGCGCTGTTGGGCAACGCGGTGGTGCTGCCGATCGGCGGCGCCGACATGCCCGTGGTGATCTCGATGCTCAACGCCTTCACCGGCCTCTCCGCGGCGGCGACGGGGATGGCGCTCGACAACCCCGCGCTGATCGTCGCGGGGATGATCGTGGGCGCCTCCGGCACGATCCTCACCAACCTGATGGCGACGGCGATGAACCGCTCGATCCCCGCGATCGTCGCCGGCGGCTTCGGTGGCGGCGGCGCCGTCGAGGGCGCCTCGGGCGCGGGCGAGCACGCGGGCACGGTGCGCTCCACCACCGCCGCCGACGCCGCGATCCAGCTCGCCTACGCCTCCCGCGTGGTGGTGGTGCCCGGCTACGGGATGGCGGTCGCGCAGGCCCAGCACGCGGTGCGCGAGCTGGCCTCCGAGCTCGAGGCGCGGGGCGTGGACGTCAAATACGCGATCCACCCCGTGGCGGGACGGATGCCGGGGCACATGAACGTGCTGCTCGCGGAGGCCGACGTGCCGTATGACCAGCTCAAGGAGATGGACGACATCAACCCGGAGTTCGCCCGCACCGACGTGTCGCTGGTGATCGGCGCCAACGACGTCACCAACCCGGCGGCGAAGAACACCCCTTCTTCGCCGATCTACGGCATGCCGATCCTCGAAGTGGCCGACTCCCGCTCGGTGATCGTGATCAAGCGCTCGATGAACCCGGGCTTCGCGGGGATCGAAAACGAGCTGTACTTCGATCCCGGTACGGCGATGCTGTTCGGCGACGCCAAGTCCGCCGTCTCCGAGATCACCGCCGAGCTGGCGCAGCTGTAGGCCCGGCCCGCCCCGCGGAGGCAGGGCCGCAAGGCGATACGGCGAGGATGCGGCGACGGCGCGCGGTTGCGCAAAGGACGGCGCGTCGCGGCGCGACCGCAATCGGTGTGGGCGACTACGGTGCCGGCGGGGGCAGCCCGCACGGTTTCCAGACGGTGATGTATCGCCGACCCAATGTGAGTGAGGTACTAGAGAACGTGGCGATCTACGTGTTTCCCCGTGCTTTAGCTTGCATCTCTAGACGATGTACTCTACTCTCAACTGAGAGGGATGAACGGTCTTGGTTCCGCACTGCGGCGCATCGGCGCTGCGGGAGGGGCGACGGCCGTGCTGTGGGTCTTGGGAGTGGGTACGGTCGGCTCGACGCTCGCGCAGGGGAGTCATTTGCGGGCCAAAAACGATCCCGTTGCCCGCGCGAGCATCGTGGACGGCGCCGTCGCATCGATCACCGAATTCCCCTTCCAGGTGGCGCTGTACGACCCGCGCGCCGGATCGCCCGCGAAGAGCTTCTTCTGCGGCGGCGTGATCCTCGACGCCACGCATGTGGCGACGGCCGCCCACTGCCTGTTCGGCGAACACGGACAGCACACCCCGCCCGCCGAAATCGAGGTGCTCGCCGGCTCCACCTACCTCGAACCGACCGATCCCGGGAGCGTCAGGGACCCCGTGGCGGCGGCGACGGTGGACCCCGCCTACAACCCCGCTGCCAGCGACTACGACGTGGGGGTGCTGAGCCTCGAACGACCGTTGTGGAGCGGCCCCACGCCGGCGCTCGACGGCCACAGCGCGATTGCGCCACTTGCGCTCGACACTGCTTTGGCGGCCGCGGACACGGCCACGGCTCAGACGGTGGCCTCCGCCAACCAGGCGGCGCCGGCGCCGGTACAGGCGCTCGTCAGCGGCTGGGGCGATCTCGCGCCTCAGCCGGGAGGCCCACCGAGCTACCCGCTGCGCCTGCGCAAGACGCACGTGCCGCTCATCGCCACCACCCTCTGCGAAGAAGCGTACGCCACGATCGAACAGCCGATCACACCGCGGATGATGTGCGCCGGTGGCGCACCAGGCGAAGGGCAGGGGCACGCCGACTCCTGCTACGGCGACAGCGGCGGCCCGCTGGTGGCGCCCGGCTCGGCCGAAGGCTCTTCGCCGGCCGGCGACGTGCTGCTGGGGCTGGTTGACTTCGGCAACGGCTGCGGCCAAGCCGGCTATCCCGGCGTGTACCTGCGCGTCGCCGATCCCGCGGTGGCCCGTTTCCTTGGGTCCAGTCCCCCACTGGCCTCGGCCGGAGGAGTCCACCGCGGCGTCTGTCCCAGGGTCGTGCGCGGGGGGCACGCTCATCGTGGGCACGCCGCGCACCGCTCGCGCTCGCGCCGGCCCGCCCGCGCGCGCCGCTGCAAGGGCTGAGCCCGGCGACGGGAGCTGACCCAACCAAGCACTACCCTATGTCGCATGACCGCGAAGGAGCAGCTCCGGCGAACCGTCGAAGACTTGTCAGAGGCTGAGGCGCAGGACGCTCTCGGCTTCATCGTTCGTCGGCGCGACCAGCGCGATGCTTTGGGGGAGATGCTCGAGCGCGCTCCCCTGGATGACGAGCCGACAACGCCCGAGGAGGACGAGGGAGTCCGCGAAGCGCCAGCCGAGATCGCGCGCGGGGATGTGCTCTCGGCGGATGAGATCAGGCGTCAGGTCGCTTGAGCCCCAGCGGCCACTGGATTTTCTCGGCGCGTGCGGGGCGCGACTTCAAGCGTCTCGACCCGCCCATCCGGCGCCGCATCGTCAGTGCCCTCGATCGACTCACGGGTGACCCGCCCGCCGGCGTATCGTCAAGCTGGCCAACACCGATGAATGGCGCCGCGTGTCGGCGACTGGCGGGTACGCTTTGAACGTGACGCAGAGACGGGCGTAGTCAACGTCCTGCGGGTCTTGCCTCGCGGCCGCGCCTATAGGGATTGAACGGCAGCCTGGCAATCGTCTGCCTGCACGAGCCTCTGCCAGACTGGCAGGCGTGATCGGGCGAGATCAGGCGCTGCAGGCGCTTGCGGACAGCGAGTTCGACGTGGTCGTGATCGGCGGCGGCATCACCGGCGCGGGTGTCGCCCTCGACGCTTCCACGCGCGGCTACTCCGTGGCGCTGCTGGAGCGCGCCGACTACGCCTCGGGCACCTCCAGCCGCTCCAGCAAGCTGGTGCACGGGGGGCTGCGCTACCTGCAGAACTTCGACCTCGGTTTGGTGCGCGAGGCGCTGCTGGAGCGCCAGTTGCTGGTCGCCCTCGCTCCCCACCTCGTGCGCCCGCTGCCCCTGGTCGTGCCCGCCTTCGACGGCGTCCGCCCCGATCGCATGATGGGCGTGGGGCTCAACCTATACGACGTGATGTCCGTCGATCGGGGCCGCCTGCGCCCGCGTCGCGGACGCTCCGAGCGCGCGGCTGCCCGCAGCGGGGAGGCCGAGGAGGCCGCCGAACGGGGCTGGAGCCCCGCGCGCCACCGCATGATCTCCGGCGAGGAGGTGCTGGAGTTGCTGCCCGCGCTCGGCCCTCGCGAGCCGACCGGGGGGTATCTCTTCTACGACTGCCAAACCGACGACGTGCGCCTGGTCCTCACCGTGCTCGGCGAGGCCGAGCGCTTCGGGGCGGTGTGCGCCAACCGCGTGGCCGCCGTCGGCCTGCTCGAAGACGACGACGGCCGTGCCTGCGGGGTACGCGCGCATGACCTCGAGGGAGGCGGCGAGTTCGTGGTGCGCGCCGCCAACGTCGTCAACGCGACCGGTGTGTGGGCCGATGAGCTGCGCCCGCAGGAGCTCCACGAAGCGGCCGATGTGGCCGAGCCGGCGCGCGGCGAGCAGGTGTCGGCGCCATTCATCAGGCCCAGCCGCGGCACCCACCTCACCCTCTCCCACGAGGACCTGCCACTGGTTGGCGGCGCGATCGTGCCCGCCGGTGAGGGCCGCTCGATCTTCGCGCTGCCGTGGCTGGGCCGCACGCTGGTCGGCACCACCGACAACGACTACGAGGGCGCCCTGGAGCACGTACGGCCCTCCGCGAAGGACATCGATTACCTGCTGGACGCCGTCAACACGTTCTTCGCCACGGACCTGCGCCCGCAGGATCTGACGGGTGCATACGCCGGGGTGCGGCCGCTGATCTCAAGCGGCGACCCCAAGAAGTCGGTGGACATCTCGCGCCGAGCCGAGCTGTACGAGACCTCCAGCGGCATGCTCACGATCACCGGGGGCAAGCTCACCACCTGGCGGCGGATGGCCAAGCTCACCGTCGACCGCCTCGTGGAGCGCGACGCGCGCGATGCACCCTGCCGCACGCACGAGATACCGCTCGGCCAGCCGGTCGCGGCGGAGGAGCTGCCGCGGGTGGAGGGCGTGCCCGAGGAGTCCTACGCCGCGCTGGCGGCGCGCTACGGCTACGCCGCGCACGAGGTGCTCGCGCTGGCTGGCGAGCGGGGAGAGCTCGCCCAGCCGATCGTGCCCGGCCTCCCCGACCTGCTCGCCGAGGCCGTCCTCGCCGCCCGCCGCGAGCAGGCGCGCTGTGTCGCCGACGTGCTGCTGCGCCGCACGCGCCTGTGGCTGCTGGCCGCGCATGCGCTCGATGGCTCGCCGCGGGAGGGGTCGACGTCACCGGTGTGGGCGGACGGGTCGCCGGGACCTGTGCAGCGCGTCGCGGACGTGCTCGCGGGGGAGCTGGGTTGGAGCGCGCAGCGCACCTCGGAGGAGATCGAGCGCTTTGCGCTCGAGGCCCGCGCGGAGGGGCTCGAGGCTGCGTGATACCGCCTCGGTCAGGGCGCCGCGTGTGGACGCGGGACGTGATGTCCCGCGGCGCCTGCCCTTCGATGGCGCGCTATGCGTACGCGGACGATCTCAGATCCCGACTCCCGATTGCGGCACCCGTCGGATGGATCCAGTTGGGATCGTGACGCGCTTGCGCCTGTGTGCCGGCGATCGCGTGCTGGACCTCGGGGCGCGCCCGTGGCTGATGGGCGTCGTCAACGCCTCGCCCGACTCCTTCAGCGACGGCGGTCGCTACGGGAGCTTGGCGGAGCGTGTGGAGCTGGCGCTGGCGCAGGTCGCTGCCGGCGCCGACATCCTCGATATCGGCGGCGAGTCGGCCACCACCGGGCGCCCGCCCGTGCCGGCAGCGGAGGAGATCGAACGCGTGGTGCCGCTGATCGAGCGCATCGTCGCCGAGCTGGAGAGCGATCGGGCTCGCCATCCCGCCGGTGAGGGTCGGATTCACCCCGTGGTCTCGATCGATACCTACAAGCCCCCCGTCGCCCGCGCTGCGATCGCCGCCGGGGCGCGGATCGTCAACGACGTCAGCGGTCTGCGCGACCCCGAGCTCGCCGCCGTCTGCGCGGAGAGCGGGGCTGCGCTGGTGCTGATGCACACTGCCGCCGCCCCCCGTGTGCGCAGGCAGGACCCCGACCTCTACGGCGATGTGGTGGAGGAGGTGCTCGACTTTCTGCGGGAGCGTGTCGCCGTCGCGCTCGGAGCCGGGGTCTCGCGCGAGCAGCTGATCCTCGACCCGGGGCCCGACTTCGCCAAGACGCCGGCCCAAACGATCGCGCTGCTCGCGCATGTCGAGCGCCTGCACGAGCTCGGGCTGCCGCTGCTGCTGGCGATCTCGCGCAAGGACTTCATCGGCGCGCTCACCGGTCGCCCGCCGCGCGAGCGGCTCGCCGGCACGCTTGCGGCTCTGGCCCACGGCGTCGACGCCGGTGCGCACATCTTTCGCGTGCACGACGTCGCCGCCGCCGTCGACTTCCTCACGGTGCGCGCCGCGCTGGCCGGGGAGCGCCCCGTGAAGAGGGATCTGGCGCTCACCGAGGAACTGAGACATCAGCACGCGCCGCGCGGCTCGACGGCGCCGGAGTCGATTCGCCCGTAGTCGATTCGCCGATGCCCTAAGCTGCATGACGCACACGGGTGCCGTCCGCTGTCCAACGCGGTCGGGCGCCAACCACCCAATCACACGAAGAAGAGGGGACCGAAATGACCGTACTCGAGCGTTCCGAGCTTGACGCGAGCCCGCTGGCCGACCTGCACGCGATTGCCGACCAAATCGGCCTCGACGGGTTTCGCAGACTGCGCAAGGCCGACCTGATCGACGCGATCCTCGAGCGCTCCGGCAGCGATGGCGGTGGCGCAGGCGCGCCGGAAGGCGCGGGCGTGAGAGAGCGGGGTGCGGATACGAAGGACGCGAGCGAGGGCGAGCAGAGCGCGGGTGCGAGGGAGCGGAGCGCAGGCGCAGGGGAGGAGGGTGCCGAGGAGGAGCGCGAGGCTCGTCCCGCACGCCGGCGCCGGCCCACACGCCGCCGCGCCAAAGCTGCCACCGGCGATCAGGAGCGCGAGCCCGCGGGCGGCGAGTCCGAGCGCGCGACGGCGCGCGAGGAGGAGCCAAAGGCGGCGCGGGGTCGGGCGCCGCGTGCCGCGGAGGACCGCATCGCCGAGGGCGTCGTCGAGCTGCTCGGCAACGGCTCGGCCTTCCTGCGCGTCTCGCCGCCGGAGGCATCCGACGAGGACGTCTACATCTCCGCCGCTCAAGTGCGTCGCTGCGAACTGGTCTCCGGCGATCGCGTGAGCGGCCCCGTGCGCACCCCGCGCTCCTCCGAGCGCTACCCCTCGCTGGCGCGCGTCGACACGATCAACGGCGCCCCCGCAGAGTCGGTCGCGGAGGGCACCCGCTATGAGGACCTTGCGGTCGCCTACCCGTCCGAGCGCCTCGAGCTCGACTCTCAGGATCCGACGCTTGGGGCGATCGAATGGCTCACGCCGATCGGCCGTGGCTCGCGTGCGACGATCGTGGGCGAGGCTCGCTCGGGCAAGACCGAGACGCTGCGCCGCCTGCTTGGTGCGCTTGGCGGCCGCGAGGGCCTGGAGGTAATGCTCGTGCTCAGCGGCGTCCGTCCCGAGGAGATCGCCGTCTGGCGCGAGGGGCCGGTGGCGCCGGCCGCCGCTTTGGATCTCGGCGCCTCCGCGGAGCTGCAGGGCCAGACCGTCGAGCACGTGGTGGACACCGCCAAGCGCGTCGCTGCGCGCGGCGGGCACGTGGTGGTGCTGATCGACACGCTCGACTTCCTCCCACCGCACACCGCGCGGCGGATCCTCGCCGGCGCCCGCAACCTCGTCGAGGGTGGCTCGCTCACGCTGATCGCCACCGCCGGCCGTCCGCTCGGCGGCGAGAGCACCGTGATCGCGCTCGACGTCGCGCTCACCTCCACGGGGCGCATTCCCGCGCTCGACCTGGCGGCCAGCGGCGTCGTGCGACCCGAGCTGCTCGTGGGCGAGGACGGCGCCGAGGCAATAACCAAGGCCCGTGCCTCGGCCCTTGGCTAGCGGCACCCTCATGCCGAGCCGTGGGATGGCCTGATCGCGACAGACGACTGGCGATCCGGTCTCAGCGCAGATACGCCACCCGCGCCCAGGAGGGCTCGGGCGAGAGCTCGATCGGCTCGCCGCTGCGGGCCGATCGCGGATCGGTCGGCTGCACGTAGGCGAAGCTGCACGTCTCCTCGATGAACGCCACTCCCAGCTCGCCCTCGTTGACGCGCTGGTCAAGCCACGCGCCGCGGAACACCAGCCGGCGCAGCCAGTGCACCAGCGAGCGCTCCGCCGGCCCCACCAGATCCTGCCAGCACTCGTTGACGTGCTCGCCCAGCGCGGACGCCGGGTCGAGGATCTCGCCGTTGACCGCCAGGTTGACGAGGTCTTCCAGCTCGTCCTCCCCGAGCCGGCCGCCCACGAACCCCAGCTTCAGGGCCGCCTGCTCGCAGCGCTCGGCGAAGTCGTCCTCGTTGAAGGTGAAGCGCAGCTCTCCGTATTCGAGGACGAAGTCCTCTCCCGAGTTGTAATTTCCGCGGCGTGTCTTGTCCATGACGTTATGCCGGAGATTGTTGGATTGAAAAAAAGAGGGGCCCGGCTCGCCGGCCTCCGGCCGACTGCGCCACCCTCTGGGGCTCCGGGCCGTCGGAATCATAAGCTGAGTTCCTCCCTTCGTGGGTGGGCTGCACGGGAGATTGCACGGACAGCTATACCTCCGTGTTGATGGCACGCCTACCCGAGCACGGACAGCGGCGATCGGCCGGGGTCCCCGGCTATCGCACCGCGCTGGTGCCGATCTTCGGCGACGACGTCAGCGCTGCCGCGATCGCTCGCGTCGCCAAGCTGATCGGCAAGGGTGGGGTCGTCAATGCCGTCTTCGTGCTTCCCGTCCCTCCCCAACTGCCGCTCCACGAGGGCTTGGAGCGGGAGGAGGCTCAGGGTCGCTCAGTGCTCGAGAGCGCTCGCATCCAGGCGCGTCGTGCCGGCATCCGCATCCACACCGCTGTGATCCGCACCCGCAACCCGGGCGCCGCGCTGGTGGACGAGGCCCTGAGGCTGGAGGCGGACATGATCTACTGGTCCACGCTCCACGCCCCCGCGGGCGAGCGGCGCATCGGCCCAACCGCGCTGCACCTGCTCAGCAGGCGGCCCTGCCGGGTGATCATCGAGACCGAGGGGCACCCATCCGACACCCCGAGCGACACCGCCGGGGCCCCGGCGGCCTGACGGCTCTGTCTGAAGCTCAAAGGAAGAAGGGCCCGGCTCGGCCGCCTACGGCGGCCTGCGCCACCCTCTAGCCGCTCGCGCCCGATTCCCCGCTCGACGACGACAGGCCGATCACGAGGCGCGCTCGCTTGACCCCGTCAGACAGCGACTGCCCCCCGCCGGCGGTGACAGTGCCGAGCGGGGCGATCGCCGAGGCGACGCCCGAGAAGCCGGGGGCCTGGTTGAGCCCGAGCGATTCGAGCAACCCCGAGAGCGTGTGGAATTCGATCAGCGCACTCGGCTCGATCCCCCCGCCGAGGGTGCTTGCCGCGGCGCCGTAGGAGGGAGCGCTGCCCAGCGTGCTCTGGGGGTTGAGCGCTTCCTTGATCGATGCGGTTCCCAACCCTGCCACGAACTTGCCCTGGCCCGCCGCGAGCGTCAGTTGCAGCGGGAAACTCGGCAGCTTCACCGTCACCGCGGTTTCGGTACCGGGCACGGAGGTGGGGGAGGTCTGTCCACCGACTTCGCGGTATGCCTGCGCGAGCTGCGCCACCGCCGCGCGTGAGCGAGCTGGATCCTTCGAGGCGATGACGAGCGCCGCCTGCAGGTCGAGCACGCTGCTGCCGCTCACGTACAGCCCGGTGGCGCCCGCCCAGCTCAGCAGGTCGCGCTGCACGTTCAGCGAGCGCGAGGTCAGCGGCGCCAGCAGCTTGCCGAAGTCGATGCCGTCGATATTCAGCGCCGAGCCCAGCGAGCCGAGCGCGCCAAGACCTTGCGCGCCGTGGCCCAGCGCACTGCCGAGGTCGCCAATGCCCACTGCCAGCCAGGAGCTGCCGGGGAGCCCGCGCAGCACCTGCGCCCCGCTTGCGCCGAGCGCTTCGGAGTGCCCGGAGTCCGATCCGGTGGAGCTCGACGGCGATTCGCCGGAGCCGGAGGCGCCGCCGGCAGACGATGACGGGGGCAGCGTGTCGAGGTTGAGCGCCACCTGGTTGGAGCTCGGGATCGCCGATATGTACAGCTGGCCGGGGTTCCCGAGCAGTCCCTCGAGCAACGGCAGGATCGATTCCGCGCTGTTGGTCTTGCCACTGCTGCTGCCGTTCGCACCTTTGCTGTTGCTCTTGAGGGCGCTCGCCAGCTCTTCCGGGCTCAGATAGGCGTTGGCGAGCGCTCCGTGTTCGGCGGTCGAGGTGAGCTTCGAGTAGGCGCTCGCCTGCGCCAGCGAGGAGCCCCCGGCGGCCGTTTCGATCACGCTCTTGATCCCCGCTTCGCTGCCGATGACCGCGAACTTGTGCACGATCCCCTCGGCCACGCCGTCGGGTGACACCTGGTAGGTGACTCCGCGATAGCTGGTTGTGTGCGCGCCCGCGCTGTGTGCCTGGCCTTCCAGGAACGATTTCGCCTTGTCGACATCCGTCGTGTCGAGCACCAGTGCCCCCTGCGCGGAGCTGGTCCCGAGCGCCGCCTGCAGGCTGTTCGGCCCGAGCAGCGCCGCTTCCAGGCCGGAGAACCCTTCCGAGAGGAGCTTTTCGAGCGTTTCGCTGCCCAGCAGCCCCTCCGCGTGTTCGAGCGCCACCGCGCTGAGGAACGCCCCCGCGTGGGCGCCCAGCCACGGCTCGACTTCCTTTGCATAGCTCGGCGCCTTGCCGGTGGGGCCGGCCAGCAGCTTCAACAGGCCTTCGAACGGGTGCTGGCGGCCGGTGAGCGCGGTCGCGGTCGCCGTCGCGTCGGTCTTCAAACTGCCTTCGGGCTTGACCACCGCGTCGATGTACAGCGGCGCCGAGGCCGGTGTCACCGTCGCAGGGCTCGCGCTCGTCCCGCTCGGGCTGGAGCCGCAGCCGCCGAGCGTCGCCGCGAGGAGCGCAACCACGCCGGCAAGCGTCATCGAGAGCGCGGTTCGGGCGGTGGCGGTTAGGGCGGTGGATCTCACGGTGGGGATCGTATGCCCATCGGCGGCGTCCACGCAAGTCGCATCGCGCACATGAAACTTCCGTGGCAAATCGCAGCAGTGCATAGCCATTTGCAGATTCTCGGGCTCCCGAGGCGCTTTGGGCGGAACCTTGAAAACCGACCGTTAGCAGGCATTTTTGGCCATCTGAAGGGTGTTGTGATGGCAAAGTGGGGGAAAATGTGCAATTAGGGTTGCGTTGTGGGGGAAAGTGGGGTACCTTGCCGGGAACGAGCCGAGGTGGAGAGGCTCCTCCCACCTCTCCACCTCGGCTCCAAAGAGTGGCGTTGCCGGCCGCAGGCCGGCTGGCCGAAACGGGGACCGATTAGGGCGACACTCGCTCCGCTCGCATCCCCGAATCGGCCAGCGCCGAAGGCGAGTGTCTCCCGGCTTCGGTCGGGCCCTCGTTTGTCAGTCATATTGGATCAGGAGCCCCACCCGTGGCTTTCCGTGGCACCTACGACCACACGCTCGACGCCAAGAACCGCCTCACCGTGCCGGCCCGCTATCGCGCGACGCTGGCGGAGGGAGTCGTGATGGCGATGCCGGTCGACCTCGAGCCGTGCGTGGGCGTGTGGCGCCCGCAGGAGTACGAGCGTTACACCGAGCGCGCGCTCGCCGAGCTGCCGCCGCTCTCGCCTCGACTGAGCGAGCTGGAGCGCTTCTTCTACGGCAGCTCCCAGGATGCGGAGCTGGACTCCGCCGGGCGGATCATGCTTCCGGGCTTCCTCGCCGAGCATGCGGCGCTCAACAGGGACGTGGTGGTCGTCGGCGCCGGAGATCGCCTGGAGCTGTGGGACCGCGACCGTTGGAACGAGCACCGACCGACGCTGCTGGGCGGCGTCGCGGAGATCACCGCGCGTGTCGACCATCCTGCTTGATATGACCGTCCACATCCCCGTGCTCGCGGGTGAGCTGATCGACGTGTTGGACCCCCAACCGGGGCAGACCGCGATCGACTGCACCTTCGGCGGCGGCGGCCACGCGCGCCTGGTCGCCCAGCGCTTGGGCGCGGGCGGGACGCTGGTCGCGATCGACCGCGACCCCGTCGCCGAGGAGCGCTTCGCCGAGCTGGCCGAGGAAGTGGGGTGCACGGTGCGCTTCATCCGCGGCGACTACGCCGAGGCGCTGGAGCTGCTTGCGCGGGAGGGGCTGCGCGCGGACAGCGTGTACTTCGACCTCGGCATGTCCTCGATGCAGGTGGACACGCGCGAGCGCGGCTTCTCCTACTCCTACGACGCCCCCCTCGACATGCGCATGGACCCCGAGCAGGAGCTCGACGCGCGCGAGATCCTCGCCACCTGGGATCAGCGCCGGCTGGCGGGGATGCTGCGCGAGCTCGGCGAGGAGCGCCACGCGGGCGCGATCGCCCGCGCGATCGTGCGCCGCCGCGAACGGGAGGGCGCCGATTCGATTCAAACCACGCAGGAGCTGGTGGAGATCGTCAACTCGGCGATCCCCGTCCCCGCGCGCTTCGCCGGGGGGCATCCCGCCAAGCGCGTGTTCCAGGCGCTGCGGATCGCCGTCAACGACGAGCTCGAGCAGCTCGATCGCGGCCTGCCGCTGGCGTGGGAGCTGCTGCGCGAGGGTGGCGTGCTCGCCGGCATCGCCTTTCATTCGCTGGAGGACCGGCGCGTCAAGCGCTTCATGGTCGCCCGCGCGCAGGGTTGCATCTGCCCGCCCGACCTGCCCGTGTGCGCCTGCGGGCGCACACCACAGGCGGCGCTGCTCTCGCGCCGCGCGATCGTCCCCTCCGCGGGCGAGCTCGCGCACAACCCGCGCGCCTCCTCGGCGCGGCTGCGGGCGGCGCGGAAGCTGGCGGACGGTTCGGGGGCAGCGACATGACCCCCCCCACGGCTGCCGCGCCCGCTGTTCGTCCTCGCCCTGCTCGCCATGGTCGTCCGCTCCGACCATCGCGTTCGGTGTCGCGACCGCGTCGGATCTCAGGCCCCGTCCGCGCCGGGTCGACGGGCGCGGGGTCGGTGGGGTGGGCGGGCTTGCCTTCCCAAGCGCGAGCTGGTCTGCGCCTCCCCGATCGCCTGCTCGATCGGCTGATCGGAGGGCGTGCATGGATTGCCCTGATCGCGTTCGCGCTGATCGGGATCGTCGGGATGCAGCTGTGGGTGGTGAAGCTGGGCGTGGGGATCGGCCGCGCGGTCGA
Source organism: Solirubrobacteraceae bacterium (assembly GCA_035948945.1). Lineage (GTDB taxonomy): Bacteria > Actinomycetota > Thermoleophilia > Solirubrobacterales > Solirubrobacteraceae > Palsa-744. The sequence goes on from DASZIQ010000090.1 coordinate 50,478, forward strand.
GCACACACAGCTGCTGCAGCAGGAGAACTCGGCGCTCTCCGCCGAAGACTCGGCGCTCTCTTCGGGGGAACGCATCGAACGGCTGGCGCTCGCCAAGGGCATGGTGCCCGCGTCGCCGGCGGCGCTGCACTTCGACAGGCTGCGCGGCCCGCTCGACGCGCGGCTGGCGGCGGCGGCGCTGGCTAAGCCGATCCAGGCACAGACGACCAGCTCGACCACGGTTGGTGGCGCGGCGAGCAGTGCAGAAACGAGCACAGGCTCCGCGGGCGCCGAAGCGAGCGCGAGCGCCACGGGCGGCGAACCGAGCTCGAGCACCACCGCCGGCGGGGCGACGAGCACGAGCTCAACGACTCCCACTGGCACCGAAGCGACGCCTGCACAGGCGCCCAGCACGCCCGAAACGACCTCTGCGCAAACGCCGGGGCCGGCAGCGGCGGAAGCTGCGCCGACCGCGACCGGCGGCTCCACCGAAGCTGCGAGCGCGTCGCTCGGCTCCGGTGGCGGCACCCAGGCCCCGGGGGGCTGAGCTGCGTTGGCGAACGCGCAGAAACGCATCGGAGTGCTGTTCGCGGTGTTCTTCGGACTGCTCACGATCGCCGCGGGGCGCACGCTGTACCTCGGGGTATTGCACAGCGCGGCGTTGCGCAGGGCCGCCAACACGCAGCAGGTGACGATCGAAGCAGTGTTGGCGCCGCGGGGGACGATCACCGATCGCCACGGGACGGTGCTGGCTATCTCCGAACCGGCGGATGACATCTCCGCAGACCCGTACCTGGTGAAGGATCCGCTCGGCGCGGCCGCAAAGCTGGCCCCGCTGGTGGGGCGCTCGCAGGCGACGGTGCTCACAGACCTGAGCGAGCACAGCGGCTTCGTGTACCTCGCAAAGGAACTGCCGGCGGCGCAGGCGAAGGCGGCGATGGCGCTCAACCTCTCCGGCGTGAACAGCACGCCGACGATGCGTCAGGTGTACCCCCGCGACACGCTGGCGGCGCAGGCGCTGGGGATGATGGGCGAAAAGGGCGGCTTGTCGGGCTTGGAGTACGCCGACAACGCGATCCTGGAAGGGAAGGCGGGCGAGCGGCGGGTGGTGAGCGACGCGCATGGCCAGCCGATCTCGATCTCCGACGTTCACCGCGAGGTGCCGGGGGCGCAGCTGAGGCTGACAGTGGACGCGAACATTCAGCAGCGCACCGAAGCTGTGCTGAACGCGGTCGGAAAGGTGTTTCACCCCAAAGACGCAACCGCCATCGTGATGCAGCCTGGCACGGGCGCGGTACTGGCGATGGCGAGCTGGCCGCAGCTGAGCCTCGAGCACCCTCCAACCTCCAAGGCGGCGCTCGAAGCGGCGCTGGAGAACCGGGCGGTGAGCTTCAACTACGAACCGGGATCGACCTTCAAGGTGGTGGCTGTTTCGGGCGCGTTGCAGAAGGGGCTGATCACACCCACCACCGAATTCGACATCCCCGACCAGATACAGGTCGCCAACCGCACGATCCACGACGCGGAGGAACACCCTGAAGAGATGCTCACCACCGCGCAGATCCTCGCGCAGTCGAGCAACGTGGGGGCGATCACGATCGGCAAACTGGAGGGTGAAGACACCTTCAACGAATGGGTGCACCGCTTCGGCTTCGGGGCGCGGACGGGCGTGGATCTGCCGGGCGAGGAAACCGGGAAGGTGCTGAATCCAAGCGAATACTCGGGTTCCTCGATGGGCAACCTGCCGATCGGGCAGGGTGAGCTGGTGACACCGATTCAGATGGCGAGTGCGTACGCGGCGATCGCCAACGGCGGCGTCCTGCGCACGCCGCACATCGTGGGGGCGGTGAACGGCCGGCCGACGAGGTTGCCGCGGGGGCATCGCATCATGTCGGCGGGCGTCGCCGCGCAGGTGCGCCAGATGCTGCGCGGGGTGCTGGCGCCCGGGGGTACGGCGAGCGAGGTGTCGGTGCCCGGGTATACGCTCGCGGGCAAGACCGGCACCGCCAGCAAGGTGAATCCGGCAACCGGCGAATACTCGGAAACCGCCTACGTAGCCTCGTTCATCGGCTTCGCGCCGGCATCCGACCCGAAGCTGCTGTGCGCGGTGATCGTCGACGAACCGCAGGACGGCTCGATCTACGGCGGCACGGTCGCCGCCCCCGCGTTCGGCCAGATCATGGACTTCGCGCTGCCCTACCTCGGCATTCCACCCGGGTAGGACGCGCGTGCGGGGGGACCCGATTGTGGACCGAAGGGCCCATCTTGAAAATCCCCGAGTCGTCGCTGAACGAGGTGGTGCGAGCGTGGGATCGTCCGCGCGAGTGAGTTGCACCACCCCGGCTGTGTGCGCTCGGCCTCCGTGCCTCGCGGCGGCGCGCTAGCGTCCACCGGATGCAAACGACCTTCACCCCGTCCCACCGGGGCGGCTCCGGCCCGCCGCTGGTCTGCCTGCACGGCGTCACCGACACCTGGCGCACGTGGGAGCTGGTGCTGCCGGCGCTCGAACGCGAGCACGACGTGCTGGCCGTGACGCTGGCGGGCCATGCCGGTGGGCCGGCGATCGTGGGGGAGCCCGACGAGGGGACGCTGCCCGATGCGGTCGAGCGCGCGATGGACGAAGCCGGCTTCGAGACGGCGCACATCGCCGGCAACTCGCTGGGGGGGTGGGTGGCGCTGCAACTGGCCGCGCGCGGGCGGGCGCGCAGCGTGGTGGCGCTCGCCCCGGCCGGCGGCTGGCCGGCGGCCGACGCCTCCTTCGGGGGAACGCTCGAGTTCTTTACGACGGCGCAGGGGCTGTTGCGAGCAGCGGCGCCGTATGCCGACCAGATCGTCTCCACGCTCGCGGGCCGTCGCCAGGCCACCCAGTACATCGCCACCCGCTACGAGCACATCCCGGCCGAGCTGATCGCCCACCAGATCGTCGGCGCTGCCGGCTGCGCGGGGCTCGACCTGCTGATTGCGTTCTCGGTGCGCGCCGGCTGGCGACTCGATGCCGAGCGGATCGGATGCCCCGTGCGGGTGGTGTGGGGCGCCGACGATCGCATCCTGCACTGGCCCTCAGCCGCCGCCCGCTTCCGCGAGGAGTGGCTGGCACATGCCGATTGGGTGGAGCTGGAGGGCGTCGGGCACTGCCCGCAGCTGGACGTGCCGTTGGAGACCTCACAGCTGATCTTGGGCTTCGCCTCCGGCGAGCGGAGCGCCGATGCAGGCGCAGGTTCTGCCGCGGCGGGCGACTGACGCGCCCCAGGCAGCCGGCTTGCCGCCCGCAGCTCGTGTCCGGGCCGCCGGCGCGCCGGCCTCATGCCTCATACGTCAACAGCGCATGCGCGGCGTGCGGCGCGAGCCGCTCGCGCCCGTGCAGGAACGCCAGCTCGACCAGGAAGCCGCAGCCTACGACCTCGCCGCCGAGCTGCTCCACCAGCTCGCACAGCGCCGCCGCCGTGCCGCCGGTGGCGAGCAGGTCGTCGTGTACGAGCACGCGCGTGCCGCGCCCGATCGCGTCGGTGTGCAGCTCCAGTTGGTTGGCGCCGTACTCGAGCAGGTACTCGGCGCTGACGGTCTCGTACGGCAGCTTGCCGGGCTTGCGCGCCAGCACGAACCCGGCGCCGAGCTCCAGCGCGAGCGCCGGCCCGAGCAGGAAGCCGCGCGCCTCGGCGGCGACGACGCACTCGACCCGCAGGGGGCGCGCATGCTGGGCCAGGCCACGCACGGCCAGGGCGAGCGCGCCCGGGTCGGCCAGCAGCGGTGTGATGTCCTTGAAGAGGATCCCCGGCCGCGGGAAGTCGGGGATGTCGCGGATCAGCGCGCGCAGCCGCTCGGTGTCGATCGCCGCCTCGGGGCCATGCACACGCCCATCGTAAGCCCCGGCGCCCGGCGCCGCTGCCCCGTCGGGGGCCGAAACTAGACTCAGAGCGGATGCGACGACGACGTGTGCGCCGATGCTGTCGGCAGGTGGATCAGTGTGCCGATGGGGCTGGCACTTGGATGAGCGCCGATGAGGTTGGCAGGTAGATGAGGCTGGCGGATTTGATCCCGGCCGGGCTGAGCACGAGTGGCCTCGTGGGCGACGCCGCGGCGGTGGAGATCGCGAGCCTGGCGTACGACAGCCGCAGGGTGGCGCCGGGCGCGCTGTTCTTCTGCGTGCCGGGCGAGCACAGCGACGGCCACGATCACGCCGCGCAGGCGGTGGCGGCCGGCGCGGTCGCAGTGGTGGTGGAGCGGTCGCTCGGGCTGGGGGTGCCGGAGATCGCGGTGGAGTCGGCGCGCGCGGCGATGGGGTCGGTCGCGGCGCGCTTCTACGGCGACCCGACGGCGGAGCTGCAGGTGGTGGGGGTGACGGGCACCAACGGCAAGACCACGACCGCGTTCCTGGTGAGGGCGCTGCTGGAGGCGGGCGGCAGGCGGTGCGGCCTGCTGGGGACCGTCAGCTCGATCGTCGGCGGAGAGGAGCGCCCGGCGCAGCGCACCACCCCCGAGGCGATCGACCTGCAGGCCGCCTTGCGCGCGATGCTCGACGGCGGCGAGCGGGCGTGCGCGATGGAGGTCTCATCGCACGCGCTGGCGTTGGGCCGCGCCGACGGGGTGCGCTTCGCGGCGGCGATCTTCACCAATCTGACGCAGGACCACCTCGACTTCCACGGCACGATGGAGGAGTACTTCCAGGCCAAGCGGAGGCTGTTCGTACCCACCCCGCCGCGCGTGAGCGTGCTCAACCTGGACGACCCCTACGGGCGGCGCCTCGCGGCCGAACTGCCCGACGCGGTGACGTTCGCGATCGAGCACGACGCCCAATACCGTGCGCACGATGTGCGGGTGGGCCGCGACGGCTGCCGGCTGCGACTGGAGACCCCGGGGGGGACGCGCGCGTTGTCACTGCCGCTGCCGGGCCGCTTCAATGTGGCGAACGCGTTGGGCGCCCTTGCCGCCGTGCACGCAACTGGCGGCGAGCTCGACACACTGGTGGATGCGCTCGAGCGTGGGGTACGGGTGCCGGGGCGCCTGGAGCCGGTGGAGGAGGGCCAGGGGTTCGCGGTGCTGGTGGACTACGCCCATACGCCGGATTCGCTCGAGAACGTTCTGCGCACGGCCCGCGAGCTGACCAGCGGACGCGTGATCTGCGTGTTCGGCGCCGGGGGGGACCGCGACAAGGGCAAGCGGGCGCCGATGGGCGAGATCGCGGCGCGTGGAGCCGACGTGGTGGTCGTGACCTCGGACAATCCCCGCTCCGAGCAGCCGGAGGCGATCATCGCGCAGATCATGCAGGGCGCGGCGGGGGCGCGGCCGGTGGGTGCTCCAAAAGTCGCTGTCGAGGTCGACCGGCGCGAGGCCATCCATCGCGCGATCGCAGTCGCACGCCCTGGGGACGTGGTGCTCATCGCAGGCAAGGGTCACGAGCAGGGCCAGGAATTCGCGGAGGGTCGGGTGGTGGCGTTCGACGACGTGGCCGTGGCTCGCGAAGCGCTGCGGGCGCGCCGTGCGCAAGCGGCGGGAGCTGCTGCGTGACCGGGTGGGGCGCCGAGCGGATCGCGACGGCAGCGGGGGCGCGTCTCCTGGCGGGGCGAGACGGAGCGCCGCACCGCGCGGTCATCGACTCGCGCGAGGTGCAGCCGGGCGACCTGTTCGTTGGTCTGCCCGGGGAGCACGTGGACGGCGGGGCCTATGCGGAGCGGGCGCTGCGCGCAGGTGCGTGGGGCGTGTTGGTGGCGCCCGAGTATGCGCATGCACTCACGGGTGGGACACTGGTGGTGCCCGCGCACGCACTCGCCGGGGGCGCCTTGGTGGCGCCGGAGGGCGCGACGATGACGCCGGCCGGCGGCGCGGTGCTGGCGCACCCCGACCCGCTGGCGGCGATACAGGCACTGGCCCACGAGTGGCGCAAGGCGCTCGGGGAAGAAGGCGCCAAGGTAGCCGCGATCACAGGCTCGACGGGGAAGACCTCGACGAAGGACATCCTCGCGGCGCTGCTGCGCGACGCGCGGGAGAGGCTGGGCGGCGGCACCGTGGCAAGCCACGCGAATCTCAACACCGAGATCGGGCTCCCACTGACGGTGCTGGCGGCGCCCGCGGGAACGAGGGCGCTGGTGCTCGAGATGGCGATGCGCGGGAGGGGGCAGATCGCGCAGCTGACGGCGATCGCGCAGCCGGAGGTGGGGGTGATCGTGAACGTGGGCCCGGTGCACCTGGAGCAGCTGGGAACGATCGAGGCGGTCGCGGCGGCCAAGGCCGAGCTGATCGCCGGGATGGCGCCCGGGGCTACGGTCGTCGTGCCGGCGGGGGAGCCGCTGCTGGAGCCCCACCTGCGGGCCGACCAGCGCACGGTGACGTTCGGCGAGGGCGGCGACGTGGAGCTGGTGGGGCGCACGCCGAATGGCGAGGTGACGATCGTGGATCACACGCGCGGGGGGGAGCGCATCGCGGTGCGGCCATCGTTCGCGCAATCCCATAACCTGCGCAACCTGCTGGCCGCGGTGGCGGCGGCGCGCGCGCTCGGCGTCACCCCGCAGGGGAGACTGGACGTGGAGCTCTCGGCGCTGCGCGGCGAACGGATCGCGCTGGCAAACGGAATCGTGCTGATCAACGACTGCTACAACGCCAACCCGATGTCGATGCGCGCGGCGCTCGACGAGCTCGCCGCGAGCGAGGGGGGCCGCCGCGTGGCGGTGCTGGGCGACATGCTCGAGCTGGGCGGGCAGGAGCGCCGGCTGCATCGCGAGATCGGCGCGTACGCCCGCGCGCGCGGGGTTGAGCTGCTGCTCACGGTGGGGCCGTTGGCGCGTGAGATGGGGGAGGAGGGAGATGGGTCGGTCTACTCCGTGTCGGACGCCGTAGAGGCGGCAACGCTGCTGGGGAGGCTGTTGCGCGCGGGCGATGTCGTGCTCGTCAAGGGCTCGCGTGGCATGGAGTTGGAGCGGGTCGCCCAGGCGCTCGTTGCGGCCCCCGATGGCGGCGAGCACTCCGCTGGAGCCGCACCGCAGGCGCTCGGACATGATGGGAGAGGCTGAATGGGTCGCGTCCTGATCGGGGGAACGGCGGCGCTGCTGATCTGCATCTTCCTCAGTCCGAAGTTCATCGAGTTCCTGCGCCGGCGCGAGTTCGGGCAGCACATCCGCGAGGAGGGCCCCGAGGGGCATCGCGAGAAGGCGGGGACGCCGACGATGGGCGGGGTGATTATCTTCATCGCGGTGGCGATCCCGTTCGCGATCCTCACCGGCTCTGAATGGCGCGCGCTGGGGGTGTTCGGCACGGCGCTGGCGTGCGCGCTGCTGGGCTTCGCCGACGACTACACCAAGCTCGTGCGCCGCCGCTCGCTGGGCCTGCGGGCGCGCACCAAGCTGGCGGTGACGATCGCGATATCGCTGGCGCTGTGGTTCGTGGCGACCCACGAGGCCCACCTGCAGAGCACGCTGCGCCTGCGGGTCGTCGACTACACGATCGATCTCGGCCCCTTCTACCCGCTGCTGATCTACCTCGTGGTGGCCGGCACGACCAGCGCGGTAAACCTCACCGACGGCCTCGACGGCCTGGCGGCGGGCTGCGCGGCGATCGTGCTGCTGGCGTACATCGGCATCACGTTCATCACCTCCGAGTACAACGTCTCCAACCAGTACGACCTCTCGATGCTCGCGGGCTGCCTGGTCGGAGGCTGCATCGGCTTCCTCTGGTTCAACGCGTTCCCGGCGACGATCTTCATGGGCGATACAGGCGCGCTTGGCCTCGGCGGGGCGATCGCGGGCCTCGCGGTGATGACCAAGACCGAGGTGCTGCTGATCCTGCTCGGTGGGATCTTCGTGTTCGAGGCGCTGTCGGTCGTGATCCAGGTGGCGTACTTCCAGTGGCGCCACAAGCGCGTCTTCCTGATGGCGCCGATCCACCACCACTTCGAGCTGCGCGGCTGGTCGGAGACGAAGATCATCCTGCGCTTCTGGATCATCGCCGCGATCTGCTGCGCGATCGGCTTCACGATCTACCGCCAGAGCCTTGGGTGAGGTCGAGCCGTCCGGCACGATGAGGTCGTCATCTCCGCTCCCGGGCCCCGACACAAGCGCGAACGCCAAGGCGGAGAGGTTGGCGCGATGAGCGCTCGTCCGCCGATCCCCCCAGGCCCGTACCTGATCGTGGGCCTGGCCCGCTCGGGGAAGGCGGCGGCGCGCCTGCTGCACGAGCGTGGGGAGCAGGTGATCGCTGTGGACGTGGGCGCACCGCCGGCAATGGAGGCGCTCGCGGCGCAGGGAGTCGAGCTGCATCTAGGCGATGATGGTCTCGCGCAACTGGAGCGCGCGGGCGCCGTCGTCAAGAGCCCGGGGGTGCCCGCGCAGGCGCCCGTCATCGCCGCGGCCCGTGCCCGCGGCCTGCCTGTGCTCGGCGAGCTGGAGTTGGCGTGGCGGCTGCTACCCAACGAGCTCATCGCCGTGACCGGCACCAACGGCAAGACCACGACGGTGGAACTGATCGGGCACATCCACCGCGAGGCCGGCCTGCCCGTCGCGGTGGCGGGCAACGTCGGCACGGCGCTGAGCGGGCTGGTGGGGACGATCGACGAGCGCGCCACGGTCGTGTGCGAGACCTCCTCCTTCCAACTAGAGGACGCGCGCGAGTTCGCCCCGGAGACGGCGGTGCTGCTCAACATAACCCCCGACCACCTCGACCGCCACGGGACGTTCGCGGCCTACCGGGCGGCGAAGCTGCGGATCTTCGCCCACCAGCGCGAGGGCGACGTGGCGGTGCTGCCAGAGGCGCTCGCGGACGTCGAGCTTCGGCTCGGCGTTCGCAGGGTGTACTTCGACGCCGACCCGCGGCCGGCCATCACCGGACTGCGCCTGCGCGGCGAGCACAACCGCCGGAACGCGCTGGCGGCCGCGGCGGTGTGCCTCACCCGCGGGATCGACCCCGACGCGGTGGGCGAGGGCCTGCGCACGTTCGGGGGCGTGCCTCACCGCCTGCAGGAGGTGGGCTGTCGCGACGGGGTGGTGTACGTCAATGACTCGAAGGCCACCAATGTCGCGAGCACGCTGATGGCGCTGCGCGCGTTCCCACAGGGCGGTGTGCACCTGATCCTCGGCGGCCAGAGCAAGGACCAGGACTTCGTGCCACTGCGCGAGGCGGTGGCGGCTAGCTGCAGGAGGGTTTATCTGATCGGCGAAGACGCTCCGCAGATCGCCGCGGCGCTGGCGGGCGCGGGGGCGCCACTGCGCGAATGCGGCGACCTGGAGCGGGCCGTGGCGGCGGCGAGCAGGGCGGCAAACGAGGGCGAGACGGTGCTGCTCTCCCCGGCCTGCGCCAGCTTCGACCAGTTCGCGGACTTCGAGGCCCGCGGCGAACGGTTTGTGGTGCTGGTCGCGGGGGTCGTGTAAGATCTTGTGCGGGTATGGGTTGACCATGCGTACTTCTACGTACAGTGCCGGAGGTATGAGCTGATGCGAGTGCGAGTTCGCTATCTGATCGCAGCCGTCGGAGTGTTGCTACTTGTCGCGTTGCCCGCCACGGCGGGTGCCGCCTCGCCGCCTGGTGAACCCAAGACCGAACCGGTCGAATTCACCTCCACCGGCGTCAAGCTGAAGGGTGCGCTCAACCCGGAAGGCGTCCCGACCTACTACTACTTCATGTACGCGCAGCCGGGCGATGAGGAATGCGCGGGTCCGTTGCCCTGTGGAGCAACCACTCCGCGCGGGGGGCCGCTCGAAGGAAGCGTTCCGCAGGCAGTGTCGGCCGAAGTCACCGGCCTGAGGCCGGGACAGACCTACATCTACTGGCTGTTCGCAGAAAACGAAGCGGGCAAGCGCCACTCCTCGGAGGGGCAGTTCACGGTGCCCACGGCGGTGGCGGAAGCCCCAGTGATCGAATCCGAGTCCGTTGTGCACGTGACTGCGACCGGCGCGAGGCTCGCAGCTGTGATCAACCCCGAGGACGCGGAAAAAGGCGCCTCTTACCAGTTCCAGCTCGTCGCGAATCCGAGCGAATACATCTCCGAATTCGCCTGCCCGAGCGCCTGGAAGCACACCTCGTTGTGCCTGCTCGGCGATCTTGATGCCAGCGCGGAAGGTCTGCCGATCGACGAGACTGGGCCCGGAGTGGAAGGGCAGGCGGTCGGCCTCAACCTTACCCATGTGGGGGTAAAGCTGGAGCCGGGCACCACCTACCACTACCGCGTGATCGCAGCCAGGTCGAAGCTCACCGAAGACGGCTTCGGGTTCGAAGGCCCGATCGTTTACGGATCCGACGAGACGTTCACCACGCTTCCCGCCAAGGCGCCGGTGATCGAATCGGTGAGGGTTTCGCATCTCACCAAGACTGACGCGACGATCGACACTGAGGGCCTGGAAACGGAATACGCGTTCCACATGATCTCCTCGCCCTGCAGCAAAAAAGGGGCTGGGTGTGAGTTGATCGTCCCAATCGAGCTGCCGTGCGGCGGAAAGCTGTTCGGCTCGTTCGTCCCGCAGACCGTGAGCCTCGACCTCAACAGCGCCGGGGTGGAACTTGGCGAAGGGGAATACATCTTTGGTGTGACCGCGAGCAACGAAGGCGGTGAAACAACCGCGAGCGGGGGGATGTTCGAAGCGCTGGAAGAACCAGTGGCCGAACCGCTGAAGCACACCGTCGCTCCCGGCCCGGTGAGCAACGAGCCCGAAGTGCCGCTCACGGGTGGCCAGCACTCGACGTCCGACGGCGGCGGCTCGCCGGCGCCCGCAGGCGGCTCGACTTCGGCCGCCGTCTCCTCGAAACCGGCGCACGGGAAGCCGAGCACCAAACACGGCAAGCGCCACAAGCACAAGCATCACCACACAAAAGCCGCGAAGCACCTGGTCGAGAGCAAAAAGCGGTAGCCGGCCGGGAAAGAGGCACAAGCGATGTTCCCCCTCGCCAGCCGTCCGCTGCGGCAGGCTTTCATGCCGCGGCGTCGAAGTGGCTCTGGATGCCATCAGCCGCGCGCGGCGCGAACGCCAAAGCCAAAGCCCAGGGACGGGGCGCTCGTGCGCGTCGCTCCGGGCGCCGGGCCGGACGGGCAGCCGCCCGCCAGCAGCCGCTCGAGCACCGCATCCTGCTGACCGCCACGCTCTGCCTGCTGGCGTTCGGGGCGGTGATGGTGTACTCCGCCTCTTCGGCCACGGCGCTGCTGGAAGGGAGCGGCACCGGCACCAGCTACCTCGTGAAGTTCGTGGTCTTCGGGTCGGTGGGGCTGGTGTTGATGCACCACCTCGCGCGCCACGGGATCGCGAAGGTGCAGGACCTGGTGGGGCCGCTGCTGGCGGTGTCGTTCGCGCTGGTGCTGGCGGTGCACATCCCGCACGTGGGCGTCGCCGTCAACGGGGCGCGTCGCTGGATCGGCCCCAGCTTCTTCCAATTCGAGCCCGCCGAGTTGCTCAAGTTCGCGCTGGTGCTGTACTCCGCCACGCTGCTCGCGCGCAAGCCGCGGCGCGTGCACGACCTGCGCGCGCTCTGCCGGCCGCTGCTGGTCGTGGTCGGCGCCGCCTGCCTGCTGGTCGCCACCGAGCCGGACATCGGCACCGCGCTCGTGATCGCCTTCACGACCTGCGCGCTGCTCGTCGCCGCGGGGATCCCGCTGCGCAACCTGGCGATCATCGCCGGCTGCGCGCTGACGGTGGTGGCGCTGTACGCGCTCGCCCGTCCCTACGCGCGCGAGCGCCTCACCTCGTTCATCGACCCCTGGGCGCACGCGTCCGGCAGCGGCTTCCAGGCGGTGCAGGGTCAGATCGCGGTCGGCTCGGGCGGCCTCTTCGGAGTCGGGCCCGGGCAGTCGATCCAAAAGGCCTTCTACCTGCCGGAGGCGCAGACCGACTTCATCTTCGCGGTGATCGCCGAAGAGCTGGGCGTGATCGGGGTGTATGCGCTGCTGTTCCTCTACGGCCTGATTGGGTACGCCGGCCTGCGCGCGGCCAAGCGCGCGCGCAGCCTCTACTCCGCGCTGATCGCGGTCGGCATGACCTCGCTGATCCTCTCCCAAGCGGTGCTCAACGTGTTCGCGGTGCTCGGCCTGGCGCCGCTCACCGGCGTGCCGCTGCCGTTCGTCTCCTACGGTTCGAGCAGCCTGATCGTGATGCTCGCCGCGATGGGCCTGCTGCTCAACGTCGCCTCCGGAACCAACGCGCACGTGCGCGCCGTGGGCGAGGGGCGGACGGTGGGCGACGCGCGCATGCGTAAACCGGCAGGATTGGCCGGTGAGCGCAACACCGCCGAGCATCGTGATCGCCGCGGGAGGAACCGCCGGGCACGTGGTGCCGGCGCTGGCGGTGGCTGACGCCCTGCGCGCGCGGCGATCACATCCCCCACCGCGAGCTGGGGTTCCCGGCGCGATTACGGAACTGAATCCGTCTCGTCCTCGGGCGGATCGGGTTCAGGTTCGATTTCGGTGGGCGTAATGACGAACCCGAGTCGGCTGCTGCCTCGCCACAGTCGCATGTCGACCGTCACCAGGTTGCATTGCAGGATCTTCGCGAGCGCGACATACTCGGCGTCGTAGGTGCGGCCCCAGCCGAATTCCTCGGAGATCTCCCAGGCTTGGCGTCCGAGGTTGGGCGGGTCCTTGCGTGCAACGGGGCAGTTATCGAGCCGCTCGTGCATAATCGCCGCGTCTTGGGCGGTGATCTCGCCGTTGATGAGCGCGAGGTGCAGGTTCGCGCGTGCCTCGGACCACATCAGCGGTGGCGCGGCGAGGGTGTCTCCGAGCGTTTGGAAGCCGTCCTCTTCGCCGCAGGCCTCGAGAGCGACGTTCGCGTCGATGACGAGCACCCTCAGCGTCCGCGGCGGACTTCATCAAGGCCGGCTACCCAGTTGGGCGCCGGGCCTCCCGAGGGCAGTCGCCCCCAACCCTCCGGCAGCGGCGCCAGCTCTGGCTCGGTCTCGGACCCATTCGTCCCGTGCTCAATCACGATCTGCGCGCACTCAGCCTCACTCTCGCTGAGCTCATCCACGCGCTTGTGCAGGCGCTCCTTGGTCGTCATGGCCGAATTCTAGCGTCGCGTACTGGGCCGGCGCCGCTCACCAGCGCGCCACTGTCTGGTCTCAGACGGGGCCATTACGCTGCGATCTCTCCCTGCCCTCGTCCAGTGCCACGTGGGTTACGGTGCCATATACCTCGCGCCACGTTCCCAAGCCGCGCCCACGTGCGGACGGTGGGCGACGCGCGCGCGCGTAAACCGGCAGGATTGGCCGGTGAGCGCAACACCGCCGAGAATCGCGATCGCCGCGGGAGGAACCGCCGGGCACGTGGTGCCGGCGCTGGCGGTGGCTGACGCCCTGCGCGCGCGCGGCGCGGAGGTTACGTTCATCGGCGGCGAGCGCGCCGAGGCGCAGCTGGTGCCGGCCGCGGGCTACCCGCTGCATACGATCGCCGTCGCCGGTCTCGACCGCCGTAACCCGCTCCGAGCCGCACGTGCGCTGGTGCTGGCGGTGAAGGCGTTCGTGCGCGCCCGCGCGCTGCTCGGGGAGCTGATGCCCGATGCGGTGATGGGGGGCGGCGGCTACGTCTCCGGCCCGGTGGGGTTGGCCGCGGTGACGCGCCGCATCCCGCTGGTGCTGACCGAGGCCGATAGCCACCTCGGCCTCGCCAACCGCGCGCTGGCGCCGTTCGCGCGGCGGGTGTGCCTTGCATTCGCGATCGAGGGCCGCGGCGGGCGCCGCTACCGCGTCACCGGGCGCCCGATCCCGCCGCCGCACGAGGACCGCGCCGGCGCGCGGGAGCGGCTGGGGATCGATCCGGGCGACACCTGCGTGCTGGTGTTCGGCGGCTCGCTGGGCGCGCGCTCGATCAACCTCGCCGCGATCGAGGCGTACGCGGGCGCCGCCTTCCACGTGCTGCACATCTGCGGGCGGCGCGACCACCCGGAGCTCGCGGCGCTGCCGCGCCCGCCGGGGTATGACCTGCGCGAGTACCTCGACCTCGCCGAGTTCGCACAGGCGCTCGCCGCCGCCGATCTGGTGGTCGCCCGCGCGGGCGGCTCGCTGTTCGAGGTCGCCGCCCACGGCCGACCGGCGATCCTGATCCCCTACCCGCACGCGGCCGCCGACCACCAGGCGACTAACGCCCGCTGGATGGAGCAGGGCGGCGCCGCGGTGGTGGTGCCCGACGGGGAGCTGTCTGCCGCTCGTCTCGCGCGCGAGACGGCCGTCCTGCTGGCCGACCCGCAGCGTATGCGTGCGATGGCGGCCGCCGCCCGTCGGCTCGCGCGGCCCGACGCGGCGGAGGCGGTCGCGGAGGAGCTGCTGGAGGCGGCGGGGGGATGAGCGGGCTGGTGGGTGGATGGTGGATGATCGGGTGTGGGTGTGCGACGCGCCGGCCTGCGTGTGGGAGTCGCATCGAGGCAGCACGAAGATGAGCGCGTCGTGGAGTGGGCGGCGCCTGCACTTCGTCGGCGTCGGCGGCGCGGGAATGAGCGGCTATGCGCGCGCCGCGCATGCGCTGGGAGCGCAGATCAGCGGCTCCGACCGGGCCGATTCGCCGTACCTGGAGCGGCTGCGCGCGGACGGCGTGCTGGACGCGAGCATCGGCCACGACTCGGCCAACCTGCCCGCCGGCGATGACGTGGAGGTCGTTTACTCAAGCGCCGTGCCGCCCGAGAGCCCCGAGCGTGTGGCCGCTCGCGAGCGGGGGCTGCCCGAGCGGCCTCGCGCGGAGCTGCTGGGGGAGCTGAGCGCGCTGCGGCGCACCGTCGCGGTGGCGGGCACGCACGGCAAGACGACCACCGCGTCGATGCTCGTGCACATCCTGCGCGCCGCCGGCATGGAGCCCGGCTGGCTGGTGGGCGCTCCCGTCGGCGGCGGCCTGCCCAACGCGCACTGGGGCGCGGGCGAGTGGCTGGTCGTCGAGGCCGACGAGTCCGATCGCTCGATGCTCGCGCTCGCGGTGGAGGTCGCGGTGCTCACCAACGTGGAGCTCGACCACCACGCGAGCTTCGCCTCGCTGGCGGAGCTGCGCGCTGCCTTCCGCGCCTTTCTTGCGCTCGCTCGCAGCGCCGTCGTGGTGTGGGATCGCGCCGAGCTGGTCGAGCTGGCGCGGGGGGAGGGAGTGTCCGGGGAGGGCGGGGTGGAAGTATCTGGGGAGAGTGAGGAGGGAGTGTCTGTCAGGAGTGGGGACGGGGTGCCTGGTAAGGGGGTGGAGACGAACCGCGGCGCTCGCGTTCTCACCTACGACGTCCCCACCCCGACGCTCATCGCAGGCGGCTCGCGCTTCGCCTGGCACGAGCACGAGGTTCGGCTCGCCGTGCCGGGAGCCCACAACGCGCTCAACGCCGCCGCTGCGCTGGAGGCTGCGTCCCTCGCCGGAGCCGATGCGGAGCGCGCAATCGCAGGTCTCGCCGGCTTCACCGGCGCGGGCAGGCGCTTTCAGCGGGTGGGCGCCGTGGGTGGGGCGGTGGTGTATGAGGACTATGCCCACCACCCGACCGAGCTGGCGGCGACCCTGCGCGCGGCGCGCACGCTCGAGCCGCGGCGGCTGGTGGCGGTGTTCCAGCCCCACCTCTACTCGCGCACGGCGCTGCTCGCGCGGGAGTTCGGCGAGGCGCTGGCGCTCGCCGACGTGGCGGTCGTGCTCGACGTTTACCCGGCGCGCGAGCGCGCTGCCGACTTCCCGGGGGTGAGCGGCCTGACGATCGCGCTTGCCGCCGCCGACGCGGCGGGCGGGCGCCCGGTCATGTGGCTGCCGACGTTCGCCGACGCGCTGCCCGTCCTGCGCGGGCTGCTCGCCGACGGCGACCTCTGCCTGGTGATGGGCGCCGGCGACATCGACGCACTGGGGCGCCATCTGGGGGCCGCTGGCGATGTGGAGGCGAGCGGGGGGCGTCTGGTAGGGGGTGCAGGCGATGTCGAGGCGACCGGGGGTCGTCTGTCCGAGGGCGGCGCAGGGTCGTGAGCGTGCCCCCGTCACCGCTCCCTCCGTCGGTGCAACGCGACTTTCCGCTGGCACGCCTCTCCACGGTGCGCACGGGGGGCCCCGCGGAGCTGTTCGCGCGCGCGGGCGGCGCCCCGCAGCTGCTGGAGCTGCTCGCGTGGGCGCGCACCGCGGGGGTGGCGGTGGCCGTGGTCGGGTCGGGCTCCAACCTGCTGATCGCCGACGAGGGCGTCACCGGCCTGGTGCTGAAGCTGGAGGGCGATCTGGCCGGGATCGAGCGAGTGGGAGAGCGGGGCCTGGAGTGCGGCGGCGGCGCGCGCCTGCCCGCGGTGGCCGCGTACGCCGCGCGGGCGGGGCTGTCGGGGATCGAGTTCGGCGTCAACATCCCCGGCACCGTCGGCGGCGCGGTGCGGATGAACGCCAACGCCTACGGCGGCGAGCTCGCCCGGACGCTGGAGTGGGTGGAGGTCGCCGGCGCGCGGGGGCTCGACCGCCGCACACCGCCCGACCTCGGGTTCGCCTACCGCAGCTCCAACCTGCTCGCCGGCGAGGTCGTGGCGCGCGCCTCGTTCGCGCTGCACCCTGCGCCGCCCGCCCAGGTCAAGGCGACGCTCGCGCAGCTGCGCGCCCGCCGCCACGAGGCCCAGCCGCAGGGGATCAAGACGTTCGGCTCGACCTTCAAGAACCCGGACGGGGGGGTGGGGTCGCAAGGCGCCGAGAGCGGGGTCGGGGGCGCACAGTCCGAAGGGCCGGGTCGCGCGGGGGGGCGCACCGCGGGCCTGCTGCTCTCCGAGGCCGGCTGCAACGGTCTCACCGTCGGCGGCGCCCGTTTTGCGCTCAAGCACGCCAACTTCATCGAGAACACCGGCGCTGCCACCACGGCGGAGATCGTTGCGCTGATGGCCGAGGGTCGTCGCCGCGTGCAGGAGCGCTTCGGCGTGGCGCTGGAGCCGGAGGTGCAGACGCTTGGGCCGGTGCATTTTCCGTGGCTTCACGAGCGCGGCGTCCCAAGCGCTGAGTAGCCTCTTCCGCGAGGTCACCCGACCGGACTCGGATCCCGCCAATGCGGAGCCGATTGGCCCGAGAAAGGGGGTGATGGCATGTCGACGACAGTCGCTGTGCCGATCGACGATCGATGGGATCGACTGATCGGCCAGCAACTGCACTGCTTGTCGCCATGCTGGTCATAGACCGGCTGGCCAGGTAGCAGTTGTCCTCAGCCCCGGTGGACGCCAGGCTCCATGTCCATCGGGGCACCTTACGTCGACGCAAGAAAAAGGGCCCGGTCACCCGAGCCCTGAGATGACGACACGAGTCGTCGTGTTGGCTGTCGCGGCTTAACAGAAAGGGGCCCGGTTACCCGGACCCCTCGGCATGTCGACCGCAGTCGCCATGCTAGCGCTTCGTATTGTAACGCATCCAAAGCTGGACGCAATGGTTGTGTAGGGGTTCGCCCGCCGAGGTCGAAGACTCCAGGGTGGATCGCTCCATCGCCGCCCGACCCGGCTCCGCGAGCCGTGTACCACCCATCGGCCGCCTCACACGCCCCCTGTCGTTTGCCTTCCCGCGCGGCGCGACCGCGAGGAGGCTCGGCATCGCCCTCGCCACCGTCGCGCTGCTCGGCGGCGGCTGGCTGCTGCTGCGCAACTCCCCGCTGGTGGCCGTCGAGCACGTGCAGATCGCCGGC
This sequence comes from Solirubrobacteraceae bacterium, assembly GCA_035948945.1. Classification (GTDB taxonomy): domain Bacteria; phylum Actinomycetota; class Thermoleophilia; order Solirubrobacterales; family Solirubrobacteraceae; genus Palsa-744. The sequence continues at coordinate 67,991 of DASZIQ010000090.1, forward strand.
GTGCAGGGGGTCGACGCCGGCCCGATCGATGCCGCGCTGCGGGGCGCCGCGCGGGGGATGAGCACGCTGAACGTGAACGTCGGCGCGCTGCGCGCCGCGGTGGCGCCCTACCGCGTGGTGAGGGCTGTGAGCGTCAGCACCGACTTCCCCCATGGCCTGCGCATCCACGTGGTCGAGCAGCTCCCGGTGGCGGCGCTGAGCGTCGGCGGGGTTCACACCGCGGTCGCCGGCGACGGGGTGGTGCTCGGGCCCGATCTGCTTGCGAGCGAGCGTGTCCCGCTGCCGGCGATCGCGCTCGCCGCCGGCTCACGGGCGCCGCTGGGGGGGCACGTCGAAAACGCCACCGCCCGCGCCGAGCTGAGCGTGTTGGGCGCCGCTCCGCGCGTGCTGTTGGGGTGGGTGAGCAGGGTGTTCATCGGCCCCGAAGGGCTGACGGTGGCGATGCGCAATGGCATCTCGCTCTACTTCGGCGACGCCACCCGCCCGCACGCCAAGTGGCTGTCGGCCGCCCGCGTGCTCGCCGACCCCTCCTCGGCGGGAGCGACCTACGTCGATGTGCGCGCCCCCGAACGCCCGGCGGCGGGCACGACCGCGGCGGGGGGGCTGGCCGGGGACACGGCCACCGGGCAGGCGAGCGGGAGCACCACCGATGCGACCTCCGCTGCGCTCGCGACGATCCTCGCGGAAGCGGTCACCGGCGGGTCCGGCTCCGCGAGCACCGCCGTGTCAGGGGCTGGGGCATCGAGCACGCCCGGGTCGGGCGCCGCGGTGGCGCCGTCGGGAGCGACCGGTGCCCCCGCGTCGGGCACGACCGAACCGAGCACCACCGAAGCGGGCGCCGCCACTTCCGGCGCTGCTGCAGGCGGAAGCGAAAGCTCCGCGGGCGAAGCCTCACCCTCGACTTCAGGTTGAGGCAACGGAAAAGCGATTCCTCGGGCGGCGGTTGAGAGTCCGGCGTTCTGCAAGCGATCCTGCAAAAGTGGTCGCTCCTGTTGACAGGGCGAAGTTCCCTGCATAACGTGCTAAACCGGTCTCCCTCCGGGAAGACGGTCCACGACCCTTAACCAATACTCAAGTCTTCGGACGGAAAGCAGAAAACACCATGGAGAGCGGCGTAGGCAGCTACCTGGCGGTCATCAAGGTCGTCGGCGTTGGGGGCGGTGGCACCAACGCGGTCAGCCGCATGGTCGACGCGGAGCTGCGCGGCGTGGAGTTCATCGCCGCCAACACCGACGCGCAGGCGCTCGCCATGTGCGACGCCGACATCAAGCTCAACATCGGCCACGTCTCCACGCACGGCCTCGGCGCCGGCGCCAACCCCGAGGTCGGGTTCGGCGCGGCGGCGGAGTCGCGCGACGACATCAAGGAGGCGCTGAAGGGCGCCGACATGGTGTTCGTCACCGCGGGCGAGGGCGGCGGCACGGGGACCGGCGCGGCGCCGGTGATCGCGGAGATCGCCAAGAACGAGATCGGGGCGCTCACCGTCGGCGTGGTCACGCGCCCGTTCGACTTCGAGGGCACCCAACGCGCGCGCCAGGCCACGGAGGGCATCGCCAAGCTACGCGAGGTCGTCGACACGCTGATCGTGATTCCCAACGAGAAGCTGCTCGCGGTGGTCGAGCGGCGCACCTCGATGCTCGACGCGTTCAAGGAGGCCGACGACGTGCTGCGCCAGGGCATCCAGGGGATCACCGACCTGATCACGATCCCCGGGCTGATCAACCTCGACTTCGCCGACGTGCGCACGATCATGCACGACGCCGGCTCCGCGCTGATGGGCATCGGCAGCGCCGGCGGCGAGAACCGCTGCGCGGAGGCCGCCAAGATCGCGATCTCCTCGCCGCTGCTGGAAGAGTCGGTGGAGGGCGCCACGGGCATCCTGCTCAACATCACGGGCGGCAAGGACCTCGGCCTGTTCGAGGTCAACGAGGCCGCGGAGATCATCCAGAGCGCGGCCGACCCCGACGCCAACATCATCTTCGGCGCGGTGATCGACGAGAGCCTCGGCGAGGAGGTGCGCGTCACCGTGATCGGCACCGGCTTCGACCACCGTCCGGGTCGCGCCGCCCGCCGCGAGCGCCCCGGCCGCGCCGTGGACCGCGGCCCCCGCATCGGCGACCGCGAGCGCTCGTCGCTGGAGATCTCCGACGACGACATCGACGTGCCGCCGTTCCTGCGCTGAGCGCGACGATTCCAACCAGCGGGCCGCTACCCTGCGCCCATGGCGAAGCCAAATGAGCATGATGGATATTGCGACGTGTGCCGGAAGCCGGTGCGCAGAGGCCAGGGTGCCATGAATCCCGATCCCGACACAAGGCTGGGATACCAAATTCTTTGCCTCGAGCACACATCGGAGGGAGCCCTCGATCCACTGCCACCCCCCGAGGCCTCGAAGCTTTCGTCCATCCACCTGGATGAGAGCAAGTACGAACGGTGATCTTTCCCGGGGCCGCACATGTGCGGCCCCGGGAACGGCCACATGTGGCCGTTCCGAGCAGGGCCGCATGCGGCCCTGCTGACACGCCGCATGCGGCGTGTCTCCCGGAGGGCGCATGCGCCCTCCGGAGACCCCGCACATGTGCGGGGTCGAACAGCGACTCGACACCGACTGCTCGATAGCCTGCGGACCGTGCCGAGTCCCCTGCGTCGCACCGCCCTGTATGACCGGCACGTCGCCGCTGGCGCCAAGTTCGTCGAGTTCGCCGGCTGGGAGCTGCCCGTGCAGTACACCGGCGTACGCGCCGAGCACATGGCCGTGCGCGAGGGCTGCGGGATCTTCGACGTGTCGCACATGGGCGAGATCGAAACCTCCGGCCCGGGCGCGCTTGCGCTGCTGCAGCGGCTGCTCTCCAACGACGTCGCCGCGCTTCCCGTCGGCGGCGCGCAGTACAGCGTGCTGTGCCGCGACGGCGGGGGGGTGCTCGACGACCTCTTCACCTACCGGCTGGGCGCCGAGCGCTTCCTGACGGTGACGAACGCCGCCAACCACGTGCGCGACCTGGAGTGGTGGCGCGCGCACGCCGGTGGGTTCGACGCGCAGGTACGCGACCGGCTGGACGCGTACGCGATGGTCGCCGTGCAGGGTCCCCGCGCGCGGGAAGTGGTGCAGGCGATCTCCGACTCCCCGCTGCCCGCGCGGATGACCGCCGCGGAGCGGATGCTGGGGGGCGCGCGGGTGCTGGTGTGCGGCACCGGCTACACCGGCGAGGACGGCGTGGAGCTGCTGCTGGCGCCCGCCGACGCCCCGCCGCTGTGGGACGAGCTCGTGCGCCGCGGCGCGCTGCCGGCCGGTCTGGCCGCGCGCGACACGTTGCGTATAGAGGCCTGCTTTCACCTCTACGGCGCCGACCTGTCGGTGGAGCGCGGGCCGATCGAAGCGGGGCTGGGGTGGTGCTGCAAGGAGGCGACGGGTTTCATCGGCGCCGACGCGGTGCGCGCGGTGCGGGAGCGTGGCCCGGCCGAGCAGCTGGTCGCGTTCGCGATCGACGGCCCCGGCATCGCCCGCGCGGGCAACCCCGTGGTCGGCGGGGGGGTCGTGACGAGCGGCACGCTCTCTCCTTTGCTCGGGGTTGGGATCGGCCTCGCCTACGTGCCCGCCGCGCGCGCGGCCGTGGGCACGCGCCTGGAGATCGACGTTCGTGGCAAGATCCGCCCCGCGACCGTGCGGCCCAAGCCGCTGTATCGAAAGGCCTCCTGACTATGCCCGACGCTGCCGGCGCCGACTACCGAAAGGTCCGTTGAGATGCCTGTCGCTGCCCACTACCGAAAGGCCCGCTAGACCCGATGGCCGACGCCAACTACCCCGAGGATCTGCTCTACCACCCCGAGCACGACTGGGCGCGGATCGAGATGGATGGGAACCCCGCCCACCCCGCCGACCCTGCTCACCCCGAGGCGACGCTCGGGATCACCTGGTACGCGCAGGACCTGCTCGGCGAGATCGTGTTCTGCGAGCCGCCCGCCGTCGGAACGCTGCTCACGCAGGGCGATCCCTACGCCGAGGTCGAGTCGGTGAAGGCGGTCTCCGACGTGATCGCCCCGCTCTCCGGGGAGATCGTCGCGGTCAACGACACGCTCGCCGAGGAACCGGAGAAGCTCAACGACGACCCCTACGGCGAGGGCTGGCTGGTGCGGATCCGGCTCACCGACCCCGCCGAGCGCGACGAGCTGCTGGACGCCGCGGGGTACGTGGCGAGTCTCGGCGGGTAGCGATTGCTGCCGATTGCTGCTGAAGCATCATGACAGCATCCGTGCTGCTGCTAAGATGCTCCAATGAGGACGACTGTCACGCTCGATCCTGATGTCGCGGCAAAGCTTCGCGCGGTGATGCGCGAGCGGGGCGTCTCGTTCAAGGTGGCGCTCAACGAGGCCGTGCGATCGGGTGTCGGCGGCTCCGCTCCCACCGGCCGCCGCTACCGGATGCCGACGGCGCCGCTTGGCGTCCGTCCCGAGGTAGATCTCGACAAGGCGCTCGCGCTCGCCGGCGAATTGGAAGACGCGGAGATCTTGCGCAAGCTCGAACTGGGCAAGTGAAGCTGCCCGACGTCAACCTGCTCGTATACGCGGCCGACCAAACAGCTTCGCTGCACCGGCCTGCCGTCGAGTGGGTCGAGGCGGCGTTGTCGGGAACGGAGACGGTGGCGTTCGCCTGGCTGGCGTTGCTCGGGTTCATCCGGCTCACCACCAACCCGAGGAGCTTCCGGAGCCCGTGGGACGTCGGCAAGGCGCTCGACGTCGTGGATGGCTGGCTCGCGCAACCGGCCGCCACCGTGGTCCATCCCACCGACCGTCACGCCGCCGTGTTGCGCGATCTGCTCAGCCCACTGGGTGCCGCCGGCAACCTTACGAGCGACGCTCACCTCGCCGCGTTGGCCGTCGAGCACGGCGCCACGCTCTGCTCCTGCGACAACGACTTCTCGCGCTTTTCCGGGCTGCGGTGGGTCGATCCGCTGCGTGGCTGAGCGCTTTCCCACCCGATCGAGAGGCTAGGCTGAGGGATAGGTGACCCGCTACACCTCCACCACCACCGAGGACCTCGCCGCGATGCTCGCGGCGATCGGCGTGTCCTCGGTAGAGGAGCTGTTCGACCGTCAGATCCCCGAGGCCGTGCGCCTGCGCCGCGCCCTTGAGCTGCCGCCGGGGCTGCCCGAGCAGGAGGTGTACGCGCACCTGCGCGAGCTGGCCGCGCGCAACGTCAGCGCCGAGGACGAGCTCTGCTTCCTGGGCGCGGGGATGTACGACCATTACGTGCCCGCGCTTGTAGACATGCTGATGGAGCGCTCGGAGTTCCTCACCCCCTACACCCCCTACCAGCCGGAGGTCTCCCAGGGGGGGCTGCAGGTGATGTTCGAGTACCAGACCGCGATCTGCGAGCTCACCGGCCTGCCGGTGTCGAACGCCTCCGTGTACGAGGGGCCCTCCGCGGTCGCCTCCGCGGGGTACCTGGCCAAGCTGCACAACGGCCGCGGGCGCTTCGTCGTCAGCGCCGGGCTGCATCCCCACACGCTCCAGACGCTACGCACCTACGCGCACGGTTACGGGGTGGAGGTCGTCGAGGTTCCCCTGGCCACCGGCGCTGCCCACGGGCGCACCGACCCCGACGCATGGGCCGCTGCGATCGACTCCGACACCTGCGCCGCGATCTTCGCGCAGCCCAACTTCTACGGCGCCGTCGAGGACGCCCCCGCGCTCTCCGCCGCCGCCAGGGCCGCCGGGGCCGAGACCGCCGCCGGGGGGGAGGGGGGCTCCGGCGGGGAAGCGCGCGCCCACGCCGATGCCGCGGGCGGGCGGGGCCCGGTGATCATCGCCCAGGTCGACCCGCTCACGCTCGGGATCCTCGCTCCTCCGGGCGAGTGCGGCGTGGACGTCGCCGTCGGCGAGGGCCAGTCGCTCGGCAACCGCCTGGACTTCGGCGGGCCCTCGTTCGGCTTCTTCGCCGCGCGCGAGCCCTACCTGCGGCGGATGCCCGGCCGGATCGCCGGCGAAACCGTGGACGTCGAGGGCCGGCGCGGCTTCGTGCTCACCCTGCAGACCCGCGAGCAGCACATCCGCCGCGAGAAAGCCACCTCCAACATCTGCACCGCCCAGGCGCTGAACGCGCTCGCCGGCGTCGTCTACCTGACCTGGCTGGGGCGCCGCGGGATCGTCGAGCTGGGAGAACTGCTGCTCGCGCGCACCCACTACGCCCGCGAGGCGCTTGCGCGTCTGCAGGGCGTCGAGGCGGCTCACTCCCAGCCGGTCGTGCGCGAGTTCGCTCTGCGTCTCGACGCCGACGTCGCTGCCGTCCGCGCCCGCTGCGCCGCGCACGGGGTCAACCCCGGCGCCGACCTGCACGCGCTCACCGGACGCGAGGAGGACCGGGGCGGGCTGCTGGTCGCGATCACCGAGCGGCGCTCGCGCGCCGACATCGACCGGCTCGTCGAGGTGCTCGGGGCGGCCGTGGCCGCCGAGCGAGCAAAGCTCGGCCGGCAGATGGTGGCCGCATGATGAGGCCGCTCACCGTGTTGTGGGGTAGGAGGCCCCACCCCCACCCGCCTGGCGCCCAGCATCGCCGCGCGGACGATCCCCAAATGGACGCGATCGTATGACCGACACGCCGACGGTCTTCGAGCGGGGCGCCCCGGGACGGCGCGCCTTTCAGTGCCCCGAGCTGGACGTGCCCGCCGTCGATCCCGAGCAGCTGCTGCCCGCGCGGCTGCGCCGCGCTGCGCCCGCGCGGCTGCCCGAGCTCTCCGAGCCCGAGATCGTGCGTCACTACGTGCGTCTCTCCAAGCGCAACTTCGATCTCGACTCCGGCTTCTACCCGCTGGGCTCCTGCACGATGAAGCACAACCCCCGCCTGCACGAGCGCGTCGCGGCGCTGCCCGGGCACGCCCGGCTGCACCCATTGCAAGACCCTGCGCGCGCGCAGGGGGCGCTCGAGCTGATGTGGAACCTGCAGGTGGCGCTCGGGGAGATCGCCGGCCTGCCGCACGTCTGCCTGCAGCCCTCCGCCGGCTCCCACGGCGAGCTGGCGGGCGTGCTGCTCACGCGTGCCTACCACGAGGCCCGCGGCGAGCGCCGCCGCCTCGTGCTCACGCCCGACACCGCCCACGGCACCAACCCCGCCACCGTCACGATGGCGGGCCTGGAGGTCGTCAAGCTCGCCACCAACCCCGCCGGGGGCGTGGACCTCGACGACCTGCGCGCCAAGGCCGGTCCCGACGTGGCCTGCCTGATGCTCACCAACCCCAACACGCTCGGGCTGTTCGACCCCGCCATTGAGGAGATCGCCAGAATCGTGCACGGGGTCGGCGCCACGCTCTACTACGACGGCGCCAACCTCAACGCGGTGATGGGGCTCTCGCGGCCCGGCGACATGGGCTTCGACATCGTCCACTTCAACCTCCACAAGTCCTTCACCCAACCGCACGGCGGCGGTGGCCCCGGCTCCGGGCCGATCGCGGTGTCCGAGCGAATCGCGCCGTTTCTGCCGGTGCCGGTCGTGGTCAGGCTGGAGGATCGCAGCCGCTCCTCCGCGGCCGATCGCGGCGTTGGTACCGACCGTAACGGCGGCGGGTCGCCCGCCGCCGAGGGCCGGCCTGGGGTGGTCTTCGACCTCGACTACGGCGAGGGGCCCGTGGGGTCGAAGTCGATCGGCCGTCTGCGCGGCTTCCAGGGCAACTACGGCTGCTTCGTGCGCGCCTACGCCTACATCCGTTCGCTCGGCGCCGAGGGCCTGCGCGATGCCTCCGAGACTGCCGTGCTCAACGCCAACTACCTGCTTGCGCGGCTGCGCGAGCACGGCGTCGCCGAGTACCTGCCGCTTGCCTACGGAGACCTCTGCATGCACGAGTTCGTGCTCTCCGGTGGGCCGATGCGGCGCGAGCTTCAGATCAAGACGCTCGACCTCGCCAAGCGCCTGCTCGACTTCGGCTTTCACCCGCCGACTGTGTACTTCCCGCTGCTGGTGGACGAGGCGCTGATGGTGGAGCCGACCGAGACCGAGACCAAGGAGACCCTGGACGCATTCGCGGACGCGATCGCCGCGATCCTGCGCGAGGCGGCCGAGGATCCCGAGATCGCGCGCGGCGCCCCCCACACCACGCCGGTGCGGCGTTTGGATGAGGTCGCTGCGGCCAAGCGGCCGGTGATCCGCCAAGCGCTGTCATGAGCGTGCGTCGGGGCGCTGGATCGCGCCTCGCTGGATCGTGTCTTTCCGGCCTCGGTTAGGGTCTCGCGGCAATGCGCATCTTCTCCGGCATCCAACCCACCGGCTCCAAGCACCTCGGCAACTACATCGGCGCGATCCGCCAGTACGTCGAGGGACAGGAGCGCGGCGAGGCGCTGTTCTGCATCGTCGACCTCCACGCCGTCACCGTCTCGTATGAGCCTGCCGAGCTGCGGCGCAGCCTGTACGACCTCACCGCGCTGCTGCTCGCCGCCGGCCTAGATCCCGAGCGCTGCATCCTCTTTCGCCAGAGTGACGTTCATGAGCACACCGAGCTGTGCTGGCTGCTGTGCTCGCTCACCGAGCTCGGTCGTCTGCAGCGGATGCACCAGTTCCGCGACAAGTCGCACTCCCAGCGCGAGCTGGTGAGCGCGGGAGTGCTCTTCTACCCGGTGCTGCAGGCTGCCGACGTGCTCGCCTATCGCGCGCACGAGGTGCCCGTCGGCGAGGACCAGCGCGAGCACCTGGAGCTGATGCGCGACGTCGCGCGGCGCTTCAACGCGCGCTTCGGCGGCGGTCGCGAGGTGCTGGTCGTTCCCGAGCACCGCATCCCGGCGCTCGGCGCGCGGATCATGGACCTGCAGGACCCCACGCGCAAGATGTCCACTACGGGGGGCCACCCGCAGGGGACGGTGTATGTACTGGACGAGCCGTCGGCGATCGAGAAGAAGATCAAGAGCGCCGTCACCGACTCCGGCACCGAGATTCGCCGCGCGCCCGGCAAGCCGGGCGTCTCAAACCTGATCGAGATCCTCGCGGTCGCGCGCGCCCTCACGCCCGAGGCGGTCGAAGCGGAGCTTGGCGACGCGCGGGGGTATGGCGACCTGAAGGCGGCGGTTGCGGCCGCGGTGATCGACTACCTCGCGCCGGTGCGCCTGCGCTACGCGGATCTGCGTGCCGACGAGGCGGCGCTGGAGGCCGTGCTGGTCGACGGCGCGGCGCGCGCGCGCGCGATCGCCGCGCCCACGCTCGCCGACGTGCGCGAGCGGATGGGCGTGGGCGCCGGCGGGTGGGGTGGCCATCCTTCATGATCGGTACGGTGGACGCATGAGCTCCGTCGCCGCGCTCGACCTCGACCTGGACGTGTTCAGCGGGCCGTTCGACTTGCTTTTGACGCTGGTCTTGCGCGAAGAGATCGACCTGCTCGAGCTGCAGCTCGCCGAGGTCGTGCTCGCCTATCTCGACCACCTCGAGGCGCGCGGCGAGCTCGACCTGGAGACCGCCACCGAGTTCATCGTGCTGGTCGCCGCCCTGCTGGAGCTGAAGTCGCGGCTGATGCTCACCGGCGAGGAGGACGAGCAGCTGCTCGACATCGAGCCCGCCGAGGCCGCCGAGGAGCTGCTCGCGCGGATGCTCGACGCCCGCCGCTACCGCTCCGCCGCCACCCACCTGCGTGAGTTGCTCGCCGCGGAGGAGGGCGTGCGCTTCCGTGCCGCCCCGCCGCCCGCGCATCTGCTGCGCGCGGTGCCCGCCCCAATTGACGGCGCGCTCGATCCGGCGGTGCTCGGGCAGGCGCTCGGCCGGCTGCTGGTGATGCCGCCGGCGATCTCCCTGCGCCACATCACCGTCCCGCGCGTGTCGCTCGCCGAGCGCCTCTCGCACCTGCGCTCGCTGCTGCTCCGCGGGCGCTTCACGTTCGAGGAGGCGGTCGGCGACGCCGATCGGATGACCGTCGCGATCACCGTGTTCGCGCTGCTGGAGCTCTACAAACGGGGCGAAGCGGCCTGGGAGCAGAGCGAGTGCTTCGGTGAGATCCACGTCCACGCGCTCGCCCCGCCCGCTCCCGCCGCGGTGGCCGCGGGCGCCGGAGGCATTGAGTGACCGACGCCGCGGACGAACCTTTCGCGGCCATTGAGCCGTCTCCCGCCGACGCCGAGCCGGACGCCGTGGGGGAGCCCGTCGAGGGTCTCGCCGTGGCGGCGGATGCGCCCGGTGGTCTGGTATCCGCCGAGCTCGCCCGCACCGTCGAGGCTCTGTTGTTCCTCAGCAACGACCCGCTCTCCACGCGTGAGCTGGCCGACGCGGCCGGGGTCGATGAACTGGAGGTTGCCGCGGCCTTGGGGATGCTTGTCGAGCAGTACGCCCCCGGGCAGCGCGGCATCCAACTGCGCGAGCTCGCGGGCGGCTACGCGCTCGCCAGCGATCCCGCCTGCGAGGAGGCCGCGCGGCGCCTGTTCAGCCGGCCGCGCACCGCCACGCTCACCCCCGCCCAAGCCGAGACGCTGGCGATCGTCGCCTACCTGCAGCCGGTCTCGCGCCCCGAGATCACGCGCATCCGCGGCGTCAGCGCCGACTCGGCCGCTACGACGCTGCTCGAGCGCGGCCTGATCGAGGAGGCCGGCCGCTCGCAATTCGGCGCCGTGCTCTACCGCACCGGCACCCAGTTCCTGAAGCTGTTCGGCCTGCGCTCGCTGAACGAGCTGCCCGACGTGGCGCAGTGGGACCCCACGCCCGAGGAGCAGGCCGAGCTGCGGGAGCGGCTGCTGCGCGCCGGCGAGGCGCGCGGGGAGGGCGGGCCGCCGCCGCTGGAGTCGTGATCTGCTGCCCACCGCGGCAGGATTGTCTCTCACCCGGAGAGAGATGTACGTGGCGATGTACGTGGAGGGCGGTGACGTATAAAAAAAGAAGAGACCCGTGTGCGATCGTCATACGTAGCGTTGAGGTTGAGCGCTCATCAGGCCGCCTTCGCCGCCAGTTGGCCGCAAGCCGCGTCGATGTCGCGCCCGCGCGTGAGGCGCACCGTGGCCTGTACGCCGTGCTCCTCCAGCGCCGCCTTGAAGGCTGCGATCGCCTCGCGGCTCGAGCCCTTGAACGGCGAGCTCGTTGGATTGAAGGGGATCAGGTTGACCTTGAACATTCGCGGGGCGTCCGCGTCCGCCGGCGCCAGCAGCTTCGTCAGCGCCACCGCCTGCTCGTAGCGGTCGTTGACCCCCGCCAGCATCACGTACTCGACGAAGATCCGCCGCCGCTTGCGCGCGTAGTGGGCGCGGCACGCGTCGAGCACCTCGTGCAGCGGGTAGCGCTCGTTGACCGGCATCAACTCCGAGCGCAGCGCTTCGTCGGCGGCGTGCAGCGAGAGCGCGAGACGCAGCGGCAGCTCGCACTCGGTGAGGCGTTCGATCCCGGGGATCCACCCCACGGTCGAGATCGCCGTGCGGCGATGCGAGATGCCGAGGTCCGGCAACCGCTCGCAGGCCGCGAGCACCGCGTCGAGGTTCAACAGCGGCTCGCCCATCCCCATGAACACGCAGTGGTCCACCCGCTCCTGGCGGCGGAAGTGCAGGGCCTGGTCGAGAATCTCCGAGGCGCTGAGGTTGCGCACGAACCTCATCGCCCCGGTGGCGCAGAAGGTGCAGGTCAGCGGGCACCCCGACTGCGAGGAGAGGCAGATCGAGCGCCGCCCGTCTCCACCGCCCGGAGGGTTTCGATATCGCATCAGCACCGCCTCCAGCGGCCGCCCGTCGGCGGTCGCGAACAGCGCCTTCACCGTGCCGTCGCGGGCGCTCATCTCGCGGCGCACCTCCAGGCTCGAGAACGGCACCTCCTTCGCAAGCTCCTCACGCAACGCCTTCGGGAGGTTGGTCATCGCCTCATACCCCGCCACGCCCGCCGCCGCCCACCGCCACACCTGGGTGGCGCGGAAGCGCGGCTCTCCGCGCGCGGCGAGGGTCTGGTCGAGAAGTTGTAGGTCCATGTTTTCGGGTTGACGGCCGTCGCGTCGAGGTTGGGCTCCTATGGTGGCAGCCATGCGCCTCGCCAAGCACCTCGCCCACGCCGGCGTCGCCTCGCGGCGCGCTGCTGAGACGCTGATTGTCTCCGGGCGGGTACGCGTCGATGGGGAGTTGGTGCGCGATCCGGCCCGCGATGTGGACGAGCGCCACCGCGTCGAAGTCGACGGGCAGCCGCTCGGCGGCCCCGAGCCGCGGGTCGTCTACGCGGTGCACAAGCCTGTCGGCGTGGTCTCCACGGCGCGCGACACCCACGGTCGTCCCACCGTGGTGGAGCTGATCCCCGATGAGCCGCGCCGCCTCTACCCTGTCGGGCGTCTCGATGCGGACAGCAGCGGCTTGATTCTGCTCACCAACGACGGCGCGCTCGCGCAGCGGCTCACGCATCCGCGCTACGAGGTGCCTCGCACCTACCGTGTGCGCGTCGCCGGGGGGCCGGTTGGCGAGCGTGCGCTGCGCACCCTGCGGGCCGGTGTCGAGCTCGAGGATGGACCGACGGCGCCCGCGCAAGTGCGGCACGTGGGGCACGGCGGCGACGAGCTCGACATCACGATCCGCGAAGGCCGCAACCGCCAGGTGCGGCGCATGTGCGAGGCGGTCGGCCACCCCGTGCTCGCGCTGCGGCGCGTCGCCTTCGGCCCGCTGCGCCTCGGCACCCTGGCGCCCGGCGGCCATCGCCGCCTCGGCGAGGCCGATCTGCGCAAGCTGGGCGAGGCCGGTGGTTCTCTCGCCCGTGGCTCCGACGGGGCGAGCGGCTCCGGGGCGGACGCGGCCGGCGGGTCTCGCGTCCGTGGCTCTGAGGCGGCGAGCAACCCAAGGGTGGGCGAGGCCGGCCGAGGCCTCTGAGAGAATCGCCTGCCATGCGACTTTACGCTTTACGCGGTGCGATCAGCGTCGCGCACAATGACGCCAAGGACATCCTCGAGGCTACGACCGAGTTGATGACGGCGATCATGGAGCGCAACGCGCTACGTCCCGAGGACGTTGTCAGCTGCATCTTCACCGCCACCAACGATCTCAACGCCGAGTTCCCCGCCGTCGCCGCGCGCGCTCTCGGCTTCGAGAGCGTGCCGCTCCTGTGTGCGCGGGAGATCCCCGTGCCGCGCGCGCTGCCGCGCGTGATCCGGGTGCTGATCCATTACTACGCCGAGGGTGGCCACTCCGCTCAGCACGTCTACCTGGGCGAGGCCAAGGCGCTGCGCACCGACCTGGAGTCCGCCCAGTGATCGCCTCGGCACAATAGGCCGGTGCCCTTCGAGTTCTCCGAGCGGATCGGGCGCCTGCCGAGCTACCCGGCGGCGGGCGGCTACGCCGACGCCGCGCCGCGCGTGCGGCTGGCCAGCAACGAGTCGCCGTGGCCGCCGCTACCGGCGGTGATTGAGGCGATCGAGCGCTCGCTCGGTGGGCTCAACCGCTACCCCGACCCCTCGAGCTCGGTGCTGCGCCGGCGACTCTCCGAGCGCTACGGAGTGCCGGCCGAGCAGGTCGCGATCGGCAACGGCTCCTGCGACATCCTGCTCGCCGCGGGCGAGGCGTTGCTGGAGCCGGGCGCCGAGCTCGTGCACGCGTGGCCGTCGTTCTCGATCTACCCGCACCTCAGCGCCGCCTCGGGCGCACGCGCGGTCACCGTGGCGCTCGACGAGCGCGATCGTCACGACCTGCCCGCGATGCTGCGCGAGATCACCGTCGCCACGCGGCTGGTGATCGTGTGCAACCCCAACAACCCCACCTCCACCGCGCTGCCGCTCGCCGAGATCGCGAGCTTCCTCGCAGAGGTGCCCCCCCACGTGTGCGTGGCGATCGACGAGGCCTACTGCGAGTTCAACCTGCTCGACGACCCCGACGCCTCCGTCGAGCTGCTCTCCGAACACCCCAACCTCGTGCTGCTGCGCACCTTCTCGAAGGTGTACGGCCTGTGCGGACTGCGCGTCGGCTTCGCGCTGTGCGGTTCGCCCGAGCTGCCGCGGGCGTTCGACCAGGTGCGCCAGCCGTTCTACTGCAACGCCGTGGCGCAGGCCGCTGCCACCGAGGCTCTCAACCACCAGGACGCCGTCACCGACCGCGTCACCCGCACGATCGCCGAGCGGATCGCGATGGACGAGCGGCTGCGCGCGCTGGGGCTCGACCCCGCCGACTCGCAGGCCAACTTCTGCTGGTTTGGGCTCGGCGAAGATAGAAACGAAGCCGAGGTGATGCGCGGGCTGCTCGAACGCGGCGTGCTCGTGCGCGGCGGCGGCGCGCTCGGGCGCGAGGGGGCGCTGCGCGTCACCTACGGCACGCCCGAGGAGAATGCGATCTTCCTGGATGCGCTTGCCGAGGTGCTGTGAAGGACCGTCGCGCAATGCGGCCGAATGAGGCTGCAGCCCATTGTGAACGACTTGCGCGAAGTGCTTGCCGTGTAAGGCTGAAGCTGCTACAAACAACTGAGACGACCATGTCCGCATCCGCCATCGCATCGCACCGCCGCATCCCTGCGCCTTCCGACTGGTCGTCCTCCTACGCCTACGCCTGGCGATTTAGCTAGGCGCTTCGGCCTGCCCGCCGCGTGAGAGCGGGACTGCGGCCGCCAGGGTCTTCTTGACCGAGCGCCACCCCACCGGGCGCATCACGCCTTTCACGACCCCCCGCCCGCGGCGGGAGACCAGCACCTAAGATCTCGAGGCACAGAAAGGACGCACACATGATGATCGTGATGAAGGAGTCGGCCACCGACGATGAGATCGCGGCGGTCGCAGAGAAGATCGAGCGAGCCGGCGCGCGGGCCCACCGCAGCCGGGGCGCGCGCGTGACCGTGATCGGCGCGATCGGCGACGTCGAGCAGGACGCCTCCGTGGAGAGCCTCGGGCTGGAGGGCCAGCCGGGGGTGGACAGAGTGGTGCCGATCCTCAAGCCCTACAAGCTCGCCTCCGCGCAGTTCCGCCATGGCGAGCGCACCGTGCTGGAGATCGACGGGCGCAAGGTCGGCGGCGATCACTTCGCGCTGATCGCCGGTCCGTGCACGGTCGAATCGCGCGAGCAGACGCTGGAGACCGCACGCGCGGTGCGCGACGGCGGCGCCACGCTGCTGCGCGGCGGCGCGTACAAGCCGCGCACCTCCCCCTACGCCTTCCAGGGTCTCGGTGCGGAGGGGCTGCGGCTGCTGGCCGAGGCGAAGGCCGAGACCGGCCTGCCGGTCGTCACCGAGCTGATGGACGTGCGCGACATCGAGGCGGTGCTCGAGGTCGCCGACGTGATCCAGATCGGCGCCCGCAACATGCAGAATTACTCGCTGCTCACCGAGATCGGGCGCTCCGGGCGCCCCGCGCTGCTCAAGCGCGGGCTCTCGGCGCCGCTGGACGAGCTGTTGATGGCCGCCGAGTACATCCTCAAGGAGGGCAACCCCGCGGTGATGCTCTGCGAGCGGGGCATCCGCACGTTCGACACCTCCTACCGGCGGGTCACGCTCGACCTGATGGCGGTGCCGATCCTCAAGGAGCTCTCGCACCTGCCGGTGATCGTCGACCCCTCCCACGCGGCGGGCCGGCGCGACCTGGTGCTCTCGCTTTCGCTGGCCGCTGCCGCGGCGGGGGCGGACGGCATCATCGTCGAGGTGCATCCCGCCCCCGACGAGGCCCTCTGCGACGGGCCGCAGTCGCTGCCGACCGATACGTTCGCCGAGTATGCCGCTGCGGTGGAGCGCGCCGCCGCTCTGGCGGGCAAGGCGCTCAGCGCCGCGTGAAAATCGCGATCCTGGGCGTCGGCTTGATCGGCGGGTCGATTGGCCTCGCCGCTCGCCGGCGCGCGGACGCCAGCGTCTGCGGGTACGACCCCGACCCGCGGGCGTGTGCCGCTGCGATCGATCTCGGAGCGATCGACGAACAGGCGCCGGACATCGCCGCAGCGGTGGCGGGGGCGCAGGTTGTGTTTGCCGCCGCACCGGTGGGGGTGCTTGCGCAGACGGTGCGCGAAGCCCTCGCGTTGGCCGGCGAGGATTGTGTGGTCAGCGATGTCGGCTCGACCAAGCTTGCACTACAGGACGCGCGCGAAGATGTGCGTTTCGTGGGTGGGCACCCGCTAGCGGGTGCCGAGACGGCTGGTGTCGAGCATGCGCGGGAGGACCTATTCGAGGGCGCTACCTGGTATCTAACGCCCGCACCGACCGCCGATCTGGCGTTATATGCGCGCCTGCGCGGCGTGATCGAGCGCCTCGGGGCGCGCCCTGCCAAGATCGAGGCCGACGCTCACGACCGTCTGATGGCACGTATATCGCATCTTCCACACGTGCTTGCCAATGTATTGGTGCTGCAAGCGGCGGAGGCGTTCGAGCGCGAGGGCGGCCCGCCGGCGGGTGGCCCCAGCCTGCGTGACACGATCAGGGTGGCCGGCGCAAACACGGCGATTTGGACCGACATCTACCTCGCCAACAGAGAGTCACTGGTCGAGGCGATCGAGCAGGCGATTGGGGGACTCGAGGATGTGCGCGCCGCGCTCGCGCGGGTGGACGCCGGTGCGCTGGCGGCGTGGAACGAGCGCGCCCGGACCGCCCGTATACAGCTGTTGGGCTGCGACAAGCCTCCTCCGGGCGCTGCCCCATAGGCTTGCGGGCGGGATGAACCAGCGCTTCGAGCCCTCCGGCCCACTCACGGGCGAGCTGACAGCGCCCGCGGACAAGTCGATCTCCCACCGGGCGGCGCTGCTTGGCGCGATGGCGTCGTACCCGCTGCGGATCGAGAACTACCTGCACGCGGCCGACACCATCTCGACGCTGAACGCGGTGCGAGCGCTGGGGGCGCTCGTCGAGATGCGCCCGCACGAGATCGTCGTGCGCGGGACCGGCCTGCGCGAGGCGCGCGATCCAGGTGGCTCGCTGGACGTGGGCAACGCCGGCACGCTGCTGCGCCTGCTGCCCGGCTGGCTGGCCGCGCAGGAGGGTCGCACGTTCACGCTCGACGGCGACGAGTCGATCCGCCGCCGCCCGGTGGACCGCGTGATCGAGCCGCTGAGCCTGATGGGCGCCGGCCTGCAGGCGCGCGAGGGCCGCTACCCGCCGCTGAGCGTCAAGGGCGCCCGGCTGCACTCGATCTCCTACACGCTGCCGGTGGCGAGCGCCCAGGTGAAGTCGTGCGTGCTGCTCGCCGCGCTGGCCGCGGACGGCGCGAGCACCATCACCGAGCCCGAGCGCAGCCGCGACCACACCGAGCGGATGCTGCTGAGCGCCGGCGCCAGGATCCACCGCAACGGCCGCTCCGTCACCGTCACCAACGCCGACGAGCTGGTGCTGGAGCGAGTGCGGGTACCCGGCGACCCCAGCTCCGCCGCGTTCATGATCGCCGCGGGGGTGCTCGTGGGGGGCTCGCGTCTGTTGATCCGCGACGTCGGCGTCAACTGGACGCGCAGCGGCTTCCTGCGGATCCTGATGCGGATGCAGGGGATCGTGCTCGGCGACCTGGAGGACGAGAGTGGCGAGCTGATCGCGCAGGAGCCGGTCAGCGACCTGGACGTCGCCGCGGGTGGGCTGGAGGGTACTTTCGTGGGTCCCGCGGAGGTGCCGCTGGCGGTCGACGAGCTGCCGCTGGTGGCGCTGCTCGGCTGCTTCGCCGAAGGCGAGACGGTGGTGCGCGGCGCGCACGAGCTGCGCCTCAAGGAGTCCGACAGGATCGCCACCGTCGTCGACGGCCTGCGCGGCCTGGGCGCCGAGATCGAGGCGACCGACGACGGCTTCGCGGTGACCGGAGCCGGCGGCCTGCGTGGCGGTGTGCTCGACGCTCACGGCGACCATCGCCTGGCGATGCTCGGCGCGGTCGCCGGCCTCGCCTCGCGCGAGGGCGTGGAGGTGCGCGGAATGGAGGCCGCCGCGATCTCCTATCCGGGGTTCGTGGAGGATCTCGAAAGGCTGGCGGGCTGATGGTTGTGGCGATCGACGGCCCCGCGGGAGCCGGCAAGTCCACGGTTGCGCGCGCGGTGGCGCGCAGACTGGGCTTCACCTACCTGGACAGCGGCGCACTGTACCGCTGCGTGGCGCTGCTGGCGCTCGAATCGCCCGATCGGACGCCGGCGCGGCTGGCGCAGGAGGCGCGCATCGAGCTGGGGGAGCGAGTGCTGCTGGACGGCCGCGACGTGACCGAGGAGATCCGCACGCTGGAGGTCTCGGAGAAGGCCTCGCAGGTCGCAGCCGACCCGGACGTGCGCAAGGCGCTGGTCGCGGTGCAGCGCGAGCTTGTGTCTCGTGGCGACTTGGTGGCCGAGGGCCGGGACATCGGCACGGTGGTCGCTCCCGACGCGGCGCTGAAGGTCTTCCTCATCGCCGATCCCGCCGAGCGGGCGCGCCGGCGCGCCGTGGAGCTCGGCCTCGATCGTGAGGCGGTGCTGGAGGAACTGCGGCAACGCGACCAGCGCGACTCCGAGCGCGAGCACAGCCCGCTGCGGGCTGCCCGCGACGCAGTCGTGCTCGACACGACCGGTCTGAGCGTCGAGCAGGCGGTCGAGCGCATCGCGGGGCTCGCCCACCCGGCTGTACGACCCTCATAGCTCATACTGGCTCAATGACGAAGGTCGCCATCATCGGCTATCCGAACGTGGGCAAGTCCTCGCTGGTCAACCGTCTGAGCGGGACGCGGACCGCCGTGGTGCACGAGCGCCCCGGGGTGACGCGCGACCGCAACGAGGTTGAGTGCGAGTGGAACGGACGCACGTTCACGCTGATCGACACCGGCGGCGTGGACTTCCGCGACGAGGATCCGCTCGCCGGCTCGATCCGCGAGCAGGCGCGCGCGGGCCTCGCCGAAGCGCAGGTGGCGGTGCTGGTGGTCGACGCCCGCGCGGGAGTGCGCCCCGGCGACGAGGAGCTGGCGGATCTGCTGCGCCGCTCGCCGGTGCCCAGCGTGGTCGTTGCCAACAAGTGCGACACGGTCGCCGATCTGCCGCTCGCGGCGGAGCTGCACCGCCTGGGGCTGGGCGAGCCGCTGGCGGTGTCAGCCGCGCAGGGGCTCGGCTCGGGCGATCTGCTGGACCGGATCGTGCAGCTGCTGGGGCCCACGGAGGCGGCCCAAACGGAGCTCGAGACGCTGCGCCTCGCGCTGATCGGCCGCCCGAACGTCGGCAAGTCCTCGCTGGTCAACCGCTTCCTCGGCGAGGAGCGTGTGATCGTCTCCGAGCATGCGGGTACCACCCGCGACGCGATCGACACGCCCCTGAGCGTCGAGGGGCGCAGCGTGACGCTGATCGACACCGCGGGGATGCGCCGCCAGTCGAAGGTGGCGGACTCGGTGGAGTACTACACGGCGCTGCGCTCCCGGCGGGCGGCGGAGCGGGCGGAAGTGGCGCTCGTGGTATGCGACGCCACCGAAGGGGTCACTGCCCAGGACCTGCGGATCGCGGAGCTGGCGATGAAGGCGGGCTGTGCTACGGCGATCGTGCTCAACAAGTGGGATCTCTTTGCCGAATCTCACCCCGAGGTGCAGGATGACAAGGCGCGCGAGGCGGCGCTCGAGCACGAGCGCGCGCGTGTCGCGGAGAAGCTGCGGCTGCGCCCGCGCGTGCTGACGGCGAGCGCGATCACCGGCCGCCACACCGCGCGCCTGCTGACCGAGGCGCTGGTGCTGGGAGATCGGATGGGGGGGCGGATCCCCACGCCGGAGCTCAACCGCTTCCTCGCTGAGGCGGTGCAGGCGCGCCAGCCGCCCGTCGGCACGCGCCGGGGCTCCAGCCAGCACCGCTTGAAGCCGATCTACATGACCCAAACCGGCGAGCGCCCGCCGCGCTTTGCGATCCAGGTCAACTCGCGTGAGCGCGTGACGCGCGACTACGCCTACTTCCTGGAGAACCGCCTGCGCGCGCGCTACGGCATGGACGGGGTGCCGTTGATCATCGACTTTGTGGAACGGGGGCAGCGGGCGCACAGCAACGGCCGTCGCCGTGGCGCACGCTCGGCCGCGTGAAACGGGACGTGGCTGCCGGTACACTGCGCGCATGAGCGAGCTTTCAGACAGCGAATACCTGTTCACCAGCGAGTCGGTGACGGAGGGGCATCCCGACAAGATCGCCGACCAGATCTCCGACGGGGTGCTGGATGCGGTGCTGCGCGAGGACCCCTACGGCCGCGTGGCGTGCGAGACGCTTGTGAACACGGGCCTGATCGTGGTGTCGGGGGAGATCACGACAGAGACATATGTGGACATCCCCCAGGTGGCGCGCGAGACGGTGCGGGGCATCGGCTACGACAACGCGGCGTTCGGCTTCGACTGCGACACGTGCGCGGTGATCAACGCGATCGACAGGCAGTCCCCGGACATCGCCCAGGGCGTGGACGCGGCGTACGAGACCCGCCACGACCCGCTCGACGACGACCGCTTCGACCTCGCGGGCGCGGGCGACCAGGGGATGATGTTCGGGTATGCGACCAGCGAGACCGAGGAGCTGATGCCGCTGCCGATCCTGTTGGCGCACAAGCTCTCCAAGCGCCTGGCGGAGGTGCGTAAGGCGGATGTGCTGCCCTACCTGCGCCCGGACGGCAAGACGCAGGTGACGGTGCGCTACCGCGATGGGCGGCCGGTGGGAGTGGAGAAGATCCTGATCTCCACGCAGCATGCCGACGGGATCGACAGCGAGACGCTGATCAAGCCCGACCTCTTCGAGCACGTGCTGCGCCCGGTGCTGCCGGCGGAGCTGTACGAGGAGAAGCAGCTGCTGCGCAACTTCCTGGTCAACCCGACCGGGCGCTTCGTGATCGGCGGCCCGATGGGCGACTGCGGGCTGACCGGGCGCAAGATCATCGTCGACACCTATGGCGGCATGGCGCGCCACGGCGGAGGCGCGTTCTCGGGCAAGGATCCCTCGAAGGTGGATCGCTCGGCGGCCTACGCGGTCAGGTGGGTCGCAAAGAACATCGTGGCGGCCGGCCTCGCGGACCGCGCGGAGGTGCAGGTGGCGTACGCGATCGGGGTCGCGCACCCGGTGTCGGTGATGGTCGAGACGTTCGGCACCGAGAAGATCGGCCGCGCACGGATCACGGAGCTGGTCAAAGAGCACTTCGACCTACGCCCCGGCGCGTTCCGCGAGGAGCTGCGGCTGCACCGCCCGATCTATCAGAAGACCGCGGCGTACGGCCACTTCGGCCGTGACGACCACGACTTCACGTGGGAGCGCACCGACAAGGCGGAGGAGCTGCGCGCCGCGGCGGGCCTGGGGGCCACAGCGAGCGCGTAAAGCGGTCCGGTACTCCATCTAACGTAGGGGTCTAGAGGTGGCGCAGCCGGTGAAGGCCGGCTGGCCGAAACGGGGGCCGATTAGGGCGACACTCGCTCCGCTCGCATCCCCGAATCGGCCAGCGCCGCAGGCGCGTGTCACCCGGCTTCAGTTGGACCCTCTTCTTTCAGATGCCGAGCGAGATCGCCCAAGTCGAGCCCCTGACCACAGCCCGCGCGTTGCGCGGGCCGTTTGACTACCGGCTGCCGCCTCAGCTCGAGGGGGGTGCTGTGGGAGTCGGCTCGATGTTGGTGGTGCCGTTCGGCCGGCGTGAGGTGCTGGGGGTGGTGACCGGCCTCTCCGCGCACAGTGAGGTGGCCGAGGAGAAGCTGCTGGAGCCGCTGCGGGCGCTGGAGCTGGGTGTCCCCGTCGATCTCGTGGTGTTGGCGGAGTGGCTGGCGGCGGAGTACTGCTCGACGGTGGCACGTGCGCTGCGGCTGGTGCTGCCGGCCGGCGCGACCGGCAAGGGACCGAGCGGCCTCGGCGTGCGCAAGCGCCGTGCGCGGGCGGTCGCACGCCCTCGGCACGAGCCGATCGGGGCATTGCACGCCCAGCCGCCGCCGCTGACGGTCGACCAGCGGCGGGCGTTGACCGCGATCGAGCAGCGGCTCGGTGCGCATCCCGCCCCTCCCGCCGTGGTTCCTTCCGCGCCGTTCGTCGCCGCGACTGCGCCATCCGAGCCGCGGGCACTGCTGCTGCACGGGATCACGGGATCGGGCAAGACCGAGGTGTATCTGCGCGCGGCCGCGTGCGCGCTGCGACGCGGTCGGGGCGCGATCGTGCTGGTGCCCGAGATCGCGCTGACCCCGCAGATTGTGGGCCGCTTCGTGGGGCGCTTCGGGGAGACGGTGGCGGTGCTGCATTCGCGCCTAACCGCGGCCCAGCGCCGGGAGGAGTGGCGGCGGCTGCGGACCGGTGAGGCGCGCGTGTGCGTGGGCCCCCGCTCGGCGGTGTTCGCGCCGATCGAAAACCTGGGGTTGATCGTCGTCGACGAGGAGCACGACGCCTCCTACAAGCACGAAGGCGATCCCCGCTACGACGCGCGCGAGGTCGCCGCCAAGCGCGCCGCGCTGCAGGGCGCGCTGCTGCTGCTGGGCAGCGCCACGCCGCGGCCTGAGAGCCACCATACGCTCGAGCGTGTGTGCCTGCCGCGCCGGGTGGACGGCCGCCCGCTGCCGCCGGTGGAGCTGCTCGACATGCGCGAGCAGAGCCACGGCCTGCACCCCGAGACAGCGCAGGCGCTTGCCGATGTGCGGCGCGCGGGGGGCAAGGCGATCGTGCTGCTCAACCGCAGGGGCTGGTCGAACTTCCTCTCCTGCCGCTCGTGCGGGAAGGTGTGGAGCTGCCCGCAGTGCGACGTGGCGCTCGTGTTTCACCGCCGGGAGGCGCAGGTGCGCTGCCACCACTGCGATCACAGCGAGCGTGTGCCGGAGCGCTGCGACTGCGGCTCGACGGCGGTCGCGCGCCACGGCGCCGGCACCGAGCGACTGCAGCACGACCTGCAGGCGGCGCTGGGAGGCGGCGAGCGCTTCCCGATCTTCCGGCTGGACGCGGACACGATCCCAGCCGGCGCGGGCGGGGACGGCGTGGGCGTGCTGCTGCGTCGCTTCGGCGCTGCCCCGGCTGGTGTGCTGATCGGCACGCAGATGGTGGCGAAGGGCCACGACTTCCCGGACGTGAGCCTCGGCGTCGTGGTGGACGCCGACGCGACGCTGCGCTTCCCCGACTTCCGAGCGGAGGAGCGCACCTTCGCGCTGATCGCCCAGCTCGCCGGCCGGGTGGGGCGCGGCGGCGAGGGGAGGGTGCTGGTGCAGGCGATCGCCCCCGAGGCGCGCGCGATCGCGCATGCGGCGCGGCACGATAGCGAGGGCTTCCTGGCGGGCGAGTTGCAGCGGCGGGCGGCGCTGCGCTACCCGCCGTTCGCGCACCTGATCCGAATCGTGTGCGCCTCGACGCAAGCCGAGCGGGCGCAGGCGGCGGCGAGCGCGGTACACGCCGAGCTGTGCGCACAGGGCATGGACGCGCGCACCTCGCCCGCGCAGGCGAGCGTGCTTGGACCGGCCGCGTTGTTCCGGCTGCGCGGGCGGGAGCGCAGGATGCTGCTGGTGAAGGCGTACGATCGCGGCGTGGCGGTGCGCGGCGTCGGCGCGGCCGTGGCACGGGCGGCCAGCGCGCGCGCACATGCGCGGGTCAGCT
This sequence comes from Solirubrobacteraceae bacterium, assembly GCA_035948945.1. Taxonomy (GTDB): domain Bacteria; phylum Actinomycetota; class Thermoleophilia; order Solirubrobacterales; family Solirubrobacteraceae; genus Palsa-744. The sequence continues at coordinate 91,346 of DASZIQ010000090.1, forward strand.
TCAGCGTGGACGTCGACCCGCAGTAGCGGATCGCCGGGGGCGGGCGCAAGGAACGCTCCGCTACTCCGTTGATTGGACTATGTGATACTGTCCTGCGCTCTCGGCGCGGGATGCCAGAGGCGCAAACACACATCACCGAAGGGGATCTCCACATGAAGGTGGCTACTGTAGCGACGCGGGCGGGCGGGCGCGAAGGTATGAAAAAAGGAGGATTCGCGCCGGCGCTGCTTGTTTCGCTTGCGATTGTCGCCGTCTTTGTGTGCGTATTCGCGACGGCGGCTCAGGCGAGGTCAGACTTCACTTGGACCGGGACGTCCTCGGTGACCGAAAACTGGTCTTCCCTCGAAAATTGGGAAGGCGGAGTCGCTCCCGAACGATCGATGGCGCTCGGTACGCTCACGTTCCCGCGACTGACGAGCACCGCGTGCACGGTCGAAGAAGAACATCACCCATGCTATATCAGCTTCAACGACCTGACTGGGTTGAGCGCCGAATCGATCCAGATCGACGACGGCGACGGCTACCTGATCGGCGGCGAAACGCTTGCGCTGGGCAGCGGCGGAATCACGGCATCGCCGGCCAGCGGTGCGAACGGTCCAGGTGACCTCCTGCTGATGCCGCTCGAACTGACGACTTCTCAGAGGTGGACCATCTCCCAACGCAGCGGTGGCGCCCTCGGTGAAAACGGTCTGTTGTTGGCTGGTGAAATAACTGGCGCGGGCAGCGCATTGACGGTTGAACAGAGCAACGCGTCGGCATTGATCCTCGCCAACAACAAGGTGGAGGTTGGGCCGGTGACGATCGCCGGTTCGAGTCCCAGCGCAAAGCCAGACGCGAATGGCTCCGTGTTCTTCGAGAACGGCGAGCTCAATGACGAAGACGGGCAGCCGGTAAGCTTGAGCGACATCTTCTTCGCCGGTACCGGAGCGCTCGGACCGCTGACGACCAATGGCGTGACCTTGGTCGTGGGACTGTACAAAGCACCCGCCGAAGGGCTGGAAGCCGCGAGCGTGAAGCTCGACTCGGGCAGTGGCCTGCTCTTCCAGATAGTTGGCAACGGGACGGTTGCCCAGGACGACTACTCGCAGCTCACCTCGCCTGGCCCCGTCGAATTGGCGGGCCTGATCATTGCCACGCCCGTGCGCACGTCGAGCAAAGCGCCGTGTCCGACCCTCGCCGAGGGAAGCACCTACACGTTCGTATCGACCACGGGATCGCTCACGGGCTCGTTCTCGAACGCTCCGGAAGACGGTCCGGAAGTACCGATCTTCTTCGAAGAAAGCTGTCATAAGCCCATGCAGACGATGCGCATCGCATACAACCGCACCGGCAGCGTCAAGACGGTCATCGGGACCGTCGAAGCAGCGGCCAAGGAAAAACAGGAAGCGGCGGAAAAGGAAGCCAAGAAAGACGAAGAAGAAGCAAAAACCAAAAAACGGGACGAAGAAGAAGCCAAAAAACAACAGGAAGAAGCAAACGGCAAAAAAGCGCAGGAAGAAGTCAAAAAGCTCGCCGAAGAAGCGCGCATCATCAAGCAGGAAGCGGAAGCGCTGAGGAAAAAGCAGGAAGAAGAAGCCACCACCAACCACCCTCGTCCCGAAGAATCGGTTGCTAAAGGTGGCGTCCTGGCAGCGAAAGAAACCGTGAAGCCCCAAACCCCGACACGTGTGCAGCTGCTGGCGAAAGCGCTCAAAGCATGCGGGAAGCAGCCCACCAAGCACAGGCGGGCCCAGTGTGAGGCGCAGGCGCGCAGGAAGTACGGAAGCGGGAGGCGAGGGGGCAAGGGGCATAAGAAGAAGTAGGCCGGAAGTAGGCCCAGGACGCGACGGCGTCGGCGCAGCGGTGGAGCACAATAGAATCGGTGCAGAGCCAGATGAGCACCGACACCGAGAGCAGGATCGCAACCGAGCAGGAGCCCGCCGCGCCGGCGGTGGAGCCCGAGCGCGCGCCCGCCGAGGAGCTCGACCCGGAGGTGCGCGCCCGCCGCGACGCCGCGCTGCGCCAGGTGCGCAAGCTGGGCGACCCGGTCCTGCGCGCGAGCGCGGTGGCGGTCGAGCGCTTCGACGAGCGCCTGCGCGTCGAGGTGCAGCGGATGGGCGAGCTGATGCAGGACGCGCTCGGCGTCGGCTTGGCGGCGACGCAGATTGGGGTGTTGCACCGCGTGCTGGTGTACAAGGCGTACGAGGACGACCCGGTGAGCGCGCTCGTGAACCCGGTGCTCGAATGGGAGAGCGAGGAGCGCGAGGTCAAGGAGGAGGGCTGTCTGAGCCTGCCCGGCGTGCACGTCGAGGTGGAGCGCGCCGTACGCGTGCGGGTGCGCGCGCAGGACCCGCACGGCAGGGAGCTGGTGGTCGAGGAGGAGGGCCTGCCCGCGCGCGTGATCCAGCACGAGATGGACCACCTGGAAGGGGTGCTGATCCTCGATCGGATCTCGCGCGAGGCGCGCCGCGACGCGATGCGCGCGCTGCGGGAGGCGCGGGAGGCCCGCCCGGCCGAGCGGGCGGCGGCGCAGGACGCCCCGTCCGGGGCGGCGCAGGACGGTCCGGGCGAGGAGGCGACGCAGGCAGGTTCGCCCGAGCGCGCCGCGGTGCACGCCGGGTTACCCGAGGACGCGGCGGCGGATCGGTCGCCGGTGTCGGCGCTGTCCACATAGGCCGCGCAACGCCTTGCGCACCGTATTTCTCGGCACCTCCGACTTCGCGGCGGCTGTGCTGGCGCGTCTGTCCGCGAGCGATCACCGCCCGGCGCTGGTGCTCACGCGCCCCGACCGCCCGCGGGGCAGGGGCCGCAGGCTGGCCGCGCCGCCGGTCGCACTTGTGGCGCGGGAGCGGGGGATCGCGCTCGAGCAGCCCGAGCGGATCGACGACCCCGGGGTGCGCACGCTGATTGAAGCTGCCTTCGGGGACATAGAGACCCCGGGGGAGGACGACAACGCCGGGGTGGGGAGGGCAGACGCAGTTGCGGAGCAGGAGACGGTGCTGGTGGTGTGCGCCTTCGGGGCGCTGATCAAGGAACCGCTGCTGAGCGCCTTCGAGCTGTTGAACGTGCATCCGTCGCTGCTGCCGCGCTGGCGGGGGGCGGCGCCGGTCGAGCGGGCGATCATGGCGGGGGACGCGTGGACCGGCGTGTCGATCATGCGCCTCACCGCGGGCCTCGACAGCGGGCCGGTGTGCGCGGTGGCGCAGGAGGCGATCGGCCCGGCCGACACGTACGGGTCGCTGGCGGAGCGCCTGCAGCGGCTCGGTGGCGAGCTGCTCGTGGGGGTGCTCGACCGCTGGGAGCGGGGAGAGCCGCAGCGCTTCGACGAGCAGCCCGAGGAGGGCGTGACCTACGCGGAGAAGATCGGCGCCGAGGATCGCCTGCTCGACCCAGGACGCACGGCGGTCGAGCTCGAGCGCCAGGTGCGTGCGCTGCACCCCCACATCGGCGCGCGCCTGGCGCTGGCGGATGGGACGCTGCTCGGCGTGTCGCGTGCGGCAGCGGCGGACGCGGCGCGTCTCCCCGCTGGGAGGTTGGCGGCGAGCGCCGGGCATCTGCTGTACGGGACGAGCAACGGGGCACTCGATCTGCTGGAGGTCCAGCCTCCCGGCGGGCGGCCGATGGACGCGGGGGCGTACCTGCGGGGACATGCCCTCTCCTAGTGGGCCGCGCAGCCGGTCCCGGGCCGGCGAGCCGGGGCGGGTGGGCTCCTCTTCTCCGGCCAAGGCCCGCGTCTGCGCGTACGCGGTGTTGCGCAGGGTGTTCGAGCAGGGCGCATACGCCGATCTGGCGCTGCGCGCGGAGGCGCGCGAGCTCGACGCGCGCGACCGCGCGCTGGCGATGCGCCTGGCGTACGGGGCGGTGCAGCGCAAGGGCACTCTGGACTATCTGATCGAACGGCTGGCCGAGCGGCCGCTGAAGCGATTGGACGCGCACGTGCTGGCGGCGCTGCGGCTGGGGCTGTACGAGCTGCTGTATCTCGGGGGCGCGCCCGACCATGCGGTGGTGGCGGACGCGGTCGAGTTGGCGAAGTCCGGCCGTGGGGGCCACGGCCTGGTCAATGCGGTGCTGCGCCGTGCCACGCGCGAGGGCAGGGCGCTGCTGGCCGAGCTGGACGACAGCACGCCCAAGGCGGCGGCGCTCATGCACTCCCACCCGGAGTGGGTTGCACGGCTGTGGTGGGAGCAGCTGGGCGCCGAGGATACCCGCGCGCTGCTGGCGTTCGACAACGAGCCGGCGGAGCTGGCGCTGCGCGTGAACACGCTGGTCGCCGAGCCGGCGAGCGTGGCGGCGCAACTGCTGGCCGAAACGGGGGTCGAATCGGCCGGCACCGCAGGCGCGTGTCTCCCGGCTTCGGTCGAAACGGTGATTCGCACCGGAAGCGAGCGTCTTCCAGCTTCGGCCGACCCTCGGCCGGTGAGAACCCACCGAGACCCGCGCATCCCGGAGGCGCTCGTGCTGGAGGGCCCGTGGGATGTGCACGGCTCGCCGCAGTGGCGCTCCGGCGCGGTGCTGGCGCAGTCGCGGGGGGCGATGCTGCCGGCGCGAGCGCTGGCGCCCCAGCCGGGCGAGCGGGTGCTCGACCTGTGCGCCGCGCCAGGCGGTAAGACCACGCACCTCGCGGCGCTGATGGGTGGCAGGGGCGAGGTGGTGGCGGTGGAGCGCAACCCCCGGCGCGCCGCGGAGCTGCGGCGGACCGTCGAGCGTCTGCGGGCACAGGAGTGCGTGCGGGTGGTGCTCGGCGACGCGGCGCAGCCGCTGCCGGGCGAGGCGCCGTTCGACCGTGTGCTGGTGGACCCGCCGTGCTCGGGGCTGGGGACGCTGCAGGCGCGCGCGGACTTGCGCTGGCGGATCGAGCCCGGGGATCTGGCGCAGCTCGCGCGAACGCAGGCGGCGATCCTTGCAGCCGGCGCTGCAGCGGTGCGTCCGGGCGGTGTGCTGGTCTACTCTACGTGCACGATCTCCGCAACCGAGAATGAGCACCAGATATCCGCCTTTCTGGCATCCCACCGCGACTTTGCGCTCGAGGACCTGGGTGCGGAGCTGCCCGACCTGCGGTTGGCGATTGGCCGGCGGACGGGTACGGCCGAGCGGCCGGGAGGGCGGGTGGGGTCAGTCGGAGCCCATGCGATCGAGGGGCGCTGTGTGCTGACGCTGCCCCACCGCGACCGCACCGCCGGTTTCTTCATCGCGCGGCTGCGCCGCCAGTGAGCGCGTGATGGCCAGCGAGCGCGACCAGACTGCCCCGTCCGACCTCGGCCCGCTGTGCCCGCACTGCTCGGAGCCGTGGCTGCGCCCGACCAACCTGCCGGGGCGCTACCGCTGCGTGTACTGCCTGCACCGCTTCGAGCTCGCTTCGGTGTGTCCCAACTGCGGCGAGCACTCGACGATCGTGAGAATGTCCTCCACCGCAATTCTCAAGTGCAACAACTGCGGCGACTCGATGCTGCAACCAATCTGAGCCCCTCATGGCTGCACTGGATTCAGAGGCACACGAGATGAGCGCCTCGACAAAGGAGCTGCTCGCGGGGGTGAGGGTGGCGCCCTCGATCCTCTCCGCCGACTTTGGGGCGCTGCGCGAGCAGGTGGGCGAGGTGCTGGCCGCCGGCGCGCGGGTGATCCACGTGGACGTGATGGACGGCCACTTCGTCCCCCCGATCACGCTCGGTCCCGTGGTGGTGTCGGCGCTGCGCGAGCGGGTCGAGGAGGTGGGGGGGATGCTCGACGTGCACCTGATGACCGAGCGGCCCGAGCGCCAGGTGGGCGAGTTCGTGCGCGCCGGAGCGCACTCGGTCACCTTCCACGCGGAGGCCACCCCGCACGCGGAGTACGCCGCGAACGAGATCCGCGCCGGCGGCGCCTGCGTGGGCGTCGCGATCAACCCCGCCACGCCCGTCGAGGCGCTCACCGAGCTTGCCGGCACGATCGACCTCGCGCTGTGCATGACGGTCAGCCCCGGCTGGGGCGGCCAGGCCTTCATCGCGCGCTCGCCGCAGAAGATCGCGCGGCTGCGGGCGCTGCTGGATGGCGAGGGATCCTCGGCGGCGCTGGAGGTGGACGGGGGCATCGACCCGAGTACCGCCCCGGTCTGCCGCAAGGCGGGCACGACGCTCTTCGTGGCCGGCTCGGCGATCTTCCATGCCCCCGAGCCGGGGGCGGCCTACCGGGCGATCGCGGAGTCGATCGACGCGTTCTGAGGGCGCTCGGCGCCCGTGTTGCCGGACGGCCGGCACGCTTGCCGCGCTGCTCGCTCCGCTGGGTGCTCGGTTGGGAGTGGTTCTGAGTGAGGAGCGCGACTTGGTACGCGCGTAGTACAAGCGCAGGAGTCTGAAGGAGACCGTCAAGGAGGCGCTCCGGGCGTTCCCCGCCGATACAACACCCCCAGCAACACCGCCAGCAGCGTGGTCGCCCCCAGATACCCGATCTCCGCGCGAAGCACCTGTTCACCGACCGCCGGGACGAACATCCAACCCAGGAACACGACGGCCGCGGCGAGCCAGCAGAGCGCGGCGGCGCGGGCGCGGTTGCGGGCCAGGGCGGCTTGGTTGAGGGTGCCCGAGGCGAGGTGCATGCCCATGCCGAGACCCACCAAAGCGAGGCCGATGCGGCTGTAGGTGTAGGTCTGGCCGAAGAGAATGTGGCCCATCACGAACGGGCCGACGACCAGCAAGCCGAGCGCCACGGCCGCGGCGAAGGCGGCGATCGCGCGCAGGGTGAGGTGGATCGCGTGAGCGAAGGCAGCGTGGCCCTCGCGGGCCTCCAGGCCGGTGAGGTGGGGCAGCAGCGAGGTTTGGATCGCCTGGAAGAGCTGCAGGGGGGCGCGGGCGATCAGCATTACGTTGAAGACGATCCCCGCCAGCGCCTTGTCGGGGGAGAGCGCGTCGACCGTCAGCACCGAGGCGTTCAGGAGGGTTTGCTCGGAGAGCATGATCCCGGAGACCCACAGCGCGAAGCGCCCGCCGCGCGAGAGCGAAAGCTCCTCGTGTGCTGCCACCGCCTGAACTCCCTCCGTCCCCGGCCCGGCGAGCGCCGCGTCGGCCTCGTCAACGGTGAACGGGGTGGCGTCCGGTTGGTCTGGGGCTGAAGGAATGATTTGTGCCCCGGCGTCCCGGCGCTCCCTCGCTGCCCGTGCGAAGGCGGCGGGCACCACCACCAGCGAGAGCAGCGGGGCGGCGGCGATGCCGAGCGCGACCGCGGTTTGGCCGGAGGCGAGGCCGAGCGCGACCGCCAGCGCGAAGCAGATGCGCGACGTGGACTCCATCAGCACCAGCGCGCCGAACAGGCCGAAGAACTGGTGGCCGGCCAGCCAGCCGCGCGCGAAGTAGGAGCCGGCGTAGGCGAGCGTGCCGACCACTAGCACCCAATAGAGCGCGGTGTAGCCGTCGAAGACTTGGTGGATGAGTTGTTCGTGCAGCGCCAGCGCGACCACGAGGAAGACGAGCGCGAAGCCGGCCTGCAGCGCGAGTGGGACGCGCAGCGGATGCCGGGCGTGGCCGTGCGCCCGGCGCTCGGCGATCGTGCGCGAGAGCAGCTGTTCGACGGGGCGGTAGATCACCGAGATCACGACGAACATCACCGACCACAGCACGTCCAGGCGCTGGGCGGCTTCGGCGCTCAACACGTGGGAGGCGATCGAGAAGTAGGCGAACGTCAGCAGCCCCGTGGCGGCGATCCCGATGGAGAGCAGCCGCGCGCCGCTGGCGTAGGTGCGGGTCGGCTCGGGGCCCGTCGGGGTCTCGGGCTCTGACGTGGAGACGTTGGGACTAGAGGCGGACAAGCAGCATCGTCCACGGGAAGGGCGAGCGCAGCTCGGCGACCGTCCCGTGGCGCGCGAGCAGGCGCACGAACGAGCGCCGCGACCAGTGGTTGAGGTGCCCCGGGGTGTTGCCGAGCTCGCGCAGGTAGGCGCCGCGGGCCATGTTGAGCGCGCGCCACAGCGGCTCGCGCGGGACCGACACGAGCAGGTGGCGCTCGGCGCAGCGCGCCATCTCGGCGAGCGTGTGGGCGGGGTCGGGCACGTGCTCGAGCACCTCGATCGCGCTTGCCAGATCGAACTCGCCGTCGGCGAACGGCAGGTTCTCGGCGGGCATCACGCGATACTCGAGGTTGGGCGCCTGCCGCTGCGCCCAGCCGGCCTGAATCGACTCCTCCTCCAGATCGATGCCGACGATCCGCCGGCCCTCCAGCCGCTGCGCCCACCGATGCACGAGCACGCCCTCGCCGCAGCCCACATCCAGCAGCGAAGCGGGATCGGCGCGCGCGAGCAGCCCGTCGAGATCGCGCTCGAACCCCGCCATCAGCCGCCGCGCGAGCGGGTTGGTGGCCCCGTACTTGTCGTAGGTGTTGCCCGTGACGATCCCGTCGCGGGAGATGGTGACGCCGGCGCCGCTCATACGAGGGGGGGTGATTGGGGGGGATCGTCCGCGCGGGCAAGCTGGGCACGGAGGCGGTGGGCGCTGGACCTCCTGTCCAGCGGCCGCGCGCCAGGGGCAGGCCAGGCCTTCAAGCCCCGATCACCTCGCGCTCCTGAGCCTGCCTGCCCCCGTCGAGGCCCTCCCCCGCAGGCGCGGAGGATTCGACGCCCGCCCGCCCCGGGGGGCCGCCGCCGGGCTCGTAGTGCGAGGGCGGCACGTCCAGCTGCAGCTCGATCCGCCGCACCCGCTCGAACGTGCGCTGGGTGAGCACGCGCTGGGCGGCGAGCAGGTCGCCGATCACGCCGAGCGCCCACAGCACGACGGCGGCGATGAACAGCACCGCGCCGAGGATCAGCGACTGCACGTGGCCCTTGCCGTTGCCTTCGGCGTAGGCGACGACGAAGCGGATCCACACGCCGAGCGCCGCCACGCCGATCACCGCGGCGAGGCTCCAGAAGATCCGCAGCGGCTCGTACTGGGCGTAGATGCGGAAGATCGACACCGCATTGCGGCGCACGTACGCTCCCATCGAGGGGAACAGGCGCGACTCGCGCGTGGCGGGGTTGGTGCGCACGGGGACGTGCTCGACCGCCACGAGCAGCTTGCCGGCCTGGATGATCGTCTCCAGCGTGTAGGTGAATTTCGAGACGACCTGCACCTGCAGCGCGGCCTCGCGGTTGTACGCGCGGAAGCCCGAGGTGGTGTCGGGCACCGAGGTCGAGGAGGCCTGGCGCACGACCCACGAGCCGAGCCGCTGCAGGGCCTTCTTCAGCGGCGAGAAGTGCTCGATCGAGTCCACCTCGCGGTCGCCGACGACCATGTCGGCGCGGCCCTCGAGGATCGGCGCCACCAGCCGCGCGATGTCGGGGCCGTGGTACTGGTTGTCGGCGTCGGTGTTGACGATCACGTCGGCGCCCAACTTCAGGCAGGTGTCGAGGCCGGCCTGGAAGGCGGAGGCGAGGCCCTTGTGGTTGGTCAGCGCCACGAGGTGGTCGACGCCGTGGCGGCGCGCCACCTCGATCGTCTCGTCGCGCGAGCCGTCGTCGATCACCAGCCACTCGACCGTGTCGAAGCCCTGCAGCTCGCGCGGCAGCTCGGCGAGCGTCAGCGGCAGCGTCTGGGCCTCATCCCAGCAGGGGATCTGGATGATCAGCTTCATTGCGGGCAGGGTCTTGCCATCGCCTCACAGCCTACCGTCCACATAAGCTCTAGCCAATGCAGAGCGCCACGCTCGCCCAGCGGATTCGGTCCCGCCCGCCCCACTCACTGCTCGCCCGCCTGCGCGCGGTGCCGGGTGCCACCTGGGCTCGGCTCGGCTTCGCGGCGCTCTGCGTGGGGGCGCTCGTGGGGTACTTCGCCTTTCCCACCTACCCCACCTACGACTCCTTCTACGCGCTGCTGTGGGGGCGCGACCTGCTGCACCTGCAGCTACCCGACTTCAACGTCTACCGCGCCCCCACCGAGCACCCGCTGGCGATCGCCTTCGGGATGCTCTGCTCGCTCTTCGGGCAGACCGGCGCGCGGCTGATGGTGCTCGGCTCGATCGCCTCGTTCGTGGCGCTCACCGCCGGTCTCTTCCGCCTCACCCGTCTCTGCTTCGGACCGCTCGTGGCCGTGCTCGCGGCGCTGCTGACGCTGACGCGCCTGTACGACGCCAACCTCGCGGCGCAGGGCTACCTCGACCTCACCTACCTCGCGCTGATCGTGTGGGCCACGGCGCTCGAGGTCGAGCGGTCGCGCCGCGGTGTGCCGGTGTTCGTGCTGCTCGCGCTCGCCGGCCTGCTGCGCCCCGACGCGTGGGTGCTGGCGGGGGTGTATTGGCTGTGGTGTGCGTGGCCGGCGCGCGCGCTCCTCTGGTCGGGGGCAGGGCGCGGGAGCGTGGCTGCCGGCACGTCACCATGGGCGGATCGCGGTGCGCCGGCGGTCGGTCCGTCGCCGCGCACGCTCCTCGGCTACGCCGCGCTGGTCGCCGCCGCGCCGCTGCTGTGGGTCGCGATCGACACGCTCGTGACCGGCGACCCGCTCTACTCGTTGCACTCCACCGCGGTGCTCGCCGCCGAACTGGAACGCACGAAGGGCTTCACCGCGGTGCTCGCCGCCACGTGGCGCTACCTGGTGCGGATCGACAAGCTGCCGATCGTGCTCGGCGGCCTCGCCGGCGCCGTGCTCGGGATCTGGCTGACGCCCCGCCGCGCGCGCGTGCCGCTGGCAGTGCTCGCGCTGCTGCTGCTTGTGTATGTCGCCGAGGGCGCCGCCGGGGCGTCGGTGATCGACCGCTACATGATGGGCGCCGCGGCGCTGCTGCTGCCGTTCTGCGCGTTGGCGATCGGCGGCTGGTCGCTGCTGCGCGCCGGCTCGGCGCTGCGACGCGTGTGGATGGCGGCCGGCGCGGCGCTGCTCGTGTACGGCGCCGTGGCGGCGGTGTCGGTTACGTCCCTCTCCAACGCCCGCACCACGCTCGCCTACCACGACGACTTCCACGAAGGGCTCGCCGCCGCCCTGCACAGCCCCGCGGTGCGCGCCGAACTGGCGCGCTGCCCGCTGCTCTCGCTGCCCGACAACAAGTTGATCCCCGACGCCCGCTGGATCCTCGGCGCGAGCAACCAGCGCGAGATCGTCGCCCGCAGCGAGGCGCGCGCCGACTCGGAAGCCGGCGACCCCACGCTCACCGACCGGATCGCGCGCGCCAGCGTCGCGGTGTACCCACTCGGCGCCGCCGTCTTCCAGGAGGCGATCGTCGACGTCGGCGACAACCCGCTCGACCAGGTCGCGCTGCCCGGCTTCCGGCGGATCTACACGAGCCGCTACTACGCGGTCTATGGCAACTGCTGAGGGGAGCACGGGCGCAGCGTCCCCCGCGGGAGGGCGGGCAGGTTCGCCTGCCGCGGCTGCCGGAGAGACGGCTGCTGCACGCGCGGATCGTGCAGCTGTGGGCGGGACCGGGCAGGCTGGTGGCGGTCCGCTTGCACACAGCGGATCGGTGAGCGGTGGGCGTGCGAAGGGACGGCGGTTGGTGTGGCTGGCCCTCGCGCTGGTGCTGCTCCTCGCGCTCGGCCTGCGCCTGTGGGGGATCCGGCAGGGCCTTCCCTACGCCTACAACTCCGACGAGGACGCCCACTTCGTGCCGCGCGCGATCGGGATGCTCACGCTGGGGTGGAACCCCCACTACTTCGCCAACCCGCCCGCCTACACCGACCTGCTGCGGCTCGTCTTCGCCGCCTGGTTCGGCGGCCGCGCGGGGGTCTCGCACACGTTTGCCGTCAACCCCACGGCGGTCTTCACGCTCGCGCGCGTGTGCGCCGCGCTGCTCGGCACGCTCGCCGTGTGGCTGCTGTACCTCGCCGGCGCGCGCCTCTTCGACCGCGGCGTCGCGCTGCTCGCCGCCGCGCTGGAGGCGGTCGCGTTCCTGCCGGTCTTCTACGCCCACCTCGCGCTCAACGACGTCCCCACGCTCGCGCCGCTGACGCTCTCGCTGCTGGGCACGGCGGGCGTGCTGCGCAAAGGCCGCGCGCGCGACTACCTGCTGGCGGGGGTCGGCCTCGGCCTCGGGTGCGCGACGAAGTACACCGCCGGGATCGTGCTGCTACCGCTGCTGGCCGCTGCCGCGGCGCAGTACCTAGCGCCGATCCCGCGGCGCGTAGCGGCCGCGCGTGGGGGAGCAGCCGTGGGGGGAGCAGCGGCGGGAGGAGCATCGGCGGGGGACGAGGGCGCGGGCGGTCGAGTTGCGGTGGAGGGAGCGGCCGTGGGGGGCGAGGGCGCGGGCGGTCGAGTTGCTGCGGGGGGTGCGGGCAGGCCGCGCCCGGTGCCGGCGGGGCGGCCGGTCCTGGTTGGCCTCGTGCTCGCCGGCGCCGCCGCGCTGGTGGCCTTCCTTGTGGCCGACCCCTACTCGGTGCTCGACTTCCACGCCTTCGAGCAGGGCCTCGCCCACCAGTCCTCGCTCTCCGGCGAAGCCCAGGGCAAGCTCGGCGCGCCGCGCGAGAGCGGGCTCGCCTACTACCTGTGGGTACTCACCTGGGGTCTCGGCTGGGTGCCGGCGGTGGCCGCGCTGGCCGGTGCGGCGATGGTCTGGTGGCGCGAGCGCCGGCTTGGCTGGGTGCTCGTGCCGGCGCCGCTGCTCTACCTGCTCTTCATGGGCTCCGAGGGGCGCTACTTCGGGCGCTGGCTGTTGCCGATCTTCCCGATTCTCTGTCTGCTCGCCGCGTTCGCGGCATTGTCGTGCGCCCGGGCACTGGCGCGAGCCACCCAGCGATTTTTTGAACGACGCACGCACATGGCGGAGCCGGCTCGGCCGGCGGAGCTCATCCAAATAAATGCCGTCCCCGCGCGCCCGCGGATCACGTTGGTCGTGTTCACGACGCTGGCCGTGCTCGCGCTGTGCGTGCAGGGGGTCGTGTTTAGCGTCCACTCGGGGCTCGTGCTTGCGCGCGCCGACACTCGCGCTCTCGCGCGTGCGTGGATGGTCGCGCACGTGCCCGTCGGCGCGAAGGTGGTCGTCGAGCCTGTCGTGCCCGACGAGTGGGTGCAGGACGTCGGGCGCCCCACGCTCTCCGTCGCCGACGGCGACCGCTGGCTGAAGTACCAGTCGCTGCGCTCGCGGATCGGCGCGTCGGGCGCGCTCTTGTCCGGCGAAGGTCACGTCCTCAGCCTCGAAAACTACGAGCTCACGCTCGCCCCCGCGCTGATTCCGTTCTACGAGCGCGAAGGCTACTGCTGGGTGCTGAGCGGCTCCGCGGAGTCCGCCCGCGCGTTCGCCGATCCGGCGCGCGCGCCGCTCGCCGTCGCCTACTACCGCGCGCTCGCGCGTGCCGGGGAAGTCGTCTACCACGTCTCCCCCTACGCCGCCGGGGCCCGTCCGGTGGCGTTCAACTTCGACTGGTCCTTCGACTACTACCCGCTCGCCTACGCCCGCCCCGGCCCCGAAGTCGTGGTCTACCGGCTGCGCGGCGGGCGCTGCGCGGGGAGGTGAGCCCGTGGTCGCCCCATGGGGGGGTGAGTCCGCGGTCGCCCGTGGGGGTGGGTTCCCTGTGCGGAGGTGAGGCGTCCGCCGTCGCCGCCCGGGGTCGTCCTCCTGCGCGCGTGAGTCAACTTTCACGTTCGACACTTCGGCCCGCACGGGGAGGTTATCCTGGACAGTTGGGATGACCGTCGTCACCGACACCGACCTTCTGCACCTCGCGCGTGCGATCGAGCTCGCCGGCCGCGGCATCGGGGCGGTCAAGCCCAACCCCGTGGTCGGCGCGGTGATCGCGCGCGACGGGGAGGTGCTGGGGGAGGGGTGGCACGAACGCTTCGGCGCCGCCCACGCCGAGGTCAACGCGATCGAGGCCTGCGGTCTCGCCGACCTCTCCGGGGCCACGCTGTACGTGTCGCTTGAGCCCTGCTGCCACGAGGGCAAGACGCCGCCCTGCACCGAGGCGATCGTGCAGGCCGGGATCGGGCGCGTCGTCGTCGGCTCGGACGATCCCACCGAGAAGGCCGCCGGTCGTGGCCTCGGCATCCTGCGCGACGAGGGGGTCGAGGTGGTGCTCGCCGACGGCGAGCTCGCCACGCGCGCCCGCCTGCTCAACCAGGCCTTCCGCAAGCACGCGCGTGTGGGGCGCCCGTGGGTGCTGTTCAAGTCCGCGATGACGCTCGACGGCAAGGTCGCCACGCGCGCGGGCGACTCGCAGTGGATCAGCGGCGAGGCTTCGCGCGAGCTTGCCCACCGCTGGCGCGCCTCGGTCGACGCGGTGGTGGTCGGCATCGGCACCGCGCTCGCCGACGACCCCCTGCTGACGGCGCGCCCCGACGGCACCCCCACCTGCCCTTCCGAGCAACCCCGCCGCGTGGTGTTCGACTCGCTCGCGCGCCTGCCCTCCGACTCGCGCCTGCTCGCGGCCGCCGCGGAGATCCCGCTGACGGTGGTCGTCTCCAGAGCCGCGGCCCGCGCGGACACCGACGCCCTGGAGGCGGCGGGTGTGCAGGTGGTCGTCGCGACGGGCGAGAACGAGCCCGCGCGCGTGCGCTCCGCTCTCGACCAACTCGGTGCCCTCGGCGTCGCCTCGCTGCTCTTGGAGGGCGGCCCCCACCTCGCGGGCGCCTTCCTCGACGCTGGCGAGATTGACGAGATCCGCCTCTTCCTCGCGCCGCTGCTGTTCGGTGGGCGCACCGCGCGCGACCCGCTGGAGGGCGAAGGCGTGGAGTCCATCGCCGACGCGGTTCGCGCGCTCACGTTCGACTGCGCCCGCGTCGGCGAGGACCTGCTGGTCTCGGCGCGTTTGCGCGAGTGGTGAGCGCCGCGGCGGCAGTGCGCCCGTCTGCGTGCTCGCCGGCAGCCGGAGCGCAGCAACCGTCGGGGATGCGATGTTCACCGGCCTGATCGCTGACATGGGCTCCTTGCTCTCCGTTGAGCGCGGCGACGACGGCGCCACGCTGCGGATCGGCACCTCCTTGGCGCGCGCAATGGCAGCAGGGGACTCGATCGCCGTCAACGGCGTCTGCCTCACCGCGACCCATGTGGGCTCCGGGGAGTTTGAGGCGCAGGCGATCCGCGAGACGCTGGAGCGCTCCACGCTTGGCGCGCTCTCGCCCGGCGACGCGGTCAACCTGGAGCTCGCGCTGCGCGCCGATGGGCGCCTCGGGGGGCACATCGTGCAGGGGCACGTGGACGGGGTGGGCGCCATCGCGGAGCTGCGTGAGGAGGGCTTCTCCCGGGTCGTGGCGGTCGACGCCGACCACGAGCTGCTCCCCTACGTGGTGCAGAAGGGCTCGATCGCCCTCGACGGCATCTCCCTCACCGTCAGCGCGTTGCGCGAGGGCGGTTTCGAGGTCTCGCTGATCCCCGAGACGCTGCAGCGCACTACGCTTGGCCGGGCTGTGGTTGGGCAGGCGGTTAACCTAGAGGCCGACATCCTCGCCAAGCACGTACAGCGACTGCTGGAGGTCCGCGCATGAGCGCACCCCGAACCGACACCGCCACGACCGCCGCCACGCCGCGCACCGCTCCCGGCACGACCGCCCCTGCTGCGGCTCCGGCGATCGCTTTCGCCACGATCGAGGAGGCGCTCGAGGAGATCCGCGAGGGGCGGATGGTCGTCGTCTGCGACGACGAAAACCGCGAGAACGAGGGCGACCTCGTGATGGCCGCGCAGTTCGTGACGCCCGAGGCGATCAACTTCATGGCCAAAGAGGCGCGCGGCTGGATCTGCCTGGCGCTCAGCCCCGAACGCTGCGAAGAGCTCGGGCTGGAGCTGATGACGGCGAAGAACGAGTCCGCCCTGCAGACCCCCTTCACGGTCACGATCGAGGCCCGCGAAGGCGTTACCACCGGCGTCTCCGCGCACGACCGCGCGCACACGATGCAGGTCGCCGTCGACCCGGGGTCGCAGCCCGAGGATCTCGTGCAGCCGGGGCACGTCAACCCGCTGAAGGCGAAGGCCGGCGGCGTGCTGGAGCGCACCGGGCACACCGAGGCGAGCGTCGACCTGGCGCGCCTGGCGGGGCTGATCCCGGCCGGGGTGATCTGCGAGATCATGAACGAGGACGGCTCGATGGCGCGCGTGCCCGACCTCGCCGACTACTGCGAGCGGCACGGGCTGCGGATGGTGACGATCGCCGACCTGATCGCCTACCGGCGGCGCAACGACCGGCTCGTCGAACGCGTCGTCGCGACGCGGCTGCCCACGGCGTTCGGGGACTTCGAGGCGGTCGGCTACCGCTCGCTGGTCGACGAGAAGCACCACGTCGCGCTCGTCAAGGGCGAGGTCGCCGGGCGCCCCGACGTGCTGGTGCGCGTGCATTCGGAGTGCCTTACCGGCGACGTTTTCCACTCGCTGCGCTGCGACTGCGGCGAGCAGCTGGAAGCGGCGCTCGCGATGATCGAGCGCGAGGGGGAGGGGGTGCTGCTCTATTTGTCACAGGAGGGCCGCGGGATCGGCCTCTTGAACAAGCTGCGCGCCTACCGCCTGCAGGAGGACGGCCTCGACACGGTCGAGGCCAACGAGCGCCTGGGGCTGCCGGCCGACCTGCGCGACTACGGGATCGGCGCGCAGATCCTCTCCGATCTGGGGCTCTCCTCGATCCGCATTCTCACCAACAACCCGAAGAAGATCCGCGGCCTGGAGGGGTACGGCCTGTCGGTCTCCGCGCAGCTGCCGATCGAGCAGGCCCCCAACGAGCACAACACCGACTACCTGCGCACCAAGGCGCGGCGCATGGGCCACATCCTCCACCACCAGGGTCTCAACCTCGACGAGGAGCTGCTGCACTCCGAGCGCGCCCACGACCGCGAGCAGGCGCATGAGCGTCAGGAGCGGGGCGAGCGGCCGGGCGGGGCCGCGTGAGCATGGGCGAGCAGGAGCGCTGCCCATGAGCTACGCCATGGTTGTAGCGCGGTTCTACGAGGACCTCGCCACACGCCTGGTAGCGGGCGCCAGCGAGGCGTTTGCGGAGGCCGGGCATACGGACGTGCCGGTGTTCAATGTGCCAGGCACCTTCGAGCTTCCGCTGGCCGCCAGCTATGCGGCCAGGTCGGGACGCATAGCTGGCGTGGCGTGCTTGGGAGCGGTGATCCGCGGCGAGACCGACCACTACGACTTCGTCTGCGCCGAGGCCGCGCGCGGGATCATGCGGGTGCAGATCGACACCGGCGTCCCCTGCGCCTTCGGCGTGCTCACGTGCGACACGATGGAGCAGGCGCTCGCGCGCTCCGGCGGGGACAAGCGCGACCAGGGACGTCATGCCGCCGAGGCCGTGATGTGGATGGCGGGTCTGTGCAACGAGCTCAACCGGTTTGCACGGAGGGACTGAGGTTGAATCGGCTAGACTGCGCTTCGCAATGGCCAAGGTATGTCACAGCTGCGGCAAGGGCCCGGCGTACGGCAACAGCCGCAGCCACTCGATGGTCGCCACCCGGCGGCGCTTCGAGCCGAACCTGCAGAAGGTGCGGATCCTGGTCGGCAAGGCGCCGCAGCGGGTGTATGTCTGCACCCGCTGCCTAAAAGCCGGCAAGGTCGTCAAGGCGCTCTGAGGGTTTCTCCGGAGCCCCGCCTGCCCGGCGACAGGGCCGCGCGCCGGTGGGTTGCGTAACCTTGACGGGCGTTCCGCGTAGCTCCTTGCATGGCCTGCGGCACGCCAGGGCGGACGGGACGATGCAGACCGCAGTGACCGACACCAACCTGCTGCGCTTTCGGGCTGCCGTCGCCGGCGCGCTGGCGCATCTGGAGTCCCGCCGCCAGGAGGTCAACGACCTCAACGTGTTCCCCGTCGCCGACGGCGACACCGGCGACAACATGGCGCTTACGCTGCGCGCCGTGCTGGGCGAGCTCGACCGCCTGCAGGGGGCGGACGAGACGCGCACGATCGACGAGATCGGCCGCGAGGAGATCGT